>DGPN01000027.1 GCA_002390455.1 Flavobacteriaceae bacterium UBA4439 | reverse complement strand
GGTAAAACACAACTGGCTAAAATTCTTGCCAAAGAGATTTTTGATTCCGAAGAAAACCTTATTCGCATTGATATGAGCGAATACATGGAAAAATTTGCCATTTCCAGATTGATCGGAGCACCTCCAGGCTATGTAGGCTATGAGGAAGGTGGTCAATTGAGTGAAAAAGTAAGACGTCGCCCCTATTCTGTAATCTTGTTGGATGAAGTTGAAAAAGCCCATCCAGATGTATTTAACATGATGCTGCAAGTCTTGGACGATGGATTCCTGACCGATAGCTTGGGAAGGAAAATCAATTTCCAAAACACCATTATCATTATGACCTCCAACATTGGAGCAAGACAAGTCAAAGATTTTGGAAGCGGTGTAGGGTTTGAAACCTCCAACATGAAATCTCAAGCCAGCGATATCGAAAAAAGTGTCATACAAAACGCCCTAAAGAAAACTTTCGCACCTGAGTTTTTGAATCGAATTGACGATATAGTCATCTTCAACACTCTTGAAAAGGAAGATATTGTAAAGATTGTCGATATCGAGTTGGTCAAACTCACCAAAAGGGTTGAAAATCTTGGTTATGGCATTTCACTAACTAAAGCTTCAAAGGCCTTCTTAAGCGAGAAAGGATTTGACAAAAAATACGGAGCAAGACCCCTCAATAGAGCCATTCAGAAGTACATAGAGGATTTACTGGCCGAAAATGTTGTCAACAACAACATTGAAGAAGGTACACATATCACCCTCGATCACAAAAAAGGAGATGAAAAACTTCATATCAAAACGACTACTGAGATTAAGGAAAAATAAATGATTATTCTTTTCAAAAGCCATCCAACGAATTGGATGGCTTTTTTTTTACAAACAATTCAAAACTAAAATTGTATCCAAAAAATTTTAAAGCTGATGGTTTTGTAATATTTTTGCCTACATGTTGGATCATAACAATTTTATAAACACTAGTACTTCCTGTTTCAGGTCTAAAGTTATTGTTGTCAAAACTCCTATTTCGACAATGACCACCCCTATGGGGGTAGTTCATCACATATAACGCTATGGCCAAATGTCCTCAAATCTTTGATTTAGATTTAAATCATTACAATCATCTCAAATCAATTACCCCTAACACATCAAAGTGAAGGGTTAAACAGAAAAACATACAAAATGAAAGTTTTAAAATTTGGAGGAACATCGGTAGCAAACTCAGAAAGCCTATCTAGTGTTCTCAAAATTATTCAAAATCAAACAGGTCCTATTGCAGTGGTAGTATCCGCTTTGGGAGGGGTCACTGATCTGCTCATGGAAATGCTTTCCTTGGCACAATCAGGTGATGATCACTATAAAGACAATCTTACAATAATTGAAAAGCGTCATTTAGAAATCATCAAAAATTGCGTACCCATTCAACACCAAAGTGCCATCATCAGTTTTCTGAAAAAACACCTTAATGAACTGGAATCTCTTCTCGAAGCTGTTCATCTGCTCAAAGAGGCAACCCCAAAAAACAATTCGTCAATATCTGCTTACGGCGAAATCCTGTCCAGTAATATCATTCAGGAAATATTCAGTTTCAATAATGTCAATTCTGTTTTTAAAGACAGTAGGGAGCTCATCAAAACTTCGTCCCACAACGGAAGAGAAATAGTTGATCAAGAGCTTACCAATAAACTCATTCAAGACTATTTCAAGAAAAACACCTCCGATGTGGTCCTGATTACTGGTTTTATCGCCAGCAATGCATCGGGAGAAACCACCACCCTAGGTAGAGGAGGGTCGGACTATTCCGCTGCCATCATTGCCAATGCTACCGAATCAGATGTGTTGGAAATATGGACAGATGTCAGTGGGATGTACACCGCTCATCCCAAGATTGTCGCTCAGGCAAAGCCCATCGAAAAATTGAGTTATTATGAAGCCATGGAACTCTCTCATTTTGGAGCCAAAGTAATTTATCCCCCTACCCTACAACCCATTATTGAGAAAAATATCCCCATTGTCATCAAAAATACTTTTGCACCACAAGACAAGGGAACACTCATTGACGATACTCCTGCCATTGAAAATGGCGAAATCGTCAAAGGAATAAGTCATATTGATAATGTGGCCTTAATCAATTTGGAAGGAAGTGGTATGATTGGTATTACTGGTTTTTCCAAAAGATTCTTTGAAGCTTTGTCTGACGAAAACATCAATGTGATCATGATTACCCAGGCGTCCTCCGAACACTCTATCTGTATTGGAGTAAAAGAAGATGAAGCAATGGCAGCCAAAAAAGTGATTGACGAGAAATTTGCCTTTGAAATTTCCATCAATAAGGTTTCTCCTGCTCAAATTGAAAAAAACATGGTCAATATCGCCGTAGTAGGTGAAAAAATGAAAGACCACCAAGGAATCAGTGGGAAACTATTTAGCAGCCTTGGAGCCAACAACATCAACATCAGAGCCATTGCACAGGGAGCATCAGAAAGAAACATTTCTATCATCATCGATAAAAAAAATGTCATCAAAGCCATCAATACCCTTCACGAAAGTTTCTTTGAAGCCCAAATTAAAGAATTGAATCTTTTTATAACAGGTGTAGGAAATGTAGGAAGTAAGCTTTTAGAACAAATCGAAAAACAAACCGAATATTTAATTGAAAATCTAAGATTAAAAATTCGTGTCATTGCCATATCCAATTCCAAAAAAATGATTTTGGGTGAAGATGCTTTAAATTTATCCCATTGGAAATCAAAATTAGAAGAAAGCCAAACCAAGGCCAGCAGAGATTTATTTTTTAAGCATGCCAAAAAACTCAACTTGCGAAATAGTATTTTTGTGGACAACACAGCCAGTGAGATAATTGCCATGGAATACGCCCGATATTTAAACAATAATATTGGAGTCGTAACCTGTAATAAAATTGCGGCTGCGGATGAATTAAACAACTACCTCAACCTCAAAAAGATTTCTAGAAAATTTGGAAGCCCATACCTGTTTGAAACCAATGTCGGTGCAGGATTGCCCATCATTGATACCCTCAACAATCTAATTGCATCTGGAGATCAAATCATCAAAATACAAGCCGTTCTATCTGGAAGTCTAAATTTTGTCTTCAACAACTTTAAAAAAGGAGTCGCTTTCCACGATGTGGTTTTGGAAGCACAACAACAAGGCTATACTGAGCCGGATCCAAAGATCGACCTCAGTGGTATTGATGTAGCTCGAAAAATATTAATTTTGGCTCGCGAAAGTGGAATGAGAATCGAACTGAAGGAAATTGAAAATGAATCCTTCTTGCCTCAAGAATCTTTGGATACACAAGACAACAAATCATTTTTTGAATCCCTCGTAAAACACAGTGGTCATTTTGACAAAATGTTAGAAAATGCCGAAAAGGAAGGTGCCAAAATGAAATATGTTGCCCAATTAGAAGATGGAAAAGCCAAAGTCGGCATTCAATTGGTCAAAGAAGGACACGACTTTTACAATTTAGAGGGAAGCGACAACATCATTCTTTTCTATACCAACCGTTACAAAGAACAACCCCTTATCGTAAAGGGTGCAGGTGCAGGTGCCGATGTCACTGCCTCGGGGATTTTTGCTGATATCATCAGAATTGGAAAGCAGTAATATGGATCAAATTAAGATTTTTGCCCCTGCCAGTGTGGCCAACGTATCCTGTGGATTCGATGTTTTGGGATTTTGTCTCGATCCGATTGGTGACGAAATGGTCATTCGTAAAATAAATTCCTCAGGGGTTAAAATCACTAAAATTGAAGGTCAAAACCTTCCTCTGGATGTAAAAAAAAATGTAGCTGGAGTGGCTGCCGAAGCGTTGCTTAAAGCTCACCCCACATCATCAGGTTTTGAAATCGAAATCTACAAAAACATCAAGGCAGGAAGCGGAATTGGAAGTAGTGCCGCCAGTGCTGCTGGAGCTGTTTTTGGCATCAATGAACTACTTGGTAAACCCTTTTCAGCGCACGAATTGATAGCTTTCGCTATGGAGGGAGAAGGACTTGCTAGTGGCTCAGCTCATGCCGATAATGTTGCACCTGTTCTAATGGGTGGGATTACTTTGGTCAGATCTATAAATCCCGTTGATGTTATTCAACTTCCAACCCCAAAAGCTTTAACTGCTGTAATCTTGCATCCCAAAATTGAATTAAAAACCATGCATGCCCGTGAGATCATTAAAAAAAATGTGACTATGGAAAAGGCAATTAAACAATGGGGAAATTTAGGGGCTTTTGTCGCTGCCTTGTTCTATGAAGATTACGATTTAATCTCGAGAAGCCTAAAAGATGAAATTGTTGAACCCATGCGATCACTCCTTATTCCTGAGTTTGATTCACTCAAA
>DGPN01000004.1:4953-17222 GCA_002390455.1 Flavobacteriaceae bacterium UBA4439 | reverse complement strand
TACAAATCAATAATTATTGAATAAAAAAAACCGTCATAATAATTATGACGGTTTTTTAAGTTAGGCTTCACCCGTTGGTCCAAAGTTTAATGGAATCGGAGGTTGATCTTTAGAATCGATTTCCCCATGACTCTCTTCATAACGGCGAATATTATCGGCCAATGCACTTTGAAACCTTTTGGCGTGTTCTGGAGTCAAGATAATTCTAGACTTCACTTTAGCCTTGGGTGTACCAGGCATGATGGCTACAAAATCAACCACAAACTCCGATGGTGAATGATTGATGATGGCCAAATTAGAGTAGGTGCCTTGGGAGGTAGACTCGTCTAATTCGATATTAATCTGTTGTTCTTTTTGCTCTTTGGGATCGCTCATGAACTATAAATTAACTTCTTGTTCTTCTTCTTCTTTGTCAATCAACAAGCTGGTATACTCATCTTTGGAACCGACGATGACATTGTCATAAGATCTCAAACCAGTACCGGCTGGGATTTTATGTCCGACAATAACATTTTCTTTCAGTCCTTCGAGAAAGTCGATTTTTCCATTAACCGCCGCTTCATTCAATACTTTGGTAGTCTCTTGGAAAGAGGCCGCAGAGATAAATGATTTGGTCTGTAGGGAAGCACGAGTGATTCCTTGAAGTTCGGGCGTAGCAGTAGCCGAAGCAGCATCACGCGCTACTACGGGTGCTTTGTCCTCACGGATCAACAATGAGTTTTCATCACGTAATTGACGGGCAGTAATCATTTGTCCCGCTTTTAGGTTTTCTGATGCTCCAACTTCCTCAACGATTTTCTTTCCAAATAAACCGTCGTTTTCAATGATGAAATCAGCCTTGTAAACCAATTGTCCCTCCAAGAAGATCGAATCTCCTGGATCTTGAATTTTTACCTTACGCATCATCTGACGAACAACTACTTCAAAGTGTTTATCATTAATCTTCACCCCTTGCAAACGGTAAACCTCTTGCACTTCATTCACCAAGTACTGTTGTACTGCTGATGGGCCTTTGATTTTAAGGATATCGGTCGGCGTAATGGAACCATCAGAAAGTGGCATTCCAGCTTTGACAAAATCATTTTCCTGGACCAAGATCTGATTGGATAGTTTAACCAAATATTTCTTGATATCCCCAAATTTGGACTCCACAATGATTTCGCGGTTTCCTCTTTTGATTTTACCAAAAGAAACCACTCCATCAACCTCTGATACCACAGCTGGGTTGGAGGGATTACGGGCTTCAAATAATTCTGTTACTCTTGGCAGACCTCCAGTAATATCGCCAGACTTTGCAGATTTTCTTGGGATTTTAACCAAGATTTTACCTTCTTTGATTTTATCTCCATCATTAACAATCAAATGCGAACCTACGGGTAAGTTGTAGGAACGAAGGGTATTGCCTTTGGCATCTTTGATGTGGAGTGTTGGAATCAATTTCTTGTTTCGAGATTCAGAAATCACCTTCTCTTGGAATCCAGTTTGCTCATCAATTTCAACTTGATAAGTAATCCCTTGATCAATGTTTTCAAAACTGATTTTTCCAGAGAATTCTGAAACTATCACACCATTGAAGGGATCCCACTGGCATAGGACATCTCCTTTTTTGATTTTGGATCCTTTCTTGATAAATATAGACGATCCATAAGGGATATTGTGGGTATTAAGTACGTTTTTGGTTTTGGAGTCAACCAATTTCAACTCCGTGGTTCTGGAGATGACAATACTGGATTCATTGCCTTCTGAATCTTCACCTTTGACCGTTTTAAGATCTTCGATTTCGGCGAGTCCATCAAACTTGGCCACCAATCTATTTTCCTCAGAAATATTTCCAGCAACACCTCCTACGTGGAAGGTTCTCAGGGTCAACTGTGTTCCAGGTTCCCCAATAGATTGGGCAGCGACAACGCCTACGGCTTCTCCTTTTTGAACCATTTTACCCGTAGAGAGATTTCGACCATAACACTTAGCACAAATACCTTTGAGTGCCTCACAAGTTAATGGAGATCGAACTTCAACACTACTAATGGGTGCATTCTCGATGCGCTTGACTACAGCTTCCGTAATTTGTTCTCCAGCCTCGACCAATACCTCATCTGATCGTGGATCGACAACGGCCTGAAGTGAAACTCGCCCTAGGATACGCTCTCCCAAGGACTCAACAATTTCTTCGTTTTTCTTTAGAGGTTCAACCTCTATTCCTCTAAGGGTTCCACAATCTTCAAGATTGACGATTACATCCTGAGAAACATCCACCAATCTTCGGGTCAAATAACCCGCATCAGCAGTTTTCAAGGCTGTATCTGCCAATCCTTTTCGCGCTCCGTGAGTAGAGATAAAGTATTCCAAGATGGACAAGCCTTCTTTAAAGTTAGAAAGGATGGGATTTTCAATGATCTCACCGCCACCAACATTAGACTTTTTTGGTTTTGCCATCAATCCTCGCATTCCGGTCAACTGACGAATTTGCTCTTTGGATCCCCTGGCTCCTGAATCCAACATCATAAATACAGAGTTGAATCCTTGCTGATCTTCACTAATGCGTTTCATGGCCAACTCAGTCAACTTGGCATTGGTTGATGTCCAAACATCAATAACTTGATTATAGCGCTCGTTGTTCGTAATCAATCCCATATTATAGTTGCCGTAGATGGCATCGACTTGAGTATTGGCATCATCGATCATCTCGACTTTTTCCTTGGGAATGATAATGTCTCCCAAACTAAAGGACAGCCCTCCTTTGAAAGCGAATCCATATCCCATACTCTTGATTTTATCCAAGAACTCGGCAGTTTCGGGAACACTGGTCACTTTTAGAATTTTACCAATGATTTCTCTTAGGTTCTTTTTGGTCAATACTTCGTTAAAGTATCCTGCATTTTCAGGCACTACCTCGTTAAACAATATACGACCTACAGTAGAATCGATGATTTGATAAACCAACTCGCCATCTTCGTTAAAATCTTTGGCTCTGATTTTAACCATTGCATTCAGATCCACGCGCTTTTCATTGTAGGCGATATGAACTTCCTCAACAGAATAAAAAATCAAACCTTCTCCCTTAACGGAAAGATCTTTGGTTGATTTTCTGGCTTTAGTCATATAGTAAAGTCCCAATACCATATCCTGAGAAGGAACAGTAATAGGAGAACCGTTAGCAGGGTTGAGAATGTTGTGAGAAGCCAACATCAAAAGTTGCGCTTCCAAAATGGCTTCTGGACCTAAAGGTAAGTGAACAGCCATTTGATCTCCGTCAAAGTCGGCGTTAAAGGCCGTACATACGAGCGGATGCAACTGAATGGCTTTTCCTTCAATCAACTTGGGTTGGAAGGCCTGAATCCCCAATCGGTGCAAAGTAGGAGCCCTATTCAATAACACAGGATGACCCTTGAGTACATTTTCGAGTATATCCCAAACCACAGGCTCTTTGCGGTCGATGATTTTCTTAGCAGATTTTACGGTCTTTACAATACCTCTTTCAATCAATTTTCTGATGATGAAAGGTTTGTAAAGTTCAGCGGCCATGCCTTTGGGCAGTCCACATTCAAAAAGTTTTAATTCGGGTCCTACGACAATTACAGATCGTGCAGAATAATCTACCCTTTTCCCCAAAAGGTTTTGACGAAAACGCCCTTGCTTTCCTTTGAGTGAGTCAGATAGTGACTTTAGAGGGCGGTTAGAATCTGTTTTTACAGCCGAGGATTTTCTGGTATTATCAAACAAAGAATCTACAGATTCCTGAAGCATTCGCTTTTCGTTTCTCAAAATAACCTCGGGGGCTTTGATTTCAACCAAACGCTTCAAACGATTGTTTCTGATGATGACACGTCGGTACAAATCATTCAAATCTGAAGTGGCGAAACGTCCACCATCCAAAGGCACCAAAGGTCTTAATTCAGGTGGGATCACAGGAACAACCTTCATAATCATCCACTCGGGTAAATTTTCTCTGTTTTCGTTGGCATCTTTAAAAGCCTCTACAACTTGAAGTCTTTTAAGGGCTTCGGTTTTTCTTTGCTTAGAGGTTTCGTTATTGGCTTTGTGACGCAATTCATAGGAAAGCGTCTCAAGGTCAATTCTTGACAATAATTCAATCAAACATTCTGCACCCATTTTAGCGATGAACTTTTCAGGATCGCTGTCATCAAGAAATTGGTTCTCAGGAGGCAATTGCTCCATGATGTTGAGGTACTCCTCTTCGGTGAGGAAGTCCATCTTTTGGGTAGGCTCTCCCTCTTCGTTTTTAGTATTACCAGGTTGGATCACCACATATCGTTCGTAGTAAATGATCATATCCAATTTCTTGGAAGGTAAACCTAAAAGATATCCAATTTTGTTGGGCAATGATCTAAAATACCAGATGTGTGCTACTGGAACCACTAAATTGATGTGACCAACACGGTCACGTCTTACTTTTTTCTCAGTAACTTCTACTCCACAACGGTCACATACAATTCCTTTATATCGGATACGCTTGTACTTACCACAGGCACATTCAAAGTCTTTGACTGGGCCGAAGATTCGCTCACAAAACAGACCGTCACGTTCGGGTTTATGGGTTCGGTAATTGATCGTTTCGGGCTTGAGAACTTCACCTCTAGAATTGCCCAAGATCACCTCTGGAGAGGACAAACCTATTGATATTTTACTGAACTTCTTTTGGGTAATGATTTCGTTATTTCTTTGCATAACTCGGTAGCACAATTTTTAATTATTCTTCTAATCTGATGTCTAATCCTAATCCTTTCAGCTCGTGCATCAATACGTTGAAAGATTCTGGTAATCCCGGTTCAGGAAGGGTTTCCCCTTTCACGATGGATTCATAGGTTTTGGCACGACCAATGACATCATCTGACTTGACGGTTAATATTTCTTGCAAGGTGCTAGAAGCTCCATAAGCTTCCAATGCCCAAACTTCCATTTCACCAAATCGCTGACCTCCAAATTGGGCTTTACCACCCAAAGGTTGCTGGGTAATCAGAGAATATGGTCCGATAGATCGGGAGTGCATTTTGTCGTCAACCATATGTCCTAGTTTTAGCATATAAATCACGCCTACGGTAGCAGGTTGATCAAAACGCTCTCCTGTACCTCCGTCGTAGAGGTAAGTATGACCATAGCGCGGGATTCCTGCACTGTCAGTCAACTCATTGATTTGGTCAATGGTAGCTCCGTCAAAAATTGGCGTGGCATATTTTTCTCCCAAATCCAATCCCGCCCAACCGAGGACGGTTTCGTATATCTGACCGATATTCATCCGCGATGGTACCCCCAATGGGTTCAACACGATGTCTACAGGTGTACCGTCTTCCAAGAAAGGCATTTCTTCCTCTCGGACAATCCGAGCTACGATTCCTTTGTTTCCATGACGTCCTGCCATTTTATCCCCAACCTTGAGCTTGCGCTTTTTAGCGATGTACACCTTGGCCAATTTCTTGACCCCAGCGGGCAATTCATCTCCAACACTGATGGTGAATTTTTCTCTTCTTAGCGAACCTTGAAGATCGTTTTCTTTGATCTTGTAATTGTGAATCAAATCGGCAATCAGTTTGTTGGTTGCATCGGTAGTGGTCCAAGTCCCTTTGGTCAAGTGAGTATAATCTTCAACCGCAGTTAACATTTTAAGAGTATATTTTTTTCCTTTGGGTAGAATTTCTTCCCCAAGATCATTTTGTACCCCTTGGCAAGTCTTACCGTTGACAATATTAAAGAGCTTTTCAATCAATATGCCTTTCAACTCCTCAAATTTGACTTCGAACTTTTCTTCTAAGACTTCAAGTTCTTGCTTGTCTTGATTTCTTTTTCTCTTGTCCTTAACCGAGCGGGTAAACAATTTCTTGTCGATAACTACACCTCTAAGGGATGGTGGTGCTTTGAGTGAAGCATCTTTTACATCTCCAGCCTTGTCTCCGAAAATAGCGCGTAAAAGCTTTTCTTCAGGAGAGGGATCGGACTCCCCTTTGGGAGTGATTTTTCCAATCAAAATATCTCCAGGATTCACCTCTGCACCGATACGGATCATTCCGTTTTCGTCCAAATCTTTGGTAGCTTCCTCGCTGATATTTGGAATATCATCGGTCAATTCTTCTGTTCCGAGTTTAGTGTCTCGTACATCGATTGAATATTCGTCTATATGAATGGAAGTAAAAATGTCTTGTCGAACAACACGCTCAGAGATTACGATGGCATCCTCAAAGTTGTATCCTTTCCATGGCATAAAGGCCACTTTCATATTTCTTCCCAAGGCCAACTCTCCACTTTGAGTGGCATAACCTTCAGACAGTACCTGACCTTTGGCAACCCGATCCCCTTTTTTCACAATGGGTTTTAGGTTGATACAAGTTCCTTGATTGGTTTTTCTAAATTTGATCAGATTATAAGTCTTGGTATCACCATCAAAGGTTACCAATTTCCTATCCTCTGTCATATCGTATTTGATGGTTACCTTGTTGGCATCAACATACTCTACCACTCCGTCTCCTTCTGCATTAATCAATACCCTAGAGTCAGAAGCAACTTGTCTTTCCAATCCAGTTCCAACAATGGGAGATTCTGGACGTAAAAGGGGAACTGCCTGACGCATCATATTAGATCCCATCAAAGCCCTGTTGGCATCATCGTGTTCCAAGAAAGGAATCAAAGAAGCCGAAATAGAAGCAATTTGGTTAGGGGCTACATCCGTATAGTTGATTTCGTCGGGGGTTACCACTGGGAAATCCGCTTGATCACGAGCAATTACCTTTTCAGAAGTGATTTTTCCAGCCTTATCAAAAGGAATATTCGCTTGGGCAATCAATTGATTTTCTTCTTCCTCTGCACTGAGGTAGATGGTGTTCTCCAAGTCGATCTTCCCATCATTTACTTTGCGATAAGGAGTTTCGATGAATCCTAAGTTGTTTACTTTGGCATAAACTCCTAGAGAAGAAATCAATCCAATGTTTGGACCTTCGGGCGTTTCAATGGGACAAAGTCTCCCGTAGTGAGTATAGTGAACATCACGCACCTCAAATCCTGCTCGCTCTCTGGAGAGACCACCGGGACCCAGTGCTGATAATCTTCTTTTGTGAGTGATCTCAGCCAATGGATTGGTTTGATCCATAAACTGGGACAACTGATTCGTTCCGAAAAAGGTATTGATGACCGAGGAAAGTGTTTTGGCATTAATCAAGTCAATAGGTGTAAATACCTCATTGTCTCTAACATTCATTCGCTCACGAATCGTACGAGCCATTCTGGCCAATCCAACGCCAAACTGAGATGAAAGTTGTTCTCCAACAGTTCTTACCCTTCTGTTGGAAAGGTGATCGATATCATCGATTTCTGCTTTGGAATTGATCAACTCAATCAAGTACTTGACAATAGTAATGATATCAACTTTGGTCAAAACCTGCTTGTCCATCTCAACTTCGAGGTTGAGTTTTTTGTTCATTCGGTAACGCCCTACTTCGCCTAGATTGTAACGCTGATCCGAAAAGAAGAGTTTGTCGATGATACCACGGGCGGTATCCTCATCTGGTGGTTCAGCATTCCTCAACTGACGATAGATGTGTTCTACCGCTTCTTTTTCTGAGTTGGTAGGATCTTTTTGCAGTGTATTGTGAATGATAGCATAATCGGCCATATGGGCATCTTCCTTGTGCAAGAGTATGGTTTTTACGTCTGCTTCAAGGATCATTTCGATATGCTCTTTTTCCAACAGAGTATCACGGTCGATGATGATTTCATTTCGTTCGATGGAAATCACCTCTCCTGTGTCCTCATCCACAAAATCCTCGTGCCATGTTTTTAAAACACGAGCAGCGAGCTTGCGGTTTAGGACTTTCTTCAATCCAGTTTTAGAGACTTTGATCTCTTCTGCCAAATCGAATATTTCTAAAATATCTTTATCACTTTCGTAACCAATGGCTCTAAAAAGGGTAGTTACGGGTAATTTTTTCTTTCTGTCAATATAAGCATACATGACACTGTTGATGTCAGTAGCAAATTCAATCCATGAACCTTTGAAAGGAATAACTCTTGCCGAGTAGAGTTTGGTTCCATTGGCATGGAAAGATTGTCCAAAAAAGACACCAGGAGAACGGTGCAATTGAGAAACTACAATACGCTCTGCCCCGTTGATTACGAATGTTCCACTTGGGGTCATATAGGGAATTGTCCCCAAAAATACATCTTGGACGATAGTTTCGAAATCCTCGTGTTCTGGATCTGTACAAAACAGTTTTAATCTTGCTTTGAGAGGGACGGAATAAGTCAAACCTCTTTCGATACATTCTTGAATAGAATAACGAGGTGGATCAACGAAATAGTCGATAAATTCAAGCACAAACTGATTTCGAGTATCCGTAATCGGAAAGTTTTCTTTGAAAGTGTTGAAAAGACCTTCTTCGATTCTTTCGTCAGATTTGGTTTCCAACTGGAAAAAATCTTGGAAAGATTTGATTTGAATATCGAGGAAATCTGGGTAATTGGGTGAGTGCTTTGCGCCAGCAAAATTGACTCGAGTGGATTTTGTATTCGGCATCTACATTAATTTATTAGTATCCAACATTTGGGTTTAAAACCCGAGGGGCGTTATGAAACACAAAATGGTTTAGGCCTATGGAGGTCATCCAAAAGCCTAAACCTTGTTTGGTGTGAGGAAAGAACTATTTCAGTTCGACCTCAGCTCCTGCTTCTTCAAGCGACTTTTTAAGTCCTTCAGCTTCGTCTTTAGAAACTGCTTCCTTAACATTGCTTGGTACATTATCAACCAATTCTTTGGCTTCTTTCAAACCAAGACCAGTCAATTCTTTTACCAATTTAACAACTGCAAGTTTTGAACCACCAGCAGCGGTTAGTACTACATCGAATTCTGATTTTTCCTCTGCAGCGGCTTCTCCTCCACCACCAGCGGCACCACCAGCAACAGCTACGGCTGCAGCAGCAGGTTCGATCCCGTACTCATTTTTTAAAATATCGGCCAATTCATTGACTTCTTTTACCGTCAAATTAACCAGTTGTTCTGCGAATTCTTTTAAATCTGCCATTTTTTCTATTTGTATTTTCTTGTTTTAAATAATTGTAATTTTTGAATGTTTATTCGTTTGAACGTTTACCGTTCGGACAATGTTTTTAGGATTCCTGAAATATTCGATCCACCCGATTGAAGTGCTGAAATAACATTTTTGGCGGGAGATTGAAGTATTGTAATCACATCTCCTATCAACTCCTCTTTTGACTTAATGGATTCCAATACGTCAATTTGGTTGTCGCCAATGTAAATGGCCTCATCTATGTAGGCCCCTTTCAATAGTGGTTTTTCGGATTTTTTTCGGAAAGTTTTGATCAACTTGGCTGGGGTATTACCCACCTCCGAAAACATCAAAGAGGTATTGCCTTTCAATACTTCTTGCAAGCTTCCAAAGTCTTTGTCAGAAGCCTCCATGGCTTTCGCCAACAAGGTATTCTTAACAACAGACAATTTGATATTTGCCTTAAAACATGCCCTGCGCAATGCTGTCGTTTGGACTGCATTGAGACCGGCGATATCCGTTAAATAAAGATTCTTTACCGAGGATAACCTTTCGGTTAAATCTTGGATTTCTTGTGCTTTTTGCTCTTTTGTCATTCCTTAAATTTTAAGGCTAAGCCATTTTGGTTTCAATACCAATTCCAGGACTCATCGTACTGGACATGGAAACGCTTTTGATATAAGTTCCTTTGATGGTAGTGGGTTTCAACTTGTGAATCGTCATCAGCAACTCATTGGCATTCTCTTCGATCTTTTTGGATTCGAAGGAGACTTTACCAACAGAAGCGTGAATGATTCCATTTTTATCCACTTTAAAATCAATTTTTCCTCCTTTAACATCAGAGACTGCTTTTTTGATGTCCATGGTTACCGTACCAGTTTTGGGATTGGGCATTAAACCTCTGGGTCCTAAAACCCGTCCCAAGGGGCCCAACTTACCCATCACACTGGGCATGGTAACAATTACATCGACGTCTGTCCAGCCATCTTTGATTTTTTGAAGGTACTCATCCAAGCCAATATAGTCCGCACCTGCCTCTTTTGCTTCTGCTTCTTTGTCGGGAGTAACTAAGGCCAAAACCCTGAGGGTTTTACCCGTCCCATGTGGAAGTGTAACCACACCTCTGACCATTTGATTGGCCTTTTTGGGATCTACTCCCAAACGAATGGCCATATCTACTGACGCATCGAATTTTGTGGTGGTCACATCTTTGACCAAAGAAGAAGCATCTGCTAAGGAGTACAAGGAATTACTGTCCACTTTGGCTCTGGCTTCTTTTTGTTTTTTTGATAATCTTGCCATAACTAATTTTTTATGAGTTAGAAGGGAATTCTCCTTTAACAGTGAATCCCATCGAACGGGCAGTACCGGCCACCATCTTCATAGCTGATTCAATGGTAAATGCATTTAAATCTTGCATTTTATCCTCAGCAATAGTTCTGACTTGATCCCAAGTAACCGAGGCTACTTTGGTTCTGTTGGGTTCGCCGGAACCCTTTTTAGCTTTAGCTGCTTCCATCAATTGAACGGCCGCTGGAGGTGTCTTAATTACAAATTCAAACGATTTGTCTTTGTATACAGAAATCGCAACCGGTAATACTTTTCCGGGCTTATCTTGGGTTCGTGCATTGAATTGCTTACAAAACTCCATGATATTAACTCCTGCGGCACCTAGCGCGGGTCCAACCGGTGGCGATGGATTCGCTGCACCTCCCCGAACTTGAAGTTTAAGAACTTTAAATATTTCTTTTGCCATTATTTAATAATTAACGTTGTAGAAGTTTTAAGTGGAAGCTAAAACTTCTCGTATCAGTAACATTTATAATTTTTCTACTTGCATATAACTCAATTCCAGAGGAGTCTTTCGACCAAAAATCTTCACCATTACCTCTAGTTTTCTTTTTTCCTCATTCACCTTTTCAATGGTTCCATTGAATCCATTAAAAGGTCCATCAATCACCTTGACATTTTCTCCTCTTGAAAAAGGAATAGCAATGTGCTCTGTGGTCATGGTCAATTCGTCTACTTTACCCAACATCCTGTTGACCTCGGCAATTCTAAGCGGAACTGGATCTCCTCCTTTGGTCTCCCCTAAGAATCCAATGACATTGGTTACAGATTTTATAATATGGGGTATTTCTCCCGTCAAATTGGCTTTAATCATTATGTAACCAGGAAAGTAAACTTTTTCTTTGTTGATCTTTTTTCCGTTACGGATTTGGACTACTTTTTCCATGGGAACCAAAATATCCTCAACCTTATCGGCATATCCCAAACGAGTGATTTCACTCATGATATAGTCTTTGATCTTAGCTTCTTGACCACTCACCGCTCTGATTACATACCAATTTTTTGTGATGACTTCTGCCATATCTATCCGTTAATCAATTGAAAATAGAATCCTACTACTTCAGAGAGAACTGTATCTGCTCCCCAAATGGCGAGTGAGAAAATAACCGAAAACACCAAAACAATAACGACCAATCGTTGAAGTTCAGCACGGGGCGTCCAAGACACATTGTTTCTCAGTTCTTCAAACGAATCCTTTATGTAGTCGATAACTGCTGACATACTATTGTTTATTTTTGCACGGGTTGAGAGGCTCGAANNTCGAACTCCCGACACCTGGTTTTGGAGACCAGTGCTCTACCAACTGAGCTAAACCCGTTTTTATTTGACACAAAAGGCGTCCGCCAGAGGCGGACACCTTAAGGTCATACTAAAAACTTTTTTGTTTAGTCTAAAATCTCAGTAACCTGACCTGCTCCAACAGTTCTTCCTCCCTCGCGAATCGCAAATCTAAGACCTACATTCAAAGCGATGGGTTGAATCAAATCAACTGTGATAGTTAGGTTATCTCCTGGCATTACCATTTCCACACCATCAGGTAATACAATATTACCAGTAACGTCTGTGGTTCTAACGTAGAACTGTGGACGATAGTTGTTGTGAAAAGGGGTGTGACGCCCTCCTTCTTCTTTTTTCAATATATATACCTCAGCTTTGAACTTAGCATGAGGAGTAACGGATCCAGGCTTACAGATAACCATTCCTCTTTTGATATCAGTTTTTTCAACTCCTCTCAAAAGAATTCCAACGTTATCACCAGCTTCACCTCGGTCCAATATTTTTCTAAACATTTCTACTCCAGTAATGGTAGATTTCATTTTTTCAGCACCCATACCGATAATGTCAATTTCGTCACCCGTATTGGCTACTCCAGTTTCAATTCGGCCTGTAGCTACAGTACCACGACCA
>DGPN01000004.1:0-4937 GCA_002390455.1 Flavobacteriaceae bacterium UBA4439 | reverse complement strand
GAAAATACATCTTCAACAGGCATTAAGAAATCTTTTTCAACATCACGTTTGGGTAATTCAATCCAAGAATCAACTTCCTCCATTAACTTAAGGACAGTATCTACCCATTTTTGTTCTCCGTTCAATGCTCCTAATGCAGAACCTAGTACAACAGGTGTATTATCTCCGTCGTAATCGTAGAAAGAAAGCAATTCTCTCACTTCCATTTCCACCAATTCCAATAGCTCCTCATCGTCAACCATATCTGCTTTGTTCAAGAATACTACAATTCTTGGAACGCCTACCTGTCTCCCCAAAAGTATGTGCTCACGGGTTTGTGGCATGGGTCCGTCGGTTGCAGCAACCACTAGAATCGCACCATCCATCTGAGCCGCACCAGTTACCATGTTCTTTACATAGTCAGCGTGACCTGGACAGTCAACGTGGGCATAATGACGGTTTGATGTTTGATATTCAACGTGAGACGTATTAATGGTAATACCACGTTCTTTTTCTTCAGGTGCATTATCGATTTGGTCGAAGCTCCTAGCCTCGGACAAACCTGCATCTGCAAGTACCTTGGTAATCGCGGCAGTAAGGGTTGTTTTACCATGATCTACGTGACCAATCGTACCAATGTTTAAATGGGGTTTTGACCGATCAAAAGTTTCTTTAGCCATAATTTATGTTGTATCTAAGTTATTAAGCGGGTGCAAATTTAGTAATTTTTTATAATTAACATATTTATTTCATTACATTTTTTGGATTTTTTAAAGTTTTTTTACAGGTCTTTTTTGGAGTGGCACCAAGTCTCAAAAAACAGAATCCAAAAAAAGTTTAAATCACCCCTTGACATTCTAACCAATATATAGATTGCTAGATTCAATTGTAAGCAAAAATAGGGGGTTAAATCTTAAAAAAACAATTAATTACTCCAAATATTATTGATTTTGAATACATAAAAAAAACAGAATAATTAATCAAGAACATCAGCTTAAATAAGGTAGCGGAGCACATTACGGTTTCACACTTATTTTGTATTTTGGCATTCGTTAAATTAGAATCATATGGCTTTTGACATCGAGATGATTAAGCGCAACAATTAGTTCATTTTAAAAAATAAATCTATTAACCATTGTTATTTTTAAATGACAGCTCGATTTAAGTTTATTTTCAAACTTCGCTTGGAAGAATTTCTTGCGGTAATTTTATCAATACCGATGGTTTTTTTTATGGTCATTTATTATGACAAAGAAGGCTTTAGAGCGTCCAATGTCGAGCGATTTTTAATCACCGGCTTGGTTTTTTTTCTATTTCTGGGCATCATCAAACTCAAGAATTTAAAAGTATTGTTGAAATCCAAAATAGGACGCTGGATCAAAGCCCTACTTGATTTTCTGCGTGAAACTCTTCCTTTTTTATTTTGTATTTCCATCTATACCAACATGCACGATATGGTTCATTTGGTCAATCCCAATGATGTAGATGCCAGTTTGATCGCATGGGATCAATACCTATTGGGTTTTCAACCCGCCATATATTTGGAATCATTCATCACACCCGAACTCACGGATTTTATGTACTTCTCGTATAGTTCCTTTTTGATTTACATAATTATGTTTACCATGTATTTGTATGTCCGAAAAAATCATACCGCTTTTCGGGAAACTTTGGTATCGGTCATTCTAACCTTTTACATTGGCTATATAGGCTATGTCATTTTTCCCGCAGTGGGTCCAAAATTCACCATGTCGCATTTGTTTGAAACCTCTCTGTCCGGTTCCTTTATCACAGACAGACTTTCCTTTTTGATGAATTATGAAATATCGGAATATACCCGTCGGGATTGTTTTCCAAGTCTGCACAACGGTGTGATCTTTTTAATTCTTCTGTTTGCCTTCAAACACCAAAAGCGCTACGCTTTTTTATTCTTGCCTTTTGCCATTGCACTATTCATCTCAACACTCTACCTCCGCTATCATTATTTTGTAGATATGATTGCTGGCTTCCTACTCGCCATTATCGTATTTTACCTTGGACCGTTACTGAACAACTGGTGGGAGAAGAAAAGACTTGATTACAAGTAAATCCGGAGCCTGTAATATCCATCCTAAACCAATCGCTGCCATGATCTACTGTGCACAGATGCCCAACAAATCGGCAAAAGTAAATTGATTTTCAATGTAACTTGAGGTGCTGGGTTCAAATCCCTCATAGATAATTTCCTCAAACAAAACTTCACCATCAACCGAATAGCTATACTGATAATTTGAAGTAAAAGGCTCATCGCAACTGTAATCATAATGAACCAAATCAAAAACCAAATTATCGGGTGTATGAGATACAATCTTAAAGGTCTCCGTAGCTCCAGCATTGGACTCATAACATTCCCATTGATCCAGAATATTTTCCCCCAACTTTGAGGCCTGACAACTAAAACTCTGGTCATAGGAAATATAGGATGATCTTAGAAAAAAAATACTGTCATTTGAAAAACCAACATAATCATCGTAATCGGAATTATACCAAACGATCTCGTTGTATCTATCGATAAAGTTTTTTTCATCCGGAGCGTCATCCAAAGTAGCTTCACCACAAGAGTAAAAAGTAATAAATATAGTAAGTAATAATAATTTTAAATGAGTATACAAAACACTGGTTTTAGAGGTTAAAAATTAATTTAAGAATAACTGCGAAATAAATCTAAATAATGGCGCTGATTTTTTAATATTTCTAAACCAATCTTATGAAATTCCAATAAAAAAACCCTCCACTGGGGAGGGTTAACTCATTTTAGGATTTGGACTTTTTTATTTCCTCTAAAATTAAGCTCAGCATTTCTGTTTGCTTTTGGAGCTGAAATAAAACGTCTCTATCGGTTGTCTTTTGTTCGATAGTTCTAGTTTTGTTGAAATATTTCATAATCATCAATAAATAATACGGTCATAAACCAATTGATGAGGAATGAAGTCTTAAAACAAATGACATAAATTCCCCGCTGATTGATTTATTCTCGCGTTAAACTTATGTAACGATTTTTCCGGATGCGTTCTCTCCACCCGCGACTCTATTTTTAATCCCAGTCCACACGGGATTTTTAAAGTTAATATTTTTTTTTCAAATCCTCTTTAGTAAGGTTTATAATATTAAAAAAAACTTTAAACAGCATGACCAATGAGAGTTTGAATTACTATGACAAAGAGGAGAGAACAGACCCTACATTAAAGAAAGAAAACATCTCTAAAGGATAAAACCAAAGATCTGTATCACTTTGACAACTGACAATTCTCAAACGTTAATTCCCAAAACCTCTACCCCCCCCCACCCCAGACCCAACCCTTCGTGATTGTAAATCACTTGCGGGTTTTTCTGATTTTTAAGACTTAGGGGTATTCAAATAAATTGGTATATTGTTAGTAAAATCAATTCTATGAAAAAGCTAATGCTTCTTTTAATCACTATTCCACTTGTTTCTTTTGGGCAATCAAAAACAGAGAATTGGCCACCGGAAATAAAGAGTGATCAAATCTATACTTACAAACAAATAAAGGGAACGAGTCTTAATTTATGGGTCTTTAACCCTCCAAATCATGACCTTAACTCAGCAAAACCAGCAATAGTTTTTTTCTTTGGGGGTGGGTTTAGAAAGGGTACACCTGAGCAATTTGTTAAACATTGCGAGTACTTAAGCGCCAGAGGAATGGTTTCAATAGTTGCAGATTATAGAGTATCAAGCAGGCATAATGTTACTCCTATTCATTGCTTGAAGGATGCTAAATCAGCAATAAGATGGGTCAGAAATAATTCAAAAACATTAGGTATTGATCCTAATAAAATTGTGGCGAGTGGAGGGTCTGCAGGAGGCTTTTTAGCTGGGGCTACTGGAACCATTACAAATTATGATGAAAAAAATGAATCTACTGAGATAAGTTCCAAACCGAATTTGATGATTCTTTTTAATCCAGGCATAATTAACGCATCAACTGAAGGGTACAAAATTACTGAGGAAAGAGAAAAAAGAATTAAACTTCTTAAGGTTAACCCAGAGGATTTTTCCCCTTATCATCAAATAAACAAGAAAACCCCCAGCACATTGATTTTTCACGGTGACGCCGACAAAACAGTCAGTCCTCAAGGTGTTATTTTATTCAATTCAAAAATGAAGAGCCTTGGAAACTTTTGCAGATTACACCTCTACGAAGGAGAGGGTCATGGTTTTTTCAACTACAAAAGAAATCTCAATGGAGCTTTTATAGATACCGTTAAAAAAATGGATGAATTTTTGGTTGAAATGGGATATTTAACCGCTCCACCAAAATCTTCGGTAAAATAAAAAATGCTGACCAATTAGCATAAGATATGTATAGACTACTCCGCTTTGCCGTTAAAAATTATCACTACGTTGTAATGGGTTATTCCTTATTCAAATCTGTTAAGAGTAAGTACAATAAGAAAAAACATTACTGAATAAAAAAATCCAGTTTTAAAAAGACCTGCGTATAGGTTTTTTTTAAAATAAATGGAATTGTTTTTTGGGAAAACTTCGGCAAAAAAAGGAGTCCGATGGAAATCGCAACTCCTTTACTGTAAAGAGCCAATGTCGGGATTTGAACCCGAGACCTCTTCCTTACCAAAGAAAATATCTACTATTTTACCCTCCTTTTTAGATTAATTATTTGCCAAATATAATTAATAAACATCAAATAAAGCGAGTATTTAATGGGGTTTTGGATTTATAGTCACTTAAACCCTCTTTTCGCTTTGTACTTCTGTAAGACTTCTGTATATTTAATATGTGTAAGTAAAAAAAGAAGAGGTATGGAAAGGACTAAATCCCATAATTTTTTCATCTCGCTATATAAGAGCTATAAGCCATCTGAGGAGTTCTCTCCTTACGTTATCTATACATATGGCTCTGGGGGTAAGAAAATGAAGAAGATACCCATTAAACTTCCGTA
>DGPN01000026.1 GCA_002390455.1 Flavobacteriaceae bacterium UBA4439 | reverse complement strand
ATATGTTCGATTCAGAACCGTAGGCGATATGAGTTGTACCGCTGCCGTTCCTTCCAAAGCCCTCGATCTCGATACCGTCATCGAAGAAATTAAAGGCTCTTCGATTTCTGAACGCGGTGCAAGAATGGACGACAAACGATCCGAAGCCGCTATGGAAGAAAGAAAAAAAGTAGGTTACTTCTAAAAACTAACCCAATGGAAATTTTAAGAATAACAACTGCAGGAAGTGTGGATGATGGGAAAAGCACCCTTATCGGGAGACTCCTCTACGAAACACAGTCGCTAAAAACAGACCAAGTAGAAACTATCGAAGCCAAAAGTAAATCCTTAGGTTATGATTATATCGATTTCTCTTTGGCTACAGACGGCTTACTGACTGAACGCGAACAGGGCATCACCATAGATGTATCCCACCTCTATTTCAGCACTCCCAAAAGAAGATTCATCATTGCCGATGCACCCGGTCATGTCGAATACACCCGAAATATGGTCACTGGCGCCTCCAATGTCGAAGTCGCCATCATACTATTAGATGCTCGTAAAGGAGTCATGGAACAAACCAAAAGGCACCTCTATATCACCCAATTACTCGGCATCAAACACCTGATCTTTACCATTAATAAAATGGATTTGATCGACTACGACCCTGTGCAATTCAACAGCGTTGTTAAAGCCATTAAAGCCTTGGTAAATCAATACGATTGGGAACCCAAATTAAACTTTATCCCTGTTTCAGCGCTAAAAGGTGACAATGTCATTCACAAAAGCGACAACATGCCCTGGTATGAGGGCGATGATCTTTTATCATTGATTGAAACCTTAACGCCAACCGAAGACAACCACTTGGATGGATTGCTACAAGTACAGCACGTTATCCGACCCAAAACAGCTGATTTCCATGACTATAGAGGCTTTTCTGGAAAAGTAAAAAGTGGTGTTTTTAGTCAAGGAGATGAAATTGAAATTTTTCCTTCGGGTCAAAAAAGCACTGTAAAATCCATTGAAAAATACGGATCTGCTAAAAGTAAGGTGGTCGCTGGAGAAAACGCAACCCTTTTACTCGAAGATGAAATAGACGCCTCCCGAGGGAATACCATTGTCAAAACCAACCACCAACTGAAAATTGACAAAAAAATAAATGCTAAAATCTGTTGGATGCAATCCAACGAACTCAATTCCAACAGTAAATATTGGTTACAACAAGGGGTTTACAAAAGTTTGGTCAAGATCAACAAGATCGAATCCAAAATGGATTGGGAAGCGTGGAAATCCGTTCCCACCGATCGTTTGACCATGAATGATATCGGAACAGTTGACCTCCAATTGGCCCAACCATTCCTTTTTTCCCCCTATAGTTTTAACAAAAGTTTGGGTGCATTCATCCTCATCGATACACAAACCAACAATACCGCCGGAGTAGGCTTTATACTATAAAAATGAAAAGTTTTAGAACAGAAATCGAAAACCCGATTGTAGAAAAAGACATACTGGATTTAGAACAAAAAATTCACGCTTTCCAACATCAGAAAATAGACGAAGAAAAATTCAGAAGTCTGCGATTGGCCAGAGGAGTTTATGGACAACGTCAACAGGGCGTTCAGATGATTCGCATCAAAATTCCGTTGGGGAAATTTACCGCACAACAGCTTCTTAGGATGGCCGAAGTTTCAGATGAATTTGCCTCGGGAAACCTCCACATCACCACCCGACAGGACATACAATTGCACTATGTCCCACTAGACCGTACCCCCGAACTTTGGGCTACCCTAGAAAAAGATAAAATCACCCTTAGGGAAGCTTGTGGAAACACCGTTAGGAACGTCACCGCATCAATCTATGCTGGAGTAGATCCCAATGAGGATTTTGACCTTACCCCTTATGCCCAAGCCTTCTTTGAATATTTTCTCCGAAACCCTGTTTGTCAAGACATGGGACGAAAGTTTAAAGTTGCTTTTTCCAGTTCTTCCGACGACCAGGCTCTCACCTTTATCCATGACCTAGGATTTATTCCTAGAATAAAAGATGGGAAAAGAGGCTTTAGGGTACTTTTGGGCGGTGGTATAGGATCACAACCCATAGGAGCCCATGAAGTTTTTGACTTTTTGGAAGTCGAACGTGTCATTCCCTTCAGCGAAGCCGTCATCAGGGTTTTTGACCGCCATGGTGAACGCAACCGACGCAATAAAGCACGGCTTAAATTCTTGATCAAAGAAATCGGTTTGGAGGCTTTTCTCAAACTGGTAAACTCTGAGGAAAAAGGATTGGCGCAACCCACCATTCCCATTGAAGCCACCGAAAGAGTCCTCAAAGAACCCCTATACAAGAGTAAAGAGACTTTGACCATTGATGATGCTAACTTTGAAGCTTGGAAAAAAACCAACCTCTATGCACAAAAACAAAAAGGGTTTTTTGCAGTGGGTGTGCCGATTACCGTGGGCGACATTGATTCCAAAAAAGCCCGAAAACTGGCCAAAATAATTTTACAATTCACAAGAGACGACAACCGTTTTTCTTATGGCCAAAGTGTACTACTAAGAGATGTAAAAGAAGATCACCTTCCCGCCCTTTATTTGGCACTCCAAGAACTCCAACTGGATCGGGCAGGCTTTCAACGCCTCAATGATATCGTTGCCTGTCCTGGAACCGACACCTGTAATCTGGGGATTGCCAGCAGTATGGGCTTGGCCAAAGTACTCCAAGAAGTCGTTGAAAAAGAATATCCCGACTTAATTCAAAAACACCAAATCGATATCAAAATCAGTGGTTGTATGAATGCCTGCGGCCAGCACACCTTGGCACACATTGGCTTCCAAGGGATGACCGTAAAATCCAATGGCAAAGTCGCTCCTGCCACCCAAATCCTCCTCGGAGGGGGAGTATTGGGGAACGGTAGCGGAAGATTTGCAGACAAAGTCCTAAAGGTGCCTTCCAAAAGGACTCCTGCAGTACTGCGATGGATTCTAGATGATTTTGAAAAGCAGCGACAAAGTGAGGAAGACTTTTTTGCCTACTACGACCGTAAAACCAAAGACTACTACTACCAAAATCTAAAACATTACAGTGAGGTAAGCGATCTTACTGCAGATGATTTTGTCGATTGGGGGGTAAAAGAAAAATACGAGAAAGCCATTGGTATCGGCGAATGTGCTGGAGTGACCATTGATCTGGTGCAAACCCTATTGTTTGATGCCAAAGAAGCCTTCCAATGGGCGCAAGAAGCCCTTGTTGAAAATCGTTTTTCAGATGCGGTTTATCATGCCTATAATGCAAGGGTCAGGGCCGCCAAGGCTATTTTGACCCAAGGCAATGCCAAAATCAACAGCCATGCCTCCATCATTGATGCTTTTGATCCAGAGTATCCAGAATACGCAAAGGAAAAGGGTTTGAGTTTTAAAGAAGACGTCTTAAAAATACACCTCAACAAGCCCAAGGCCTCTTTTGCCAAAATTTATGTAGAACAGACACAACCCTTGTTGTTGTGGATTGAAAACCATTGTCATGCCAAGCTTAAATAAAGGAACAGTAACCCTAGTAGGAGCAGGTCCCGGAGATCCGGATCTGTTGACCATCAAAGGACTTAAAGCCATTCAAAAAGCTCATGTGATCCTTTACGATGCATTGATCAATCCAGTACTTTTGGAACACAATCCACATGCAGACAAAATCTTTGTTGGAAAAAGAAGGGGCTTCGTCAAAAAGAGTCAGGCAGAAATCAATGCCCTAATTGTACTATACGCCTCTAGGGGACTGGATGTCATCCGCCTAAAAGGAGGAGACCCGCTGGTTTTTGGAAGGGCTTGTGAAGAACTGGAAGCCGCTAAAGAAGCCGGGATTCCCACAGCGGTGGTTGCAGGAATTGCCTCCTATTCTGGCATTGCGGCACAACACCAAATCCCCTTGACCAAAAGAGCCGAACATGAAAGTTTTTGGGTAGTGACAGGACACATACGTTCTGGAAAAATGTCCGATGACATCGCATTGGCAGCTCAATCTACAGCAACTGTCATAGTATTGATGGGCATGCGTTTTCTCCCCGACATTGTGAACACCTTTAAGCAATACAAACAAGGCAATCACCCTGTGGCGGTAATCCAAAACGGAACCACCAAAGCAGAGAGATCATTGGTGGCGGACTTGGACACCATCGTCGAACAAGTGGATCAACACCATATTGAAAACCCTGCCATACTCATTTTTGGACTGGCAGCCAATGATCCCATTAGCCATTATAAAAATCTGGTTCAAAGAGAAGCCATCACACTATGAACACCCTATACCCTATTTTTATCAAAGCACACCAGTTGCAATTCCTCATTGTAGGTGGGGGTTATGTTGCCTTAGAAAAACTGGAGTTTTTGTACAAATCCAGTCCCGAGGCGCAAGTCACTATGGTAGCCCCTTTTGTAAGAAATGAAACCCTGGAATTTATCCAAGATAAGCCCGTCAAGGTCATACTAAAAAAATACCGCAGGAGGCACCTTAAAAATAAAAACATCGTCATTGCCACCACCGATAAGCCAGAAATCAACCTACAAGTAAACAGAGATTGCAAAAGACAAAACATCTTGGTCAATGTGGCCGATACCCCTGACCAATGTGACTTCTACATGGGAGGGATTGTCACCAAGGGCAATTTAAAAATTGGCATTTCCACCAATGGAAAATCCCCAACCCTGGCAAAAAGATTGAGACAATGGCTTGAAGCCATACTTCCCGAAGAAATAGACCCCTTGTTGGAAACTTTAAGGAAATACAGAAAGACTTTAAAAAAGGACTTTGAATTCAAGGTCAAAGAGATGAACAAAATAACAGAATCACTAATCAAATAGAAAATGATCAAAACGGACATCATCATAATTGGAGCGGGGCCAGTAGGGCTATTTACAATTTTTGAAGCAGGACTGATGAAACTTCATTGTCATGTGATCGATGCCATTCCACAAGTTGGAGGGCAACTCAAAGAAATTTATCCGAAAAAACCCATCTACGACATTCCAGGTTTTCCCAGTGTACTGGCAGGTGATCTTATCGATAATTTAGAAAAACAAGCCGACCCTTTTCAACCCGGATTCACTTTAGGAGAAAGGGCCGAAAGTATAGAAAAACAAGAAGACGGTAGTTTTATTGTTACTACTATCGAAGGCACCCAACACCAAGCCCCAGCTGTGATTATTGCTGGAGGTTTGGGTAGTTTTGAACCGAGAAAACCCCTGATTGAAAATCTTGAAAAATTTGAGAAAAGAGGGATCGAATACATGGTCAGAGAACCTGAAGCTTTTTTGGATAAACGTTTGTTTATTTCAGGAGGGGGAGATTCTGCATTGGATTGGGCTATTTATTTTGCCGAACAAAGCCATTTGCCAGTAGGACTTGTGCACCGATCTGATATGTTTAGAGCGCACAAAGACTCCGTTGAGCAGGTCTATAAACTCCAAGAAAAAGGAAAAATTGAATTGTATACCCATGCCGAAATCAAAGACGTAAATGGTGATGAGATATTAGAAACCATCGAATTGCATCAAAAGGAAAAATCACCCAAGACCATAGCGGTAGATTATTGGCTGCCTTTGTTTGGACTGTCTCCCAAACTGGGCCCCATTGGCAACTGGGGATTGGAAATCGAAAAAAACGCCATTAAAGTCGACCACACCTTGGACTACCAGACCAATACTCCTGGGGTTTTTGCAGTAGGAGATGTCAATACCTATCCAGGCAAACTAAAACTCATACTGTGTGGATTCCACGAAGCCACATTAGCAGTTCAGTCTTGCTATAAAATCATCAATCCCGACAAAAAATTCACCATGAAATACACCACTGTACAAGGCATACAGGGTTTTGAAAAAGTGGTTAATCCACTTTAGAGTCTTGATTGAATCACGGCTATAATACCGAGAACAATACAAACCAAAAGAGAAGCCAGTACAATATTACCTACACCCATTTTTTTTGTTTCAAAGATAGTATTAATTTGATATTTCCAAAGAATCAAGAGCAGGAAGGGTCTCCTCTTCTACCTTGATGTCTTTGAAATCCTCAACCGAAAAACTTTCCACTTCTGCAGGGATTTTAAGTTGCTGATTGATGTCCCAGTTAGCCCTTAGTTCTATGGTATCTGGAGAGTAATAAACCCTCTCTGGTTGAATTTTTTTGAGGTAATTTCCGGTATCCCATTTTTTATTTCGGTTTTTGTCTCTGATGTATCTAAACAAATAATTTCCGGGTAACAAGTATTTGAATTCATAATAATCCAATTCATTGGAAACATCATACCGTCTGAGGCTTTCCCCTTTGAGGTTGACCAACTCCAAAATAAAAGGATCTTTGTCATCTCTAATAATTTGAAGCATAATATTACCGTAATCCGCAATGGGTCTCGTCTTAAAGCCAAACTTGAGCGTATCGTGAGTAGTTCCCCAAAAGTCGATCAAAGCATTGGGCAACATTTCGACTTTATAATTGTCATTGGGTAACCAATCGTAAAAGAAAGACAGCCTGTCGTAGTTTTTATCCAATGAGGCTTTAAAGGGAACTGCTATCGAATCCAATCCTTTGATCTTGATCAAGTCCAAATTGACTTTGACCAAAGGTAAATTCGATTCGATTTTAAAACTGTCCAACAATCCCATAGAGGATTTGGTTAGCGCATTAATCACTAATGAGTCCCTCAATTCATTTTTGAACTTGATATTAAATACTCGGGTGGTATCTTTTTCTTTAATGCCAACTTTTAGGGAATCCAATTTGTCTCCCCTAAACCAAAAGTTCAAAGTGTCTGTAGTACGGTTGTTATTGATCAAGTATCTAAAATTTTGGGGGACTTTACTTTTTACCTCTATGGCATTAATATCCGCTTCCCCAAAATATCCAAAACCAATCTGACTGGTATTGATAAAAAAGGGTCTTGTCCAGAATAGATTGGGGATTTCATTAAAAATCCTAAAGTTGATAATGCTGTCCCCTGGCAGGGTAATGGGCTTTTCCAAAAAACCTATTTTATCCACATTTTGATCGAATAAATAATTTCCTCCCACATCTTTGATGGCAATGATTTCATAGGTATCAGGGCGCAAGTTTTTAAAATTGTAAACCACAGAATCTAAAGTACTGGTCGCATAAAAAGGCTTTTTCAGGAAAATGGTTGAATCGGAAAAAGTACTGTCGATGGGATACAAATGAATGGAAGTATATGGCGCTGTAATCCGTTCATAGGCATCGGTGATTTTACCTCTGATTTCAAGGGAGTCAATGATGGGACCCGTTGACATGGCATAGCGGAAAAAAGGCAAAGGATTGCCCTCGTTATTGTCGATGATACTTTCCCCAAAATTGAAAGTATAGGTCGTTCCCTCTATAAGAGACTCCAACAATTCAATTTGAATTTTTTTGGAAACCGTACCCTGTGGTTTGATTTTATATTGTTTCAATTCCAAGGGAGGAGAAATGATCAACTGCTTGGAAATGTCTTTTAATTTAATAAACTCATCGAAGGTAATGGTGATTTTTTCCTTGTCAAAAAAAACCGTATTCATCTTGGGGGAAGCGTTGATCATCACAGGGGGCAGAGTGTCCTTTAGACCTCCCGTAGGAGTAGATCTTCTGGCACATTGTGTAAAGGAAAACACAAATGTGAAAAGTAAAAAGTACTTCCCAATTTTATACATATTCATCCATTGTGCACACAAAATAACGCAATATTCTCAAGACAACCTACTGGCAAGCGAGACAATACTAATACGACCTCCACAAGCTTCCAAAATAGCATTTCCACAGCTTGAAATCGTCGCTCCGGTGGTGATTATATCGTCCACCAACAACCAATGCTGGGCAGGATAATACTTATTTTGTTGAAGGGCAAAAGCTTGATCTATCTCCTTCCAACGCTCTGACATTCCCATTTTGGCCAATTGTCGGGTTTCTTTTTTTCGATACACCAAATCATTAATCAATGGAATTTGGAGGTGTTTTGCCAAACTTTCTGAAAACAATTGCACCTGATTGTAGCCTCTTTGCTTTAATCGTTTGGAATGAAGCGGCAATGGCAAAACCGCATCCACCCCGCCAAAAACATTTGATTTCTTAAGTTCAGGGACCAACCAATTTCCGAGAAATGAACCGATCTCCTGCTGCCCTTTATATTTCAAATGATACAATAAAGATTGAACCTTACTATTTTTTTGGAATTCTAATAAAGCAACAGCACGCTCCACCTTTAGGAGTTGATTCATTTTTTTCCACAAAACATTTTCGAAGTCCCAAAGATGATCCGTCTGAGGAAGAGACATTTGACAATCAAAACAAATGACCTTTTCTTTTTCGAAAAGCGGGTTCATACAGCCCGGACAGAGCTTGGGAAAGAACAGCGAAACAAAAGCCGCCAGGGTAGGCTTTACAAAATTTTTCATCGAAATGGATTCAAGGCCTCTTAAAAATACGAAAAAGACTTATTTTTGCCCCACTATGCAACAATCTGAGATCTTTAAAAAAGTAATTTCCCATGCCAAAGAGTATGGTTTTATTTTCCAATCCAGTGAAATATACGATGGCTTGAGTGCCGTTTATGACTATGGACAGAACGGAGTCGCCCTCAAAAAAAACATACGTGATTACTGGTGGAAAGCCATGGTGCAACTCAATGAAAACATTGTAGGAATCGATGCGGCCATTTTTATGCATCCCACCACTTGGAAAGCTTCGGGACACGTCGATGCTTTCAACGATCCACTGATCGACAACAAAGATTCCAAAAAGAGATACCGTGCCGACGTGCTCATCGAAGATCATGTTGCCAAAATTGAAAACAAAATCAATAAAGAAGTTGCCAAAGCCGCCAAACGTTTTGGAGATGCTTTTGACAAAGAACAATTCTTATCTACCAACCCACGTGTGGTGGGCTATCGAGCAAAAGCCGATGCCATTCTCAAACGAATGGGACAATCTTTGGAAAAGGAAGACTTGGCCGATGTCAAAGCCCTGATCGAAGAACTGGAAATCGCCTGTCCCGAATCGGGTTCCCGCAACTGGACTGACGTCAAGCAATTCAACCTCATGTTTGGTACCAAACTTGGAGCATCGGCCGATACCGCCATGGATCTCTATTTGCGACCCGAAACCGCTCAAGGAATTTTTGTCAACTTTCTCAATGTCCAAAAATCGGGACGGATGAAACTTCCCTTTGGTATAGCACAAACTGGAAAAGCCTTTAGAAACGAAATCGTAGCCCGTCAATTCATCTTCCGCATGCGGGAGTTCGAACAGATGGAAATGCAATTCTTTATCCCTCCTGGGACCCAAAAAGAATGGTACGAGCACTGGAAAGAAAAAAGACTCAAATGGCACCAAACTCTGGGTCTCGGCAACGACAACTACCGCTTCCACGACCACGAAAAACTCGCTCACTATGCCGATGCCGCCACCGATATCGAATTTAACTTCCCCTTTGGATTCAAAGAACTGGAAGGCATCCACTCCCGTACCGATTTTGATTTGGCCAACCACGAAAAATTTGCCGGAAAAAAACTACAGTATTTCGATCCCGAAAGAAACGAAAACTACGTCCCCTATGTGGTAGAAACTTCCATCGGTTTGGATCGAATGTTTTTGGCTGTCTTTTCCAAAGCACTACAAGAGGAAACCCTTGAAGACGGTTCCACCCGAACGGTATTAAAACTCCCTCCTGTTTTGGCACCCACCCAACTCGCGGTCTTTCCTCTGGTCAAAAAAGATGGACTTCCTGAAATTGCCCAAAAAATTGTTGGAACCCTCAAGTGGGATTTTTCTGTCACCTATGACGAAAAAGATGCCGTAGGTCGACGCTATCGCAGACAAGATGCGTTGGGAACCCCATATTGTATCACCATAGATCATCAAACCCTAGACGACCAAAGTGTAACCATCAGAGATCGGGACAGCATGGCCCAAGAGCGCATCGCTATTGATGCCCTTGGAGATTTGTTGAAAGACAAGCTTTCCATGGGTGAATTGTTGAAAAAGCTTTAAAATCTTCTGGGCTCAACCCCTGTTTTGAGTTTTCATACCACATTGGTTTTTTTACTTTTGTAAAAAATAAGTATTGAAAATACTATCCTATAACGTCAACGGCATCCGCGCCGCACTCAACAAAGGTTTTGCCGACTGGCTCAAAGCCGCCCAACCCGATGTACTCTGTCTTCAGGAAACCAAAGCCATGGCCGAACAAGTCGATACGGGAATATTCGAGAACTTAGGTTACCACCACCACTGGCATTCCGCCCAAAAAAAAGGATACAGTGGCGTTGCTATTTTGACCAAAACCCAACCATTACACGTTCAAGAAGGAACAGGAATCGATCATATGGACTTTGAAGGAAGGGTCATTCGTGCCGATTTTGAAAAAGTTTCGGTCATCAGCCTTTATCTCCCCTCGGGTACCAACATCGACCGATTGGATTACAAGTTCAAGTTTATGGACGATTTTCAAAACTATATCGACACCCTCAAAAAAGACCACCCTCGGTTGGTGATCTGTGGAGATTACAACATTTGTCACCGTGCCATCGACATCCACGACCCCGTTCGCAACAAAAACGTTTCTGGCTTTCTACCCGAAGAACGCGAATGGATCGACGGCTTTATGAACAGTGGATTTGTCGATTCCTTTCGCTACCTTAATACCGAACCACACCAATACAGTTGGTGGAGTTATCGGGCCAATGCCCGAAACAACAACAAGGGGTGGCGCATCGACTACAACCTGGTTAGTGAAACCCTAAAGAACAATATCAATCGTGCCTATTTACTCCCCGATGCCAAGCATTCTGACCATTGCCCGGTCGGGGTAGAACTTGAATTTTAATTGAATCTCATGAAAAAAATTACCACCTTTATCATCCTTGCACTAAGCCTCAGTTCCTGTGTCTCCAACCGCGTATTCAACGATTTGGAATCCCGCTATGCACAACTCAAAGACAATTATAACCGTCAAACCAAAAGCATCGAAAACCTAAATGCTGAAATCAAGGATTTGACAGATAAATTTGTTGGCCTAGAAACCACACTGGAAGAGACAGAGGACAGCCTCAACCAAAAACAACAAAGCATAGAAAAACTAGAATCTTCGCTGGATTTACTTAAACAAAACAGCGAAAGCGCCCTTAAAGAACGTATTGCTGAAAACGAAATCCTTTTGGAAAAAATTGCAGAAAGAGAAAATGAATTGGCCGACCGCATGGCGAGGGTTGATGAATTGGAAGGACTGATCGCAAGTCAACAACAAGCCATGCGCAACCTAAAAGAAAAATTATCTGATGCCCTACTGAACTTTGAGGACAAAGGACTCACCGTTGAAGCTCGTGACGGAAAAGTCTATGTCTCCATGGAAAACAAACTCTTGTTCCGTTCTGGCAGTTGGACTGTTGAAGCTGAGGGTCAAAGAGCCATCTCTGGTTTGGCAAGTGTTTTGGCCGATAACCCAGATATTGCCGTCCTCATTGAAGGACATACCGACAATGTCCCCTATAGCGGAAAAGGACCACTAAAAGGCAACTGGGATCTGTCCACCAAACGCGCCACCGCCATCGTAAACCAATTAATGGAAAATCCCGATATCCTTCCCCAAAATCTGACCGCAGCTGGACGGGGAGAATACCTGCCCATTGCTCCCAATTCAACTCAAGAAGGCCGAGCCGCCAATCGCAGAATTGAAGTAGTGCTCAGTCCTCAACTTGACGAAATAACCCAAATAATTAACACAATAGACTAAACAATGGATTACAATATTTTGCCCAATACTGACATCAAAGTCAGTAAGATTTGCTTGGGCACCATGACTTGGGGCAATCAGAATACAGAAGCTGAAGGGCACGAGCAAATGGATTACGCATTGGATCAAGGGGTTAATTTTTTTGATGTTGCCGAACTCTATCCCGTTCCTGCCAATGCCGAAACCCAAGGAGAAACCGAACGCATCATCGGAACTTGGTTTAAAAAAACAGCCAATAGAGATAAGATCATCTTAGCGACCAAAGTCGCAGGGCCCGGAGATTATACCAAACACATCCGTAAAGACCTCAGCTATAAAAAAGCCCACATAGACGAGGCCATCGACAAAAGCCTCAAAAGACTGCAAACCGACTATATCGACCTCTATCAATTGCACTGGCCCGAAAGGAAAACCAATACCTTTGGGATGCGAAGTTTCCGATACGACCCCAATGATGCTTGGGAAGAAAATTTTGAAGCCGTCCTCGATGCCCTTCACGATAATATCAAAGCGGGAAAAATCCGTCACATTGGCCTTTCCAATGAAAACCCTTGGGGCATCATGCGCTTTTTGCAAGCCTCCAAGTCTCCTGCCACTAAAATGATTACCGTTCAAAATCCCTATTCCCTGCTCAATCGACTTTTTGAAATCGGTAGCTCCGAAATTTGCCACAGAGAAAATATTGGGCTTTTGGCCTATTCTCCCCTAGGCTTTGGGGTACTATCTGGAAAATACCGCAATGGACAAATGCCTGCCAACAGCCGTTTGGCTTTGTTTGAGCGTTTGGCAAGATACAGCGGAAAAAATTCCTTTGAAGCCACCGAACGCTATGCCGCGTTGGCCGAGGAAGTGGGTCTTTCCCTAACCGATTTGTCACTCGCTTTTGTCAACGACCGCAGCTTTGTTAGCTCCAACATCATCGGAGCGACCACCATGGATCAACTCAAAGAAAATATCGCAAGTCATAAGGTTAAACTTTCCAAAGAAACCCTTAAAGCCATTGATGAAATCAATGAAGATATTCCTAATCCGGCACCCTAAAATCGGTGGGATGTTTTGGTTAAGGGTTTAGACATTCGTAAAAACAGCTAACATGAATTTTGGTTGGAAAAAGTTTAATGTTAAAACTAAGTAAAACCGACCAGTGTCCACTTATTTTTTTATCCCACTGTTGTGAATCATTATTTCAAACAATTTTCTGCTGTCGGCATCTGAAAATTCACTGAGGTCAATTTTGATTTGGTGTCCGTTAGTATTGGACAATGTCAATATTTTTTCATTAAACTCGGCGGTAGTGATCTCGTCAAACCGTAATGATTTTCCAAAAAATGAATTGATACGAATTACAATTCCTTTCTTATTAAATAGTATGGTGTTCCGAAACCAAAATAGTCTGCTATAATATAGAACCTGCAAAACAAAACCACCTACAAAAAAATAGTTATAGGGGTTTTTATTTTCAAGGTCAAAGGGTTTAAAAATTCCTGTTCCTATCAAAATCAGCGAAAAGATCATCAGCACTAGCCAATAATTCTCCTTTCCTAAATCGTAAAAAATGATTCGTTTTAGACAATACATTTCTATCTATTTTTTTCTGCTCTTCAATTGCTAATAATGAGCTTAATTCTCAGGCGTTTTCATAATTAGTATTCAGGAGATTCATTATTATTTCATGTTGTTCTAATCCTGTGTAAAGGGTAAGTTCTTCAGGAGTAACCTCATCAAATCCAAATTTAAGAAAAACCTCATTCCATGTTTTTAAAACAGTATGTCTAGCATCCCATAAGGTACCATCCAAATCAAATATTAAGTTATTTACAGTATTCATTTTATTAGGTTTAGAATTTATTATTGAGTGTTTTCTTTTTGAATTTTATTAATTAAATCTTTCATTTTTATTGTTAAAGGAAAGTCTCCTCTTTCTCCATACGTTTTAATTCTTAAATATTCACCCCATATAATGGCTTTTCCTTCTTCGGTTTTTGACCATATATTTTCATCTACCAAGACCTTATTTTCTCCATAAATATCATAAGGACAACTATAAATTTTTTTTGAGAATACATTTCTTAATGTTTGTGTACTTCTATTTGAAGCATACGAATGAGAGACACAAACAATAGACTCAATGTTAGTGAAATCTATAATTTCAAATGCATTATTTACATTTTCTAAATTGTTTCTAGACTCTTGTTCCAAATAAAATTCCACATTTTTAAATCTATCTATATCTATGTTTTTGTGTATCATTAGACTTTCAGGAATGTTCTCATATTTTGATTTGTGGTAATTAGCAATTCCTCCAGTAATTATACATTTTTCAGCATGGCTATGATGTAAAATATTTTCTATATGGTTTGCTGCTTTTTTGTGCAAAATATTTGTACCAAAGACAAAAACGGCATCAGTGTTTTCAATTGGTTCATATTTAAAGCAAAGCTGAGTTAAATAATCAATATTTTTATTGGTTAAAATTGGAACTATTGGTTTTTTTCTTATTTCTCGCTTCATTAAGATATTATTTAATGTTAAAAAAATTATTAATAATAGAATTCGCTAATATTTCGGATAGAAATAAAATTCTTGAATTACTTTCTACATGCCATAACTTAAAATTTGTGTTAAAAAAACCAGAGAGTAATGGCCCCATTACATAAAGGTTCTTCGTTTTTGTTGATTGAAAATGCTTATCTAATTTAAAACCCCCGAGGATTGGTTAACAGAAATTAATTTCCTTTTTAACAAATTATAAATAAGTGTATTGGATGTGGTATTTAAATTTTCAAATCCTGTACAATTAATTATCTTGCATATAGAAAGAGCTTCTTCTTTGATTTTTTTACTTTCTGTTTTATATTTAAATAAAAAAGAATTCTTTTTTTCTTTTTTACATTCTAGTAATCTTCCTTTTATCAAGAAAATTGTATTACTCTTTATTAATTCAGAAATTGCTTTATGATGATCTTTTCCACATCGCCTAGTTAATCTTATTAAGTCAAAGCCATCTTTACATACAAATTTAAATTGCTCATCAATATCTAATGAATTATATAGAGTTATTACTTTCTCGGAAATAGAATTAAAGAAAAGAGAAGTTGATTTATTTGGAATCTCTTTTAAATCTTGTTTTAACTGTTTTTTACAATTATTGGATATACACCCCAAGGTGTGTTTATATCCGTTATATTTTAAATTTTGTTCAACAAAACATTATTGTATTGGGTAGTATTGTTGAATTTCCGTTAGGAATAAAAATCAACTAAAGTTTTTCCTTTTTTTATGTATTGATAGTCCAGAAGCCTCTCTAAAGATTGCTTTTGTTTTAAAGCCTCTTGTCTGATAATATGTCCCAGAAAATGTCCATAAGTATTTCATAGCAGTAGTAGGATTTGGGAATGTTAAATGTAGGGATTGATTTTATAAAATCAAAACGGAATAATCTATAACTGTCTTAAAAACAATGGATTATAAATATTGTTTACCATATCTATTAATGTTAAATGATGCTTAAAACGTTTACTGACTAAAATTAATGGTATGGCCAAATTTCCCTTACAATGAACTTTTTATGCCCTGTTGTGTTTAATTTTCCGTTCTATTATAATTTTTTAAGGTTTTCAAAATCCATAATGTCTGAATTCCTGCCCATTAGCTTTAAAGTTTTGTAAAAGTGACCGTTGCAATGGTTGCATTTAGTGCTTCACCATCTCCAAGCGGAGCATCAACAAATAAGCTTATCGGCTGTTGTGGATCAGTAGTTTGATTGGGCGATTTAAAGGTTGTACCATTGTCGGTTCCTGCATCATAAACATATGCCTCCACTGTTTTTTCACTCACAAACAAATTGTTTTCCACAAGGTTTATATTGACAACAGCAATGTACCAGTCCGGACTTGGGGCAACCATTGTTGCCAATGTTACAGCGGGAAATTCCTCTGTTACTTCCACCGTAAGGACGATTTCCCCAGTTCCTGAACCCAAGCCACCTCCAATAAAATAGTTTAATCCCTTCTTTGCCTCAACTAATTCATTCAATTCAGTACTAAGGGGTGATGTCCCTCCGGTTTCGGCCATATTCTTTATTCCGGCTGAAGCTTGAGTTCCGGTTTTAAAAAATGTTTGCTCAGCATCGTGACTCCATCCAATGAGCCTAGAAAAATGAGCATTTGAGGGATAGTCTTTTGGAAAGTCTTTACTGTTCCAATCAATTTTAAATGTTACAGTATACTCCGTTCCACCTTTTAAGTCAGGAGAAACATCCTCTTTGTTTTTTGTGCAAGAAAAAAATAATAGTACCATTAAACTGAGTAGGTTGATACGTCTCATGTGTTTTTAGTTTTAGAATGTTATCAGTTAAATACATCGGTCATTTTATTCAAAATCCCTTTCCAATTATAATAATTGATGCACCAGATGATTGAATGGTCATCATTCAATTCCTACACCACAACTATTGAAAAGACAAACCAACAAGCACAGATCCTCAATTTACAAGACCTTATACTTGACATTGATTTACTTTTTTACCCAAAAAAACGACTGAAACCAGTATCGGTTAACGACAGTAGTAGAATTGGGAGCATTAAAAATATAAATATTTGAAGTAAAAACCTTATTTAATTTTAAAAAGGAAATTCTTTAGGGATTATTGGCTAAAACAAGTGAATGAATACGACGGTTTTCAATCTATCTAGTCCTTACTTTTAAAGACCGATCTTATTAAATCTTGGGTAATGCCGCAATCAACTCCTGGGTATAGGGCTGTTGGGGATGGAAATAAAGTTCATCGGCTTCTGCTTCCTCTACCAAAATCCCTTTTTGCATCACCAAAATCCTATCGGCCATGTATTTGACCACATTCAGGTCGTGGGAAATAAAGAGGTAGGACAATTGCAGTTGTTCCTTCAGGTCGTTGAGTAAATTGAGTACCTGTGCTTGGACGGAAATGTCCAGTGCGGCGACGGATTCGTCCAACAGCAACAATTGGGGTTCTGTGGCCAAAGCCCGGGCAATTACCACTCTTTGTCGTTGCCCTCCCGACAGCTGGTGGGGGTAACGGTGGTAGTACTCTTCGGCCAGTCCTACTTGATCCAAAAGCTTAATGACCCTTTCCTTTTGAGCGGTTTTACCGCTGACCAAACCGTGGACATAAAGGGGTTCGGCAATGGCTTTACCGATGGATTTTAGGGGGTGTAGGGCCGCAAAAGGATCCTGAAATACCAGCTGGATTTGCTGGCGCAATTCCCTTAATGCCTTGGCGTTGAGTCCTATGACGGAACGACCTTTATAGCGGATGTCTCCCGCGGTAGGTGGATCGAGATTGACCAAGGCACGGCTGATGGTGGATTTCCCACATCCTGATTCTCCCACCAATCCCAAGGTCTCCCCTGGATAGAGGTCAAAACTGACCGCATCAACGGCGGTTAGGTTTTGTTTTTCCTTAAACCAACGACGGGTCAGGGGATATTCTTTGACCAATCCTTTGACCTCCAACAGGGGTTTTTGAGCATAGAGTGCTTTGTGTTTTTTGGTTCGGGTGGCTTTGGTTACTGAGGGAAAAGACTTAGAGTTATTGGAAAAATCTGCCACTGTAGGTAGTCGTTTGAGTCGTTTGTCAGGTTGGGGACGGGCGTATAACAACCCCTGGGTGTAGGGATCTTTGGGGTTTTTAAAAATCTCTTCAACCGTTCCTTTTTCTACTAGTTTTCCTTGGTGCATCACCAGCACCCTATCGGCAAACTGGGCCACCACACTCAGGTCATGTGAGATGAACAATACACTCATTTTATTGGCTTTTTGCAAGGCCTTGATCAGGGTCAATATTTCCTTTTGTACCGTCACATCGAGGGCGGTGGTGGGCTCATCGGCGATCAACAGCTTGGGGCTCCCGATCAAGGCCATGGCGATCATCACCCTTTGTTTTTGTCCCCCACTAAGTTCGTGAGGATAGGCCCTAAAAATCCGCTCAGGCTCGGGCAGTTGCACCTGTGCAAAGGCTTCCAGTACTTGAGCTCGAAAAAATTGCGCCTTTCCTATCTTATTTTTTTTCAAACGCTCCATTACCTGCGCTCCACAGCGCATGCTGGGATTGAGACTCGACTGGGGTTCTTGGAATACCATGCCCAAATCCTCCCCCCTGACGCTTTGCCAATCTTTGTGAGACAAATGGGAAAGCTCCTGACCGCTCAACTGCATTTTTTGGCTGCTGACCACCAATGGGGTTTGGAACAACAATCCAGCAATGGAGAGGGCCGTTAACGATTTTCCACTCCCAGACTCTCCCACAATGGCGACAATCTCATCAGTATTGACCGTAAACGAAAGTCCGTTGAGCAACAATCGCTCTTGGGAGGAAATGGATAGGCCTTCTACTTGCAACAAGGGTCTTTTTTTACTCATGAATGAAGGATTTCTTGAGGTTGCAATAACGATTGGTTGCGCAAGCGCAAAACAATTTGTGCGATGGTGATCACATCCTTTTCACAATAGATGACGATCCGATCCAGATTTTTTTCTTCGTAATAGACCTGAGCTACCTGACTGCCGTCTATATCGTCTTTGGGAGTGGGGATACCCAAAACATGGGCCATTAGGGACAAGGAGGTGTAGTGCTTGTAATCCCCAAACCGCCAAAGATGTAGGGTATCCAAATGGGGGACCTCCCAGGGTTTTTTGTTAAAAAGGTTGAGTTTAGCTGGCAAATCGATTCCTTGTATGATCATTCGGCGGGCAATGTAAGGAAAGTCAAATTCTTTTCCATTGTGAGCACAAAGCAGGTGAGCTGGCTGGCTAAAATGATTTTCCAAAAGGGCTTTAAAGTCAACCAAGAGCTTGTTTTCCTCACCATAAAAGCTTTTGATCCTAAATTCTCGCCCATCATTGAGCGTATTAAAAAAGCCTACGGAAATACAAACGATTTTACCAAACTCTGCCCAAATCCCTGCCCTTTCGTAAAAGGATTCTGGGCTTTGATCTTCTTTGCGCTGGTATTGGGTTTTGGCTGCAAAAAGCTCTTTTTCCGTTTCGGAAAGTTCATCATATGTTGCCTTCTCTGGAACAGTTTCTATGTCCAAAAACAGCAGTTGATTCAGGTCAATTTTTTGAAACATTTTTAATCATTTCCATTCCACCTTCAAGGTAAACATAAATGTCTTTGGTAAAAGGTTCCCCTCCGGAACTTTTGCCCTTGCTTTCTTTATCCTTGTCTTTCAGGTGACCCAAACGCACCACGATCAAATCTTCTTCGGGCACTACCAAAATGTATTGTCCCAAATGCCCCCGCATCATAAATACTTTTTTGTCTTGAACCACATCCAACCACCATCCGTAACCGTATTCCGGGCTTTCGTCAAATCTGGGTTTAAGGGACAAGGCAACAAAAGAAGAATCCAGCAATTGGGTTCCGTTCCATCGGCCATGATTTTTATAAAGTTTTCCCATTCGTGCAAAGTCTCGTGCATGGGTTGCCAAACAACAAAAAGCCTTTTCCATGGTGTTTTCCTCACTATCCAATTGCCATAGAGCGTCATCTGTTGCGCCTATGGGCTGCCATAATTTTTCGGTCAGATAGGCACTAAGGGTTTTGCCCGTGGCCTTTTTGATAACCATTCCCAACAATTGGGTAGTACCGCTTTGGTAATGAAAAGATTGACCTGGCTGTTCAATAATGGGTTGGTCGACCAACAATGCGTCCAAATCATCGACAAAATAAGAAGCGGATGTTACCGAAAAAGGATTGTAATATACCTCATTCCACTTCTGACCCGAGGCCATGCTGGAAAGGTCTCCTACCGTTACCTCCTTGGCAAAAGGACCTTTGAGGTCTGGAATAAAATCAATTACTTTTTGATCCAAACTCTTAATAGATCCCTCTTGAATGGCGATACCCATCAGGGCTGAAATGATACTTTTGACCATCGAAAAGGAATTACTTTTGGAATTGGCTCCAAAACCATCGTAATATTTTTCGTACAGAATACTGTCGTTTTTAATGACCAAATAGGCAACGGATTTTCTGTCTTTGTGATAGCTTTCCAATTCTGGATTGAGTGAATATCGATTGTAATCGCGGTGTAATGGCCAAGCTTGGGGTTGATCAGCAGCATATACGGTATCGTTGTGAAATCTTTGGTAATCAGTCAAATAAGCAGTGGTATGCCCCGTAAGGTAAATGGTATTGACACCCTTTAGAAGGTAGTCGTAAGGCGAAATGTATAGGAACAAAAACAATAGGGTAATGACTAAACCTAGGCGGAGCAAAAGTCGTTTCATGTGTTTTTTTATACTAAAATACGCTAAATTGTTTGGGGAAGCCCTCTAGCTCTAGAAGTTGACGTTTGGTAGCGATCCCTCCAGAATAGCCCACCAGTGATCCATCGCTACCAATAACACGGTGACATGGGACAACAATTAGTATCGGATTTTTGGCGATCGCTGAAGCCACTGCCCTTACCATTTTGGCATCACCATATTCTTGAGCTACCTTGACATAGGCCAATGAGGTACCGTAGGGAATACGGCTGAGTAACTTCCAAACTTTGATCTGAAAATCGGTTCCTTTCAGACGAATGGGAAAGCTAAACTCTCTTCGCTTAGCTTGAAAATATTCGTCTATTTGTTGAATTACCTTTTGCATCAAAGGAGAAAGAGATGCAGGATTTTTCTGGATTTTATCTACGAAAAATATTTGTACAACTTCTTGATTTTCAACTATTATACATATATTTTGTAGGCCAATTTTGTAATATACTTGCTCCATTAAATTAATAGTGACTCAAAACAACAGGATCATAAAGTTAAACAAAAAGACGGTTTTTTAGTGTCTTTTGTTTAAGAGATCAGGATTTTTAGGCGAGTAATTGTGCCGCTTCTTTGGCATGATAAGTAGCGATAAGATTGGCTCCAGCCCTTTTAAATGCGAGGAGTTGTTCCATCATTACGGCATCGTGTTCCAACCAGCCTTTTTGGGCAGCGGCCTTGAGCATTGCATATTCCCCGCTGACTTGGTAGGCGGCGATGGGTACTTCAACATTATCACGGATGTCTCTAATGATATCGAGATATGCCAGTCCGGGTTTGACCATAACAATATCAGCACCTTCCTCTATGTCTCTTAGGGTTTCTGAAAGGGCCTCCAAACGATTGGCGGGATCCATCTGATAGGTGCGTTTGTCACCAAAACCCGGGGCAGAGTCCAGGGCTTCCCGAAAGGGTCCGTAGAACGAAGAAGCGTATTTGGCACTGTAACTCATGATACCGGTATCGGTCAATCCAGACTCCTCCAAAGTGGTTCTTATACTCAATACACGTCCGTCCATCATATCACTGGGTGCAACAAAATCGGCTCCAGCTTGGGCGTGACTCAAAGCCATTTGTGACAAGATCTCCACTGTGGGATCATTGAGAATCTTTCCTTCTTCCACAATACCATCGTGGCCGTGGGAAGAATAGGGATCCAAAGCCACATCGGTCATCACCACCATATCGGGAGAGGTAGTTTTGACCGTTCTTACCGCCCTTTGCATCAATCCCTCGGGATTCAAGGCCTCAGTTCCTTTATTGTCTTTGAGCACATCGTCAACCTTGACAAACAAAAGCACCGCCTTGATTCCCAAATCTGTAATGGCTTTCAACTCCTCTTGGAGCAAGTCCAAACTCAAACGATAACAACCGGGCATGGACGCAATGGGATCTTTTACTTGAGTTCCCTCCGCAATAAACAGGGGTAGCATCAAATCGTTACAGGTCACTTGATTTTCACTGACCAACTGTCGGAGGGCGGGGCTTTGTCGAAGTCTTCTGTTTCTTTGGTTAGGATACATAGGATAGATATTGTCGTTCTTTATAATTTAAACCCAGGTTCTGGGGTTTTCCAATACGTTGACCAGTTCTTCTTCTTTGCTATTGAGCTCTGGTTTGTGGTTGTATTGCCACTGAACACGAGGAGGAAGGCTCATCAAAATACTTTCAATCCTTCCATTGGTTTTCAATCCAAATAGGGTGCCTTTGTCGTGAATCAAATTGAACTCCACATATCGTCCCCTTCGGACTTCCTGCCACTCCCGCTGGGCATCGGTATAGTCAATGTTTTTTCTTTTTTCTACTATGGGTACATAGGCTTCCAAAAAACTGTCACCTATTCCGGTGACAAAGTCATACCAGTTTTCGGCAGAGTGTTTTTCGTCTGGCCTCAAATAATCAAAAAACAGTCCCCCTACTCCTCGGGCTTCGCCTCGGTGGGTATTCCAAAAATATTCGTCACAACGTTTTTTGTAGAGCGGATAAAAGTCTTTGTCTATGGCATCACAAGCATCTTTACATACTTGATGAAAGTGCTGGGCATCTTCTTCAAAAAGGTAATAAGGCGTTAGGTCTTGCCCTCCGCCAAACCACTGATCTTGCAATTCGCCTTTGTCGTTGTAGAGTTCGAAATACCGCCAGTTGGCATGAACGGTAGGCACAAAAGGATTTTTGGGATGAATCACCAGACTAAGGCCACAAGCAAAAAAATCTCCAGCCTTTACCTTAAAGTAATTTTTCATACTCTCTGGCAGTTCTCCGTGAACGGCAGAGATATTGACCCCTCCTTTTTCAAAAACAGCACCATTTTCTATCACCCGAGTACGACCACCTCCGCCATCCGAACGCTCCCAAAGGTCTTCTTTAAAACGGGCTTTTCCGTCTGCTTCAGTGAGTTTTTGGGTGATACTGTCTTGTAGTTTTTCGATATAGCGATTGAACTTTGTTCTCATGCTAGGAAGGTTTTGGGATCAGGATTGATACTCTTTTACGGCGTCAACAAAGGCTTTGGCATGATCTACGGGTATATTGGGCAGGATACCGTGACCCAAATTGACGATATAACGGTCTTTACCAAAGGCATTGATCATTTGCTTGACTTGGGTTTTGATTTCAGGAATGGGAGACAACAATCGGGAGGGATCAAAGTTACCTTGCAAGGTAATTTGTCCACCGGACAGATAGCGGGCATTACGGGCAGAACAAGTCCAGTCGATTCCCAAAGCAGCGGCACCAGATTTACTCATTTCTTGTAGGGCAAACCAACAGCCTTTTCCAAAAACAATCACTGGGACAGTACCGCTTAAGGCATCGATAATCTGTTGTATGTAGGGCCAAGAAAATTCCTGATAATCGGTAGGAGAAAGCAAGCCTCCCCAAGAGTCAAACAGTTGAATGACATCTACACCGGCTTTGACCTTTTCCCTCAAATAGGCAATGGTGGTGGTGGTAATTCTTTGTAAAAGCTCCTTTGCCATTTGGGGTTCTTGAAAACAAAAGGCCTTGGCACGATCAAAGTTTTTGGAACCCTGTCCCTGAACAGCATAACACAATAGCGTCCAAGGTGCTCCGGCAAAACCGATCAATGGGACACGATCGTTCAGTTCTTTTTTGGTCATGCGCACCGCCTCAAAAACATAATCGAGATGTTCCTCCACATCGGGAAGGGTGACTTGATCCAAAGCCGCTTTGCTGTTGATGGGTTGGGGAATATAGGGGCCAATACCGTCGCGCATTTCCACCTCAATATTCATGGCTTGCAACACTACCAATATATCACTGAAGATGATGGCAGCATCTACACCGATCTGGTCAATGGGCATAAGGGTGATCTCAGTGGCCAGCTCGGGGGTCTGACAGCGGGTAAAGAAATCGTATTTCTCTTTGAGCTTCATAAAATCGGGCAGATAGCGACCAGCCTGACGCATCATCCATACTGGAGGACGTTCAACAGTTTCGCCCTTTAAGGCCTGTAATAGCAATTCATTCTTCATGTAGCGTAATGTGATTTTTTAGTGATAACAAAAGTTGGGATTCACTAGGTTCCTTGGCAACAGTATATTGAGAAGTGTGTAGCGCAACTTCCTTGGCGGTGGAGTTTCCCAAACAAAAACAATGAGTATTTTCAAATCCATTGCTTTGGGCATAGCCTCGCACCCCACTGGGGCTAAAAAATAGGATTCCATCAAAATGACCTTTTACGGTATGATCTTGCAAATGGGTAGCATAGACTTCAATGGGTTGAATCCCCATCCCGTGAGCGGGTAAAATTTCCTCTAAATCGGGCGTTCTGAGCTTCCCGCAGAAATACGAAAAAGACTCATTTTGATGGTTTTTCGTTAAAAAATAGGCCAATTCTTCCGAGTTTTGAGCAATTTTGGCCACTTTTTGCCCATTTTCGACTAAAAGTGCTGCGGTCTTTTTCCCAACACAATAAGCCGTTTTCCCTTCCATCATTTTTAGGATTTTGGGAGAAAACAAAACCGCATTGACTGCATTTCGACTGGTAAAAATAAGACGGTCAAAAAGCTGATCAATTTTGGGGTTTTCTATAAGGCTGATTTTTATAAAGGCTTGCTCAACCAAACTGAATTGATGCATGAGTAGACGATCTCTAAAATCTTGAGACAATATTTTGGTGACGAGCAATCTCATTGTTTACTATATTTAATAGTCTTCATAATTTGATCACCACCTTTGGCCAAGACTTCTTTCGCAGCCTCTGCTGCTAAATTAGAGCCATCGTTTATTTCCACTTCTTTAAAAGTGGTTGCAGCAGTTCGTCCATCCAAAGAAAAAACACCTCCTTTAAACTGAATTTTGTTTTGAGCTACAAAGGCGTGAGCTCCAATGGGAGCTGAACAGCCTCCCTCCAATATGCGGAGAAAATCTCTTTCGATATCAACACATCTTCTGGTGGGTTGATGGTTTATTTTTTGTAATTCTTTGATCAAGTCAATGTCCTCAATCCTGGAGACGATCCCAATAGCTCCTTGTGCTGGAGCTGGAATCATCCAATCCAATTCTTGAAAATAAGATCCCAAGATTTCGGCGCGTTCCAGACCTGCTTTTGCAAAAATAGCACCTTCCCAATTGCTGGAAAATAATTTATCCATACGGGTTTGGACGTTGCCTCGCAGATTGACCAGATGGTGCTGGGGATATCGGTGCAACCATTGGGCTTTTCGCCTCAAGCTCCCAGTGGCAATGGTGGATACTTTTTCTAAATCGGCCTTATGGGTTTGTACCAAAACATCTGAGGCACTGCCCCTTTCCAATACAGCGGCGAGTATAAGTCCCTCAGGCAATTGGGTGGGAACATCTTTGAGACTGTGAACAGCAAGATCTATACGGTTTTCTAACAGTGCGATGTCTAGGGTTTTGGTAAAAACTCCCTGAATCCCCATAGCATAAATAGGTTGGGTAAGGTCAAGGTCTCCAGCACTTTTGGTGGCCACCAATTGGGTTTTGATGTGTGAGACTTTCAGCAGATCAAGAACCTTATGAGCCTGCCAAAGGGCCAATTGACTGTCTCGGGTCCCAACACGAAGAGTTTTGTCAAACATCTAAATCTGAATCCAATTGATAAACATCCTGCAATAATGCCATGGTTTGATCAGCTTTAGACGGATTTTCTTTTAAATAACTGGCTACTTTTCCGGTCAGTCGATAAACAATTTGAGAAAATTCCTGAACCTCCCCCTGTTCTTTGATTTGACCATCAAGCAATTTTTGTTTTAGAGCTTTGAGTGTAGGAGCAAATTTTCTGTGATCGACCCACGTAAAAAATTCTGCCTTTACTTCATTTAAAATTTGGTTGGCCTGGGGAATAAACTGTTCTCTTTTTTTGAGGGTATCATTGGTCAGCTGAGACAATTCGTCTAAGTTGATTAGGGTAATATTTTCAAGCTCTGCTAGTTGAGGATCTACATTGGAAGGAACAGACAAATCCAAAATCAAAAGCGGTTTGTCTTTGGGCATCATTGAGGCCTCAACGGTAATGTCTTGGGCACCGGTGGCCACAATCATGATGTCAGATTGAGCAATTTCAGATTTTAATTCCTCAATTTTTTTTACGACCAAGTTGAATTTTCCAGCCACTTTTTGAGCGCTTTCTTCAGAGCGATTAACCAGTACAATCTGATCATTTTGGGTGTGCTTGATAAGGTTCTCGCAAGTGTTTCTTCCGATTTTACCCGTTCCAAACAAGAGAATGTTCTTTTGACTAACCTGTTCTACGTTTTGGAGTATATAATGTACGGATGCAAAAGAAACAGAGGTAGCACCAGTGGACAAATGGGTTTCGGTTTTGATGCGCTTGCTGGACTGAATGACAGCGTTGACCAATCTTTCGGAAAAACCGTTGACGATTTGTTGTTTTTTGGAATTGGAAAAAGCTCTTTTCAATTGGCCGATGATCTCAAAGTCACCGATGATTTGACTTTCCAAACCACAGCCAACACGAAAGACGTGGTCAAGAGCCTCTAAATCACTCAATACATAGCCTTTTTCTATGAAAAGAGAAACATCACCACCAGAGAAAGAACACAAATAATCGATCAAAATTTTGGGATCATGAACAATTCCCATCAATTCCGTTCGATTACAGGTAGAGATAACCATCAATTCCTCCACGCCATCTACTTTAGCTTGTGCCAAAAGACTTTCGGTTTGGCGTTTATCCAAACTAAAATTCCCTCGGGTGGCAAGGTCGGCATTCTTATGGCTTAAGCCAACAACACAATACTGAATGGTATTTTTCAAAAGTGCAATCTAAATTCCGATACAAAATTAAAAAGAGGGCTATTTAAAAAACAACGCCAGAAGAACTATTATCAACCAAGAAGGTTTTTTGCTCTGTTTTTTTAAAAA
>DGPN01000033.1 GCA_002390455.1 Flavobacteriaceae bacterium UBA4439 | reverse complement strand
GCGAAAAAGGGCATCGGGTATGGATCAATCAATGCGATTGCTGTAAACTGACTGAAGAAGAACACTTACAAAACAGAAGAACCGACTTTAAGGTTATTCGACTCTAAAAAGTGAATATAACATCTGAAAAGTAGGGTATTGGATTTCTGAATCGGTATATTTATAAATCAATAAAAAATATGAATTTGCTCTATAATCTTACTGTCCTTTTGATGCTTTCTCTTCTTATTTCCTGCAGTAAGAACGAAGATACAGCCGAAACAATCAATACTTCAGATGTTGAAAATACAGACCAAACAAAGAACACTCCAGATGTTGTAGGTGAAGGAGTGCCAGAGATATTCAATAAAATTTATGCTGCGTCGAAAATATACTTGGATGGAGAGTATGTAGTCGTGGAAGTCAATGGAGCTCCGGATCACAAAAGCCCCTATTATGCTAGCAGTGATGAATTATACGAAGCTTACAATGGATCCAATGACAATTACAATAAGAACCCCAACTCAATAAGTAGCTTTGATTTTGTATTTAAAATCCCGTTGAATCCCAAAGAAGCCTCCTCCAAAACCCCAACCCAATTGGGATCAATAGGCGTTGCCGTAAATGGAGTGTCTTTTTACAATCAATACGCAGGGCCCAACAATCAGCCTCTTACCAATGAGATTAATTCTTTTGACCAATACGGAGGCCATCCCACAGGGCAAAAGGTATATCACTATCATTTGGAACCCTATTACCTGACCACCACGCAAGGGAATGATGCCCTATTGGGATTTTTATTGGATGGATTTCCCGTCTATGGCCCAGTGGAAAAAGGCGAGCGGGTCACCAACAGTGATCTAGACGAATATCACGGCCACAGTCATCAAACAGCCGACTATGCCGATGATATCTATCATTACCATATCACGGACGCCGATCCCTATATTAATGGAAGTGGATATTTTGGAACACCCGGGACGGTTACTCAATAATGCCTTACTCTTTCTTTGCTTGACGATCTCCTGCCAAAAGATCGAATCTCCCGATCGGTTGGTGGTCAATGCCGACAGTCTGAGTCTGGTAAACAAAGGAAAATTGAAGTTATACAAAGGAACTCCTTTTAGCGGTATGCTTTTTAAGCAGGATACGCTTTCTGGAGACACCCTATATATTGAAAACTATCAATTGGGACTGAAGCACGGAATCTTTAAAAGGTTTTATCCCAATCAACTGTTATTTGAAAAAAGAGAATATCGAAAAGGGGAAAAAGAAGGGCTCCACCTCGGCTATTGGGAAAATGGGATGTTGGCTTTTGAATACCAGCTTGAGAACGATGTTTATCACGGAAGTCTAAAATCTTGGAACAGAACGGGACAAATCATCAAATCCTTAAATTATACTCGTGGACAGCAATTGGGGCATCAACAACTCTGGGACGACAAAGGTGCGGTAAGAACCAATTATATCATCAAAAATAACCGACGCTATGGATTATTGGGAACCAAAAATTGTATCAATGTATCGGACAGTATTCAGTAGTTTTTTAGCCCTGGTTTTATGGGGTTGTTCGCAAGGATCCATCCCCTTGCCCTACTATAATACTCCCGATTTCATGCCCCTGTTTATCAATAATCCTGCTTTGGAACCAAATCAGATCAAACACTCCATTGGCCCATTTCAAGTAACCGATCAGCATGATCAAAAAATTACCCTTGAGTACATTGAAGGAAAAGTACATGTGGCCAATTTTATGTTTACCAGATGCACCAGTATATGCCCCGTCATGACCAATAATCTCAAAAGCTTAGCCAGCATCTATGAAAATCATCCTCGATTTTCAATACTGTCCTTTTCTGTTACACCCTGGATGGATTCTGTCCCTGCTTTGCGATCTTTTGCAGAAAGCTATGGTATCAAAGCAAAAAATTGGCATTTACTAACGGGAGAAAAAAGTGAAATTTATCGGCTAGCCCGCCGTTCCTATTTTGCGGAAAAAGATTTGGGATTCACCAAAGACAGCACCGAGTTTCTTCATACAGAACACCTTGTCCTTGTGGATACCAAGCTTCGGCTTAGGGGAATTTATAACGCTACGCTAAAACCCGAAATACTCCAACTTCAGCAAGATGTAGCGCAGTTGTTAGATGAAAAATAGTGAGAAAAAGAAAAACCCCCTACGTGTTTTTGCAAGAGGCTCTTCGAATTGACTTATGATTACTTGTTGTTCGAAAGTAATAAAAATTATTGTGGTTCCAAAAGTTCTTCCCTTTTGATTTTGTAATCATTTTGTTTTTCTAAAATGATTTCCTCTTGAGAATGGTTTTCATGACGCTTAAACCACTCCTTTGCAATGGGGTGAAACTCACGATCCAAATTCCGTTTACTCCAATAAACCATCTCATATAAAATGGGAAATAGATCAATTCCTCGATCTGTTAAAAAGTAGAACTTTACTTTTTTGTCGCTTTTGGACAAAATGTGTTGCGCAATACCTGCTCGCTCCAAAAGCTGGAGTCTAGATGTGAGCACACTGGTAGAAATTTTTTCGGGAGATTCTAAGAATTCTCCGAACGCCTTTTTACCATTAAAAATATCTCTCACAACAACCAGAGACCATTTGTCTCCTAGGATGTCTAAAATGTTGACCAATGGACAACTAGATCTGTTATTTTTCATAGTAATAATTGGTTTTTAAAATTATAAAACTTCGATGTTCGCTACTACTATAGCAATTGGATTTTTTGGAAGAATTGATTTTTGAAATTGGAATAAGCTCAAACCTGGTATCAAAAAACCCGCGCCCAATTTATTTACTATTTGTAAATAAATTAAATTTACAAATTTTTTTTTAAATCTAGCAAGTCTGGATTGAGTTTAATAAGTAAGGTTTGAGATGGTTTTTTAAAATTTCATACCCATCTGTGTTAAGATGAAGGCCATCTTGAAGTAAAAATTGTCGCTTAACAGCCTCGCCATCCATCAGAGCATCAAAGAAATCAACTTGTTTAAGGAAAGTGCTGTTTTTGGACAAAGCGTCCATTGCAGTGTTGATCTGAATGATTTTTTCCATTTGAATAGCCCGTTCAAGAGAGGGCTTGATGCTGAGGTTTAAAAGGGTGGTAGTGGGATATTTGTGATGTATTTTTTCAATCAGCGAATTGATGTTTTCGACAATCTTTGCTGCAGTCCAACCCAAAGTCAAGTCGTTACCCCCCAAGTAGAGGACAATCACCTTGGGTGCCTTGAAAGTAAATAAACGTTCGAAATGCTGGGAAAGGGAACTGATAAAAGCCCCTCCAAAACCAAGGTTGAGTGAATTGATATGGGGAAAATCCTCCTCCAAACTGTTCCACAGTCGTATGGTAGAACTGCCATAAAAGACCACCATATCGTCCAAAGTCTCTTTGTTTTTTGTTCGTTCTTCTAGGGCCAAAATTTCCGATTCAAAACCCTGTTCTTCTTCTAATAAATCACTCACCCATTCTTTGAATTGTTGATTGATCTTTGCCACCACGCCAGGCAAGCTAGGGTCTTTTTTGTCGGTGATTCCCAAATCACTCATTCTAAAAGGCGGTTTGATTTGACATTTAAAAGTGTCCTCAGAGGC
>DGPN01000045.1 GCA_002390455.1 Flavobacteriaceae bacterium UBA4439 | reverse complement strand
TTTTTATATTGTTTAGCTTCCCATTATGGTTGGCTAAACACAATGGTATTTATATCCCTATACCTCAAAAAATACAATAAAACAACACAAGGGGTCATGGTAGTAGTATAGATTTGGGGTCTATTGATTCGTAAATATATAAATTTTTAATACAACGCTTTCCAGTATAAAAAAGACCTAAGAAGGGCCTTAGTTCGTTACAGAATCATAGATCACCACCTTTTCCCAAAGTGCTTTACCTTGTTCGATAAACAACAGATGGGTGGGATCCACTTGATAGGCATCGTGTGTTTCTATATCTGGAAAGGTAACCACCAAACTATAGGTATAAGAATTGTCGATTACAGGTCGATCTGTAGCGGCTGGCTGGCCTATATGAGAACAGACTACTTGAGGATTGGAACTGATAAACTTATTTAAGGCTTTTTCAAAACTCATTCTATCATTTTGATTTTCAGGGTTTTTTAACCAGAAAAAAACCATATGAATAAAATTTCCCTTAATTTTTTTAGAGTTGACTGCTGCTTTCATCAATTAGATTTTTTTAGAATTAATAAAAAATAACATTTTTTAAATGTGCTATTTTCAATTGGCAATCTAAAAATAAATCTTTTTGTAAACGCAATGATCATAAGAGGATATTGAAACTTCTCAACAATCGAAGATTGTATTTTGTTAATTTCTTTGACTTCTTTGAACTGAAAAATTGGCCCTCAAATTATAAATTAGCTGTGACTTTATGGCCAAGCAAATTCAATACACTGAAGAGAACATTCGTTCCCTCGATTGGAAGGAGCATATCCGCATGCGACCTGGGATGTATATTGGAAAATTAGGAGATGGTTCCTCCCCAGATGATGGTATTTACATCCTCCTTAAGGAAGTACTGGACAACTGTATTGATGAATTTGTAATGGGTGCTGGTAAAACCATTGAAATTGTCATCAAAGACAGTATCGTCAGTGTAAGAGACTATGGCCGAGGAATTCCTTTGGGAAAAGTGGTGGATGTGGTTTCCAAAATGAACACAGGGGGAAAATACGATTCTAGAGCATTTAAAAAATCTGTGGGATTGAATGGTGTGGGAACCAAGGCTGTCAACGCATTGTCTTCGATGTTTAAGGTCGTTTCGATTAGAGACAATCAGACGACCAATGCTGTTTTTGAATGCGGAAATCTCATCCAAGAAGATCCTGTTGCTTCTAGTTCCAAAAGAAGGGGGACACAAGTAGTGTTTGAACCCGATTCAAGTATTTTTAAAAATTATAAATACCGCTTGGAATACGTAGAGCGGATGCTCAAAAACTACGTTTATCTCAATCCTGGTTTGACCATTGACCTTAATGGGGTGAAATTCTTTTCCGAAAATGGACTCAAAGACTTGTTGGAGGATCAAACCAATGCCTCGGACCTTTTGTATCCCATCATTCATCTCAAGGGGGAGGACATTGAGGTGGCCATCACCCATAGCCGATCACAGTACAGTGAGGAATATCACTCTTTCGTAAATGGACAAAACACCACCCAAGGGGGAACCCATCAAGCCGCTTTCAGGGAGGCTTTGGTTAAAACCATTAGAGAGCATTTTGGAAAAAATTTTGATGCCTCAGACATAAGAAAGTCTATCATATCAGCCATCAGTATCAAGGTCATGGAACCCATTTTTGAATCTCAAACAAAAACCAAATTGGGATCGACAGAAATGGGAGGTAATATGCCCTCGGTTCGTGCCTATATTAATGATTTTTTAGGCACCCAACTCGATAATTTTTTACACAAAAATTCCGAAACAACAGAGGCCATTCGGCGCAAAATTTTACAAGCTGAAAAAGAACGCAAAGAACTTTCAGGCATTCGTAAACTCGCAAAAGAAAGAGCCAAAAAAGCCAGTCTTCACAACAAAAAACTAAGAGATTGCAGGGTTCATTTGGGAGACCTCAAAAAGGATCGTCGATTGGAATCTACCATCTTTATTACTGAGGGAGACTCTGCCAGTGGCTCCATTACCAAATCCAGAGATGTCAATACACAGGCTGTATTCAGTCTCAGAGGGAAACCCCTCAACACCTTCGGGATGACCAAAAAGATTGTTTACGAAAACGAAGAGTTTAACCTTTTACAAGCCGCACTTAATATAGAGGACGGAATGGAAGATTTGCGGTATAACAATATTGTAATTGCTACCGATGCCGATGTGGACGGAATGCACATTCGTCTGTTGTTGATTACTTTCTTTTTGCAGTTTTTCCCAGAATTGATCAAAGAGGGGCATTTATACATTTTGCAAACACCTCTTTTTAGAGTAAGGGATAAAAAACAAACTTTTTACTGTTATAGTGAAACGGAGCGAAAGAAAGCCCTCAATACGCTTAAAGGCAAACCAGAAATTACTCGATTTAAAGGATTGGGAGAGATTTCCCCTGATGAATTTAAATTTTTCATTGGAGAAGACATTCGTTTGGATCCTGTGATGATGGACAAAACGACAACGACTGAGGAATTGTTACAATTTTACATGGGTAAAAATACCCAAGATCGTCAAAAGTTTATCATCGATAATCTCAAGGTTGAATTGGATGTTGCCGAAGAAATGCTTTAATATATGGATGATTTAGAGCACGAAAAATTACCAGACAATATCAATGAAGAGGATACCCTCGTCAAGGTTACGGGCATGTACAAGGACTGGTTCCTTGACTATGCTTCATATGTAATTTTGGAGCGTGCAGTCCCTTCAATATACGATGGACTCAAGCCCGTCCAGCGTCGTATCCTCCATTCCATGAAGGATTTGGACGATGGTCGATACAATAAAGTGGCCAATATTGTTGGACATACCATGCAATACCATCCTCATGGAGACGCCAGTATTGCAGATGCTATGGTGCAAATTGGTCAAAAAGAATTATTGATCGATACCCAAGGAAACTGGGGTAATATTCTTACTGGTGATAGGGCAGCAGCCTCAAGATATATTGAAGCACGATTGTCAAAGTTTGCCCTCGAAGTGGTTTTCAGCCCTAAGGTTACCCAATGGCAGCTTTCTTATGATGGTAGAAAAAAAGAACCCGTTGATTTACCAGTCAAATTCCCTTTACTCTTGGCCCAGGGTGCTGAAGGAATAGCCGTAGGTCTTTCTACAAAAGTTCTTCCTCATAACTTTGTGGAACTTCTCAATGCCAGTATACTTCATCTTAAAGGAAAGAAATTTAAGCTTTATCCCGATTTTCAGACTGGAGGCATCATAGACATACAAGCCTATAATGATGGAAACAGAGGCGGGAAAGTAAGGGTCAGAGCAAAGATCAGTCAGCTGGACAAAAATACATTGGTCATCAATGAAATTCCACATGGAACTACTACTTCGGGATTAATTGATAACATCTTAAAAGCCAATGAGAAAGGGAAAATTAAAGTAAAAAAAATTGAAGATAATACGGCTGCCAATGTAGAAATTGTTATTCATCTTCCAACTGGAATTTCACCCGATAAAACCATCGATGCCCTTTATGCTTTTACGGATTGCGAAAGTTCAATTTCTCCTTTGGGATGTGTGATCATTGACAATAAACCTCATTTTATTGGTGTCAGCGAAATGCTTACTCTTTCT
>DGPN01000054.1 GCA_002390455.1 Flavobacteriaceae bacterium UBA4439 | reverse complement strand
TGTTGTTAGGGTGATGGTGGTCGTTATAGGTGATAGTACCCTGAGCGTCTGTTTTATATATTTTACCGTGATAGAGTTTGTAGTAATTGTCTCCCAATTGCACCACTTTTTTACCGTGCTTGAGCTTGGAGGAAGAAAAAATCTTCAGTCCATCATCCCAAAGAATTACTGGTAATGGTACGCCAATGTATACTTTCTCCTTAGTTATTTCGTCCTTGTAGGAAAGGAGGTTGAAGTCGTGTGAATCTTCCAAGTGATGAAGAATATAGGCCTTTATTTCAGACTTGAGATCTCCAGTCGATTCCGTTTCTTTTGGGTTAGATTCTTTTGCGTTTAACGTACTGAAAGAAATCAGTAAAAAAGTTGATAAATATAGGTACAGTCCTTTCGGCATAATAAGCACTAAACTAATCGTTTAATTGAGGTGCAAATGTAAGTCTTTCGGCTTTTAAATAAAATAGTTTTAAAATTTATTTTTTTAGGCTACAAAAACAGCCATTACTCTCGATTTAAAATTTTTATCAATTGATGGATCTCAAGGGTCGTGGCAGCAGCATAAGGAATAAAAAAAGTGAGGAATTCTTGCTTTGGTGACAGTCCATCAGCCTGAAAACTAGGGTATATCAGTATTAAAAAAAGCAAAAACTTCAGTCCAGTGGTGAGCAGGAAAACCCATCCCAAAACTGAGGGATCTTGTTTTGAAACCAAAAGAAGCAAAAGAAAAAAAACCAGTGCAATCAACGTATTGAATAAATAACAAGATCTTAAAAGCTCGTCTTGAACCGTATATCCCAACTGATTGATGGCAAAAGTGTGAAGCCAAAACAGACCCGTCATCAATATTAGGAGCTTGGCGGAAAACTTGAGTAAGGTAGAAATCACCAATTCAACTTCTATTAGCTTGTTTGATGATAATGAGCAACACCAAAACCAATCCTATGGATGAGGTGACCAGGGTCGGCCATTTGGAGGAAATTTCCCATTTTTCTTGTATCCAACCTCCAAAATAAATCATAATGTACATCACCGTACCTATTTGAAAAGCAAGACCAGAAAAGATCAGCCAATTTTTAGGCTGTTTTTTCATGGTTTTCATCCAGTTTTTTTACCACCTTAAAATCCGCTTTTTTGCCCTCTTTATTCATAGAACAAGAGGCGTTGAAAGTAGCTCCAGACTCCACAATCAATTTCCCAATTACTACATCTCCGTCAATGATGCTTGTCGATCTGAGATTAAGGGTTTGGGATACGAATAGGTTACCATTGATTTTTCCTTCAACATCGGCACTAGAGCAACTGACGGCTCCTTTTATGCTTCCGTCCTTACCCACTACAACCTTGCCTTTGGTTTTAATCGATCCTTCGAGGATTCCATCTATTCTGAAATCTCCCTCAGAAACTATATCACCTTTAACTTTGGTAGAATTTTCAATACGACTGTAATGGCCGTTAATATCATTGTTTTTCATTAGTAAGATGTATTTTGTCTAATAACATTTTCTTATAATCGGCAGATAAAACTACAAAATTATTTGTACTTAAAATTTCATTTTCGTGCCCATCGAACCTCTTTTTCCAATCATTGAGCTTTCGTCTGTTCCGAATTCCATGCATAACCAGATAGATTTGGTTTTGATCGAATCGGTCTTCAGACAAAAACCACCGTGTGTTGGAGGTTTCTTCCAAAGCCTCTTGCAGCTCGCCTCTGATCTTTTTTATTGTAGCAGTATCCTTAACTTCAAACGTAAAAATCCATTTATAGTTAAGATAGGTTTTCTGGTGGTCTGCAATGGAGTCTGTTCCTTTGATTAGCTCCATCATTTCTTGGGCTTTGATGGCCTCTGGGGATTCAGGATATTTAAGGGTGATGTTTTTCAATGCCTTTTCCCACTGTTGTCGTCCTTTGAGTCTTCCCTCAAAATTGGCCATCAACAAATCATACTTTGACTGGAAAGAAGTTCCACTGAGCAACACGCGAAACGATTCTGCTTTTTCTTCAAATTGATCAAAATCCGCATTTTGATAGATTTTGACCAAGCTTTGGTAAACATATTCAGGAGTTTGTATATCGGATTGTCCAAATTCCTCTGGGTTGGTAAGAATTTTGGCATAAGGCGATTCCGGATGGTTGGCAACAATTTGGTCGAAATAGCCCTTGGCTTTTTGAGGCATTACGTTTTGGTTAATCTTGAAGAGGTGATAGAGAGCAGGAGCCTCAATCTCACTGGGAGGATTGAGTCGAAGCAAATGCTCCAATCGGTCTTGAGCCAAAACGAAGTTTTTAAAACTTTCTTTATAAATCATGCCCAACTGTAAATAAGCATTTTGGTTTAGCTTCTTGATGCTGTCAATCTCTGCTTTGGTCTGAGGCAGTGCATCGACGTAATTTTCGGGTTTTTCAACAAAGAAAATTTCATTTTTCAGCTGTTCTTCTTCTTCTTCGATTCCTTGGCTGTCTTCAGCAATCGAACTGATGGCCGATGCAATCGCCCAATTGTCGGAATTGGGACGGTCTCCCCAAGTTGAAAGAAATTTTTGTTGACCTTGAACAACCAACTTAGGGTTGTAAAAATAAAAAGTGTTGGGAGAACCTTTACTAAAAAAGGGGAATATTCCTTTTTCTTCCTTGGCAACTTTTGCCAAAGCTTTGGCCTCTTTTTCTTCAATGTGTTTTTGGAAATATTCTATTTGAGCCTCTTTGTCCAAAGTGCTAAGGAAAATCAAGCTGTCTGTGGTTTGGACGATGTTTTCGTATTTGATCACACCATTGAGGTTATCTCTTTCTCTTTGAGTCCTTCTCTTGATTAGTGTTTCCTCGGGAAGTGAATAGAGGAGGCTGTCGAGGTAAGCCCCAGTAAAAAGATATTTGCCTCCGATAAAATTGAAATTGGCCAGGTCTCTGTAATTCGCCTGTTTGGTTGGCAAATCGAGATTTTCAGATTTTAAGGATTGGCTGAGGTAGTGTTCTCCTAAACTATCTTGTTTTTGTTCAAAATAGTGAATGCCTATGGCGCGATTGATCCAGTGGTCAAAAATATAGTTTTCATAATTTTTGGTAAGTTTTTCAAAGGCTTCCATGGGATCCAAGCTGTCGCGAATGCTCCTGATTTGAAGTCTTTTGATCTGAGCATTGATCCAGTATTTTCGAGGAGTTTTTCTTTTAAGTCCAACCACTTGTTCAAAAGCCCAAAGGGCGGAATCGGGTTTTTTGATGCTTTCATAGAGCTGACCGGTCAGAAAGTAGAATCTTCCTTTGTCGTGCTTGTTTTTGGCAGTCAGAGCAGCGTTTCTGATATAGTATAGCGCAGAATCGAGTTGCTTGGTGTTGATAAAGGCTTGAGAAATAGCAGCATTGGCTGGACTGTGAAACTTACTGCTTGGGGTGATGGTTCGGGCCAAGCTTCTAAGGTTTTTGATCGCCAGCTCGTTGTTCTTCAATCGAATATTGGTTTTTTCTCGCCATATTCTCCCTTCGATATAAGTTTTGCTGTCGGCATAATTTTCCAATAAATAATTAAAGGCTTCCATGGCGGGGAAAAAACGTCGGTCATAATATCGGGCTTTGCCCAAAAGCAAATAGGCTTCATCAATTTTGTTGTTGCGCTGAATGCCATTGATGTTCATAGAATGCTTTTGGATGGCTTTTACGGCTTTTTCCTCTGCACGGTCAAAACCAGGAACAACAGTCGTTTGATCCATTCGCTCGCCGTTGATTGCGATAGGCTCCACCTCTAATAATTCAAAAAAGTTGTCATCATGGGCTTGCTCCAAAATGGACTGTCCTACATTGAAGGATTCTTTTCCGTTAAAAAGCACATTGTATTTGGTGTTGAGGGAATGATACCCCCGATTGAGCATTTTGTTTTTTTGGGTAGAACATCCCCACATCAAAAACATGACGCCGATTCCTAATGCCAAAAAATGATTCACTTTTTTCAATGGAAAAAGTTTAATTGTATAACTGAAAAAGCAGGGTTTTAGTATACTTAATCCATAAAAAATGACTCCAAATGACCAAAGGTATCCGAATCGGTTGTCAAGTCTTTT
>DGPN01000060.1:5088-63957 GCA_002390455.1 Flavobacteriaceae bacterium UBA4439 | reverse complement strand
ATTTTTAAGGTGACGACGCTTATCCTCTTTATGTGTTTGTTTAATCCCTCTGTGGCACAGCAGAACCCGCCAGTCTATGTTATCGTTCATGGAGCTTGGGGCGGTTCTTGGGCTTTTAAGGAAGTAGATCAATTATTGACCGACAAGGGAAATACAGTTTATCGACCCAGTCTGACTGGACAGGGTGAACGGGTTCATTTGGCGAATGAATCCGTCGGTTTGGAAACCCACATCATGGATGTGGTCAATACCCTTCTTTTTGAAGAGTTGGATAACATCATCTTGGTGGGGCACAGCTATGGGGGTATGGTGGTAACAGGGGTGGCCGATCGATTGCCCGAAAGAATCCAGAAATTGGTCTATCTTGACGCCTTTGTTCCTGAAAACAACGAAAATGTGAATGAAATTTTTGTCAATGATCCCAAAAAATACAACATTGTTGATGGAGGGATCGTTCCCTCTTGGATTTCCGAAAATCAAACCCCACCGTCGGATGTTCCTCATCCTTACAAGACCTTCACCGATCGTATTGTTTTGAAAAACCCCAAAAGACTGGAAATTGAAACCCATTATATCCATACCGTCGAAAAAGGCAAAACACCGGAGTCAGACGACTTTGTAATACACGCCAATCGAGCCAAACAAAAAAATTGGCCGGTTTATATTTTAGAATCCGATCACAATCCTCAGTGGTCAGCCCCTATTGCCTTTGTGGAATTACTTAAAAAAATAGAAGAAAAATGAAAAATTTACTTGTTTCTTTCTGCTCCCTAATCTTTTTGGCCTGTCAGACCGCTCCACCCCCCGACCTATCTCCCAATGCGATAATACCCAGTCCAACATTGATCACCTACCAGCAAATGGAATTGATTGGATTCATTCACTTTACGGTCAATACCTTTACGGACAAAGAATGGGGTTATGGTGACGAAAGTCCAGAAATCTTTAATCCGAGTGCATTGGATGTTGAGCAATGGGCTCAAACTGCCAAAGCTGCAGGGATGAAACAATTGATCTTAACAGCCAAACATCACGACGGTTTTTGTCTTTGGCCCAGTCAATATACCGAACACAGTGTCAAAAACAGTCCCTACAAAGACGGAAAGGGGGATGTGGTAGGCGAATTTGTCGCTGCTTGTAAGAAATATGGTCTCAAAGCGGGACTCTACCTCTCCCCTTGGGACAGAAACCACAAGGACTACGGAACCACAGCCTATATTACCTATTACAAAAATCAATTGGAAGAATTACTCACCCAATATGGAGAAATTAACGAAATCTGGTTTGACGGCGCCAATGGAGGAGACGGTTATTACGGTGGTGCAAACGAGATCCGAAAGATCGATCGCGACACCTATTACGGCTGGGAAGAAATCATTGCCTTTGTCAAAAACCTACAACCCAATATCAAAATCTTTTCCGATGCGGGTCCAGATGTCCATTGGATTGGTAATGAAAAAGGCTTTGCAGGGGCTACTTTTTGGTCCACCATCAACACCGATAATCTTACCATAGGTGCCTCCAAAACGGACTACCTCAACTCAGGAGATCCAAAGGGTACCCAATGGATCGTTGGACAGTGCGATGTTTCCATACGTCCAGGTTGGTTTTACCATGCCGATCAAGACAGCTTGGTCAAAAGCCCTCAACAATTGGCTGATATTTATTACAAATCTGTAGGTCGAAACGCTATACTGTTGCTCAATCTTCCTCCAGACAAAAGAGGAGTCATCCACGAAAACGATGTGAAATCCCTTACCGAATTCAAAGCATTAATCGATGCTTCTTTGGCGACCAACTTGGCAAAAGGACAAACCGCGTCTGCCAATAACTATAGATTAAAACATTCCAAATTTGACCCCCAAAACACCCTCGATGGTGATCCCACGACCTATTGGGCCACCGATGACAGTGTTTTTCCTGCCACTTTGGAAATAAGCTTAACAGAAAAAACAAGTTTTGACCGAATCATGATTCAAGAACCCATTCACCTAGGGCAACGTATCAGTCAATTTGAAATAGATGTCATGGGAACCGAAGGATGGTCAACCATCAAAAAAGGAACAACTATAGGTTATAAGAGGATTCTTAGAATCCCCAAAGTAAACACCCATAAAGTACGAATAAGGATAACTGAAGCCAATAATACTGTAGCCTTAACCAAGGTAGGGCTCTATCTATCCTCTCCAAAAGAAAACTTAGAATAATAAAAAAGACAGAAGATGAAAACCAAACTATTATTACTTCCTATTCTGATCCTCATCCTTTCGTGTGATCTACAAAATCGTTCGGGAGATTTTAAACTGCTTCCCCACCCTCAGGAATGGAAAATAACGGGAAATAGCAGCCTTAAGGCAACAGACTTAAAAACTTACTTCAATCCTTCGGGGCTTAATTTGCCCCCAGGGAGTGATTTCTTAAAAGAAGCAACAGCAACCGAAAATCAGGAGCAGGCCCAATTGGTCTATACCATAGACCAAACTCTCGAGATCAAAGCAGAGGGTTATCTTTTGGACATCAGCAACCAACAGATACAAATCACCGCCAAAGATAAGGCGGGTCTGATCTACGGACTGGCTACCTTAGAGCAATTGATGGAAGACGCAGAGGAACAGAACGTTCCCCTGCCCCTTTGCCAAATCAAAGACTACCCCCATCTCTCCTATCGTGCCATCCATTGGGACGTAAAGCACCATCTTGAAACCTTGGATTATTATTACCGCATAATTGACAAACTCAAAAAATATAAAATCAACGCTATTATTGCAGAGGTGGAAGATAAAATTAAATACAAACGTCAACCCCTAGTAGGATCTTCGGATGCTTTGACCATAGAAGAATGGCAAAAGATCAGTGAATATGCCATAGAAAGAAACATTTCCATCTCTCCCTTGGTACAAGGTTTGGGTCACGCTTCTTTTGTTTTAAAGCACGAAAAATATAAATCCCTGCGGGATGACCCAGAAAGCGATTGGGCTTTTAATCCGCTCGATCCCGAAACCTATGAAGTACAATACGACCTTTATCGCGATGCAATGGAGGCACTGCCCCACGGTAAGTATCTTCATGTGGGAGGAGATGAGGTTAAAACTACAGGAAGAAATAGTGGGAAATCACCTTTGGAGTTACAACTGTTATGGTTAAACAAAGTCTGTCAATTTGCAGATGAGGCAGGAAGAACCCCCATTTTTTGGGATGACATGCCCCTAAAACAAATGGAGGTTTACCGTCCCATGTTTCGGCCTGAAATGCCCAAAGCCAAAGTGGACAGCATTTGGAATGCCAAGCAGGAAAACCTAGAAACTTTTCTTCCCCAGTTTCCCAAAAATTGTATCTATATGCGATGGAATTATCATACCCCCGAGGCTTATGGAAACACCAAGGCCATGCAGTGGTTTAGGGATCACGGACTTAAGGTCATGGGTGCGACTGCCGCTCAAACCCGATGGGTATTGATGCCTCAAAGGGAAGGCAATATGGACAACATTCGTTCTTTTGCTTTGTCCTCCATAGAAACAGGACTCAACGGCCTCTTATTGACCCTTTGGGACGACGATTCCCCTCATTTTGAACTGTATTATAGAGGCATTATTGCTTTTTCCAACGATACTTGGTCTGGAGACCATCTGAGTAAAAGCGAACTCAAGAAAGCCTACCGACAGAGGGAGTTTTCACATTTAGTTGCAGAAGACAGCTTTGCCTTTATCGATTCTTTAGAAAAACCCGTTGGTGAGTGGAAAAACATTTTACTGAATGGCAATAAAAGAAATTACCTCATGGAAATGGAAAAAAGAGAGGAGGATGGATTGATCGCACTACCCGACAGCAGGAATCCAGGTAAATGGAGTATTGATTATCAACAAAAATTGACAATGGCAAAAAAGATGATCCAAAGCACCTCCAAGATTGGAGAAAAGATAGAGCACATGCAAAAACTTGCCAAAAGGAATTCTTATACCCTTGAGGTGTACCAAAGGGTAAACGAAGTGGTTGCATTTACCCCCAAAATTTTATTGGCTTTGGAACGTTTTGATCAAGCCTCAAACGATGAGGAGCGGATGATCGAAAAAGCCAAAATCATCCAGCTCAAATCAGACTTTAAGGAATTGAGAAATAAATTCGAAAAAACCTACGCTAAAACAAGAGTGATCCACAAACCCAAAGACTATCTCTTGGATCAAGATCACCACCATCATTTGGCTAACCAATTAAAAGCCTTTGATTGGCAGTTTTATTCCGAATTACTGATGTTCGATAAGATCGATAAACAAATTCAGTGGCAGCGAAATATAATTGATTGAAATCAATAATAAAATGATGCTACTTTAGAACATTCCGCTCATAAACCAATCATGATACAGTCCTACAAACGGAAATTTAAAACGGAGGAAAATTACGACACCATTGTGATTGGTTCTGGAATAGGTGGATTGACCACCGCAGCTTTTTTATCTAAAGAAGGCCAAAAAGTTTTAGTATTGGAACGGCATTATACTGCTGGTGGCTTTACTCATGTGTTCAAAAGAAAAGGGTACGAATGGGATGTAGGGATTCACTATATCGGTGAGGTACAACGACCCAATAGTGCCATCAGAAGAATCTTCGATTATATCACCGATGGAAAACTCCAATGGGCCGACATGGGAAGGGTCTATGATCGAATCATTATTGGGGAAAAGGAATACGAATTGGTCAAGGGTATAGAAAATTTTAAAGAACAACTAGCCCAGTATTTTCCCGAGGAGGAAAAAGCCATCGATGAATATGTAGATTTGGTTTTTGCTGTGGTCAAATCAATGGGTTCCTTTTTCAGTGCCAAAGCGCTTCCTCCTTTTCTCTCCCGTTTGTTGGGAGGCAAAATGAGAAAAAAATATTTGGAATATGCTGGAAAAACAACGGATGAAGTACTGCGATCGATCACCCAAAACGAAACCCTGATCAAAGTTCTGACGGGACAATATGGTGATTATGGACTGCCCCCAAAACAGAGTAGTTTTGCCATGCACGCCACGGTAGTGAGGCATTATTTTAACGGAGGTAGCTTTCCTGTTGGAGGATCTTCAGAAATTGTCAACACCATAGACCCCCTAATCGAAAGGACTTCTGGCACCATTTTGATCAATGCTGAAGTGGATAAAATTCTCATCCAAAAAAACAAAGCCATAGGGGTTGAAATGGCAGACGGAAGAAAATTTTATGCAAAGTATGTGGTGAGCAGCACTGGAATTTTTAATACCTACGAGAAACTAATTCCCAAAGCAATCGCTGAAAAACACGGACTGAAAAAGCAGCTCCAAAAAATCAACCCCTCTGTAGCCCATGCCTGTTTGTACATCGGGCTAAAAGAAAGTCCAGAAGCACTGCAACTGCCCAAAAACAACTTGTGGATTTATCCCGAAAAAGGGGACCACGACAGTATCGTTGCCAACTACCTCAAAGACCCTAAAGCCCCTTTTCCAGTAGTGTATATTTCCTTTCCCGCTGCCAAAGACCCCAGTTGGTCCGAACGCTATCCCAATCGAAGTACCATAGATATCATTACCCTTTTACCCTTCGATTTGGTCAAAAAATGGCAAGATACCCAATGGATGAAAAGAGGAAAAGACTATGAGCAGTTGAAAGCAGAAATATCGGATAGACTTTTGGAAGTCCTATTTAAACAGATGCCACATCTTAGGGGGAAAATTGACCATTCCGAGCTTTCTACACCCCTGACGACTCAAAACTTTGTCAACTATAAAAAAGGGGAGATTTACGGAATCGATCATACTCCCGAACGGTTCAAGCAAAAGTTTTTAAAACCTCGAACGCCCATCAAAAATTTCTATCTGACAGGACAAGATATTGTATCCGCAGGTGTTGGAGGAGCAATGTTTTCAGGGGTGGTTACAGCCTCCGCCATGCAAGGCAAAAACTTGGTCAAAAAAGTCTTCAGAAACAAAAACTAAAGACTACAAAATGTAATCAGAAGAAACAAAATTGGACTCGTTCGAGTTCAACAAGCTTTCTAAAATTTCATTGTTGTAGGGATTGTCTTTGGAAGCCACAAAGGATCTGATAGAGAAAGATCTTAAAGCATCAAATACACTAAGGGTACTTACTGCAGAGTTTTTCCTCCCCGTAAATGGATATACATCTGGTCCTCTTTGGCAGGCACTGTTCAGATTGACACGACAAACCAAGTTGGCCAATATATCGATAAGTGGCCCGATTTTTCTGACATCTCTCCCAAAAAGACTCACCTGCTGACCGTAATCAGAGGCTGCCATAGCATCCAAAGGCTCATTAATATCTTTGTAAGGAATAATGGGAATCACTGGGCCAAACTGTTCTTCGTGGTATAGATTCATGGAATCATTGACAGGGTAAATAACCGCAGGGTAGGTATAATTCTCAGACATTTGACCACCCTTTTTATTCATCACGCTGGCTCCTTTAGAAGTCGCATCATCAATCAAATCTTTGATGTATTGAGGTTTATTGGGTTCTGGAAGAGGGGTCAAAAACACATCTTTTTCCCATGGTAATCCGAATTTTAATTCATCAACTGCCTCAGAGAATTTTTTATTGAATTGATCAATAATGGACTCATGGACGTACAACACTTTTAGTGCCGTACATCGTTGTCCATTAAAGGACAAAGTTCCAGAAATACATTCTTTTACCGTATGATCCAAATCAGCATCGGGTAAAATGACACCTGGATTTTTGGCTTCCAGTCCAAGTACTAATCGAAGTCTATTCTTGTTGGGATGTTCATCTTGCAATGCTACGGCCGAAGAACTGTGACCAATCAAAGCCAAAACATCAACATGACCCGTCTTCATGATGGGTTGGGCAATTTTTCTACCACGACCAAAGAGAATGTTTACAACACCAGGAGGAAAACACTCTTTAAAGGCTTGAAGCAAAGGGGTAATTAACAATACTCCGTGCTTGGCGGGTTTGAATACGGCTGTATTTCCCATTACAATAGCAGGAATCAACAAACAAAAGGTTTCGTTCAAGGGGTAATTGTATGGTCCTAAACACAAGACCACTCCCAGTGGACTTCTTCTAATGTGGGCATGAATCCCTCCTTCTTTTTCAAACTTAGCACTCTTTTGGTCTAACTTTTTATAAGCCTCTACAGTATCGTAGATATAATCAACCGTTCGATCAAACTCTTTTTCAGAATCATTGAGGGTTTTACCAATCTCCCACATCAAAAGTTTAACCACTTCATCACGGTGAGATTTCATTTTATCAGCAAAGCGTTCAAGACAATTGAGTCGCTCTCTTACGCGCATGGTAGGCCATTGACCTTTCCCTCTATCAAATGCTTTCTTAGCAGATTCAAGTGCCTCAAGGGCGGGTTCAGATTCCATATCGGGTACCGAACCCAAAAGGGTGGGAACCATTTCACCATTTTCATTTTCAGTTCGAATGGTAGAGTAAACATTCGCCATATTACCCTTCCATGTTTTCAACGTTCCATCAATTAAATATTGATTGAAGTTGGTCACTTGTGGTCGATGAGCTTCCGGTATGTTACTGATTTTTAGAGACTTAATGTTGGTGTGAGTTAAAACATTACTCATTATTGTGGTTTTGTTTTATTTTTGATAAACAAAGTTAAACAATTTTTACAACCAAGGGCAAAAGGAATTGGGGTTCCTCCTCAGCTTAACTAAAAGTTAACTTCGATAAGTAATAAATCGTTGAATATCAGTGGTGTATTAAACGATTTTTTTCATAGCAGTCATGGACTCCCTCAAATCGTAACCAATGATTTCGACTGGATGGAAACGAATAATTTCGTTGACATCTATCAATTGACGATTATCAACACCATTTCCTTCTCCTTCAGCAAAAGCTTTTCCGATAACGTCGGTATCGATTTCTTTCATAAAATCAACCAACAAAGGCTTGGCGGCGTGATCGAACAAATAACATCCATACTCTGCAGTGTCAGAAATGACACGGTTCATTTCGAATAATTTCTTTCTGGCGATGGTATTGGCGATGAGAGGTGTTTCGTGTAATGATTCGTAATAAGCAGATTCTTCTTTGATGCCTGAGGCCACCATAGTGTCAAAGGCCAGTTCTACTCCAGCACGAACAAAAGCAACCATTAGAACTCCGTGATCAAAATATTCTTGTTCAGAAATTTCTTGATCGGTAATGGTGGTTTTTTCAAAAGCGGTTTCTCCAGTCGCTGCCCTCCATTCCAAAAGGTTTTTGTCGTCATTGGCCCAATCTTCCATCATGGTTTTGGAAAAATGTCCGGACATAATATCGTCCATATGCTTTTGGAACAATGGGGTAAGGATTTCTTTAAGTGTTTCGGAGAGTTCGAAAGCTTTTATTTTTGCTGGGTTGGATAGACGATCCATCATATTGGTAATCCCTCCATGTTTGAGGGCCTCGGTAATGGTTTCCCAACCGTATTGGATCAATTTGGCAGCATAAGCAGGGTCAATTCCTTTTTCAACCATTTTATCAAAACTGAGAATGGAACCGGTTTGCAAAACACCACACAATATGGTTTGTTCTCCCATCAAATCTGACTTGACTTCAGCGACAAAAGAAGACTCGAGTACTCCTGCTCTGTGGCCTCCAGTGGCAACAGCATACGCTTTGGCATAATCCAATCCATGACCATGAGGGTCATTTTCGGGGTGAACAGCGATCAATGTCGGTACACCAAATCCCCTCAAGTATTCTTCTCTTACCTCAGATCCAGGACATTTAGGTGCCACCATGATTACGGTCAAATCTTTTCGTATGGTCATTCCCTCTTCTACGATATTGAAACCGTGTGAATAGGAAAGGGTTGCCTCTTTTTTCATTAAGGGTACTACGGCTTCGATAACGGAACTGTGGTTTTTGTCTGGGGTCAAGTTGATGACCACATCAGCTGAAGGAACCATGTCCTCGTAGTTTCCAACATTAAAATTATTGTCAACGGCGTTTTGATAAGAGGCTCTTTTTTGATCTATGGCTCCTTGACGAAGGGTGTAGCTGATGTCTAAACCAGAGTCACGCATATTGAGGCCTTGGTTAAGCCCTTGAGCACCACATCCTACGATTACGATTTTTTTCCCTTTGAGCGCAGCAACGCCTTGATCAAACTCCGACTGGTCCATAAAGCGACATTGCCCCAGTTGATCTAATTTTTGTGCTAATGAAAGTTGATTGAAATAATTGGCCATTATAGTGATGGTTTTTTGTTAATTATCTGTTTTAAAATTTTTGATGATTTCACTGATTCCCATTTTGGCTTTTGAAACTGAAATTCGTCCCGATCGGACAAATTGGAGCAAACCAAAGGGGGCTAAATCTTGATACAATCGATCGGTTTCTTGTCGGAATCCTGTTTTTTCAATAACAAAATACTCAGGAGAAACGGTAACGATGTTGGCATGACTTTCTTTGATGATATTCTGAATGTGTCTTTCTTCAAACAAAGCACTTGATTTCACTTTGTAAAGTGCACTCTCCTGAAAAATGGTTTCCTCATCGGTGTGGTAAAAAGCTCTGATCACTTCGACCTGCTTTTCTATTTGCTGAATGAGTTTTTTGACTTTATCTTCTGAAACTTTGACGGTAATGATGAATCTGAAAACGTCTTTAATTTCAGACTGAGAAGTTGTCAAACTTTCAATATTAATATGACGCTTTAAAAAAATAGCTGAAATGCGATTCAACAAGCCCACGTTGTTTTCGGAATATATCGAAATGGTAAAAATTTTGTCCATTGTTACTTGATTATTTAAGACGGATATCAGAAACCGAAGCTCCAGTTGGAATCATTGGAAATACATTGTCTTCTTTTTCGACACAGACCTCTAGGAAATAGGGTTTGTCGGAAGCGATCATTTCGGCGACTGCGGCATCAAGGTTTTCTCTTTTGTCTACTTTCTGTGCATCTAAATAGTAACCTTTTGCTATGGCAACAAAATCGGGGTTCACCATTTCGGTAGAGGCATAACGTTTGTCAAAAAATAGTTGTTGCCATTGTCTTACCATTCCCAAAAACTCATTATTGAGTACAACAATTTTTACAGCGGTTTGGGTTTGGAAAATGGTTCCCAATTCTTGAATGGTCATTTGGTATCCTCCATCACCAATCACAGCAACGACTTCTCGCTCGGGTGTACCCATTTTTGCACCCAAGGCAGCGGGTAGGGCAAAGCCCATGGTTCCCAATCCACCAGAGGTAACGTTACTTCTGGAGCGAGCAAATTCTGTGTAGCGGCAGGCCACCATTTGATGTTGGCCCACATCGGTCACCAAAACAGCATCCCCTTTGGTGTGTTTATTGATGGAAACAATGACTTCACCCATAGTCAAGCCCTCTTTTTCGGGACGTAAGTCTTTATCTATTACTTCTGTGACCTCCACTTTCATCAGTTCGTCAAAACGACCCAACCATTGGTCGTGGGATTTTTTTTGAACCAGTGGGATCAAGGCTTGTAAACTTTCTTTACAATCTCCCAAAACGGGAACATCGACTGATACATTTTTATTGATTTCGGCAGGGTCAATTTCAAAGTGAATGATTTTGGCCTGCTTGGCATACGTTTCTAGGTTTCCGGTTACCCTATCGTCAAATCGCATCCCTACTGCAATGAGCAGATCGCATTCATTGGTCAGCAAATTCGGTCCATAATTGCCGTGCATCCCTACCATACCAACGTTGAGTGGGTGGGCTGTGGGCAATGCAGAAAGTCCAAGTATGGTCCAAGCTGCAGGAATCCCTGACTTTTCTACAAAAGCTTTAAATTCTTCCTCTGCGCTTCCCAATATGACCCCTTGACCCCAAACGATAAAAGGCTTTTTGGCTTGGTTGATCAACTCAGCGGCTTGAGTTACGGCATGGGTATCCAAAGGACTAACGGGCTTATAACTCCTTACCCCTTTGCATTTTTTATAGGTAAAATCAAAAGTATCGAACTGTGCGTCTTTAGTAATATCGATCAAGACTGGTCCGGGTCTTCCAGATCTGGCAATATAAAAAGCTTTGGCAAAAATTTCGGGTATTTCAGAGGCTTTGGTGATCTGATAATTCCATTTGGTTACGGGTGTAGAAATCCCAATGATGTCGGTTTCTTGAAAAGCGTCGGAACCCAGTAGGTGGGACCCTACTTGACCGGTAATACAAACCATCGGTGTAGAATCGATTTGTGCATCGGCAATTCCAGTTACCAAATTGGTTGCTCCAGGCCCGGAGGTTGCAATGGCTACCCCCACCTTTCCAGAAGTTCTGGCATATCCCTGTGCGGCGTGCGTTGCCCCTTGTTCATGTCGGGTCAATATGTGATTTAATTTGTCTTGAAACTTATACAGTTCATCATACACCGGCATGATTGCTCCACCAGGATAGCCGTAAATCAAATCTACTCCCTCGGCCAAAAGACATCTTATAACTGCTTCTGCACCTGAAATTTTTATGCTGTCGCTTTGAACCTCTTGTGAGGCAATTTGTTCTTTTGTTTTCATCTAATTAATTATCGGTTACACAACCCTGAGAGGCTGTCGAAACACTTTTTATGTACTTGTACAATACGCCCTTTGAAAACTTGTAGGGAGGTTGCACCCAATTCTTTTTTCTATTTTCGATTTCTTGATCGGATAAATCCACACTCAGAGTATTGGTTTCGGCATCAATGGTGATGATGTCTCCGTCTTTTAAGAAACCAATGACACCTCCCTCTTGAGCTTCAGGAACAATATGCCCCACTACAAAACCATGGGTTCCGCCGGAGAATCTTCCATCGGTGATCAAGGCCACTTCTTTTCCCAATCCAGCTCCCATGATGGCAGCGGTTGGTTTTAACATTTCGGGCATTCCCGGACCTCCTTTGGGGCCTTCGTATCGAATCACCACCACATCTCCTTTTTTAACTTTTCCAGCTCCTATTCCTGCGTTGGCATCATATTCCCCTTCAAAAACTCGAGCAGGACCAACAAACTTAAGACCCTCTTTACCGGTAATTTTGGCTACAGAACCTCCTGTGGCCAAGTTCCCTTTTAGTATTCTAATGTGGCCAGTCGGTTTGATGGGATTGTCCAAAGGCCGAATCAAGTCTTGTCCTTCTTTGAGTGGATCTAAGGCCGCTAGGTTTTCTGCCAAAGTTTTACCAGTGATGGTCATACAGTCTCCGTGGAGCATGTCGTTTTCTAACATATATTTTAACACTGCAGGGATTCCTCCAATGGCATGGAGATCTTTCATCAGGTATTTCCCACTGGGTTTAAGATCGGCAAGAAAAGGTGTTGTATCACTTATTTTTTGAAAATCATCTATGGTTAAATCGATATTGGCAGCATGAGCAATGGCCAAAAAGTGTAAAACAGCATTGGTAGATCCTCCCAAAACGGCAATCAATCGCAGGGCGTTTTCGAGGGATTTTTTGGTCACGATGTCCAAGGGTTTTAAATCCTTTTCAATGAGGTGTCTCATGGCTACACCCACGGCTTTACAATCTTCAATTTTTTCTTTACTAACGGCAGGATTGGAAGAACTATAGGGCAATGACATCCCCAAAGCCTCAATAGCAGAAGCCATGGTATTGGCCGTATACATTCCTCCACAAGCTCCGGCACCTGGACAGGCATTCCGGATCACCTTTTGGTATTCGTTTTCGTCTATTTTACCCGCTACTTTTTCTCCCCAAGCTTCAAAAGCGGAAACCACATCCAATTCCTTGTCTCTTACACAGCCTGAGGCGATGGTTCCTCCATACACTAATATGCTGGGGCGGTTGAGTCGTAACATGGCCATCAGTGCTCCGGGCATATTTTTATCACAACCAACCACGGTAACAACGCCATCATAAGACATGGCTTGAACTACAGTTTCAACCGAATCAGCGATGACATCCCGTGAAGGCAACGAAAATCGCATTCCAGGGGTTCCCATTGAGATTCCATCACTCACCCCGATGGTATTGAAGATCAATCCCAACATTTGATGAGGAGCAATGCCTTCTTTGACATAAACCGACAAATCATTAAGATGCATATTACAGGGGTTGCCCTCGTAACCTGTACTGGCAATACCAATCAATGGTTTTTCAAAATCCTCGTCGGTCATACCAATGGCATGAAGCATGGCTTGCGCCGCTGGTTGAGTGGGATCTTGTGTTACACGTTGACTGTATTTATTGAACGCCATAATATGAATTTGATGCTAATTTAGTGGCTAACAACCGTTAGCGGTGATTTTTCAATTATTTTTAACTATGCCCAAATTAATTTAAATCAATGTAATTATATGATTATCAATTATTTAATTAATGTTTAATAATACATTCAAACCTGCAAAAAATTAAAAGAAATCAATTTGAGTTATATTTATAAAATTCATGCCTCAAAAATACCAAACAATGAAAAACAAATCAGATAAATTGATTGATAATTTACATCAAAAGCAAAAGGTGTTTTTTGAGACTCAGGCTACCTTAGCTACAGCTTTCAGAATCAAGAAGTTAAAGGCACTAAAAAAAGAGATTGGGAAACGGGAAAAGGACATTTATGATGCCCTTCACAAGGACTTGAGGAAATCGGGTTTTGAGTCCATGACTTCCGAAACAGTATTGGTGGAAAAGGAGATCAGTAAAATGATCAAAATGTTACCTCTTTGGAATCGACCCCAACGGGTCAAAAGCAGCTTGATCAATTTCCCCTCCAAAGACTATATACTGCCAGAACCTTATGGAAATACTTTGATCATCAGTCCATGGAACTATCCCTTTCAGTTGGCAGTCACTCCATTGGTTGGGGCTATAGCTGCGGGAAATACTGTCGTATTAAAACCCTCAGAATTTGCTCCACATACTGGTAAGATAATCAGTGAAATCATTGAAAATGTTTTTGATCAAGGCCATGTTGCTGTGATGGAAGGAGATGCCTCAACTGCTACTACTTTACTCCAAAAAAAATGGGATTACATCATGTTTACTGGCAGTACCTCCATTGGAAAAATCGTCGCCAAGGCTGCTGCCGAACACCTTACTCCTACGACCTTAGAATTGGGTGGGAAAAGCCCCTGTATTGTTGACGAATCAGCACCCATTGGCATCACAGCCAAAAGGATTGTCTGGGGTAAATTCCTAAACTGTGGTCAAACTTGTATCGCTCCAGACTATTTGCTGGTTCAGGAAAAAATAAAGGATCAGTTGACTCAGGAGTTGATTGTGCATATCAAAAAAGCTTTTGGGGAAAACCAACAAGATTCTGCCGATTATGGCCGTATCGCCCACCAAAAACATTTTAAAAAATTAAAAGACTCGCTTCAAAATCAAAACATCATTTATGGTGGACAAACGGATGAAAAGGAATTTTTCTTTAGCCCTACCTTGGTAAACAACCCTTCCTTTGACAGTGAACTGATGCGAGAAGAAATATTCGGTCCTATTTTACCTATAATCTCCTATAAGAGTGAAGATGAAATTCATGAAATCTTATCGGTCAGGGAGCGCCCCTTGGCTTTTTATGTATTTTCCAAAAGGAAAAAATTCATCAATCAACTCTTTCATCGGTATTCCTTTGGAGGTGGGGTCGCCAATGATTCTATCATCCAATTTGCCAATGACAACCTGCCCTTTGGAGGGATAGGTAACAGTGGTATGGGAGCCTACCATGGGAAGTATAGTTTTAAAAATTTCACTCACGAAAAACCATTGATTAAACGTGGCTTTTGGTTTGATATTCCGGGACGCTATGCACCTTATCCAAAGTCCTTATCTTTGTTGAAATTTTTATTAAAAAATCTTTAATGTCCGAAAAAAAAGTAAGTGAAGCCATCGAGTATAGACGCTCAGTCAGGATTTTTGACAGGGAAAAAGAAATTGACGTTGCCATTGTCAAAAAATGTATAGAACACGCAACTCTTGCTCCCAACAGTAGCAACCTCCAATTGTGGGAGTTTTATCACATTACCTCCAATGAAGAAATCAAAAAAATCGCCAAAGCTTGCTTTAATCAACCTGCCGCCAAAACAGCAAAACAATTTGTAATCCCGGTCGTCAGAAAAGACTTGTGGAAAAGACGAATTGCCTCCAATGTCGCCTTTATTGAATCAGAGTTTGAAAAATCGGATAGCAAAGACAAAAAAAAGACCAAAGGAGCCATTTCCTATTATCAAAAAATCCTACCCAAAATCTATGGGGTTGGTAATTTTAAGGGTTGGATCAATCATTTCTCTACTTTTTTTAAAGGTCTTAACAAGGTGGTTTATCGTCAAGTCAAAAAATCGGACATGCGCGTGGTAGTGCACAAGAGTACCGCATTGGCAGCACAGAATTTTTTGGTAAGTATGGCAGGCAATGGTTATGATTCCTGTACTATGGAGGGTTTCGATTCCCTACGGATCAAAAAAATATTGGATTTGCCTCCTGCAGCTGAGATCAGTATGGTTATCGGTTGCGGTATCCGCACCAAAGAGGGCATTTACGGACCTCAATTTAGGGTTCCTTTTGACGAAGTTTATTTTCAAAAGTAAATAAACTTATTCCTAACCCAACCAACCTTCTCGATCCAAACTTCTGTACTGAATCGCTTCGGCAATATGGTCTGAATTGACATTTTCCTGTCCTGCCAGGTCGGCCAAAGTTCGAGATACTTTTAATATGCGATCATAGGCACGGGCAGATAAAGACAAACGTTCCATTGCCGATTTAAGCAATTGGGTAGCCTCTTGATCCAAACAGCAGTACTTCCTGATTTGTCGGCTACTCATTTGAGCATTATAGTGGGTGTTTTTAGCATTTTTAAATCGTTCTGTTTGGCGCTTTCTCGCCTCAGTCACTCGGCTTCGAATCGACGCTGAGGATTCTGCGGGGCGGGTGTCGGATAATTTTTCAAAAGGAACGGGTTCCACTTCTACATGCAGGTCAATACGATCCAGGAGCGGCCCAGAAATTTTACCCAAATAGCGTTGCATCTCAAAGGGGGTTACCGATCCGCTTTTACCATCGTTAAAATATCCTGAAGGGCTTGGATTCATACTGGCCACCAACATAAACGAAGCGGGATAGGTAACGGTGAATTTAGCTCGAGAAATGGTCACTTCACGATCTTCAAGGGGTTGTCGCATTACTTCCAAAACAGAGCGCTTGAACTCCGGTAATTCATCCAAAAAAAGCACCCCATTATGGGCCATAGAAATTTCCCCAGGTTGAGGGTATTGCCCCCCTCCTACCAACGCCACATCGGAAATGGTATGGTGGGGCGCACGAAAAGGTCGAATACTGATTAAGCCTTGATTTTTGATTTTCCCAACCACAGAATGAATTTTGGTCGTTTCCAATGCTTCCTGAAGTGTCATAGGAGGCAGAATCGAAGGCAAACGTTTGGCCAACATCGTTTTCCCCGCACCTGGTGGTCCAATCAGTATAATATTATGACCTCCAGCAGCAGCAATCTCCATACAGCGTTTGATGGTTTCCTGACCTTTAACGTCAGAAAAATCGTGTTCTGGATATTTCAATTGTTCGTTAAAGGCCTTGCGGGTATCAACCACAGTTGGGCTGTAAGATTGTGATCCCTCAAAAAAGGCAATGACATCAGTAAGGTTGTCCATACCGTAAACCTCCAAACCCTTTACGATGGCTGCTTCCCTCTCATTTTCCTTAGGCAATAAAATCCCCTTAAAACCATCTTTAAGAGCTTGAATGGCAATAGGCAAAGCACCTTTGATAGGTCGGATTTTTCCATCTAAAGCCAACTCTCCCATCAATATGTAATCTTCCATACTAGGGGCTTTAATTTGATCAGAGGCTGCCAAGATCCCCACAGAAAGGGGTAAATCATAGGCCGAGCCTTCCTTTCGCAAATCGGCAGGAGCCATGTTGAGGGTGATTTTTTTTCCCGGGAGTTTGTAGCCAATATTTTTAAGTGCAGCCGCGATTCGGAAGTTACTCTCCCTTACTGCATTGTCGGGCAATCCCACCAAATGGTAACCAATGCCCTTGTCAATATTGACTTCGATAGTGATGCGTTGTGCATCCACGCCAAAAACAGCGCTTCCATATACGGAGACCAGCATAAGTAGGTATTTGAATACAAGATAATAAATCCTTTTATGGAGAAAAAATTAGGAGATTTTCTATTATTGCTATATTTAAAAATCGAAATTTTCACTTGCCTCCCTCGCAAAAACCTACTTCATGTTCCAAAAACCGCCCAAAAAAAATCCCCTCAAAAAATGGAAAATCATTGATACCAACCCCAAAATCTCGGTACGCCGTGAAGCTATTGAATCTATACTGGAGAAAACACCTTATAAAATAGATTATACCCATTTTAAAAATGTTTATTTAAGGGAGTCTATCGGACTTATTCAGTTTAAAATTATAGTGTAAATTAGCAAACAATGAGACCCTATATCCTATCCGAATGCCATTGGAAAGATCTAAAAGCACAACGCTTTGATTTGGCTGTTTTACCATGGGGGGCGACCGAAGCCCACAATTATCATTTGCCTTATGGAACGGATGTATATGAAGCCAATACTATTGCAGCCGAATCGGGGAAAAAAGCATGGGAAAAAGGAGTCAATGTTGTGATTTTACCCACCATTCCCTTTGGGGTCAACACCGGCCAAACGGACATTTATTTGGACATGAACATGAGCCCCAGTACCCAAATGGCAGTACTAAAAGACGTTTTGACGGTGCTCAACCGTCAAGGGCTAAAAAAATTCCTGATCCTTAACAGTCATGGCGGTAATGATTTTAAAACGATTCTGAGAGAGCTGGGCTTGGATTTCCCCGAGATGTTTTTGAGTACTTGCAATTGGTTTCAAGCCATGGACAAGTCGCAATATTTTGAAGAAGAAGGAGACCATGCCGATGAGATGGAAACCAGTATTATGATGCACATCAAGCCTGAGTTAGTCTTGCCAATATCCGAAGCTGGGATGGGCAAAGAAAAGAAAAATACCATCAAAGCTTTTCGTGAAAAATGGGCTTGGAAAGAAAGAAAATGGTCAGAAATCTCCAAGGATACCGGAACGGGAAACCCAAAAAAATCAAATTCGGAAAAAGGAAAAAAGTTTTTTGATGATGTTACCGATAAAATCAGTGAACTGATGCAAGATATTTGTAATACCCCAACAGATCAACTGTATCAATAAGCCCGTATTTATGTTTTTTTTATATAGAAAAATTTCAATCTCACTACTCTTACTACTTATTTCTCAACTCGCTTGGAGTCAAAAATTCAATAAAGACTATGTCCTGAAAATCGGAAAAACTTCGGAGGAAATAGTTTTGGATGGCCAGTTAAACGAAAGCATTTGGGAGACTGCTGATCTGGCCAAGAATTTTTCCATGATTCTCCCACAAGACGACCGTAAGGCCACCCAGTTTTCGGAAGTAAGGATGGCATACGACGACAAAAACATTTATCTCGCTGTGATTTTCTTTAACAATACCGTAAAAGGGGATTATGTAGTGGAATCCTATAAAAGAGATTTTAGTTTTGGGAAGAACGATAATTTTTTGGTGGCTATTGATCCTTTTAACAATATGACTACTGGCTTTGCCTTTGGGCTAAATGCCTATGGAGCCCAGTGGGACGGCACCATGTATGATGGTCGGAGTGTTGACCTGAATTGGGATACCAAATGGTACTCAGAGGTAGCTTTTGATGAAGAAAAATGGACAGCAGAAATTGCCATTCCATTCAAGTCTATTCGTTACAATGATGATTTGAACCAATGGGGAATCAGTTTTAGTCGTTTGGATTTAAAGGCCAGTGAAAAGTCGGGATGGACACCAGTTCCTCGTCAATTTCCATCCATAACGATGGCCTATTCTGGTATATTAGAATGGGACAACCCTCCACCCTCCCAAGGTTCAAATATTTCTTTCATCCCTTACCTGTCTGGCGAAATCGATAGTCCTCAAAAAGGGACAACAAAGCAAGACCTCAATATTGGGGCTGATGTCAAATTCAATTTGACCTCCTCCCTTAACTTAGACATCACCCTAAACCCCGATTTTTCTCAAGCAGAAGTTGACCAACAAGTAACCAACCTCGATCGTTTTGAACTGTTTTTTCCCGAAAGGAGACAGTTTTTTCTGGAAAATGCCGATCTCTTTGCCAACTTTGGTTATGAAAACATAAGACCCTTTTTCTCAAGAAGAATCGGACTCAACAACCCCATTTTGGGGGGGATACGTCTGAGTGGAAATATAGACGAAAAATGGAGGGTGGGGCTACTGGATATTCAAACACAGGCGGAAGAAGAAAAAGGGCTTCCTGCCGAAAATTTCGGGGTCTTCAGTTTACAACGCAAAGTTTTGGATCGCTCTTCCATTGGAATGATTTTTGTCAATAAGCAAAGCTTGGGTGACCTGGAAGATACCGAGACAACGAGTGAGGAATACAACCGTAATTTAGGGTTGGAATACAACTATTTTTCTGCGGATAATCTCTGGAATGGAAAATTGATGTACCTCAAATCCTTTAGTCCAGGTAGTACTGATGATGATGCTATTTTTGCCGGTAACCTCACCTACAACAACAATAACTTTTTGGGAAGAGTACAAACAGAATACGTGGGAGAAAATTACAATGCTGAGGTGGGCTATGTTCCACGTACCCACTATTATAAATTTGACACCTCACTTCGATATTTGTTTTTCCCCAGTCAAGAATCTAAGATTTTGTCACACGGCCCATTGTTCGGGAGCATTCAATATTTCAATTTTGATGGAGTAGGTATCGACCGAGGAACACAGTTGGGCTATGAGGTGAATTTCAAAAACAGGAGTGAAATGGTTCTTACTTTTGAAAATCAATTCATCGTCCTACAAAATCCATTTGATCCGATAAGAACAGGTATCCAAAGTCTTGGTGCACTCACCGAACATCGGTGGAACAGCATCAATCTTGCATATGACTCCAAACCTCAGAGTCTATTTACTTATGCACTTGAATCCTCCTACGGGGGCTACTTTCAAGACGGGAAAAGATGGCTGTTTTTCAGTGAAATGGGCTACCGCTTTCAGCCCTATGTGGAATTGAACGCCCTAGTCAGCTACAACCATATAGAACTCGAGGAACCTTGGGGAACCAATGGATTCTGGTTGCTGGGGGTCAAATCGAACTTCACTTTTACCAGAAATATTTTCTTTTCTAACCTTTATCAATACAACGAGCAACAAAAACTGTGGAATTTCAACTCCCGTTTTCAATGGCGTTACAAACCTGCCTCCGATATTTTCTTGGTATTCAACAGCAGTGATACACGAATGCTCACACCGAATAGAAATTGGAATCTTACCCTAAAGATCAATTATTGGATCAACCTTTGATGAAATTTTAAAAGGCATAACCACTATTGGACTGTTTTGGTCTCGTCAGATACTGCTCCAAGCCCGTTTGCAACCATTTTTTATAGCTAGCCGTATCTGTATATTGAATGGGAGAATTGAGGAGTATAGCCTCCGACGAAATCAATACATAATAAGGTTGGGAGGCAGAAGCAAAATTCAGATTTTGAAAAGTCGCCCATTTTTCTCCAACAGTTTTTATGGTTTTGATCCTGCCACCGGGAAATTGGAAATTAAATTGCTCGGCTTCTGCTAATTCTTTTCGGTCATCGACATAGAGGGAAATGATCACAAACTCCTCCTTTAACAAACGAAAAACCTCTGGTTGAGACCAGACATTTTCCTCCATCTTCCTACAATTAACACAGGCCCAGCCCGTAAAATCCAATAAGATGGGTTTGTCTTGAGCCTCGGCATATGCCCTACCCTTTTCGTAATCCTTAAAGCAATTCAATCCCAGAGGACATTCGGAATCAGAAGGATAAACACTATAAAAGACAGGGGGAGGAAAGCCACTCAATAAAGTAAGCTGGCCGTCCTGATTTTTGCCCAATCCGGGGATTAAATAGAATATAAATATTAATACCAAAAAGGTGAACAGGCGTTGCAGCTTAGAAATTTTAGCGCCCTTAACATCTTGTGGAAAGCGCAACCATCCCATAAGGTAAACGAATAATAGAATGGAAATCACCAACCATATCCCTACAAAAACTTCGCGCTTAAGAATCCCCCAATGCCCCACCAAATCGGCGTTGGACAAAAACTTTAAAGCCAAAGCCAATTCTAAAAAGCCTAGGGTTACTTTGACCTTGGTCATCCATCCTCCCGATTTGGGAATGGATTTGAGAGCATTGGGAAAAAAGGCCAACAAACCAAAAGGCAAAGCCAAGGCAAATCCAAAACCAGCCATCCCAACGGTCAATTGGTTGGCTCCCCCCTCAGCGGTGAGTGAACCAGCCAACAGAGAACCCAAAATGGGACCCGTACAAGAGAAGGATACAATGGCCAAAGTAAGCGCCATAAAAAAGATGCCCAAAACGCCACCACTAGAAGCGGCCGTATCAGAACGGTTCCCCCAACTGCTGGGTAAGGTCAATTCGTAATAGCCAAAAAATGAAAAAGCAAAAAAGACAAATACCGCAAAAAAGATCAAGTTCATCACTATATTGGTTGAGAGGGTATTCAAAATTTGGGGGTCTAAAGCATCCAAAAAGTGAAAGGGTAAACTCATCAATACGTAAATCAACAATATAAAAAACCCATAGAGAATGGCACGAATCACCCCACTTCTTTTACTGTTACTTTGCTTGAGAAAAAAGGATACGGTGAGCGGAATCATGGGAAAAACACAGGGAGTAAGCAACGCAATCAAGCCGCCAACAAATCCCAATAAAAATAGATTTAACAAAGGGTTATCACTTTTTTGGTCTTGGTCTTGCAACAACAATTCCTTATTCTTTATCGGCAGTTGTAATGCTTGGGATTTCTTAAAACTTTCTTGATCGATAGATTTTTGCTCTACTGCTCCAGCCTTGGAAGCATCCAAAACAAAACGAAAGGGTTCATTCCTAAAAATACAAACCTTGTCATCGCAAGCTTGGAAATTGATCTCTCCCGAAATTGCCCCCAAGTCAGGCTTTAGCAATCGAATTTTTTGTTGGAAAGTCGCCTCGCCCTCAAACCAAGATAAATCCATTTCAAAAATGGGATCGAAAGCCGTAACGGTCTCACTTTCCTCCATCTCCCCAACCCATTCAAAGGCAGTTCCTTCACCTTCAAAAATAAATTCAGTAGGCAAAGGTCCGTCTTCAGGGAGGCTTTGAGAATACAAATGCCATTTGGGTTGAACCGATGCGTTAAAAATCAGCAAATATTCTGTATCCGATAGCTTCTTGAAGTCAGTCGACCAGACCACAGGGGTTTGAGCTTGGACTCCTAAAGTCCATAAAAAAAACAGTAAAAAAATTTTTCTAATCATCAAAACGAACTAACCATATATTTTCTGAAGTAGGGGTCGCCAAAAAACGTTGATCCGCTCTTTTGCCAACGACCCAAACGATGTCCTCTCCCGAACACAACAACCACTGAGACTCTTTGTCCAAAATGGAAAATTTTTCGTCTTTAAAAAACTTACTCAGTTTTTTCTTCCCCCCCAATCCATTGGGGTAAAAATAATCACTTTGTTTCCATTTTCTAAGCGTAAGAGGAAACTTTAACTTGGATTTATCCAATAATAAGCTTTTTGTATCTCCATTTTTAAAGCTTTTTTCGTAAGAAAAAACCAACTTTAGAGGCTGGCCAATCGAAGACATATCAGCATTGATGATATAGGATTCCGAAGATGACTTTTCAAGGGAGGACAATAACAAAAATTCTCGATTCTTGATCAACCTATGGGACTCTGAAAAAAGCTGTTTTCCACTTTGTGCATCCATCAGTTTTTTGAGGTCTGCAAGGTTTCCAAAACCATAGGGAGCAAACAAGGCATGCAGGTAATAATCCAATAATGATATACCCTCAAAGGCAGCAGTAGCTATTTTAAATCCCTCTTCCTGAGGAATGAAGTTCTGTTTTTTAAAATCTGTCAAGACAGCATCCAGCACCGTTTGGGCTTGACCTAAATATTTGAGCGTTTCCTGAAACTGACCATCAAAATTAGGGTCTCTTTTTTTCCATTGAGGAATCACATCATGTCGGAGGGCATTACGCAAATAATCTGTTTTGGCATTGGAGGCATCTTCTCTCCATTCTATTTTATTATCAATTGCATAGGCTTTGATTTCATCACGAGAAAAGGGCAACAGAGGACGTAAGATTTTTCCTCTTTGTTCAGGAATTCCCAACAAACCTCTTAAGCCCGAACCCCGCATGACATTGATCATAAAAGTTTCAAGGGCATCATCGCCATGATGGGCTGTCAGAATTAAGTCATAGCCCTCTTGTTGAGATAAGGACTCAAACCAATGGTATCGTAAATCCCTTGCCGCCACCTGAATAGATAGTTTTTTCTTTAGGGCATAAACTTGAGTTCCAAACGTTTGAGTATGACATTCTAATCCCTTACGCTCTGACAAATTTGTGATCCATTCGGCATCCCTATCACTTTCTGAACCTCTCAATTGAAAATTACAATGGGCCACCGCAGGGCGAAGTCCTGATTTCAAACACAAATCCAATAACACACAACTGTCCACTCCTCCACTCAACGCCAACAGAAGTTTTTGATCCTTAAGTTGAGGAAAATGGTTTGTCAGATGGATTTTAAATTTCTGAAACATGAACAAAATTAAGGATTTTGGAAGAGCAGAGTTATAATTATGACAACACTTATTACTTTTTTAGAACCAAAAAAAAAGGGGATTAATGAATAATAATTAATGATTTTGCTAAAAAAAATAAAATTCGGATATTTGCACTTCAAATGAAAGATGCAACGACATACTCCTTGGGAACGGCCGCTAAATTTAGTCCGGCTCCACTTCGTCCACGCCGCCCCTAGCGGGTACATTTCTCTATTCGAGACTCTGGTGCGTCCGGTCTCACCTTCCAAAACTAGTAACCTATTTTTTCAAACTAAAAACATTTGTCAATAATGGAATTGATTATTGCCAATTCAAAACATATTATTCATGCTCGAGATATCAGCACCTGCATAGGCGAATCGGCCAAAATGCGAGGTACTGGCATTGCGCGAAGAAGTCCTGAGTACATCAGTAAAAAAATGGAAGCAGGAAATGCGGTAATTGCTTTAGAAAACGACAAATTCGCAGGCTTTTGCTATATCGAAATATGGGGACACGGAAAATACGTTGCCCATTCTGGGTTGATTGTCTCTCCCGACCACCGAGGAAAAGGACTCGCCAAGCAAATCAAGCAAAAGGTTTTCGACTTGTCCTTAGAAAAGTTTCCCAAAGCCAAAATTTTTGGGATTACCACGGGAAAAGCTGTAATGCGTATCAATTTTGAATTGGGCTACCAACCCGTCGCCTTCTCAGAATTGACCGATGATCCTGAATTTTGGAAAGGCTGTCAGACCTGTAAAAATTATGACGTACTCACCCGTACCGAAAGGACCATGTGTTTGTGTACAGGCATGTTGCACGACCCCAAACACTAATAAATATAGTAAACAATATCATGAAACATAAAAAATTAGTATTGGCTTACAGCGGAGGTTTAGACACCTCCTACTGTTTGATGAAACTCTCTCAAGAAGGTTATGAAGTTCACGCCATAAGTGTCAATACGGGAGGTTTTGATAAGAGCGAGATTGGCGAAATGAAAACCAAAGCCTTGCAAATGGGTGCACACACCTATCAATCCATCAATGCCTTGGACTCTTTTTACAATAAGGTGGTCAAATATTTGATTTTTGGGAATGTTCTTAAAAACAACACCTATCCCCTTTCGGTCAGTGCTGAGCGAATAGTACAAGCGATGGAAATCTCAGCTTATGCCAAAAAAATAGGAGCAGATGCTATTGCACATGGAAGTACTGGGGCAGGGAATGATCAGGTGAGATTTGATTTGATTTTTCAAGTCATGGCTCCCGATATTGAAATCATCACCCCCATCAGAGACCAGCAGCTTTCCAGAGAAGCAGAAATTGCTTTTCTTAAAGAAAACGGGGTCGCCTTGTCATGGGAAAAGGCACAGTACTCTATCAACCAAGGCTTGTGGGGAACCAGTGTGGGTGGGAAGGAAACTTTGACCTCAAAGGACAGTCTTCCTGAATCGGCCTATCCCTCTCAGGTTGAAAAAAAATCATCTGAAAAAGTAAGCCTTCATTTTGAAAAAGGGGAACTGATCGGTATCGATGGCCAGATGGACAATCCGGTCAATAACATCATCAAATTACAAGAGCAAGCCAAAAAATTTGGCATTGGCAGAGACATCCATGTTGGAGATACCATAATAGGTATCAAAGGCAGGGTTGGTTTTGAAGCCGCTGCCCCTCTTTTGATCATTAAAGCACATCACCTGCTCGAAAAACACACTTTAAGTAAATGGCAACAGTTCCAGAAAGAACAACTGGGTAATTTTTATGGAATGCTCCTACACGAAGGACAATACTTGGACCCTGTGATGCGAGACTTGGAGGCCTTTTTGTACAACAGTCAAGCAACAGTAAGCGGAAAAGTATTCGTTACCCTGCACCCCTACAGGTTTGAGCTAAATGGAATCGAATCAGATCACGATCTGATGAATGCTGCTTTTGGAAGCTATGGGGAGGAAAACAAAGGTTGGTCAGCCGATGATGCCAAAGGTTTCATTAAATTACTCTCCAATCAAAATAAAATCCACCAATTCGTAAACAAAGAAAAATGAAGAAAGTAGGAATCATAGGGGGATCGGGTTATACTGGAGGAGAATTGATTCGACTGGTAATGCATCATCCAGCATTGGAGTTGGATTTTGTATTCAGCACCACCCGACCTGGAACGCCACTCCACGATACACATTCCGATTTGTTGGGGGCAGGAGCGCCAGACTTTACGGGAACCATCAATCCAGAGGTGGATGTGGTATTCCTTTGTGTGGGGCATGGTAAGTCGGTTGGATTTTTGGAAAAAAATCAATTCTCTGAAAAAACAATCATCATTGATTTGAGTAACGATTTTAGATTGACAAAAGACGCTCAATTCCAAGGATATGATTTTGTTTACGGTTTACCGGAAAACCAAAGATCAAGCATAGAAAAAGCCAATGCTGTAGCCAATCCTGGTTGTTTTGCTACTGCCATTCAATTGGCCCTTTTGCCTTTGTCCAAAGCGGGAATGATTCAAGAGGCCGTCCATGTCAATGCCACTACAGGGAGTACAGGAGCAGGAGTGGGATTAAGTCCTACAGGACACTTCAGCTGGAGAAACAACAATGTTTCGTGGTACAAGCCTTTTACCCATCAGCATTTGGGTGAAATCGGAGAAACTTTGGGTGACCCTAAAATCTATTTCCTCCCTCAAAGAGGGAATTTTACAAGAGGAATTTTTGCCAGTTGCTATACCAGTTTTGATGGCGAGCTCCAACAGGCCGTGGAAATGTATAAGGAGTTTTACAAAACACATCCTTTTACTCATGTGTCGGACAAGGAACTGACCCTAAAACAAGTGGTCAACACCAACCACTGTGTCGTTCACCTTCATCAATACGAAGACCAATTATTGATCACTTCGGTCATTGATAATTTACTTAAAGGTGCTTCTGGTCAAGCCATTCAGAATTTAAATCTCATCATGGGATGGGAAGAGGATTTGGGACTGCAACTCAAAGCAAGTGTATTTTAAAATTTAAAAGAAAAAAAATGAAAATAGCCATCATCGGATCGGGAAATTTGGGATTGAGTATTGCCAAAGGATTGGTATACAACAATACCTATACTTCACTTTACTTGACCAAAAGAGATCTTAGTGAAATCAAAAAATGGGAAGAATATAACAACGTAAAAATTACTTCAAACAATCAAGAGGCTGTAAAAAACTCGGACATCATCATCTTTACGGTACAGCCCCGACAGTTTGATCGTATCTTGGAGGAAATCAAAGAGGTCTTGACAGACAAGCACGTCTTGATATCTGCCATCACTGGCTACAGTATCCAACGAATGGAAGAAAAGGTGGGAGACAACTACCCCATCATCAGAAGCATGCCCAACACTGCTATTTCAGTTGGAAAATCCATGACTTGTTTGTGTTCCAATACAGTGGGAGAAAAGAGGATTGCCATTGCAGAGGCCATATTTAACGGTTTGGGAACCACCATCAAAATTGCTGAAAAACAAATGCAGGCAGCCACAGTAGTTTGTGCCAGTGGGATTGCTTTTTGGATGCGATTGATTCGTGCCACAACACAAGGAGGGGTACAGATGGGTTTTGATGCTGACGAATCCATGCGTATGTCTATGTTTACCGCTCTGGGTGCGGCCAGTCTGTTGATTGAGACCGACTCCCATCCCGAAACCGAAATCGACAAAGTCACCACACCACAAGGATGTACCATTACCGGATTGAACGAAATGGAACATCAAGGACTGAGCTCATCACTCATTAAAGGTTTGATGGCCTCATTTGAAAAAATTAATGAAATTAAAATGCAATGAAACTATTTGACGTTTACCCACTCTATGAAGTTTGCCCTGTTAAGGCAAAAGATGTCCATGTTTACGATGAGGCGGGAACGGAATATTTGGATCTTTACGGAGGCCATGCGGTTATTTCCGTAGGTCACAGTCACCCCCATTATATCAACCGACTGCAGGAACAATTGAATAAAATTGCCTTTTATTCCAATGCGGTAGAAAACCCACTCCAACAGCAATTGGCAGATGAAATCGGGGAACAATCTTGTTTACACGACTACCAACTGTTCCTGTGCAGCTCTGGAGCCGAAGCCAATGAAAACGCCCTTAAATTGGCCTCTTTTCACACTGGAAAGAAAAGAGTAGTGGCTTTTAAAAATGCCTTTCATGGAAGAACCTCAGCGGCTGTTGCGGCGACAGACAACCAAAACATCAATGCCCCACTGAATCAACAGCAAGAAGTAAGTTTTATTCCCTTTAACGATGCGCATGCATTGGAAAAAGAATTGCAAAAAGGCGATGTTTGTGCGGTCATTTTCGAACCCATTCAGGGCGTAGGTGGACTGGATATGCCTCAGGATGATTTTGTGTTGAAAATGGAACAACTATGCCAGCAATACGAAACTGCCTTGATAGCAGATGAGGTGCAATCTGGTTTTTCCAGATCTGGAACCTTTTTTGCTTTTCAAAACAACAATATCAAGCCTCATGTCATTACAATGGCCAAAGGAATGGGTAATGGTTTTCCCATAGGAGGTATATTGGTTCACCCCGATGTTAAACCCAAATACGGTATGTTGGGGACCACTTTTGGAGGAAATCACCTGGCCTGTACTGCCTCATTGGCAGTTTTGGAAATTCTCAAAAAAGACAAGCTCCAACAACATGCCAAAGCGATGGAAACCTATTTCAGAAGCAAGGCGGAAAAAATAAAAGGCGCCAAGATCAAAGGTCGTGGACTGATGCTGGGATTGGAGTTTGACTTTGAAGTTGGGCCCTTGAGAAAAAGGCTCATCTATGAAAAAAAGATATTTACCGGAGGCAGTAGCAACAAAAACGTATTGCGAATCCTTCCGCCATTGACCGTTCAAAAAGTACATTTTGATCAGCTTTTTGATGCATTAGAAGATTTACTATGAAACATTTTATCACCTTAGCGGATTTACCTGATTTTAATCACACCCTCGATTTGGCAATGGATTTAAAAAAGAATCCCACTCAATCAGAGGGTTTGGGCAAGGGCAAAACCCTAGGCTTGTTGTTTTTCAATCCGAGTCTTAGAACCCGACTGAGCACCCAAAAAGCGGCCCAAAATCTGGGACTCCCCACCATGGTTATGAATTTTAGTCAAGAGTCTTGGGCATTGGAATTTGAAGACGGAACCAAGATGAGTGGATTGCGATCTGAGCATGTGAAAGAAGCGGCTGCTGTCGTTTCCCAATACTGCGATATGGTGGCCATCAGAGCCTTTGCTTCCCTCTCCGACAAAGAAAAAGACGAAGCAGAAATCGTATTGAGAAGCTTTGCCCAATATGCTTCTGTTCCCATCATCAATATGGAAAGTGCAACGGCTCATCCGCTTCAAGCCCTGGCAGATGCCATTACAATCAAGGAATTTCAACCCACACACAAACCCAAAGTCGTATTGAGTTGGGCTCCTCATCCTAAAGCACTGCCTCATGCAGTAGGAAATTCTTTTACGAAAATGATGAAACATATGGATACCGATTTTGTGATTGCCCATCCTGAAGGTTATGCCCTTAACCCTAAAATCACAGAAGGGATCACCTGTACCACCAACCAGAAAGAGGCATTGGAAGAAGCAGATTTTGTCTATACCAAAAACTGGTGTTCCTATGAGCACTATGGACAGATATTAAGAAGTGATGATAAATGGATGATTACCCCTGAAAAAATGCAATTGACCAACAATGGTAAGTTCATGCATTGTCTGCCCATCAGAAGAAATATTGTTGCCGCCGATGGCGTACTCGACAGTCCTAATTCTCTGGTAATCCAGCAGTCACAAAATAGAATTTATTCCGCACAAGCTGTGCTAAAACAAATTTTGGAAAATGGATAAACTATCGGTGGTCAAAATCGGAGGAAACGTCATTGAAGATGCAGAAGCACTGCAATCCTTCCTCATCGACTTTGCCCAAATGAAAGGCTCCAAGATTTTGGTACACGGAGGGGGTAAAAAAGCCACTGCCATGGCCGAAAAAATGGACATTCCAGTTCAAATGATAGAAGGCAGAAGAATCACCGATGCTCAAAACCTCGACATCATTACCATGGTTTATGGGGGTAAAATCAATAAAAATATTGTGGCCCAATTGCAAAATTTAGGGTGCAATGCCTTGGGACTCACGGGAGCCGATGGCAACGCCATTCAAGCCGTAAAAAGACCCGTAAAATCAATTGACTATGGTTTTGTAGGGGATGTAGTTGGTATCAATAACGATTTATTTCAAATGTTACTCAAAGGAGAATACACCCCAGTATGTTGTGCCATTACACACGACCAAAAAGGACAACTCCTCAACACCAATGCCGATACCATTGCCGCCACCTTGGCGCAGAATTTGTCGTCATTGTTTGAGGTGTCATTATGGTATTGTTTTGAAAAGCAAGGAGTTTTGAAGGATATTGACGACGACGACAGCGTGATTGAAACCATCACCCTCGAAAAATACAAAAAACTAAAAACGGAGCAAGTCATTCACTCTGGTATGATCCCTAAAATTGACAACTGCCTAGACGCTTTGCAAAATGGAGTTGCTCAAGTCAAAATTGGAGCACCGAAAATGATCTCTGGGAAAACGAAACATACTACTTTAATTTTATAGGATGAAGGAGCTAACTGCAGCAGCAATTGATTTATTAAAGGATTTGATAGCCACCCCCTCTTTTTCACAAGAGGAGGACAAAACGGCCGACAGGATTGGACAATGGTTTGACCATTACGGTATTTCATATCAGCGATCGGGAAATAATATTTGGGCACAAAACAAAACTTTTGACGCCCAAAAACCTACCCTTTTACTCAATTCTCATCACGATACGGTAAAACCCAATGCAGCCTACACCAACGATCCTTTTGAACCCAAAATAGAGGATGGGAAACTTTACGGTTTGGGCAGTAACGATGCCGGAGGTGCCTTGGTTTCTCTTATCGCCTTGTTCACCCACTACTATGAGGTTGAAGACTCAAAATACAATCTAGTGGTGGCCGCCTCGGCAGAGGAGGAAATTGCCGGACAAGATAGTCTCAGAGGGCTGCTCTCCCTCTTGCCTAAAATCGATGTGGCCATAGTGGGGGAGCCCACCGAAATGCATTTGGCAGTGGCGGAAAAAGGTTTGCTCGTTTTTGATGCTATCATCAAAGGGACTCCTGGTCATGCTGCTCACCCAAATGATGACAATCCCATCATGAAACTTCCCATGGTATTGGAGTGGTTTCAAAACTTTTCACTGGAAAAGCAATCCGATTTTTTGGGGGATGTCAAAATCACTGTTACCCAAGTCAATGCGGGAAAAGAACACAATGTGGTTCCTGCCAGTGTGGATTTGGTAGTGGACGTAAGGGTTAACGACCAATACAGCAACGAAGAATTGGCTAAAATACTCACTGAAGCCGCTCCATGTGAGATGACACCCAGATCATTACACCTCAATTCCTCTTCCATAGGAATGGAACATGAGTTGGTACAAGCTGGAGTTGCATTGGGTAGAAAGACTTATGGTTCCCCTACCCTATCTGATCAGGCAGCGCTGGAATGTCCATCCCTCAAAATGGGTCCTGGACTGTCCACAAGATCTCATTCGGCTAATGAATATATCTTTGTACATGAAATCGAAGAGGCTATTGAAATTTACATCCAATTATTAAAAAAAATACTTTAATCATGAAACTCTGGCAAAAAAACCAAGCCCCACACCAAAAAATAGATCATTTTACGGTGGGAAAAGATCGAGAATATGATCTCTACTTGGCTGCCTATGACTGCCAAGCATCCATTGCTCATGCGCAGATGTTGTCCGAAATCGGCATATTGTCCCAAGCCGAGTCTAATCAGCTTGTCAGTGTGTTGGAGGATTTGAAAAACGATGCCAAAAATGGAGATTTTGTCATCGAAACTGAGTTTGAAGACATGCACTCCAAAATAGAGTATGTTTTGACCCAAAAACTCGGAGATTTGGGTAAAAAAATCCATACGGCTAGATCAAGAAATGATCAGGTATTGGTTGCCCTTCATTTGTATCTTAAGGCCGAGATTGAAACGATTAAAGGACTCGCCCACAGCTTTTTTGAGTTGTTGATGGATTTGGCGGAGCAACATAAAAATCATTTTTTGCCTGGCTATACTCATTTTCAGGTGGCCATGCCTTCTTCTTTTGGCTTATGGTTTTCTGCCTATGCAGAAACTTTGGTTGACGATGTTATGCTGCTTAATGGAGCTTATCAAATCGTGGATCAAAATCCGTTGGGTAGCGCTGCAGGTTTTGGCAGTTCTTTTCCCATTGACAGAAAGTCCACGACAAAAAGTATGGGTTTTGGCGATTTAAAATACAATGTCATTGCAGCCCAAATGAGTAGAGGCAAAGCAGAAAAAACGACTGCCACCGCCATGGCCTCCTTGGCGGCTACCCTCTCAAAATTGGCGATGGACCTGTGCCTTTATATGGGTCAAGAACACAACTTCGTGAGTTTTCCAGAAGCGTTGACAACGGGTTCTAGTATCATGCCCCACAAGAAAAATCCAGATGTGTTTGAACTCATCAGAGGAAAGTGCAATTTGTTGCAGGGTTTACCCAACCAACTCGCTTTACTGATGACCAACCTCCCCTCTGGCTATCACCGAGAAATGCAATTGGCCAAAGGCCCCATAATTGAGGCCATTGAAGACCTTAAGGCTTGTTTGGACCTTTTTACTTTCAGCTTGAAGGAAATACAGGTCAGAGAAAATATTTTGGAAGATCCGAAATACCAATATGTTTTTAGTGTGGATACGCTAAACGAATGGGTCAAGGGGGGAATGCCTTTCAGAGATGCCTATAAAAAAATGGGAGAAGCCATTGCCAATGGTGACTATCAACCCCACAAAAACTTATCACATACCCATTTGGGAAGTATAGGTGATTTGGCTTTGGAAGCCATTCGATCTAAAATGGAAAAGGCCTCAAATCAATAAGACTTTTTAAATATGCAATGCTCTATTTTCGGAAGCGGCTAATGCTGCTTCTTTAACCGCTTCGGCATAGGTAGGATGGGAGTGACTCATCCGGGCAATGTCTTCGGCAGAGGCACGAAATTCCATTGCTACTACTGCTTCGGCAATCAAATCGGCCACACGGGCTCCGATCATATGTACGCCAAGTACCTCATCGGTCTGGGCATCGGCCAAAATTTTGATAAAACCATCGGTATCACCACTGGCTCGAGAACGCCCCAAGGCACGCATGGGAAACTGACCGCTTTTGTAGTTAATCCCTGCTGATTTGAGTTCCTCTTCGGTTTTTCCAACGGCAGCCACTTCGGGCCAAGTATAGATCACATTGGGTATGAGATTGTAATCAATATGAGGTTTTTGACCGGCCAAAATTTCAGCCACCATCACCCCTTCTTCCTCTGCCTTATGCGCCAGCATAGCACCACGAACAACATCGCCAATGGCATAGATGTTTGCTGAAGAAGTTTGCAAATGGCCATTCACTTCAATTTGACCCCGATCGGTCATTTTTACTCCAGCCACTTCAGCATTTAAGCCATCAGTATAGGGTTTTCTTCCCACTGAAACAAGACAATAGTCTCCTTCGAATCGGACCTCCTCCCCTTTTTTATCCAAGGCAGTTACGATGACTGTATCTCCGTTGCGCTCCACTTTATTGACTTGATGCGACAAATAGAATTTTATTTTTTGCTTTTTCATCACCTTGGTCAGTTCACGAGAAAGTGCGCTGTCCATCAATGGAGTGATACGGTCGGCATATTCGATAACAGAGACCTCAGCCCCGAGTCTTTTATAAACTTGACCCAATTCTAATCCGATAACGCCTCCACCAATAATGACCAAGTGCTTCGGAATTTCCTTTAACTCCAATGCTTCGGTTGAGGTGATAATGCGTTCCTTATCGACATTGATAAAGGGCAAGCTTGCGGGCTTGGATCCGGTAGCGATAATAATATTTTTGGCGGTTATGTCTTCTGGCTTCTCCCCAGCTATATGCACCGTTGTGGCATCTTTAAATGACCCCAAGCCATTGAATACGGTTACCTTATTCTTGTCCATCAAAAAATCAATGCCTTTGGTCGTTTGTTCGACCACAGAGGCTTTACGAGCAATCATTTTTTCTAAGTTGACTTTGACCTCTCCGGGAATTTCGATGCCGTGTTCTTCAAAATGCTTAACGGCATCTTCATAATGATGGGAAGAGTCCAACAGAGATTTGGAGGGAATACAGCCTACATTAAGGCATGTCCCCCCTAGGGTGTTGTATTTTTCTATGAGGGCTGTTTTCATTCCCAATTGGGCACAGCGAATGGCGGCTACATAACCTCCTGGGCCCGATCCAATTATGGCAACATCAAATGATTGCATAGTTTATTTTTAAATTATATTCAAAAATACAAAAGTTAGGGTTTAAGATTGATCAAAGCGGTTGTAAAAAAGGTAAATTGTATTTTTAAAAAAAAATCAGATTGAACAACCCTAGATTATCCTTATCGGCGGCATTACTTCCAATAATCATTTTGGTCTTATTGTTGACCTATAACGTAACGGTTTTCGGTGATGATGCGCTAAGCGGCTCCAACCAGTTTATTCTTTTATTGGGAGCTGCAGTAGCTGGTTTGGTGGGGATCAAAAATCGAGTCTCCTACGGACAAATGCTGCAAAAAGTAGGGGAAAACCTACAATCGGTTACAGGTCCAATTTTGATTTTACTTTTGGTAGGGGCATTGGCCGGTACGTGGCTGTTGAGCGGTATCATCCCCGCTATGATCGATTATGGTTTGCAAATTGCCAACCCGCGTTTTTTCTTACCTGCATGTATATTGATCTCGGCCTTGGTTTCTCTGGCAACTGGGAGCAGCTGGTCTACCTCTGCCACCATTGGAATTGCCTTGATCGGTATTGGAAAGGCCTTGAGTTTGCCTGTGGGTATGGTGGCTGGAGCAGTGATTTCGGGCGGCTATTTCGGTGACAAACTCTCCCCTTTAAGTGATACCACCAATTTGGCTCCTGCTATGGCGGGAGGCGAACTATTTACCCATGTACGTTATATGCTCTTCACCACTTTACCCAGTATTGGCATAACACTTTTGATCTTTATTTTTTTGAGTTGGGGTTTTTCATCCAATGGTGACGTTGACACTTCCGCCCTGAGTGTTTCAATAAGGGAAAAATTCAACATCAGCCCATGGTTATTTTTGGTCCCACTGACGGTAATATTGATGATTGTCAAAAAAACACCTCCACTATTAGCACTGTTCGTAGGCACTCTTTTGGGTGCTCTTTTTGCACTGATTTTCCAATCCCAACTGTTGCTGGAATTGGCGGGGAGTGAGGTGTTGGACTTTAGAACCCTTTACAAAACCATCCTCAACGCGATTACGGTTGATACCCAAATCGAAACCAATGATCTCCTTTTAAATGAATTATTTTCTTCTGGAGGTATGCAAGGGATGTTGGGTACGGTTTGGTTGATCATATGTGCCATGGTCTTTGGTGGGGTGATGGATGCCATTGGTGCCTTGCAAGCCATCAGCAATGCTTTTTTAAAATGGGCTCAAACTAACTTTCAACTCATTGCCAGTACCGCAGCATCGAGTCTGACGGTCAACCTTACCGCCTCCGATCAATATTTGGCCATCGTAGTGCCAGGAAAAATGTTTGCACAAGCCTACCGAGATCGGAAATTGGCTCCCGAAAATTTGAGTCGTACCCTAGAGGATACTGGGACGGTTACTTCGGTTTTGGTGCCTTGGAATACCTGTGGAGCCTATCAATCGGGAGTATTGGGTGTGGGCGTTGAAGCGTATTTTGTTTACGCCATTTTTAATTGGATCAGTCCACTTATGACGCTGATCTATGCCTATTTTGATATTAAAATCAAAAAACTAAAAGATTGATTAATATCATCTTTGTAGTAATTAGAATTTCTTATACTAGCAAAGAAATTAATTATTGTCAATCTGAGATTTTACTATAAATAAATTTACTTTTACAATACTCAATTAAATCATAATATCATTACCTATGGACAATAGCTCAAATGGAAACGGAGACATCTCAAAATGCCCTTATCTTGGAGGCGTTTTAAGAGAAGGTGCTGGAGGTGGAACCACTAATCGTGACTGGTGGCCTAACCAGTTAAATTTAAACATTCTTCGTCAACACTCGACCTTATCTGATCCGATGGATCCTGATTTTAACTATGCCGAGGAATTTAAAAAATTAGACTTGTCATCCGTAAAGGAGGACTTGTATGAATTGATGACCAATTCTCAAGAATGGTGGCCCGCAGACTACGGACATTACGGACCTTTCTTTATCCGTATGGCATGGCATGCTGCTGGAACCTATAGAATTGCTGATGGTCGTGGAGGAGCTGGAGCGGGAACCCTCCGTTTTGCTCCGCTTAACAGTTGGCCCGACAATGCCAATTTAGAAAAAGCGAGATTACTCTTATGGCCCATCAAACAGAAATACGGTAAAAAACTCTCTTGGGCCGATTTGATGGTTCTAACAGGAAACTGCGCAATGGAATCAATGGGCTTTAAAACTTTTGGTTTTGGCGGTGGACGTGCAGACGTTTGGGAACCCGAAGAAGACGTTTACTGGGGTCTTGAAGCTGAGTGGCTGGGAGACAAAAGATATACCGGTGATCGCGAACTGGAGAATCCACTAGGTGCCGTACAGATGGGATTGATTTACGTCAATCCAGAAGGATCCAATGGAAATCCTGATCCCTTAAAATCAGCACATGACATCCGTGAAACATTTGGACGAATGGCGATGAATGATTATGAAACGGTGGCTTTGATTGCTGGAGGACATACTTTTGGTAAAACTCACGGTGCGGCAGATGCCGACCAATATGTTGAGGCCGAACCCGCTGGAGCGAGAATCGAACAGATGAGCCAAGGATGGAAAAATAATTTTGGATCAGGGAAAGGAGAACATACCATTACCAGTGGATTGGAAGGCGCATGGACAACCACTCCTACACAATGGAGTAATAATTACTTTGAAAACCTTTTTGGTTTTGAATGGGAGTTGACCAAAAGTCCAGGTGGAGCCCAACAGTGGACTCCCAAAGACGGTGCTGGAACTGGAACAGTCCCTGATGCACACAATACTGAAAAGCGTCATGCACCCATGATGCTGACCACAGACATTGCCTTGCGAATGGATCCAGCATACGAGCCCATTTCAAGACATTTTTATGAAAATCCTGAAGAGTTTGCCGATGCTTTTGCCAGAGCTTGGTTTAAGTTGACCCACAGGGACATGGGACCAGTAGAGCGTTACTTGGGACCTGAAGTACCTGAAGAAACTTTGATCTGGCAAGACCCCGTTCCCAAAGTAGATCACGTTTTGATTGACGAAAAGGACGAAGCGGCTCTTAAAGCCAAGATTTTGAGTTATGGACTGAGCGTTGGTCAGTTGGTAAGTGCCTCTTGGGCCTCTGCTGCTACTTATAGAAACTCCGACAAGCGGGGGGGTGCAAACGGTGCACGAATTAGTCTTTCTCCTCAGAAATATTGGGATGTAAATCAACCCGTTCAATTGGGAAAAGTGTTGGACGTATTGACAAATATCAAAAATGAATTCAACGCCATCAATCAAGATAAAAATGTTTCTTTGGCTGATTTAATTGTCTTGGCTGGAAGTGCAGGAATTGAAAAAGCTGCAGCCGATGCCGGACATGAGGTCAAAGTCCCCTTTACAGCAGGAAGGACAGACGCTACACAAGAATTGACCGATGTAGAATCTTTCTCTGTATTAGAACCTTTGGCCGATGGATTCAGAAACTACATGAAAAAGGAGTATGACGTAGATGCTGAAAAATTATTGATTGACAAAGCGCAATTGATGACATTAACGGCTCCAGAGATGACTGCCTTGGTGGGTGGAATGAGAGTACTAAATACCAATTTTGGTGGATCCAAACACGGTGTATTGACCGATCGTCCTGAGACACTAACCAACGATTTCTTTGTCAATTTACTCGATATGAATTACACTTGGTCAGCTATAAATGAGCAAGAAAGTGAATTTGAGTGTCGTGATTTGACCACTGGCGAAATCAAGTGGACGGGAACAAGGGTCGATTTGATCTTTGGATCCAACAGTGAGTTGCGAGCCATTTCCGAGGTTTACGGTTGTGTCGATGGTGAAGATAAATTCATCAAAGATTTTGTCGCTGCTTGGAGCAAAGTGATGGATCTAGATCGATTTGATTTGGCATAGTAGTGCCTAAACACTTCATAAAGTTAAAAACCCGAGCCAGTCATGGTCTCGGGTTTTTTTAGGCCAAGTATTGCAGATGAATTTGTATTTTTGTTTTATAAGTAGTATTCATGGCCAAAAAGCGTTCTCGTACCCGCGTTCCTGAATTTTCCGAAGAGAAAAAACTCCGCATCAGAAGAAGACAAATTCTTTTGGGAAGCTTTTTGCTAATGCTGGGATTTTTGATGACCATCTCCTTTGTTTCTTTTTTGTTTAACCACCAATCGGATCAAAGCACCTTAGAGGTCTTTTTTGAAAAGGAAGTACACTCCCAAAATCTATTGAATAAAGTAGGCGCTCTGGTAAGTCACTTTTTTATTTACCAACTTTTTGGAATTGCTGCTTTTATCTTTCCTTATCTATTGGCTTACACCGGCTATTTACTTTTCTTTGACCGTAATAGGGAAATTCTTCTCGGCCATTCTAGTTGGGCTTTACTCTATTTGATTTGCTTGTCTATTTATTTTGGATTTTACCACATGGATTCTCCTTTGTTGGGGGGATTGGTTGGCTATGAAATTAACAGCTTCTTGGTAGCCTATTTGGGCAATGTGGGGGTAGGAGGTTTACTCTTATTTTCAGTGATTGCCATATTGGTTTTACAATGGCGATTGACCCCCGAAAAAGTCATCATGTTTTTTCGATCACAATTCAATAAGGAGGAAACTCCTACTGTCGCTGGAGTTGAAAACAGTCTTGATTTGGAAATAGATGATTTTGTAGAGAAATCCACTCCCGAAACTCTGGTAAATCAAGTCGCACCCATCGAAATTGAAAAACCATCAGAAGAGGAAGAAGTTACCATGGAAGTAGAGACCTATAAAGAAGAAGAAAGTTTGGCGGACAACTTGGCGCAGTCTTTGGTCGAAAAACATGGATTTTTCGATCCAAAATTGGAGTTGAGTAAATACCGTTTTCCCATCCATGACTTGCTTAAGGATTATGGTGAAAATTCCATTACCATCGATCAGGAAGAATTGGAAGTGAACAAAAATAAAATTGTAGATACCCTCAAGAATTACAACATCGCTATCTCAAAAATAAAAGCCACTGTAGGACCGACAGTAACCCTTTACGAGATCGTCCCCGAAGCGGGAATCAGAATCTCCAAAATCAAAAATCTGGAAGACGATATTGCGCTATCTCTTGCGGCATTGGGTATCAGAATAATTGCTCCCATCCCAGGGAAAGGAACCATCGGCATAGAAGTACCCAACCAAAAGCCAAGTATAGTATCTATGCGATCTGTAATAACGTCGAATAAATTTCAGACGGCAGAGATGGAACTGCCTGTGGCCTTGGGTAAAAATATCAGCAACGAAACTTTTGTCGTGGATTTGACCAAAATGCCCCACTTGCTTATGGCAGGAGCCACCGGACAGGGAAAATCCGTGGGGTTGAACGCAGTTCTGACCTCTTTACTTTATAAAAAACACCCTGCTGAAATTAAATTCGTTTTGGTTGACCCCAAAAAAGTAGAGCTTAATATATATAGTAAAATCGAACGTCATTACTTGGCCAAATTACCCGATACAGAAGATGCCATCATCACAGACAATACCAAGGTGATTCACACCCTCAATTCACTTTGTATAGAAATGGACAATCGTTATGAATTACTCAAAAACGGTATGTGTCGAAACCTGAAGGAATACAATCAAAAATATCGAGAGCGAAAATTAAATCCAGAAGACGGACATAACTTCTTGCCGTATATCGTATTGGTGGTAGATGAATTTGCCGACTTGATCATGACGGCTGGGAAGGAGGTTGAGACCCCCATTGCAAGACTGGCACAATTGGCTCGAGCGGTAGGGATTCATCTGATCATTGCTACTCAAAGACCTTCAGTCAATGTCATTACAGGAATCATAAAGGCCAACTTCCCCGCTAGAATTGCTTTTAGGGTGACTTCAAAAATAGATTCTCGTACCATATTGGATTCCGGAGGAGCGGATCAATTGATCGGCCGTGGAGATATGCTCTACACTCAAGGCAACGATTTAACACGAATTCAATGTGCTTTTGTGGACACACCCGAAGTCCAAAAGATTTCAGATTATATCGGATCTCAAATGGGATATGCCAGTGCTTATGAATTACCCGAATATGTAGAAGAAAATGCCAGTAGCCTCGACCTTGATCCCTCTGAGCGAGATGATCTCTTTAGGGAGGCAGCAGAAGTAATCGTTACGGCTCAGCAAGGGTCAGCATCACTGCTTCAAAGAAAACTCAAACTGGGGTATAATCGTGCTGGAAGGATTATTGACCAAATGGAAGTGGCAGGAATCGTTGGCCCTTTTGAAGGAAGCAAGGCAAGACAAGTATTGATTTCCGATTTAAATGCTCTCAATGCACTTTTGAACAAGGAAGATGCATAAATTTGCAGTATGAAGTTTAAAAATTATTTATTGTTGGTTTTTATTGGAACTGCAACACATCTTTGTTGTCAAACCTCTGTTGAGGCACAAAAGTTGTTGGAGTTAGCATCTAAGCAAATGGAAAGTTATGACAATATTGAATTTGAATTCAGTTATGTACTCAACAACCGTATGGAACAAATCAATCAAGAGAGTTCTGGACAGGTCACTGTTGCAAATGAGAAATATAAATTAAGTTTTCTAGATGCCATTCAGCTTTTTGACGGTAAGGCACTCTATACTATTGTACCCGAAAATGAAGAAATCACCGTCACACAAGCTGAAGATGAGGAGGACTTTGGAATCAATCCTAAGGAATTATTACAATTTTATAAAGAAGGCTACGATTATCACTGGGATATCAGTCAAAAGGTAAAAGGAAAAAATATTCAATTCGTTAAATTAATTCCCACACAAGATAATGTGGACATCCAGTCTTTATTGGTGGGGATCGATACACAACTCAACCATATTTACAAACTGATTGAAGTGGGAGACAATGGAACTGTTACAACACTTACCATTAACAACATGAGAGTGGACAGCTCCTTACCAGAGAACTTCTTCGTTTTTAACGAAGCAGATTACCCCAATTATTACATCAATAATTAGTGAATTGAAAATTCTAGATCGCTATATCATTAATCAGTATTTGACCCGTTTAGCTAGCGTCTTCGCTATTTGTATGCCAATTTTTGTGGTACAAGTCTTATGGCTATACATTGATGAATTGGCAGGAAAAGGCTTGGATTTTGAAACGATTTTTAAATTCTTGCTTTACTTTACGCCCAAGTTGGTGCCCATCGTTCTCCCCCTTTCTATATTATTGGCCTCCTTGATGACCTTTGGCAATCTTGCTGAGAATTATGAATTTGCTGCAATGAAATCCACAGGAATTTCTCTAATTCGCTGTATGACAGGTTTGTTTTTGCTTCATATAGCCATTGGAGTAGGCAGTTTTTATTTTTCCAATCACTTAATTCCCTATGTTGAAGTAAAGTCCTTTAACCTGAGGAAAAACTTGACCAAGTTAAAACCTGCCATCGCCATTAGAGAGGGTGTTTTTAATGACTTGGGACAAATGAGCATCAAGGTGAAGCGTAAATATGGTGATGATGAAAGGTTGCTCGAAGATGTCATCATTCATGAAAAAACTGATGATTATAAAAACCGTATAGTCATCAAAGCCAAAAATGGAGAATTAAAAAGTAAAACCACCGATGCAACCCTTCAACTGGTATTGTATGAGGGAAATCGTTATGAAGAAATTGAAGGAAAAAATTACCAAGAGCGATTGCGGTTTCCCCACGCTAAGGTTAATTTCAAGGAATATGTGATGAATATAGATTTATCTAAGTTCAACAACATAGATCTGTCTGAGGAAAATTATACTACCACCTACAAAATGCAAAAGGTGAATCAACTCAAAGTAAGTATTGATACCTTGGAACGAGATTTTGGAGCTCAAAGAAAAATATTTAGTGAAAACTTTAATAAAAAACATTACACCACGCAGATCAAACCCATTGAAGATATAGAGGATTATGTTTCTGATTCGCTTATAAAGTCCAATATTCTTAACATCATCAAAACATCTGATGATTGGAGAATAAATCAGATTGTGGAACGATCTACCAGTGATGTTAGAGGAATCATAAGAAGTCTGGAGAATAAAAAAAGAAATTATTTTATTTATCAAAAAAATATCAACCTCCACAAGATGATCCTGTTAGAGAAATTTACATTGATTTTTTCTTGTGTCTTTCTGTTCTTGATCGGGGCTTCACTGGGAGCCATCATAAAAAAAGGAGGGTTTGGACTGCCTTTGGTGCTCGGTATTTTGGTGTTCTTGACCTACCACTTCATCGGGATCTTTGCAAAAAATGCTTCAGAGGACAACAGTATCGATCCAGTTTTAGCCAGTTGGATTTCTACAATGGTCCTGGCTCCATTTGCCTTTTATTTGACCAAAAGAGCTTCCTCGGATGAAGGATTTGTGAATTTGGACTTTATTACGGTTCCTATTCAAAAAATATATTCCAAATACATGGGGTCAAAATCATAAAGAATTTATGCCAAAAACATCACTGAACACTATAGAAGAAGCCATCGCATCCATCAAAAGAGGAGAAATCATCGTAGTGGTTGACGATGAAGATCGGGAGAATGAAGGAGATTTTGTAGCCGCAGCTGAGGTAATTACTCCAGAGAAAATCAATTTTATGGCCACCCATGGAAGGGGTCTGATTTGTACTCCGCTCAGCGAAAAAAAATGTAAAAAATTAAAATTGGATCGGATGGTAAACTCAACTTCAGATCCAATGGACACCGCATTTACTGTTTCGGTCGATTACCGAGGCAACGAAGTCACAACGGGGATTTCTGCTGCCGATCGTTCCAAAACCATACGTGCAATGGTCGACAAAAAAACACGCGCCATAGATCTGACCCGACCGGGTCACGTATTTCCTTTGATTGCCAAAGACGGTGGCGTTTTACGTCGCACCGGACATACAGAAGCCGCAATTGATTTTGCACGTTTGGCAGGATTCGAGCCCGCAGGGGTAATTGTCGAAATCATGAATGAGGATGGAACCATGGCTCGACTTCCAGAACTGCTGAAAGTGGCTCAAAAATTTGATATGAAAATTGTTTCAATTGAAGATCTGGTCGCTTATCGGATGCAACACGACAGCTTGATTGAAAAAAAGAGTGATTTTCAGGTGGAAACCCGCTTTGGTCCTTTTCGATTAAGGGCTTATCAACAGACCACCAATCAACAGATTCATCTGGCACTGACCAAAGGAAGTTGGGAAGAAGGCGAAGCTGTTTTGACAAGGATCGATTCCCTGAGAATCAGCAATGATGTTTTGAGCATGTTAACAGGGGAAATCACCAAAGGCTTGGATGATATTTTTTCTTTGATCAACCAGGATGAAAAAGGGGCCGTTATTTTTATCAACCAACAACAATCCTCAGAAAATCTTTTGTCGAGAATTCAAAAACTCAAAGGGATGCAACAAAAAGGAGAAGTTGACAAAGCCCCCCCCATAGTAATGGACAGACGAGATTTCGGAATTGGTGCGCAAATACTACACAACCTTAAAATCAAAAAACTGAACTTGATCAGTAATTCAAGTAAAATGCCCAGAGTAGGCATCACAGGTTATGGTCTTGAAATCGTTGGTTATGTCAATTATTAAAGTGGTTGAAAATCGTCCTGTATTTTATCCGAAAAATCGAAGGATTCAAAATCAATAAATATTATATTAGCAGCCCAAGGAGAAATGGCAGAGTGGTCGAATGCGGCAGTCTTGAAAACTGTTGAGGGTCACACCTCCGGGGGTTCGAATCCCTCTTTCTCCGCAATACTAATCCCTTTTATATTGTAAATCAATACTTTAGGGGGTTTTTTATTTTATTTATGTACGCTATTTTTACGGCTAAAATATTTTAAACTCTAAAAACTTTATAACCCAACTGATTACCTGAGGGTGGGGTAAGTTTTAGAATGGTTTCTGTAAGAATTAATTGGACACTTTGGACAGTGATTCTTGACACTGTTGCAATTTCAATCCCCAAAACTTTTAAGGCTTTAGTATAAAGAAATTTGCGATAGCAGCAAATCCCAATGCCATCATCAGAAAGAGATCCGTTCTAAAAGAAAAAATCTGTTTTGGAAACCATCCCAAATTGGACAATATAAAAATAAAAAGTGCTAAAGCGGATAAGATAATCATAGCCATTCCTTGAGACCGCTTAGAGAAAATACCCAACATGATCATAGGGCCCATCAGGGCTGTTCCAGAAAAACTCAATCGGGCCAAGAGCACCAATTCATCGGAACTCAATAATGAAAAAACCAATGCCGACAATGCAAACAATAAAATCACAAATCTGATGGGCCGCAGATTGTCATCTTCTTTTAAACCCAATAGACCTTTGATTTCATTTCCCATGGCAAAAAGTTGAGAGTCGGAAGTTGACATGGCGGCGGCAAACAAGCCAATGATAATAAAGGCAGCAATCAATTCATGTTGCTCTTCCAGTAGGACCCCGCCCAAGAAATCGGCAGTACTGGCATCGGTATAATAAATGGCCCCGTACATTCCGATGATAATGGTAGGAAGGATCACCAACATAGCAAAAAAACCAACAGAAGTCGCCATTTTTTTTAATGCATTATAGTTTTTCATAATCACCAAGCGGGTGGACAACTGGGGTTGAGTAACCGGTATCATCAAAATAGCCAAAGCTGAGGCGATTAAAAATTGCGGATTCAGAAGTCCCTTTGGTCCAGGTGTGGACAGTAAATCTCGGTTTACAGTAGCTGCCTTTTCAAAAAGAGTCTCCAGACCTCCAACTTGATTCAAACAGTTAAATGCCACAATCCATACCACAATCAACAGCAGCGTACCTTGAAGAGCATCGGCATAAATGATGGCTTTGAGCCCTCCCAATTCTGAATAAACCAACATGATTAATACAATACCTATAGACCATCCCCAGACGGGAAAAAAATCTGGAAAAGCAGACACTAAAAATATCGCCACACCCCTGATTTGAATGGCAATATAGGGAATCAAAAATAAGAAAACTGCTGTGAAATAGAGGTAACCAGCCGTTTTGTTTTGATAACATTTCTGTAGCAGTGCGGACATCCCTTGATAGGTTGATTTACCTACCCTCTTTCTCAAGTAAAAGCCAAACCACAGAATCAAAAACACCATGATGGCATCGGAAAAAGCAAGAAAAATCCACGCGCCAACTCCATTCAACCGTGAAAAATCGGGCATCCCCAGTAGGGTAAATGTACTGAACAAGGTGGCAGCAAACGTCAACAATCCTATGAGCACACCAATCTTTGCCCCCCCCAACATAAAATCTGAAGAAGTCTTTATTTGTTTTTTTGTCCTCCACGAAAAGAACATCAAAATACCAATGTAAACTGCGCCAATAATTAAAAGGTAAGTCAACATATTATTCTCCTTTTAATTCATCTGATTTGAGTCTAGAAAAAACATAACCGCCTAATGCGGTTAACAACACAATCAATAGGCTTATTAAAATGCCAAACCAAAGGGTAAAAGGCATGCCCAGAAAATAGGGAGCATTTGTTTTTTCCTCCAGAACCCAGGGAGAAAACTGAATAATAGAGCAAATAAAAACTGAAATAACGATGACTCTCCAAGCACTTTTATAATTCATAATTAAAGGGTTTTAATGGTCATTCCACCGTCAATATTAATGGTTTGACCAGTAGCATAAGGAATCATTCCCTCTGCTAAAGCTAAGACTGTTTTGCCGATGTCTTCAGGATATCCCCATCGCTTTTGCAAGGTCAGTCCTCCAGCAATCAGTTTGTCGTATTTTTCTATCACTCCTGCGGTCATGTCTGTTTTGATCAGGCCAGGTTGAATTTCATAAACGGGGATGTTGAATTCTCCCAATCGCGCGGCCCAAAGTTTTGTCGTCATGTTCATCCCTGCTTTAGAAATACAATAATCCCCTCTGTTAACAGAAGCCACAGAGGCTGAAACAGATGAAATGTTGATGATGGAAAAATCATCTTCTGGTTTATATTTCTTTTGATCGATCATCCAATTGGCGGCGAGTTGGGTTAAAAAATAGGGGCCTTTTAGGTTGATTCCTATCAACCAATCAAAACTATCTTCCTCTGCTTCGAGTATATCTTTCCGCTCTTTTGGTGCCACTCCTGCGTTGTTGACCAGGAGGTTCAGTTGGTTCCATTTGGACTTTATATCACCGATCATTTTTTGTCGGTCGTCTCCATTACCAATATCTCCCTGACAATAGATTACTTCGCCCCCATTGCTTTTGAGCTCCTCAAGGGTTGACTCCACCAAGTTGGCAGGTCTAACACCATTGATGGCAACGCGATACCCCTTTTCCAAGAGTGCTTGAGCAATCCCCAGGCCAATGCCGCGGGAGCCCCCCGTTATAAGTGCTACAGGCTTCATTATAATTTAGGGATATTAATCCAAGCTTTTTTCTCCCAACTTTCGATGCCCAATTCGGCCAGCTGGACTCCTTTTGCGCCCTCCATCATATTCCAAGGAAAAGGCGTGTCCAATACCACGTGTTTGAGGAAGAGTTCCCATTGTGCCTTAAAGGCATTATCAAAATCCTCCTGCTCAGGAACTTTGGTCCATCCTGCTTTAAAATCGATGGGGTTAGGCATATCTGGATTCCAAACAGGCTTTGGAGTATTTCCGTAATGTTGGGTCCAACAATCTCTCAAACCAGCTACGGCAGACCCCTTAGTTCCATCGACATGAAGGGTGAGCAAGTCGTCTCTTCTGACCCGAGTAGTCCAAGAAGAATTGAACTGGGCGATGACCCCTCCCTCTAATTCAAAAATAGCGTATGCGGCATCATCGGCAGTACATTTATAGGGTTGACCATTTTCATCGATGCGTTCTGGAATATGGGTAGCTCCCATACAGAAAACACCTTTGACCGAACCAAAAATATTGTCCAACACATACCTCCAGTGGCAAAGCATGTCAACAACAATCCCTCCATCGTCCTCTTTTCGGTAATTCCAGCTGGGTCGTTGAGCCGGTACGGTATGGCCTTCAAAAACCCAATAGCCAAACTCTCCCCTCACGGACAAAATTTCTCCAAAAAAATCATTGGCGATCAATCGCTTTAACTTCATCATTCCAGGAAGCCAAAGTTTGTCCTGTACTACCCCGTGTTTTACCCCAGCCTTTTCACATGCGATGTACAAATCCAATGCGATCTGTGTAGAAGTTGCTACTGGTTTCTCACAGTAGATATGTTTTCCTGCTGCCACAGCCTTGTGGATGGCATCCGCTCTTCTTCCTGTGGTTTGTGCATCAAAATAGATCTGATAATGATCTTTGTTTAAAACAGCGTCCAAGTTTGTAGTCCAGTTTTTCACTTGGGTTCGTTTTGCTAAGTTTTTTAGCTTATTTTCATTCCTCCCCACCAGCATCAAATTGGGCATTATGACTTCATTATCATTTATTTTAACACCACCTTGGGCTACAATGGCCGCCAAGGAGCGTATGAGGTGTTGGTTGGTGCCCATTCTACCTGTCACCCCATTCATTATAACTCCAATCTTATGTATTTTCATTTGTTATTGTTAACTGTAGTTTAAATATGCTCTTTTAATATCTTCCAAATATAGCTTTTGGTCTTGAGCCCACAAACGTTCTGAAAAAACTTCTACCTCATTATAGCCATCAAAACCTGCTTTCTCAACCCATTCTCTGATCTGTTTTACCGGAATGCAGCCTTCTCCCATAAGGCCCCTGTCGGTTAAAAAATCGGTTGTTGGCACCCGCCAATCGCAAACATGAAAAGCAAAGATATTGTCTGATTTTCCACATCGGTAGATTTCTTTTTCCAACTGATCGTCCCACCAAAGGTGGTAGACATCAATGGCAACACCAACCAACGGCGAGTCAATCTCCTCGCACAAATCGTTGGCTTGTCCAAGAGACGATATAGCGGACCTATCCCCTGCATACATGGGGTGTAATGGTTCTATTGAAAGCTTTACGCCCAATTGTTCTGCTTGGAGAAGCAATGCAATAATACCTTCTTTTATTTGTTGACGGGACACTTTTAAAGACTGATCCGGATCTGCGCCACAAACCAAAACTACCTGTGTAGCCCCCAGTGCCGCTGCCTGTTCCATGGCCAAACGATTGTCCTCCAACGCCAATGCTCTTTTCTTGTCATCAACGGCTGGAAAAAAACCTCCACGAACCAGAGCCACCACTTTCATTTGGTTCTTGACTAACAGCTCTTTAATCTTAAACAAGTCTTTTCCTTCCAGTAAATGTCTCCAAATTGAAATGGCACTGATTCCTGCTGCAGCATAATGGACGATGCATTCCTCTATCGTCCATGGTTTATTGGTTTGGGTATGAACACAAAGCTTAGAATAATTTGTTAATGACCTCATCTGAAGTTAATTATTTAACACAATTTGTATACTGGTAATAGGGTTCTCCAGCTATCATTTTTTGAACATACAGTGCCAATTCTCTAAAGTGATAGTCTCCCCACATACAAGATTCACCATTTGCAATTTTACTTCCTTCGGGAATATGGTCCCATCCATTGGGTTGGTGGTAAATGGTGTGCAACAATAAACCATGGTGATTTGTATCGGTACTGAGATAAGGTTCTTGTAAGAGTGAATTAAAAACGGTTAAACCTGCTTGCCAATATTTATCTCCCGCATCTTTCTGACCTTTTTTCCTGAGGTAATTTCCGAGTCTAAGCAGCCCTTGAGCTCCTATTGCGGCAGCGGAACTGTCCACGGGTTCCCAGTCATTGTAGGGATCTGCAGGGCTATCTAGATAATCTCCTAATTTGTGGAGGTTAGGCGCTCCCGTATCCCAATAGGTGACCCCACAGCTGGGAGTGTGTTCGATGTAAAAGTCACAAGTAGCTTTGGCGCCCTTGAGCATCATTTCCTCGATTTTATCAAATCCCCCAAACTCAGTCAATTCGTCATTATTCAACAATTCTAAGGCTTCCAATTCCTCTGCAAAACCGAGCATTCCCCACGCCAGTCCTCGGGTCCAAGTAGAAAATCCTGTGTAACCTTGTTGAGCATTTGGACATCGGAATTGTCCGTCATTGGTGTTGAAAATAACCTCGTGGGCTGTTCTTCCCCAAATATCATAATGGTCTCTGCCCTCGCCGTAATATATTGAATATTTGGATGTCGCTTTAATGTGCTGCAGCGCGCGCTCGAAGAGTGATATTTTTCGGTCTCCCTCACCTTGGAGGGAATGCCCCATCAAGTGACTGGCCATCAAAATCCTACAAGAACGAATGGTATCAACAAACAAGGAGTGGGGGCCATTGAAAGAGTAAATAAAACCGCCTTCGGGGAGATCGGTCCATCGTGAGGCTTGTACAGATCCAGATATTTTAATGGCCAAGGCATAAAAATTAGCCTCCCATTCATTGTGTGGAATTTTTCCTTCGTGCATCAATCGCAATAAATTACCGTAAGTGCTCAAGTTGTTGAACCCATGATCGTGCACTCCGGTATGACTGACGTGGGTTGCCATTTTATCCAGTACCTGTCTCTTAGCCAAATCAATAAATTGGTTGTCGTCAACTGCGTCGAACTGCAAAACAGCAGATCCAAACTGAAATCCATGAGTCCATTCGGTCCAGCCACGGGTAGCATATTTACCATTTACTGTAAACACGGGAGCCCCTTGGTTCTCGTCGTATTCAGCAGCTATTCTGTTAATTTTTTCTCCAGAAAGCGTCCAGAGTTGGTTTATTTTTTTTTTTAAGTCCTCTATTTTGATATTATTATTGATCTGAATCATTGATGGTCGTTAACTTTTTTATTGGTTTTATTAAAATAGCATATTATTTCATTAAAATAGTAGAAATCAAAGAAAATGAAAAAAAATATCTTTCAAAAAGATGACTAAAGATAATTGAGCGAAACATTGTCTAAAAAAAGAAGATGAAAAGGGTGTTGAATGCAGGAGCACCCCTAATCAAACAAAGGGGCATGGGTTTTATAAAACGGTTTTTCTATTTGAACGGGGGTTAAGATTTATGGAACTGCTTCTTCACTTCAAAAAAAGGATAACATCCCTCAAGTATCTACCCATGTTGCTCTTATAAAGAGGTTCAAACAGACCAGTACTGGAAGAAAATTAACATAAAAAAACTATAGTCACTAAGGACAGCACTGAGGGATCTGATCAAATATCTTGACACAAAAAAAACAAAAACCTATCTACGCTCACTTTGAAGATGATTTAGATTAAGATGGAATTAAGATAAGAGGACATGTGAACACCTCTTACGAAAGCTTACAATCATACAAAGATTGAGTTGAAAGCTATATCAGAAAAACAAGGACCACTTAACTATAAATAAACTTAGGAACATTATACCTGTTATCAAACAGGAGCTTAATTCAATCGAGGAAATGCTCTTTACTGAAAGTGTTGCAGGAACAAAACAACAATTTGTCGATTACTAGGGAGAAAAACCACTAGGGGAGTTTATAAAAAGTATCACTGGAGTAGAGCAATCCCCAATCAATGGGGCTTTCGCAGGTTTTTTACAAGTAGGCGAATTGAGAGCTGATCAGATGACTTTTTTAAATACAATTATTTCTTATCTAATCAAAAATGGAGCAATTGATAAGTCAATTTTTTATAAATCCCCATTTACAGATCAAAATGATCAGAGTATTGATGGAATCTTTGACCTTGATAAAAAACAGAAGGTCATAAGTATTATTGATCAAATAAACTATAATGCAATTGCATAACCAATACATTCTAAACCTCAAAATCTTTAAAGGCATCACTAAAAGCCCTGTTAGGTCAATGATGATAGTAATTTACAAAGGATTTGGATTGGTCCCAACCTTGTAGACTTGGGGTTATATATAATATCAAGGACTATAACTTCCACAGAAAATCATTTTATAAAACCCACCCTATCGCCAGGTAATCAGATAGGTTAGAAAGCTTTAGGTTTAAAAATAGTATAACTATACAAATATCATTCAATAAAAAAATCCCTAAAATATTAATTTAAAATATGATAGGAATTATAAGAGCGGAGAGACAGGCTTCTTTTCAATCTTTAGTGCGGCCTTTTTTCTTGTTTTTTTCTTGTTTAACTTTATTTATAAATCATCATAAATTCATTAATTTTATTGTTGGTAATCTCTAAAATCATAATTTTTAAACAGCTTCTAAGTAACAAAAAGATCAAACTTTAAATAAATAACAAATTTTGTAAATACCAATTAGATGATACTTACAATAAGAAATATTATAAAAAAAATCTTGGAATTCTCAAGTATTAAATTTGCCGCTTTCTCATTATTGATTCTAATCTCTGCTTGTAATGAGAAGGTGGAATCCGACAGAAGAAATCAAGTGGAAATGCCCAATAAGAAGAACATTAAAGTGAATGAAAAAACTTTCACAAAAAACTCTAGAACTTTCAATGTTCTCAACTACGGAGCTGTGGGCGATGACAAAACTGATAATACCAAGGCGTTTTCAGCCTGCCTGAAGGCGTTGATCATGGCGGGAGGCGGGAGAATGATAATCCCCGATGGGATCTATCGGGGAAGAATCATTATTCCCGGAACGAAAGAGTGGATCACGGTCGAAATAATTGGCGAGAGCGAACCGACTCCGATATTCGGGACAGTCGGTACATTCCCCTTCCAAAATAAAGGCACTATCGTTAAGTGTCTTGCAGAATCAGGCCCCCCCGTCATTTCCGTCAGTAATTCACCTGAGAAGTTGTACCATACATTCTCCGGAGTCAACGTGGTTCTCAGGAATCTAGATGTCCGAACCTATGATAATCCTGGTATCAACGGCGTCGATCTTGAGAACGCGGCGCAATGCAAGATAGAAAACGTTTTCATCAATACAGGCATCTACAATGTTCAGGCCTCCAAACCGATCCATGGCACCAGTGGCCTGATAACACCGGCTTGCAATAATGCGGCATGGACTGTCCTGCGCAACGTGGTTGTAACAGGCTATCATATCGGTGTCATCGTTAACGAGCATACCGACGGCGACAACATCGTTGTAGCCTCTAATTTCAACGGTCTTAAATTCCTAAATGCTAATCACGCTTCCCACTTCGCTCGGGTGGGCACCTACCGCAATACTCATCATGTTACAGTGTCTGGCAGACACGGTTTCTCAATCGATCAAATGAACACGGAGATGCCAGGTAAGGGACAGACAGACTTAGGAAATTCCTGGCAGACGCTCGTAAGCGATATCAACGACCCCAAGAACATGGGCTTCGGCGACATCAACTACTGGGTCGTCGAAGGCAATTTAGGGTCGGTCGATAAGTTTATTAAAAACGGTGGTGCTTCAATCCGAACCCGACGGATCGGTTCAGCTCCGGACACCTCCAAAACTAAGCTTAAATAAGGTAACTGTTCTTTTAAAAAAATGAAACTTAAAATTAAAAGAAAATCAATAGCTGGTTTAATGTTTTTTGCTTTCGCTGCAATAAATGTATCTGCACAAAATCCTATTATTCGGCATATTCGTACAGCTGATCCTTCAGCTCATGTATGGGAAGATGGTAAGGTTTGGCTTTATACATCTCATGATAAGGACAGTTCAGTAAATTATAATACCATGGATCGATATCATGCATTCTCAACAATCGATATGGCAAACTGGACCGATCATGGTGAAATTCTTCATTCACGTAATATCAACTGGGGAGTTCCCGGATTTATGTGGGCTCCAACAGCTGCTTATAAAAACTCAAAATATTATTTGATATATCCCCATTCCGCTGATGGAACAAGAGAAATGCGCTGTGGTGTGGCTGTTAGTAAAGTGCCGCAAGGTCCGTTTAAAGATATTGGCTGGATTGAAGGTGTTGATGGAAAATGGATTGACCCATGTGTATTTATTGATGAGGATGGAACACCTTATTTATATTGGGGATTGGATAAGCCATTGGTTGCCAAGCTAAAAGATAATATGACTGAATTAGCTGAAGAACCAAGACTGGTGGAATATGGTTCGGATAATTTCTTCGAGGCAATTTATATGCATAAGTATAATGGGAAATATTATTTTTCATATAATACGGGAGAAGGAGGTTACTATGGTTTAGGTGATAATGCTTATGGGCCATTTGAATATAAAGGAGCTGTAAATCCCAGTCAAACACAGGACCATCATTCAATAATTGAGTATAAAGGCCAGGGGTATTTCTTTTATCACGTTCGGGATTGGAATAGAGGCACAGTATACAGGCGCAATACCTGTGTAGAGTATTTGGAGTATAATAATGATGGAACGATAGTACCAGTATATCCTACAAAAGAAGGAGTCTCGAAGATAGAAGATAAGTAAAACATAAGCGATATCTTAATTGATAAGAATTGGTTTCAATTCAATTACATGCAACTGTAGAAGAATTATACAGCCTAGGTAATGAACAATTACCAGCAACTAATAGAGTAAACAGTCACTACTAAAAATAGCCGGAAAGCGCCTCTCACATCAACGAACCTCGAGTTGGTATTCTCCAGCAAAAAGGGGTCCCAATAATAGTTTTCGTTCTTCTGAAATGCTGGAAGCAGTTGAAGCCAACTTAGTCAGTTTTGAGAGTTAATGATTAAAAAATAATAGAAATACATTTTGTATTGGCAAATAGACAGTCATTTTATTTGATTTCATTTGGATGCAAATTACATTATATCAAATAGTTGTAAATAACTATTAAAACTTTACTTTCTTTTAATATTGTAATTTTCATAAATTTATTGGATATCATGAGTGTCTCAATACATACGAGACGCAAAAAATGCGTAGCTATGATAAAAGTTCACTCAAGGAAGAAATTATTAACGAACTAATAAAATGAGGGTAAAGTTTTTGTTTCATATTTACATCTCGAAGCACGTAAACAACTATAAATGTTGAAAAGTTATATGTTGTTTTAGTCATCATGCCATTGCTGCACTTGGACTGGTAGGGAAGCAATTGAAGTGTTTTGCGATAAAACTTGGCATTGAAGTAAACTGGTTGTAAATTTTTAAAATTGAGTTTAGTGTTTAATTTTTCAATGGCTTACAGCTAAATTATAAAGTGTATAAAAAGAAATAAAATGAAAATACAGAGACGCGAATTTATAATTAAGTCAGGTGTTGGAGTTGCAGCCATTTCAACACTTCCTTCAACTAACTTGGGAAGTAGCTTAATCAGTGCAAGTAAAGGATCTGATGATATTATCAGACAACTTTCACAATTAAACGACAATGATATTCCAGACTTGCTGAAACACCAAATAAATGATGCAGGAAATCGCTGGGATGGTGGAATTGCAAATGGCTGGGAGGTGCCCAATGTACATTCCACAAAAGAATTTATCAGTTCTTTGGGAACAGCTTATGTGTCAAAGTTTTCACGGTATTACCTTTCACCCGAACTGGAGAAGGCCCTGGAAAGAGCTGCTGCTTGCCTTGTAAATATTCAACATGAGGATGGAACAATCGATTTGCACACGACGAATTTTCGTTCTCCACCAGACACGGCTTTTATCGTGAATGACTTATGTCCGATTTATGCTTGTCTGAAACGTCTTAACAAATCGGGATTAGAACAAACCATTACCAGTTTAAGTACATTTATTGAAAATACGGGAAAATGCTTCTTAATTGGGGGAGTTCACACTGCAAATCATCGCTGGGTTATTAGCTCTGCCCTGGCTTGGGTTAATCATTTTTTCCCATCTCAGAAATATGTTAAACGGATAGATGAATGGTTAAGTGAAGGAATTGATTTCGATACTGACGGACAATATTCGGAGAAGAGCGTCGGTGCTTATTCGCCCATTTGCGACAACATGTTTACGGTAATAGGTCGTCTACTTGATCGCCCGGAACTTCAAGAATATGCCAGAAAAAATCTGGACATGACTATGTATTATATTCAGCCGGGGGGAGAAGTGGTGACAGATGCATCCGGTAGACAAGATAGGGCTTACCAGTCATTTGTGGATCAATATTACTATGCATACAGGTATTTTGCTATAAAAGATAATAACTCTGAATTTGCAGCAGTTTGCAAATTGATTGAGCGTGAAATGCCGGAGAATATATTAAAAAGAATAATAAGATATGCATCTTTTATTTTGGAGGATGCTATTTTTGAAAAGGATATGCCGGATGATTCCTCCATACCCGATAACTATTTTAAACGCTTCTCTTATTCCGGTGTTTTCAGAATAAGACGCGGTACAACAGATATTTCGGTAATTGAAAACAATCCTACCTTTTTCACTTTTCGAAAAGGCAATGCAGTAATGCAGTCGCTGAGATTGGGAGCAGCATTCTTTGGGAGTCGTGGACAATTTATTTCGGAAAGCTGTACAATGGATGGAAATATAATCAAATTGAGCAAGTCAAAAACCAGAGGCTACATGCAGACCATTCCAGAAAAGGACAGAAATGGTGAAGTCACATGGAATGATGCCTCTCGTGCTGCAAGAAAAGAAGATGGGATTCAATCTATGCTTTTTAATGTGGAGATAAGTGAAAACAATGGAAAGGTCACCATAGATATTGAAATTACCGGAACAGAGTTTGTCCCTGTTTCCCTGGAAATGAGTTTTAGAGTAGGAGGAGAACTAAAGGGAGTTGTCGCCAATAAAATCAATCAAAATTCACACTTTCTGGAAAAGAACAGAGGTCAATATGTTATGGGCGACGACGTTATCAGTTTTGGTCCCGGTTGTAATGCGCATAAATGGTCACAATTAAGAGGAATGACAACAAAACAAGATGGGCATAGTGTTTATTTAACAGGGTTCACACCATTTAAACATAAATTAGAAATTTATTAAAACCTAAAAAAATAAATTAACTTGAGTACATAACTTTAGCATAATGTATTCAGTTGGTTACATTGTGTATGTAGTCAAATAAAATTGAAAATTAGTTCAGAAGGCTGACCACCTGCCTCCATTGTTGGTGGTGAAACGAAAATTCAAGGTTAATAAATAAACCATAATTTTTTAATTTTACCCTTATCTACAGGCTACATTCTATCCTAAAAAAATTATAAATTATATCAAATATGATTATATAAAATGAAACGATCAAAAACTAACTTTAAGGCGATTATTTGCTTAGCAACCTTTGTATTCTTTTCATTAACAGGCCTTATTGGATGCAAAGAAGAGGTAAAGGTTGATGTTACCAATCTAACTTGTGAATACCTCACTAATCCTTTAGGTATTGATGCCAAGGAACCACAATTGAGTTGGCAATTAGCATCAGACCAACGTGGACAGAAACAAACTGCATATCGATTGCTTGTAGCAAGTTCGGAGGAAAAGCTATCGAAGGGTGAGGGTGATCTTTGGGATTCAGGTAAAATAAAATCAAACCAATCCAGACATATTGATTACAATGGTAAAACGCTTCAATCTCGTTCACAGTGCTTCTGGAAAATTATGATATGGGACAAAGATGGCAATTCATCATCTTGGAGCGAACCTGCTTTATGGTCAATGGGATTACTCGAAAAAGGCGACTGGACAGCTCAATGGATTGGATCTCCGTACTCGGTTACCGCACCTTATTACAGACACTCTTTTAATCTGGACGATGTTCCTAAATATGCACCTGTCTACCTAGCATCATTGGGCTACTTTGAGCTATACATAAACGGCCAAAAAGTAGGCAAAGAAGTGCTCGCACCTGCGGTATCAAATTTTAGCGAACGAACCTACTACCAAACTTATGATGTAGCCAGCTACCTAAAAAAAGGAAACAACAGTATTGGAATTTGGATGGGAACAGGGTGGTACTCTCCAGGATTACCTGGAGTTAAACACCACAGCCCTGTAGTAAGGGTACAACTGGAAATTCCTAATCAGCAGAAAGTCATCAGCGATACTTCGTGGGAAACTAAAGCAAGTGAAAGATCCCATATTGGAGGATGGCAATGGGGAAATTATGGAGGAGAATTGGTTGATGCACGTTTGATAGATAAACAATGGTGGGATAATAAAAGATCAACAAATGGTTGGCACCCTGTTGTAATTGCTGAAACAGCTGATGTACCATGCACAGCCCAAAAATGTCGTAATAACATCCAGCTTGATGAAATTGCTCCAAAATCAATTGAGCACCTGAATGATACAATAGTAGTAGTTGATTTTGGCACCAACCTTACAGGTCAGCTGAAAATGAAATTTTATGATCTTGATCCAGGTAAGAAAATCATAATTTACTACGGAGATAAAGATAGTGGGCAGAAACCAAATGAAGCACGGCACATAAATAATTTTCAAATAATGCGTCAACGTGATGTATTTATCTCTGCTGGAAAGAAAGAAGAACAGTTTAACAATGTTTTCAACTATCATGGTTTTCGTTACGCAATTATTGAGGGTTTACCATATTTACCAGCAAAAGAAGACCTGGCTGCAATTCCAGTAGAAACCGAGGTTACTGAAGTCGGTTCATTCAGTTGTTCGAATTACCTTTACAACCGCATACATAAAATGGTTCGATGGACTTACCGAGCTTTAAACTTAGGTGGGCAAACTGTAGATTGTCCTCATCGTGAAAGATTTGGCTATGGCGATGGACAAACAATTATGGATGTTGGTTGTTATAATTTCGATGCTTCCACTTTGTATACCAAATGGTCAGAAAACTGGTGGGATGAGCAGAAAGACGATGGTTTTGTTCCTTTTGTAGCACCTGCTTCAATACCAACTGGCGGAGGACCAGCTTGGGGGGCAATGTGTATTACGGTTCCATGGAAAACCTACCTCTTCTACAACGATACTAAGCTGCTCGAAAAGGGGTATCCTTATATGAAGAAATACATTGAATACCTTGGTGCACATACTATAGATGGAGTACTTCAGGATCTATTTCCAGGAGATAAATGGAAAAATCTGGGTGATTGGGTTCCGCCCCGCAGAGGAATGGATAAAAAAGAATGGGTAGGTCATAACTCCCGTCGTTTTTTCAACAACTGTTATCATACCTACCTACTTCAAATTATGATAAAAGTTGGAACACTCCTTGACAAAAAAGATGATGTATTGGCATTTAAGCAAGAACTCAACATTACTCAAAAAGCGATTCACACGAAGTGGTTTAATCCAGCAGACACAACTTATGCAAACGGAGAACAGCCTTACCTCATTTTCCCTTTACAAACTGGAATTACGCCCAATGAGCTAAAAAATGCAGTGTTCGATAAATTTGTGCATACGATGCTGGTGAAAGATAAGGGTCACCTAAACACTGGAATGATTGGCACTCAGATAACATTTGATTACCTGCTTGAAAATAACCGGAACGACCTAATAGACATTATGGTGAACAAAAAAACCTATCCGGGCTGGGGATATATGATAGAAAATGGAGCAACAACTTGTTGGGAACAATGGAACGGACACGCTTCTCAAATACACTCTTGCTTTCCGTATATTGGTGGCTGGTTTTACCGTGGTTTAGGTGGAATCCAATGGGATAGCGAAAATCCCGGTTTCAAAAACACCATACTTCGTCCGGCATTGGTTAAGAGTGTCGATTGGGTTAAATGCAATTACGAATCGCATTACGGCAACATTATTAGCAATTGGAAAATAGAGGCGAATCAATTGAACTGGGAAGTAACAATTCCGGCAAACAGCACTGCAACAGTATATATTCACGGAAACAAAATAACAGAAGGTGATTTGCCAATTGAATATGCTGGTGGAGTGACTTTTATTAGAGTTGAAGATGGAATCAGTTTGTATAAAGTGGAATCGGGAAATTATAGCTTTGAAAGCACATTGGAGTGAAACTAATTAAATGAGATTAAAAACAAAAAAATTATTTACTTTTTTTAAGATTTTTATTATTAATGTCGTTTTTATCTGTCCGGTTTCAGGACAACAATTAAACGACTATAATATTGTCTGGAACAGCCAAAGTCAGAATTCATCACAAT
>DGPN01000060.1:0-5048 GCA_002390455.1 Flavobacteriaceae bacterium UBA4439 | reverse complement strand
GATGCCATGTGGAGGTGGTGATATTGGATTGAACGTATGGGTTGAAAATGGGGAACTCTTGTTCTACATGTCGCGAAGCGGTACATTCGATGAGAATAATACAATGCTGAAACTTGGTCGTGTTCGGATTAAGTTAACACCAAACCCTTTTGAAAAGGGTAGCGCTTTTAAGCAGGATTTAAAATGATTTTTTTTTATCAGTTTGCTTAATCATCTCCTGCAAACCAATACTAACAGAGCCTCCCTAGTTATGGTCGTAGTAAGTTTGACTCCACTGTTTGGTGCCTAGACCGATTTTGAGCACCTGAGATTCATAAAATACATGGCAAATACTACCTAACTTTTAATTGCTCAAATGAGTCAAGAATAAAAGACAAACTTCAGGGGCTGCATAGTGGCATTGCCGTGTCCGATGAAATACTGGGAGATTACAAAGTACTCGTTCACTACGAACCATTCCTCAGGGGGGATGACCTTACATTGTTTGAAGATGATGACGTAAAAATCTATTCATTTAACAAACATAGCAAAACCATTTTTGTGGCAGAAGTAGATATGGAAAGTCTGAAACCCATACGTGATCCGAAACCTTTTATTACTGCAGTAAATTTGGAGAATGAAGATTGGGACGGGGTGAGTATTGAAGGTGCGTATTGCATTAAAAGGGATGGACAGTATTATTTTTTCTATTCGTCCTGGACCCGGGGATACTAGATTGGTTATGCCACAGCAGATCATCCACTCGGGCCATGGATCAAATATGAATGAAACCCTGTTTATGGTGCTCAGAATGAATGGTCATATAGAAAATACAAAGTCGAATTCTCCGGTTATCCGGACAATCCGTGGGCAGTGGTGGGTCACAACGAAGTTTTTAAAGATCCTGATGGAAGGCTTTGGATCAGTTGCCATGGAATTCTTAAAAAAGATCGAGTTCCATAATTGGTCATCGACCCCATTGACTTTGTTGATGGTGAAATGAAAATTGGTTGACCTACATACACCAAACAAACTATTGAATATTAAAGTACTTATTGACAATGAAAAAGGGAGGAATTGTAAATAGTTTGATTGATTTGATCAAAACATTAACAGCATACGAAATTTTTTGCCGATAGTTTTAGTTTACGTGCCTCGCTTATTATTGTAATTATACCACTTTTAGTAACCTCTTTATATGGATTTGCTTTCAATTTTTTAGTCAAAAGAAAGACTAAAATTAATATGCATAAAACCATCCTTGAAAAGCAATTTAGAACTTCCCCAAGTAAGTATTTTAAGTTGTTCTTAAATGGCTGTATGTTAGCAGATAGTGGGGTAGTGACTGAATTATCCATATCCATTTTTAACATTTTGTTACATTTATATTTTGTTTAAAAAATGTAAATTAAAACAATAAAAGGAGAAAATATGGAAACCAACCCAGGAGTGTATTGCGAGGTATGTTCTCTTAACTCAAAAAAGTGAAATCAAGAGGTATTTTTGCCCTAAGGACAAAAACCATGAAATAAATATTTAAAGGTGGAGTTAAACCAAATTGGTCACAATTGAATAGCCTTTGTTCATAAGCCGGATAAAAATGCGCTAAAAAATCAATTTGGATATTTAAGTTAAACATTTAAAAATATCACTTATGAAAAGAAGAGATTTTGTTAAAAATAATATCCTTGCTACATCGGGAACAGTTTTTATTAATTCAATTTTGGGATGTGTTAATCCTGATTTACTGACTGATAATGTTGACTTGTTATTCCGTGGGTTTCAAAATCCACCGGTCGATTCCCGAGTTTTTGTCCGTTGGTGGTGGAATGGTAACAGGCTTGCGAAAAAAGAGATTTTGCGTGAACTGGATGTGATGAAATCTGCTGGTATTGGAGGCGTTGAAATCAATCCAATTGAATTTCCGGGTGGGGACCCCTTAGGATACAAAGCTTTAACCATTTTTGAAGACGATTGGCTGGATATGTTGCAAGTAGCTCTCCGAGGAGCAAAGGAGCGCGGAATTATTTGTGATTTGATCGTTGGTTCCGGCTGGCCTTTTGGGGGCGAATTTCTGAAAAAAGAACAGCAGATACAAATGGTGACAATTGAAACCATTGATCTGAAAGGAGTGGGAATATATCACTTCAAAATAAAGGAATTACTTGACAAAGTGAATGCCAAAGTTGGTTCAAAAAAAAATACAATTTATAAAGATTTGTTGTCGTTGCGGCTGCTCCCAAAAGAATCAAATGAATTTACTGAGGGAAAAGATCTGATGGGGAGTATCAGAAACGGGGAGCTTGCCATCGATGTTCCCGCAGGTAATTATGTGCTGTATTATGTTGTGAAACTGACCGGATACATGGCAGTGATAAAAGGTGCTCCCGGTGCTACAGGACCGGTATTGAATCATTACAGCAAAGCAGCCACAGAAGAATATCTGAACAGAATCTCTGATTTTATTAATGGTAAAATCGAGAATATGGGTGACTATATCAGAGCTATGTTTTGTGATAGCATGGAACTTATGGGAGCCAACTGGAATGACGATTTACCTGATGAATTTGAAAAAAGAAGAGGTTATTCATTATTACCTTATCTTCCGTTTGTTCTAAAAAAAGTGGGACGATGGGGAAATAGGAGTGATGAGGAATATGGGACAAAATTCTCTGATGAAGTAACAGACTTAATTAAGCGAGTAGATTTGGATTTTTACAATACACGGATTGAGCTTTTTAAAGAACGGTTTATAGTCCCCTTTAACGAATGGTGTCATCGAAATAATGTTCAATCACGAATGCAGGCTTACGGCCGTGGAATGCACCCGCTTGAAGCAAGTATGGAGATTGATATTCCTGAATGTGAAACCTGGTTGTTTAAAGACGTTGGTAGAGAATACCCAGACACTGGGCTATTAGGGAGAGCACCGAGAATGTGTAATAAATACGTTGCATCAGGGGCGGCACTTGCAGGGAAAAGAATTGTAAGTTGCGAGGAGATAACAAATATTAAAATGGTGTTTATGGCTACATTGGAAAATATCAAAATAGCCGGAGATCAAAGTAATATATCGGGGGTTAACCACTCTATATTGCATGGTTATAATTATTCACCTCCCGAGGCACCATTCCCCGGATGGATTCGCTGGGGTAGTTATTTTAATGAACGAAATACCTGGTGGCCCTATTTTCAAAAGTGGGCAGACTATAAAGCCCGTATTTCTTATCTTCTTCAAAATGCGTCTCCTCAGGCGAATATTGCAATTCTTCAACCTCTTACCGATCTCTGGATGAAGTTAGGACCTCAACGCGACCCGTTCCCTCAAAAATGGTATCCTGAATACCAAAATAATTTGTGGGAAGCCATACAGCAAAATGGAGGTGGTTGCGATTATGTGAGTGAAAATATTATTAAAAAAGCGGTATTCAAAAAGGGTAGGATGACGTATAATGAACGTTCATATAATACCCTTCTATTGCCCGAAATTGAGACATTGGATATGGAAACTACAAAATCACTTGTAGCTTTTGCAAAATCCGGTGGAAAAATTGTCTTTATTGGAAAAAGGCCTTTCAAATCACCTTCATATAAAAATGTGGAACACAATGATGACGGGGTGAATAAAATGGTGGAGGACCTAATAAAACACTCCGGTGGAAATGTTATTGAGTACCCTTCCCCCGAAGGAGATGTGATTAAATGGTACGGAATATTACAAGATGAATTGGGATTGAAACCCTATGTCAGATTTGATAAAACCCACAAATATTTAAATCAGTCTAATTACCGGATTGGCGAAAACAGTCTCTTTTTTATCGCTAATTCCAGTTTAATGGAACAAATTTCGGTTAAGGCAGAATTTCTGGTAAAAAATAACCTTCATCCCTGGATATGGAATCCTGAAACCGGAGAGAAATTACTTTATCCAACAAATGGAAGTAATAATAAGATTGAATTAGAAATTCCCCGCGCCACTTCTATAATGATTGTCTTTGAAAACAATTCAAAAGGAGAACAATTTCAACCCATGAATTTTAACAACAGTGGAAAAGAAATAACGGGATCATGGCAATTACAGCTTAACCATATAAATGGAGATAAGCAGAAAATAAAATTAGAATTATTAACCGACCTGATTAAAAATACACAGACAAATAATTTTGCAGGCGAAGTAATTTATAACAAAACAATATTCCTTAACTCCGATAAATATAAATACATGGATTTGGGAGATGTTCAGGGAGTTTCGGAACTAACATTGAATGGTGAACTAATTGGTGTAAAGTGGTATGGTGCTCACATTTATAATATTGAAAGTGCCCTGAAAGAAGGAGAAAACAAATTGACAATCAAATTGACTACCATTACCGGGAATTATCTTAAAAGCTTGAAGGAAAACCGCATTGCTCAAGGATTGTTGAAAAAGCAAGCCTATTACCCAATGGGTATTATGGGACCTATCAGAATTATATAATTGTAATATTTAACGCTCAAAGGATAAACAGATATAAATCCGTAAAAAAAACGGTGGTGTAGCTGGTACCAAGTCTAAACACCGCAAGACCTTGTAGGTAAATAATCTGCGAGGCCTTTCTCGTGGGTGTTGACGGCAGGGTTGACGGTTTTGAAAATTGACAGATCGTTTATAATCAGATAGCTAAATCAATCTTGTGAATTTACTATCTCTTAAATTTAACCCTTTAAAAGTTTACTTTTTGCTGACACTAAACAATGATGGCAACTAAATTGTGGTTAGCTAATTAAACACACTTTTTATTAATTTTAGATATTTACAGTAAAGGGACTGGGAAATCAGGCCTCTTTATTAATTAATACAGATTCTTAAAAGTTGTTAGTGCTTTAACAAAGACTAATAAAACTATCCTGGGTAATTGTACTAATAATTAAACCATAGGCATATTCTCTTCAGTAAGTTCACGTATTTCTAGTCCTTTTAAAAGATGTTAAACTAACGTTTATAGCTAACTTTTATAAGTCCAAGAATTTCATCAGTAATATATTTCTGAACCCCATATTTTATTTGGAATATCTGGGTTATAATTACC
>DGPN01000020.1 GCA_002390455.1 Flavobacteriaceae bacterium UBA4439 | reverse complement strand
CTAGCCAGCTGAGCTACATCCCCTATTTGGCTTGGTGTCAAAAATACAACAAAGCATTAAATTTAGAAACCTCTTTCCAATATTCGTTCAATATTATGCTATATTTAAAACAATGTCTGTATTAAATATCAAATGGTTTTGGCTTTTATTGCCATTGTTTTCCGTAGGTTTTGCTCAGGGCGATGCCAATTTACTACTGCAATACAACCGTGGGCCTGATCTGGATGGCTTTTACCGGAAATGGAATTTTGATCTTCACCTCCATACGGTTTATGGAAATATGCGGGAGGACTATACCGTTCACAAAATCAGCTTTTCGGCGGGGGCTTATATCCAATACAAATTTTCAAAGACCTTTGCCCTAAATTCGGGTGCAGACTATTTCAATCTGAGCTACCAATACAACCTCAGTAAAAATCAGTCCTACGATCAACTAACCTACCTCAGTTTTCCCCTTACCCTTAGGGTGTTTCCCTCCAGAAAACTCCATTTTGAGACAGGTTTATTATACAACCACCTGCTCAAAGCACAAAATACCGAAATCGTTGACCTAAAAAACCGAAGCCATGAATATCCTATGGGGATCATCCGAAATGCTTTTGGGTGGCTTTTTGCAACCCAGTACAATGTCTGGAAACGATTTGACGTCTCCCTACAATACCGTTTTTTTAAAAAATCAACAAATCCGCTGAACGATCAAATAAACAACTTTGATGCCTTTCTTTTGGGCATTCATTTTTTTGTACTCAATCCCAAAAAAAAACCGCTTTGAAAGCTTCCTAAAAAAACCTTGTGATTGAAATGTTGAGATAATAATGCCTTCGGGTGACTTGAAGGGGATTGTCATTGGAAATGCTATTCCAAAGCGTCAACGTCCGCCATTTTTTTCCGTAAAACGCAAAGCCTGCCTCCAAACTGTTTTTATAGGGAATATCGGTCAATACAAAGGGAGCCTCGTTGTCAAACAAACTTCCGGAGATCATATAATCGTGGACGCGATACTCTTGACGTGTTCCCATATAAATCCCATAGCCTTTGTTTTGCATCTCCAAAGGATTCCCCAAAAAAGCCAAGGCCTGAGAAGTACCATACAAAACCCCCAAACGCCCTCCAGCAGCAATCCGTTGGGTGCCCAAGTTTCCAAAAAACTCATACAGCAAGGCCAATCGCTTGCCCAATGGCAAACGCTTTCTCTGCATCGCATTCAGATTGAAATGAAGCCTTTGTGGTAAAGCCTTTTCCCAAGCCACATCTCGCAAACCCAAAACCTTGTCGTGATAGAGGTTTTGAAAAAATGGCGCCAGAGAAGCCTTGCCGGTGATTCCCACCTTTAAGGAGGCACCCCAAGCCGAAAGAGCACTTTTATACCACTCAAATGAACGTTCCAAAAACAACCAGCCCCCATAAGGATAATCAAACTTTTCGACATTGACGGTATACCTGTTTTTGGGAGTGTAAATCTCCTGACCCAAAGTCCAATGCGCATACTTTTTTGGATAAACCTCCATTTGATCACCTGGTTTCAACTTTCCGAAACTGATAAAAATTCCACTAGAGTAATATCGATCCAAATTAAAATAGAGGTCGTTGTCTACACTGAGATTGATATATCGCTGACCAAAAGACCCAATCGCGAAAAACAGCATAACAAACGACAAGGGCAAAAAAGATTTTTTCATTTGTCAATTAAGATCGGAATTTAATCCTCATTTATGAAATTAACATTCAAAAATCATTTCAATATAAAGAGAACCCTCAAAAACAAAATAGATTGGTTATTTTTGAAATCCATGCAAGGAAGCGTTCACTTAGAAAAAAACAATAGAATCGGAAGGATCCAGTTTTTCCATCCCAAAGGAAACAGCCTACCCTCCTCCCTATTACAAAATTTGGTCAAGACCTTTGAAACAGCCGAAGACGATCCCGATATTGGGGTAATCATTTTGGAAAGTGAAGGAAATGCCTTTTGTGCTGGTGCATCGCTGACTGAACTCAAAGGGGTAAAAACCTTAGAAGAAGGCACTGCCTTTTTTATGGGCTTTGCCAATTTACTCAACACCATTAGAAAAATGTCAAAATTTGTCTTGGCCAGCGTCCACGGCAAAGTTGTAGGAGGAGGGGTTGGACTCGTTTCTGCTTGTGACTATGCCTTTGCAACCGAAACTGCTTCCCTCAAGCTCTCCGAACTTTCCATAGGGTTGGGCCCCTATGTGATTGAACCAGCAGTAAGTCGGAAAATAGGAAGCACCGCTTTTGCCCAATTGTCCTTGGACAGTACCCATTGGAAAAGCGCCCAGTGGGGACTTCAAAAAGGGCTCTATGCAGAATGTGTCCCCGATCGAGAAGCCCTAGATCGGACCGTAAACGAAAACGCAGAAATATGGGCGAACTATGCCCCCGAAGCCTGTAGGGAGTTACGTAAACTCCATTGGAAAGACACCCAAAACTGGGAAAGCCTTTTGCCTGAAAATGCCAAAATAACCGCTCAGTTGGCACTGTCAGATTTTACTCAAAACAAAATCAAATCACTCTAATAATGGATAAGAAAGTTCGTGTCACCAAACAGTTTAAATTTGAAACCGGACATGCACTCTATGGCTACGATGGACTCTGTAAAAACGTACATGGCCACAGTTATCAACTCGACGTAACCGTCATCGGCCATCCCATTGAAGATGCCAAACACGTCAAAAACGGAATGGTCATCGATTTTGGAGACCTAAAGTCCATTGTCAATCAAGAAATTGTTCATCCCTTTGACCACGCCACAGTGCTCAACACCAACTCTCCCCACAAAGAAATTGCCGATGAAATGGAAAGTAGGGGCCACAAAATACTAAGAGTAGGCTACCAACCCACCAGCGAAATGATGATTTTAGAGTTTGCAGTAAAACTTCAAGCAAGACTACCTAAACACCTCAAACTGTATTCCTTAAAACTTCGTGAAACAGCAACTGCTTTTGCAGAATGGTATGCTGAAGATCAATAAGAAAAAAGGATCTATTTATCTAATTGATTTATTCGATCCTCTCCAAGCTTGACCTAAAACAAACGGGGGTCAAAAGCCCAACTGATCCAAATTAGCTTTGGGTTTAGCCGGTACCGTAGGATCGGCATCGTTGTCATATTCTTCACAGTCCAGAGGGATACTTACCTCTTCAGGTGCCAAAAACGGCTCTTGGGAAATGCCCAATTCTTCATTTTCATAAGCTCCTTTCATATACAATGCCCATATCGGAAGTGCCATAGTCGCTCCTTGTCCATAAGCAATTTCCTCAAAGTGAATCGAGCGGTCTTCGCCTCCTACCCATACTCCTGTTACCAAGTTGGGCACCATTCCCATAAACCATCCGTCACTTTGATTTTGTGTTGTCCCCGTTTTTCCAGCAATGGGATTTTGAAAAACATAAGGATAACCTGTTACCACATTTTCATACACATAATTGGTCTTTTCCAGTCCTGCGTGGCGCAGTCTGGCTCCCGATCCGTGCTTGGTCACCCCTTCCATAAGGTTGACCGTAACATAAGCAGCTTCCTCACTGATCACATCTTTCGTTTTGGGCACCACTTCGAACAAAGCCATTCCATTTTTATCCTCGATTCGGGTAATCACTATGGGTTGGATATAAATCCCCTGATTGGCAAAGGTGCCATAAGCTCCAACCAACTCAAAAAGGCTGATGTCTGGCGTTCCCAATGCAATGGAAGGCACTTTAGGGATATAGGAAGTCACCCCTGTTTTTTTGACCAGATCGATCACCGGTCGGGGACCCACCTTATCCATGATTCTAGCACTGATGGTATTGACAGAATTCGCCAGAGCATTTTTTAGCGTTCGCATTTGGCCGTAGCGATCTCCCGAGTTTTTGGGACACCAAGCGTCTATGTTCCCGTGTTTCATCGCATCAATGCAATACAAAGCATCGGGTAACTTATCACAGGGAGAGAGCTTGAGCTGATCGATGGCCGTGGCATATAAAAAAGGTTTGAAAGTAGAGCCTATTTGACGTCGGCCTTGCTTGACTTGGTCGTATTGGAAATGTTTGTAATTGAATCCCCCTACCCAAGCCTTGACATGACCTGTTTGTGGCTCCATCGACATCATCGAAGCTCGAAGGAAGTGCTTATAGTAGCGAATGGAATCCATGGGAGTCATGATCGTATCGATTTCCCCTTTCCAACTGAAAACCTGCATAGCTTCGGGTTTAAAAAAGCTTTCCAATAGGGCTTCTTCGTCCATTCCTGCTAATTTGCCCTTTCGCCAACGCTCACTTCGGTATGCCGTTCGGGTCAAAAGGGTATCAATTTCCCCTTCGCGCAAATCCAAAAAGGGTGCAGTCGGGTTTCGTTCTTTGGTGTTCTGTAGAAAAAATTCATTTTGCAAATTCTTCATATGATCCGAAATCGCATTTTCGCCCAAGGCCTGAAGGCGAGAATCGATGGTAGTATAGATTTTTAGACCGTCGCGATAGAGATTATAAGAACTATCATCAGACTTGGGATTTTCCCGTATCCATTTTTTCATAAACTCTTGAAGATAGGCTCGAAAATAGGTGGCCAAACCTTCGCGGTGGGACTCCGGTGTAAAGTCGATTATCAAAGGTAGAGCAGAGAGGGAATCCTTTTCTTCTTCAGTAATCAATTCATTTCTGAGCATTTGTTGAAAGACAACATTGCGTCGTTCCCTGACCCTTTCAGGGCGCCGAATCGGATTGTACAAAGAAGAGTTTTTGAGCATTCCAATCAAAGTAGCCGATTGTTCCAATGTCAGCGATTGAGGAGTACTGTCAAAATATATTTTTGCGGCCGACCGAACCCCATCGGCATTGTATCCAAAATCATAGATGTTGAGATACATCGCAATGATCTCATTTTTGGTGTACCGCCTTTCGAGTTGAACAGAAAGCACCCATTCTTTGATTTTCTGAAATATCGCTTCTTTTTTGTTTCGGGAACGCACACCGACAAAAAGCTGTCGAGCCAACTGCTGGGTTATGGTACTGGCCCCTCCTTTTTTTCCCAAATAAAATAACGCCCTAAGTGTTCCTCGCCAATCGATTCCTGCGTGGTCATAGTAACGCTCGTCCTCCGTAGCGATCAATGCTTCCACCATGTTTTGGGGCAATTCGTCGTAGGTGATGGGCGTACGGTTGTCGTTAAAGTAAAATTTTCCCAACACTTCTCCGTCGGAAGAAAGGATTTGGGTAGCCAAGTTGGTTTTGGGATTTTCCAATTGCTCCAGTGGAGGCATAGGACCCAAATAACCCAAGGCAGCAATGCTAAAAATACCTGCTACCAGCGAAATTCCCGCAAGAAAAAGCAACCAAAAAGCCAAAATGAACTTTTTGTAATTCCTTTTATTTGTTTTTTTGTTTTTGGCTTTACTCATCTTCTGAAATTTCCTCCAAACCAAATCCTACTCCCAAGACACCCTCCAATAAATCCATTCCTTGTTCACGACCATTGAACCTCGATGCGTGCTCTAGCTCTACACTTAGATTTTTCGCTCTTGGCAATTTATAATTCTCCTTCCACCACAGTTTGCTTTCCTTAACTTCCAAAAATCCTTTTCCCAACCACTGACCTTGGACTTTGGCCATTGCATATTCAAGCGTGTCGCAAAGCAAAAGGGAATCTCCCGTTTTGAGTTGGGCTATTAAAAAGAGATTCGAAAAGGGATAATGTTGATTGTTTCGGATGTAAATCATCATATTGACTGGCCGATCGGTAGAATCGTTGAGCGCAAAAACTACTTTTTCTGAAGCAGGCCACTCTCCCTTAAAATTACGATAGTCCATAAAAAAAGGGGGCTCGCTACATGCAACAATCAATCCCAAAATCAATACCGTAAATATAGAGTATTTGCTAAGCATTATCTTGACGCCGGTTGGGCTTGCGTTTTTTTCTTCTTTTGTTTTTAGATCTTTTGTTGCGATCAAAGCGATTCAGACTGTCTTGACCAACAACATTTTCAAAGGTAACATCGGGTTTTTCCCCCTCAGTTATCTTGGCTTCAGTAGAATATTCCTCAAGACTCACCACCTTTTCTTTATTCTTATTTTTGGCAATAATCTCCTGAACAGATGCCAGAGAAAGCATATGCCAATTCATCCATTCACCTTTGTAAGCATACCAAAGTTGCTCCTTAAAAATATCGATTTTTTGCATCACACCCACCCCTTTTTCCGTTTGGAGTTTAATCTCAGATTTGGGGAAGGTTTTGAGCGCAGAGCGATAGGCGTCCAGTTCATAATTCAAACAACATTTAAGTTTGCCACACTGTCCCGACAACTTAAGGGGATTGAGGGACAACTGCTGATAACGTGCAGCAGAGGTTGATACGGATCGGTAATCCGTCAACCAGGTAGAACAACAGAGTTCTCGTCCACAAGAGCCTATGCCTCCCAGGCGCGAAGCCTCTTGTCGCAGACCGATTTGTCGCATATCAATACGAATGGAAAAGGCTTGCGCCATATCCTTGATCAACTGTCGGAAATCGACCCGACCCTCAGCAGTGTAATAAAAAGTGGCCTTTTTGCCATCTCCTTGGAATTCTACATCGGAAAGTTTCATTTCCAAGCCCAGAGCGATGGCCAATTCTCGAGCCCGTTTTTGGATCTGTGCTTCTTTGTCTCTCAAAGCATGCCATTTATCTACCTCCTGCTGGTTGGCCTTCCGTAATATTTTGGTGACCTCCTCGCTATCTTCGCTTACTTTTTTCTTTTTCATCTGAAAACGAACCAATTCCCCGGTCAATGTCACCAATCCCAAATCATATCCTTTGTCCACTTGGGTAATCACCGGATCGCCCACTGCCACTTTCAGCCCTTCGGGTAAGCTATAGAATGCTTTTCTACTGTTTTTAAAACGCACCTCCACCACCGAAAAAGCAGCTTTCCCAGAGGGCATTTCCATATTGCCCAACCAATCAAAAACCGTTAGTTTATTACAACTGTCCGTCCCACAGGTACCATTACTTTTGCACCCGCGCGGTGAACCGTTTTCATTACTGGCACAAGATGCGCAACCCATAGATTATAATATAAGATTTAAAGATAAGATTAATTAGAGGGAATGGGGGGCTATCAAATCCTAAATTAATGTTTAAATTTCAAAACTTCGCTCCGACCTTTTTTAAAGATTTTGTTACTGTTGTGTTTCCCTTTTCGCCTTTTCCTCTGTTCTTCAAGGGGTAGATTAATGGTTTCTTGACAATCGGATGAACAACAACTTTGTGTTTCTTCTCGACAAGAATCACATTGGATAAACAACAGATGACAGGCCTCGTTGGCGCAGTTCACATGGCTGTCACAAGGCGATCCACATTGATGACATTGAGCGATTACATGCTCACTAATGCGCTCGCCTCGGCGTTCGTCGAAGACAAAATTCTTGCCAACAAATTGATTTTCCAATCCTTTTTCGTTAACCTGACGGGCATATTCGATGATCCCACCCTCCAATTGAAACACCTGTTTAAATCCTTTGTGTTTGAAGTAAGCACTCGCTTTTTCGCATCGGATACCCCCAGTACAATACATCAACAATTTTTTGTCCTCTTTGTGTGCCGATAGATCCTGTTCGATCAAGGGCAGGGAGTCCCGAAAGGTGTCCACATCGGGAGTAACTGCCCCTTTAAAGTGTCCAATTTCACTTTCGTAATGGTTGCGCATGTCCACACAAACAGTGTCTGGCTCTGACAAGAGAGCGTTAAAAGCCTCAGCGTCAAGGTGAATGCCCTTTTGGGTGACATCGAAAGTCGAATCATCCAAGCCATCCGCCACAATCTTATCCCGAACTTTAACGGTTAATTTTAAAAAGGATTCATTGTCCTGTTCCACAGCAATATTGAGCCGAACCCCCTTTAAAAAGCGGATTCCGTCCAAAAAGTTTTTAAAATCATCGAAGCGGGGAGCCGGAACCGACAACTGGGCATTGATGCCTTCATGAGCCACATAAATACGACCCAATACGTCCATATCATTCCAATGCAGGAACAAATGATCTCTTAAAAGCTGTGGGTTTTCGACTTGGTGGTACTGATAAAACGACAAGGTGAGCCTTTCGGTACCCGCTTCGGCAATCAATAGGCGTCGTTCCTCAGCACTTAGTTTGTTATACAGTTGCATGCTATAAACGTTTCAGTGTTGACAGACAAAAATAAGGAAATTATTGACAGCTTGGTCACACAGCATTTCCATCCTTAGAGAAAGAGGGAAAAATCAAAAAGGAA
>DGPN01000006.1 GCA_002390455.1 Flavobacteriaceae bacterium UBA4439 | reverse complement strand
CGAACACCAATCTTCTGTTTTCTAAAGTGTTGTATTTAATTCGACTTCCTCCATTAACAGCGGCATTATTAATTAAAGTAGCATAGTCATATGCATTTTCAATTAGATCGACTTTTTTGCTTGTATTTTGAAAACCATAGTAAGAATCAATATTGACTCTAATGGGTGTGTTTTTTCTTCCTGTTTTGGTCTCGATTAAAATTACCCCATTAGCTCCCTGTACACCATATATACCAGCAGTTGCATCCTTTAGGATATTAATACTCTTAATATCATTAGGATTAATTACCGACAAATCTTCAATGATATTACCATCCACCATAATTAAAGGACGACTGTCCCCATTGGTTGAAATTCCACGAATACGGATATTGGATCCACTACCAGGAGAGCCAGATGCTGAGGTAACAGTAACTCCTGCCACTTGACCTTGCATTGCCTGCTCAACTCTTACAGGGTTAAGTTTTTCGATGTCTTTCGAACCTAATACAGATACTGCTCCTGTGACTTCTTTCTTGGCTTGGGTTCCATAACCTACCAAAACAACCTCATCCAACTCACTGATGGAAGGTTCAAGATAAATGGAAATATCGTTGTTATTGACGACAAGCTCTTGAGAGACAAATCCCAAGTAAGAAAATACTAAGGTTGCTCCGTCAGGTACATTGGGTAAAATAAAGTTTCCGTCAAAATTGGTAGTAGTCCCAATAGATGTGTCTTTAATTAATACCGTAGCACCAATGATGGGGAAATCTGTGCTTTTGTCAATTATAACACCTTTTACCTCATTTTGTGCACTTAAGGTAATCGCGTACAATAAAACAATTAATGTAAATGTACTTCTAAACATCTTAATTTAATTATGTGGTTTTTTGGTTGGAATAAATTTAGGTTTGTTACTTCAAAAAAAAAGAATTTTACATACAACAAAATTTATACACTCAAATGAAAAATAAAATAGTTTTGTTTAATCTTTAATATAAGGTCCTTAAGTCCTATAAATACTACAAAAATAGATTATTTAAAATAGATTTTTTTAGAAAAAAAATAAGTTTTGTATAGGTATGGTATAGGTGATAATTAGGGAAATATAACCTCTACAAATTGACGAAATGATCAATAATACTCTCATCTCTGGAAAGTTTCATTTTTTTTCTGAGCCTATATCTTTTGATCTCAACACTTCTAACGGATATATTTAAAAGAGGTGCAATTTCTTTTGAAAGAAGATTTAATCTTAAAAAAGCACACAGCCTTAAATCGTTGTGGGTCAAAGTAGGGTGGGCTTTTTTTACTTTTTTCAAAAAATCCTTATCGGCATTGTTAAAGGCCTTTTCAAAAAATTCCCAATCTTCATTTCCTTTGAGATTTTTTTTGATCATTTTAGTCAAACGGTCAATCCTGGGATGATCATCCAAGGCTTTTAATTCATTGATGATCTTGTTCAAGAACTCATTTCGCTTCACAGTGCTCATGGTGGCTATTGCAATCTCTCTGTTTTTATTTTCAATATCGTTTTGTAATTGCTCATTGCGAATTTTCATAAGCTTTCTTTGGCTGGCCAACTCATTGATTTGTAGTTTTCGCTGATTTCTTTTGTTCAGTTTTTGGCGCTCGCGCTCATAAAAAGCATTATAAAGTCTATTAATAATTAACAAAATTGAAATCGCAAACAAAATATAAACAACATACATCCATCTGGACAGATGCCAAGGTGGTTTTACTTTGAAGTCAAACTGACTCATCTCAGACATTTGATCGCCAATTTTGGAACGTACAGAAAATACGTAGGATCCCCTCAGTAGATTTGAGTAGGATACATCTGTAGATTCAGCCCATGGACTCCATAAAGTGTCGTAACCCTCAAGTCGATATTGATATTTAACCTGTTGATGTTTCTGATAGTGGGTAGCCGTGTAAAAAAATTGTATGTTATTTCTTTCGTAATCCAACTCAAAATCATTAAGTAAATCAATTTTGATTATGTTCTGAAGGTTGTCTTTGACCTCAATCTTGTCGATTGCTATTATGGGCTGTGTGTTTTTTACTTTATCCAAATCAACAAGCAAATAACCCATCCCGGATGCAATAAGGTATTTAGAGTCATCAAACTTGCTGATGTGTTCAAATCCCAGAACATTTTTGCGAATATTATTTTCAAAAAAAATGGACTCATATTTCAACTGTTCTGAGAATACATCTCTTCTCAAAAAATGAATTTTGTTTTTTGAAAACATCCAAAGTCTTCCATTGTTGTCGTTGATCATTTTACCTGTAATATAATTCCCGGGCTTGATTTGTTTCGAGAATAAGGAGTCTTTGATGAATTTGAATTGGGGGGTGTCGTACCTAAAAATACCTTTGGGACTGAAATAAAAAATTTCTTCGTCAAACTTGGCCAAGCTGGCATGAATCCCTTTCTCTACTGAAGAGTCTATCTCCTTATGAACCACCCGATCAAAGGTTTTGTTGATCGAAAGCTTAAAAACCCCTTTGTATTCATGCCCAACTAACAAGGTCGTATCGTTGATCATCTCAAAGTATCGGGAGGAGATATTGAATCCCTCCAGTTTATTTTTATACCCCCATTTATTATTTGATTTTTGAAGAACATGAATCCCATTGTAATTCCCTTGCAAAAGAAAATCGTTGGACATGGGATGTTGTTTAAAAGTCCAAGTCCCTCTAATGCTGCTGATTTTAGTAGCTTTTGCCCTTTCTACATAAAAAGTTCCCAAATCATGACCACAAAACAAATCCCCCTTAAAATCATACAAACTCCAAACTTGACCTTCTGTACCCGAGATTAACTTAAAATCGGAACTGCTGTCTGCAACCCTGTAATATAAACCATGATTTGTCCCCAGATAAAAGTAACTCCCTTTCCTAGCAGAAGCATAAACGGCTCCAATTTTTCCAATTTCATCATTGTACTCCAAAAAAGGAGAATTAATGTTTACACAGTCGATTCCATTGTCCAATCCCAACCATAGGTTCTTATTTTGATCCTCAAAAAGACTTAAAATGGTATTGTTGGAAATTCCATTAGCCCGGTTAAGTTCCATGATAACCTTCCCTTCGGCATCCATCCATATGAGACCGGATGAAATAGAGCCTATAGCAAAACTCCCATCAGAGAGTCTCAATGAACAGTATAGTTTATTTCCTTGAAAACTTTTTTCACCACCTATTTTCCATTTTCTTAAACGTTTGTTTTCTAAAAAATAGAACCCGGATATATCGGTCAGAATCAATAGTTTTCCTTCAACCTTGTATAGACCTACAATGACATTTTCCTTTAGAATCTGACTGTTATTGACCATAAAAGCTTTACCACTTTTTACCTCATATAAGCCCTTACCCGACTCCTGGAAATAAATTTTATTCCCCACTTTAAAGGATTTTAGTAAGGTATTAGTAGCGGGAACAAATTGGAATTTTTTATTGCCTATGTCAATGATTATCAGTCGGTTTAATGATTGGAAAATTATTTTTTCTCCATAATCAATAATGTTCCAAAACTGTTCGTCTTCCAGAATATCGATATCCAATTCCTTTGCAAGAGAGGTATAATGTAATTCTCCATTGGGTGAACGTTCCCAGAAACCAAAATCCATATAACTCCCAACACAAATTTTTTCATCAATCACTTTTACAGACCTAATGATGGACTGATTGGGACTTGAATTTAATTTCCAATCTGCACCTCTGAACTGGAGTAGGCCTTTATTATTAGCGGTATATACGGTGCCTTTTTCATCCTGTGAAATCATCCAGTTTTGATTCCCGGCAAAAGAAATTTTTGATTTATACTGTTGAATAGGTGGAATCTCTTGAGCAGCGCCTAATAAATAACAAAACAATAAAACCCAAGTGTAATTTTTCATTTCTTTATATAGATTTCAATCTTCAAAATCATAATACATTATAAGTAAAAAAAATTAAAGTTGAGATTGTGACTTTATCCTTTCCCAAATTGAGGCTCTTTTGAAGTTTAATTTAATGATAATGACTATTTTAGAAGTCAATATACTAACGAATAACCTTTTAAAATGAAAAAAATTATATCAATCCTGTTTTTACTTTCTTGTATCCCTTTGTTTGCCCAAGAAATTATCACCCTAGAATATGATAATTCTGGACTCGACTATAGAGAAGCTGAAATAAAAACCAAGGGTTATAATGACATTGGGTATAATTTTAAAAATATCTCTATCCCTACCCTACAAGTGTTTTTGCCAGAAGGTAAATCCCAACCCACAACAGCAATGGTTGTATGTCCTGGCGGTGGCATGAGAGCTAATGCATTTTTCCATGAAGGATTGGATGTCGCAAAAGCTTTAAACGAAAAAGGCATTGCAGCTTTTGTATTGAAATATAGATTGGTTCCCTCTCATTTGATTGGTAAAAAAGAAGGATTAAATGAACCCTACACAAAAGAAAAAAAGCAGTTGACCTATGGGCATCTGGATGCACTGAACGCCATTGCTCATGTAAGGGAAAATGCTACTAAATACAGAATTGATCCCGACAAAATTGGGATTATGGGATTCTCAGCTGGAGGTGCAGTTACCATAGAAGCAACCTATAAATCCAACGAAAAAAACAGACCCAATTTTTTGGCACCCATTTACCCGTGGATGGTCATTGTAGAAGATCAAGAACCTCCCGCCTATGGCCCGCCTTTATTTGTAGCCTGTACCACTGCGGACAAATTGAACCTCGCTATACCCAGTGCTGAACTCTATATCGATTGGGCAAAAAAGGGTTTTGTATGTGAACTACACAATTATCACCATGGAGATCACGGTTTTGGAATGAGAAAAACAGGCCATCCCGTGGACAATTGGTTTGAAAATATGGTAGACTGGATTGCAGCCATTGGAATGATGAACTGATTACTTTTTCTTTTCTTTACCTCCACCACTTATTGCAGTAAGATTATAGTTGACCTTAAAAACAATGAATCTGGGCTGAATGACATAGGAGTTGGTCGTAAATGAAAATTGATTGAAACTGTCTCTGTTGATCTGCGTGTCGTTGAGAAGGTTAGTGGCTTTAACGCCAAACTCCCAACGCGATCCTTGTTGATTGTATGATAACTCTGCCTCTAGAAAACGATATTCGTTAAGGGTCTGTTCCTGGTTTCGGTAATAATTATAGGTATATTTTGATTTAAATACAAAACCTTTTAAGAAGTATGCATCTACTTGCACATAGGGCGCATCGGTGAAAAACTTACTTTGGACATCTCCGGTTTTGTAATCCCTGATGCTGTAGGTGTATCCAATTTCTACATTGGGTTTGTCTCTAAAGTTGGTTGCAACGTTTGCCCTATAGCGTTGGGTAAAATTACTGGACTCGGTGGGAGTATCATTGATAACGTTATTAAAGTCACTAAAATTATAATTGATGCTCAGTCCTCCTTTTAAATTTTTGGATCGCTTATCAATTCTTCCCGAAGCGGTATAAATGTCACGTGGAAAATTAGAATTTGTAGCAGTCCGCACACTATTGATACCCTCCACCCTAGTTGTGTTCTGAATGGCATCATCCCTTGTGGAGTAACTCAGATTGGCAAAGATATTAGTGAAATTAAAGATATTGATGCTCTGATAATTGAGGTTGGCTACATTAAAAGTGGCAGCCTCCAAATTGGGATTTCCTTGAAAAAAGGAGTTGTAGTTTCTAAAAATATAACCCTCCGCCAAATTGTTGATGTCGGTAAATTGTCGGGTAGATCGGTAAACTAATCTCAAAGTTTCAGAATCTTTGAATTTGAGTAAAACACGGAAATCGGGTCTAAAAAAGCTGAATGAATTTTCAGTCAGACCACTGAATTGCCTGGTCTCCGTCTTATAGGAGTGGAGGGTAATCCCTGGGTCGAAAGTAAAAATTCCTGTTATAAACCGATAATGTAGGGCTGCATAGACGTCCTGAAAACGAAAAGAAACATCATTATTCAAATTGTTATCAGAAAAATTTTGTTCGATATTGTTGTCTAAAATTTGGAAAATAGAAGAATTAAAATCTTGTTTAACATCGGTTAAACCCAATGTTAGATTGAGGTTGGCCTTCGGAGTTACAACATAAAAATAGTCCAGTTTCCCCTCTATTTTATCGGTTTTAGTCTCTCGATCTTGATTGATGTTAAAACGCTCTTGATCTGAATTCAGATTTAAAATACCTCCAAAGGGCTGAAATTGTTTGATGGCGCGATAAAAAGGATCCTCTTTTTGGGTCAAATGTTGCATTTCCATCGAGAATATATGATCTTGATTATGGGTATAGTACAACCTAAGCTCTTGGTTTAAAGAATAGGGCGTTTGTTGACGGTACTGTCCAATCTGTTCGGAAACACGATTATCTTGCCTCCCAGAAATAGTGGTCAGATCGGAAATTTCATTCTGATTGGAGGTATTAAATAGTATGTTGTATTCCGTTTGAAGATTTTCGTTGGGATTGTATTCTGTTGTGAATTTATAAAGTTGTAACTCGTTTTCCTGAGTAGTGTACTCTGAAGTTTCCTCCAAGGCATTGGAAACGGTGTACCTTCGGGTATTCTTTTCTTCTAAAATGTTTTCTGCTCGCGTATAAATAGCAAAGCCACTGAATTCTAGTGCTTCAGAAGGAGCATAACTAAAGTTATAGGCACCAAACTGAGAGTCAATGGATTTGGCTCTATTGTTTTGCAGATTGGTAAAGCCAGCATCGTCAGAACTGATGTCTATAGAGGTACCCGTTCGGGCGTTGAGGTTGTTGAAGCCTCCCCCAAAACGATAAAAATCTCTGCGAGAAAGCGGTGGCTCCCCAACGTTATTGATATTGCCTAAAAGGTTTATGCTAAGGTCTTTGGAGTAATAAAAAATCTTGGGAATAGCGATGAATCGATCGTCATTTCCAACCCCACCGATCAACTCTCCAAACCAAAACTTATCCTTTCCACTCTTTAAACTAATGTTGATGGCAATATTGTCTTCATTGTTGGTAACACTTCTGAGTTGATTGACCTCAGAAAAGTTTCTCAACACCTCCACTTTACCTACTGCGTTGGCTGGTAAATTTTGGGTAGCCAGTTTGGAATCTCCATCAAAAAAATCCTTTCCCTCTACCGTGATTTTGGTAATTTCTTTTCCCTCAACCTCAATACGCCCTTCGTCGTTCACTTCGATTCCTGGCAAATTTTTGAGCACATCTTCTAATTTTCTTTCAGAACCGGTATTGAATGAATCGGCATTATAAATGATGGTGTCCCCCTTGATGGTAACTGGCATCTCATAAACCACTTCAACCTCGTCCAAAGACTCTGCTTGCTCTTCCAATACAAAGTTCTTTTCAATGTTATTCTGTTCGTTGAAGACAAAAGCGATCTCTCTTAAGCCAATAAAAGATATTTTCACATCATAATCTGTTGCTTTTTTTAGGGTGATCCTATAGTAGCCCGCTTCGTTAGAAATTCCAAAGCCATCGAGTATTTGGGTTTCTTTTTCAACGGCTACAATATTGGCTCCCATTATTGGCATTCCACTTTCATCGGTGATGGTTCCTTCCAAATCTATATTTTGGGCAAGGACAAAAAAGGTGGGAATCAGGAAACATCCCAATAAATATATTTTTCTCAATTTTATGATTTTAAATTAACGGGGGCTGAAATTTCTTCCTCCTTGTCTAGGATTCCTCTGATACATTTCACGCATTTCAGCTAATTTTTCAGTTCTAATTTTGTTGTACTCTTCCGTGCTTACGACAGTCCCTTTATCGGGAGCTTTGATTTTCATTTTTTCCTTGGGATTCATGATCACTTTAGTACATAATACAGTTGTATTATTAGAGCTAACTTCAAGAATAAGTCCAGGTAAGCCTCCGTGTTTGTGAGGGCCTGTTGAAACCGGAATCTGAGGGGTAAACCAGGCTGTGACGTTCACTGTTTTCATTTTGGGTTTATTATCCTGAGAACTTTGCCTCCCAAACTGAAAAGTCTCTTGGGCAACTTCCCTACTCGTGGTTGCTTTATAGGCAGTATAATTTCCAATTTGTTTTGATTCTCCCGAAAGCACCCACTTGCTATTGGGCAGACTGTCTTTTATCAAGAATATTTTTCCGAAAAGCTCCACACGATTGGTAAAGGTTTTTGATGCAAATTCTTTGTGTAAGGTTCCCTGAAAAGGACTCATAAAAGACATGAAATTAAAACGACCATTCCCTTGGGAGTTGTCCAAACGTTCCTCTTCATAAAAGGAGGAAGCAGAGCTATTAAAATCCAATTCATAGTTCTTTTCCAAATTGGACTTCATACGTTCCATAAATCTTTGCTTCCGCTCGGGTGGAATATTGGCACCAAAGTTGGAATCCATTGTGGTCTTGGACATATAATAAGCTTTCCCCTGAAACTCTTGAGCAAATATTGTTGTCAACGAAAGAAGAAGGAGAGATATAAAGGTGAAATTTTTCATTAATTTATTTTTGTAACATTTCTTTGACTGTTTATTTATGGTTGGGTTTAATCGGATTTAGTTTTTAAAATTTATATATTGGACTTTATTGATGACAAATGCGAACCCATTTGGACTATAAGATATAGTATTATTATGAAAAAAATAAATCAAGCCAATAACAGCAAAAGAAGAGATTTTATCAAAAAAGCTGTTTCAATTGGATCGTTAATGGTCCTTCCCAGCCATGTGCTGTTTGCTAAAAAAGAAATACGAGATGCCTCAGGTAAGGTCATTCAGAAAGCCGTAGTTCTTCCCAATGATAAGGTTAATCTGGCTTGTTGTGGCATTGGAAATAGAGGAGCAAGTGTAGTTAAATATCTTAATGATACTGGTGCTGCCAACGTAGTGGCACTGTGCGATATTAACATGGGAGGTGAGAAAACGCTCAAAACCATGGACACTCATAATAAGGCCAAACGATACCAAGACTTTAGAACCCTGTTCGAAGAGATGAGCGACAAGTTTGATTCGGTAAGTGTTGCCACTCCAGATTTCTCTCATTTTCCCATCACCATTCTGGCCATGTCTTTAGGTAAACATGTATATGTCGAAAAGCCTTTGACCAGAACCTTTGAGGAATCGGAAATGTTGATTAGAGCGGCCAAAAAGTATAATGTCGCTACACAAATGGGAAATCAAGGGCATTGTCAAGACAACTATTATCAGTTCAAAACATGGGTTGAGAAGGGCATTATTAAGGACGTGAAAGAGATTACCGCTCATATGAATGGTAAGCGCCGCTGGCACGGATGGGATACCCAGATGAAAAAGTTTCCTGTTGGGGGAAAAATCCCTAAAACCCTAGATTGGGATAATTGGCATGTTGCATACCCTTATCACGATTTTCACAAAGATTTTATCGATGGACAATGGCGGTGCTGGTATGCCTTTGGAAATGGAGCTTTGGGTGACTGGGGTGCACATATTATGGACGGTTTCCATCAGTTTCTGGACTTGGGATTGCCTCAAAAAATCGAACCCAAAAAATTAACCGGACACAACGATTTATTTTATCCTCAATCCTCAACTTTGAAATTTCACTTTCCCAAGAGGGGAGATATGCCTAAAGTCAACGTCACTTGGTATGACGGAGTAGAAAACCTACCAGAAGTTCCTGAAAATTACGGCGATATAGAAATGGAAACTATGGTCAAAACTAAAAAAGGAATGGTAAAACCTAAAAGTCTCAGACCAGGAAAAGTGATATACGGTAAAGATCTTACCTTCAAAGGAGGGTCCCATGATCGAACACTAAAAATACTTCCTGACCAAAATGCAAAAGACATTCAAAACAACTTACCAGAATACCACAAAAGTGAAACCAATCACTTTATGAATTTTCTAAATGCCTCCAGAGGATTAGAAAAAACATTGTCCCCCTTTGAGGTAGCAGCTCCCTTGAGTCAGGTTTTTTGTCTAGGCACGATTGCTCAACAACTCAACCAAACCCTTTTATTTGACAGAAAAACAAAAACCATTACCAATAACACTATGGCCAATCAGCTCCTGAAAGGTTATCCGCCAAGAAAAGGTTGGGAGGAATTCTATAAATTGGCTTGATGCAATCAAAACAATATTTAAAAAATCTAATTCAACTCAATTTTGCTGTCTTAATTATTAGTACATCGGGAACCCTTGGACGGTACATCGAACTTCCTGTTCCCGTGATCATTTTTTTGAGGGCTGCCATTGGAGGCTTTTTTTTATACCTTTTCTGCAAGTGGAGAAAAATGAGTTTTACAATTCATACTAAAGATCGCAAGACTATTTTTTTTAGTGGGGTATTAATGGGCATGCATTGGATCACCTATTTTATTGCTCTCAAACTATCGAGTGTAGCCATTGGAATGCTCTCCGTATTTACTTATCCCATCATCACTACCTTCTTAGAACCCATTATGCTCGATAGTAAATTCAATAAATCAAACCTGCTTTTAGGCTTAATGGTTTTGGTGGGGATTTACTTTTTGATCCCTGAAATTAGTCTGGAAAATGATCAATTTATCGCCATCGGTTTTGGTGTTTTTTCAGCCTTTTGTTATTCCATTAGAAATATTTACATGAAATCAAAAGCTGCTGAATACGAAGGTTCAATCCTAATGGTTTACCAGTTAATCATTGTTTCGGTATTGCTATCACCAGTGTTTCTTGTTTACGATACCACAGGCTTGGAATCGTCTCTTCCTGCAGTTTTAATTCTTGCCCTACTGACCACAGCTACGGGTCACACATTGTTTATCTATAGTTTTAGAAATTTCAGCATCAGTACTGCCAGTATTATCAGCAGTGTTCAGCCCGTTTATGGGATCATCTTTGGAATGTTAGTGCTGGCAGAATACCCTGCTTTGAGTACCCTCTTTGGTGGATTACTAATATTGAGTACAGTAATGATTGAAAGCATACGTAATTTTAAAAAATAATACCATTATGAGATTTAACACTTTTATACTGATTTTATTTACAATTTGGAGTTGTGAAAAAGCTGTATCACCTCCCAACTTTTTGTTTATCGTAGCAGATGACTTAGGACACAAAGATCTAAGTGCTACGGGAAGCGAATTTTACGAAACTCCAAACATTGATAGGATTGCACATGAGGGGACATTGTTTACCCAAGGCTATGCCAACGCTTCGGTATGTAGCCCCTCCAGAGCAAGTTTGTTGACCGGTGTATACCCAACAGTTCATGGGATTACAGACTGGATTGGTGCAAAATATGGAACAGATTGGCGGGAGGTCGGTCGAAAAACCCAACTGTTGCCCAGCGATTATGTCAAGCATCTGCCTTTCGAAATGACCACACTGCCAGAGGTTTTCAAGTCTAATCAATATAAAACATTTTTTGCTGGGAAATGGCACCTAGGCTCTGTTGAACAAAAATCTCTTCCCACCGATCACGGTTTTGAGATTAACAAAGGGGGGTACCATCGCGGAGGGCCCTATAGTGGAGGATATTTTTCTCCTTTTAACAATCCTTTTCTAGAAGACAAACCAAAGGAAAAAGGAATGACTCTATCGATGAAGTTGGCTCAGGAAACCACTGATTTTATCAAGTCAAATCAAGGAAAACCTTTCTTTGCATATTTGAGTTTTTATGCCGTTCACGCCCCCATCCAGACCACACAAGAAAAATGGCTTAAATACCAAAAAAAGGCTGTAGATCAGGGAATACTTGAAGAAGGTTTTTCCATGGAAAAAAGATTGCCCATCAGAATCAAACAAGACAATCCAGTCTATGCTGGACTATTGGAACAAACCGACGAAGCTGTAGGTCATGTTTTAAACACATTGGATGACTTGAAATTAGATAAAAATACGGTTGTTGTTTTTGTGTCTGATAATGGAGGTGTCTCCGCGGGCGATGATTTTGCAACCAGTAATCTCCCATTGCGAGGGGGTAAAGGCTATCAATGGGAAGCAGGAATCCGTATTCCTTTCTTCATCAAAGCTCCCCAAATAGAAAATGCTGTAAAAAAAATTCATACTCCTGTGACAGGTGCAGACCTATTCCCTACCCTACTGGAGTTGGCCAGTATCGAAAACACCATCCCTGTTGATGGAAAAAGTTTGGTGCCACTGATGGAGAAAAAATCATTAGAAGAGCGATCTCTGTTCTGGCATTATCCTCATTATGGAAATCAGGGGGGAGATCCCAGTGCGATCATTCGCAAGGGAGACTGGAAGCTGATTCATTATTTTGAAGACGGAAAAAACGAACTGTATCACTTGGGTGAGGACATGGGAGAAACCACCAATGTGTTTGATCAAAATACTGAATTAGGAATCGCACTCAAAAACGAATTAGAGCAATGGCTCGAGACTAGTGGAGCTAAAATTCCAGAAAAAGATCTACTTCACAATGAGGAGGAGGAAAAAAAATGGCTCAGTCAGCACAAACAGAAAATGAAATTAAAGGTTGAAAAACGCAGGATGTTTCAACTTGACCCCAACTACCTCCCCAATGAGGATTGGTGGGGAAGTACCATCGACTAATTTGATTCAAAGTGCTGATTCGCAAACTTTATGTATTGCTCCCAATCGTAGTCAGTTACATCGTGTTTTCCGTCTCTCAAATGATATCCCATCGTTCCGTGAAAGGGTTTGTTGACAGGAGGTTGTTTTTCCATCTCTAAAGCCTTCTTCCCATAGATTCTATAGACAGGTGAAGCCTCTTTGGTAGCAATAAATTCGCCATTGGGATCTGCCCAAGCATCTTGACTTGCACTGGCCACATAAACAGGTCTAGGAGCTATGAGTGCGATAAGCATATGCTGGTCAACATCAAGAGCAGTTTCATTTTCATTGAAATAGTGAAAGTTTTTGGCAAACCAATGGGGATAGTTGGTGTTGATATCTGAAAGTTTTTCTCCAAATCTTCTTCTGGAAAGCGCAGCTCCACCACATCCTGAGTTATTGGAGATCACAATACTAAATCGTTGATCATTGGCCCCTGCCCACAATGCGGTTTTTCCCAATCGTGAATGTCCAAATAAGATTACCTTTTTGGAATCTATCAATGGTTCTGTTTCCAAAAAATCCATTATTCTAGACATCCCCCATGCCCAAGCTGATAATGAACCCCACTCGTTTTTTGAAGGTGCCGTTTGACCCGTTTTATAAAAAAGAGAGTGAATACCATCCGAAAAATCATTCTTATCGGGATCTACATTATTGTAATCTATGGTAACCAAGCCATAGCCTGCATTAATCATTTTGTCAATAGCCCAGCGGGAAGTGCGACCTCCTCTTTTATTTTTATTGAATTTTTTGAGTTCCTCCTCACTCAATTCACTTTCCTTTTTTCCATTGATTAAAATCGATGGATCAGCATTTACCGTATAATTTCCTTTAAAATTATAGGCTAAAAACACTGGTGATTTCATTTTGTTCTTAGGTAAATAGATCAGCAATGACATTTTTACAGATCTCTTTTCTTTTTTAAAAATCAAATTGACTTGCTTTCGAATTGCCCTTCCTCCCAAGGCAGTAGGCTCATCATCTAAGACCTCTATCTTATGAAACTCCAATTGGCCAGGAACAACACCATAAACCTGATTGGCAAAATAAGAATGTATCTCCGGACGTCTCAGACCTTCCCAGTCATTAACAGTCTCAATTTCTTTCCCCGTCTCAGTAATCAACAATGGTGGTAAGTCGTAGGGCATAACCTCCGCTTCCTTCTTTATTGTCGGAGTTGTTTTTTGGGCAGACATTGGTCCAAAAAGCAGCAAAATAGGAATTATTAACAAGTATTTTCTTTCCATAAAATCAACTGAAAATGACTATCTTTTTTTGAAAAATTGATTCATAAAGAAAAATACAGTATAAAATGAACCCTAAAAATAAAAAACCAACTTTTCTATTTCCAATTCTTACCATGCTTTTATTTGTAGCATGTCAAACGGTTGAAAACAAGAAACCCTTAAATATTTTATGGCTGGTTTCTGAGGATCTAAGCCCATACTACCTCAATGCCTACGGAGATTTCAGAGCTCCCACACCCAACCTTGACCGTTTGGCCAGAGAGGGGGTCGTTTATACTCACAATTTTTCTGTATCGGGTGTTTGTTCTCCCAGCCGAGCTACTTTGGCTACCGGATTGTATCCCAATGCATTCGGAGCACAAAATATGCGTACCCTGAATCAACAAGCTGCGAACAGAGAAATTGGTATTGTAGACTATCAAGTAGTTCCTCCCCCAGAGGTAAAAATGGTCAGTGAGATCATGCGTGAAAATGGATATTATACCTCCAATAATGCCAAAGAAGATTATCAGTTTTTCAAATCTGAATTGGCTTGGGATGAGTCCAGTCTTTATGCCCATTGGAGAAACAGACCTATGTATGAAACCCCCTTCTTTTCCGTCTTTAATTTCGAAGTTACTCACGAATCAAGAATGTGGAACTTTAAGGAAAGTACTTTTGATGGAGGTGAATTCCCACCTGACAGAAACGCCATCAAACAAAAAATGAGAAATAAAAAATCCAATGTACCCCTATTGACTCCAAAGGATTTGAAAGTGGAAGTTCCTCCCTATCTCCCTCAAAATGAAATTGGAGAAAATGCAATGAGGCGGATGTACACCAATATCATACGAATGGACAAAGGAGTTGGAAAAATTCTTGACCAATTGGAGGAAGACGGTCTTTCGGACCAAACCATTGTGGTTTGGTATTCCGACCATGGTGGGCCGCTCCCACGCCAAAAACGATTACTCTACGATTCAGGGCTTCATGTTCCACTAATCATCCGATACCCAAATGGTTTTAGAGCAGGAGAAAGAGACCATCGTTTGATTAGTTTTGTTGATTTCCCCCCTACCCTGCTTTCTATGGCAGGAATACCCGCACCAAGCTATATGCAAGGACAAGCTTTTGAAGGCACATTTAAGGCCAAAACCCCCAGAACTTTTATTCATGGACATGCCGACCGATTTGACGAAAGAATGGATATGATCAGAGCCGTTAGAAATAAACGATTCAAATATTTAAAAAACTTTCACCCCGAGCGACCCTACTACCTTCCACTGGCTTATCGTGAGAAAATGGAAGTCATGCAGGAGCTTTTGCGAATGCGAGATGCAGGAACCTTGGACGAAAATCAAGCTCAATGGTTTAGGCAAACCAAAGCGGAAGAAGAACTTTTTGATACGGAAAATGATCCCCACGAATTGAATAATATTGCAGATGATCCTGCCTATAGTGATGTTTTAGCCACACTCAGGGCTGAATGTAATCGCTGGATAAAAGCCATAGATGATAAAGGATTCGTAAACGAAGTAGATTTGATCAAAAACTTTTATCCCGATGGCAAAGCTCAATTGACCCAAGTACCCATCATTGACATCAAAGAGGGTAAAGTAGCTGTAAACTGTTCCACTCCTGGGGCAAGAATTGGTTATCGCTATGCTTCAGAAAAGGCACCCCACAAAGGGTGGGAAATTTATAAAGAACCCATCACCGAAAAGCCAAATGACACTTTGGAAATCATCACCCATCGCTTGGGATATAAATACGGGATCACATCAGTAGTCAATGGAATAAAAGGAGAAACCACTTACCCTCCAAACAGACATGACTTAAAAAGGAAATAGAAAATGAGGAAGGATTGACAGTCAATCTTGACTTTTTACTCAGGGAAAATTTCCTCCATTCACCTATTTATTTTTAAAATTTAAATAGTAATTTACTTTTAAAACCCATCAACGATGATTCGATTTTTACTGATTTTTTGCCTCTTTTTGTTTCAAAAAGTTGAACCCATCAAAGCCATATCCTATAACATACGATACAACAACCCCAATGACGGTATGAATATTTGGGAAAACCGAAGGGAGACCGTGGCTTCATTATTGAATGAGCAGAATGCTGATTTTGTGGGTTTGCAAGAGGTCGTTTACCCACAATTACAAGATTTGGTTAGTGCATTAAAAAACTATGACCATATTGGTGTTGGAAGAGAAGATGGAAAAACAAAGGGGGAATACAGCCCTATTTTTTACAAAAAAGAGAAATACAAACTCTTGGAGTCCAATACTTTTTGGCTGTCCGAATCCCCAGAGACTGTCTCCAAAGGTTGGGATGCAATGTTGGAACGCATCTGCACATACGGACTGTTCCAAAACCGAATATCCCAAGAAAAAATATGGGTTTTCAATACCCATTTTGATCACAGAGGGGTGCTGGCAAGAGCGCAATCAATTGATCTGATCACCCAAAAAGTAAAGGAACTAAATCAAGAAAACTTACCCCTCATCATTACAGGGGATTTTAACCTTACACCGGATCAAGCACCCATTCAAAAAATGCAATCTGATTTTGAAGATGTACAAAAAAACCTACCTGTATCTGATCCCTATTACGCTACTTCCAATAATTTTGACACCGATAAAAACAGTAAAAAGAGAATTGATTACATCTTCATTAAAGATTTAAAAGTACTCAGTGCCCGACATCTGTATAAAAAAACTCCCATGGGAGGATGGGCCTCCGACCATCATCCTGTGATGGTTCTTCTCAAAAAATAAGAGTTTAAAATCACTTACAATAGAAGGCTTATTAATTTAAGTGAATGCTAATTAAGACGGTATAGGATATCATAGGTTCCCCCTTTGAGTTCAACCAAATTAAATTGATCATCGCCCTTTTTGGTATTTCTTTCCTGACCGTTAATGTAAACTTTTTTATACGCTAGAGGAACCATTAAATGTGCTTCACTTTGATCGGGAACGGTTAGTTTGATCTCCATTCCAGAACTGATTTTTTTTATGGCAACGGCAACCTTTCCTGCGTAGGTAATATTTCCTGTCTCTGCATAGGAAAGATCAACAAGCTTGGGTTTGACCGTAAATTTTTTCCATCCGGGTGCTAAAGGATAAATACCACATACATATTGGGACAAAATGGTCAAACCACCTCCGCTCCAAGCATGGTTGGTAGAGCCACCACCAAAACCTTCTTTTCCTGCTCCCCAGCCCTCAAAGAGGGTGGTGTGTTCTTTGCTGTCGACCATAAACTTAAAACGTTTTTTCAATCGTTTGAGGGCATAGTCCTCTTGACCCATTTGAAATAAAGCCTCGCAAACATACTTTTCCATATAAGGACTGGAAAATTCTTGGGTAAGAAAAACGTTGAACAAGGAATCATACTTATCAGGTTCTGCAAGACCCGACACCACAGCCAATGCCTGAGCTCGGTCGTCTGCCTCGGCTTTGCTCTGAGGAGACTTGTATTGCTGCCCGTCCCAAAAAACTTGATTAAAGGCTTCCTTAAAATCAACCATGGCTTGTTCAGACCAAGCGGTCTCATGTTGATCTTCCAATGCTAATGACATCAGATGATAGCCTTTTAGGGCAAGATAGTACCAAGCATTGATCAGTAATTTTTTATCGACATTTTTTCCCCAATCTCCCCAATACCATGTTGTTTTAGTGTTTTTGGTGATTCTGTCAATCAGTATTCCATCGGCATCCAACTTCCAAACATCAAGGTATTTTTTTACGCTGGGATAAACTTTTTTTAGGGTTTCTAAATCCCCAGTATTCCAATAGTAATTCCAAAAACCAAAATACCCCACACTGGCCAACATCTGGCCTGGCAATTCCTTTTCCCAATTACCACTTGGCACAGGGGAATAGATGGTGTTGTCTTCTCTTTGCCATGCCATCAATTCTAAAATTCCCTTTTTGGTCAACAATTGGCCTTTGGGGCCAAGTGCATAAAAAGCCTCTCCACTTTCATTGACCACATCGCCCCACCATTGGGATCGCTCTCTGTCAGGGCAATCCATATAGGTGTCTCGCATGGTAACATAAAGTGTTCTTTTGGCTTTTTGCCAGAGTTTATTGAAAAATGGATCGTTTGATTTAAAATATCCCGAAAATTCGGTATCATAACCAGTTTCCCTGTACATGAGATCGATCACCTTTATTCCTTTGGGAATACTATAATAAACTTCTTCACCATTCATCCAGCCGAAGTTTTCATAGTCTTGTTCCCCCTGGGTGGTGACGTATTCACTTCTTACATTGACCGGCCCTCCTCCCTTGTAGTGATCTGTTTTTACTGTAATCTCCTGCCCTTCCTGAGCTTCAATCTTAAAATAGGGAGTAATATGGGCGTTGTAGGGAAGTTGGCAAACAATGCTATCTCCCGAGCTTATAAAAGGAAACGCTATGGGGTTTTCATACCGCTTTAGACCATAATTCTTCCACTGGGGAATGGGTCGCTTGACCAGATTGTTCCATGGAGAAGCTGGGTAGGATCCTAAAGAGATCGCATAATCCCAATTATGGATTTTTTTAGGATTTTTGAGGAAATCAAAATTCCCTAATCGGGCATCGAACCTAATGCTTGACTCGGGGAGTCTCCAATTGGGAAACGGAGGACCTGCGGTTTGAAATTCGGGTCGGATGGCTGCTTTCCAACTGCTGTCTGAAATCAATTCAAAATCTGGAGTTTGGCAGTCAAAAATCAATCCAGCTTTACCACTACTTTTATGAGAAAAACCTTCCTTTCCAAAATACCAAACC
>DGPN01000056.1 GCA_002390455.1 Flavobacteriaceae bacterium UBA4439 | reverse complement strand
GGCTTGCCAAATGGACATCAAAATTAAAGGATTATCCTATGAGATTTTGGTCAAAGCTCTAAAACAAGCCAGAGAAGGTCGTTTACACATACTCGAAAAACTCGTCGAAACCATCGATCAACCCAATGAGAGTGTCAAAGCTCATGCTCCAAAAATGATCAACAGACGTATTCCAAATGAATTTATTGGCGCTATGATTGGTCCTGGAGGTAAAGTAATTCAAGAGCTTCAAAAAGAATCTGGTTGTACTATAGTAATCACAGAAGATCCTGTTACAGAAGAAGGAATAATTGAAATCTTAGGAACTTCTCCTGACGGTATTGCAATGGTGGAAGGTAAAATTGATTCTGTTACTTTCAAGCCGAAGGTTGGAAACACTTACGAAGTAAAGGTTATCAAAATACTTGACTTTGGAGCGGTAGTGGAATATACAGAAGCACCAGGAAATGAAGTCTTGTTACACGTAAGCGAACTAGCTTGGGAACGAACTGAAAACGTAAGTGATATTTTGAATTTAGCAGATATTCTTGAAGTTAAATATTTTGGAATTGACTCAAGAACAAGAAAAGAAAAAGTTTCTAGAAAAGCTTTATTGCCTCGTCCTGAAAGAAGTAAAAACACAAGAAATGAATAAATACGGTTACTGATGTAACATTTTTGATTTTTAAACGTATAATAAATTGTAAGTTATAATATTTTTTCATGAGACAACTCAAAATCACAAAACAGGTTACCAATCGGGAAACGGCTTCCTTGGATAAATACCTTCAAGAAATTGGAAAGGTAGATCTGATTACAGCAGAGGAAGAAGTAGAATTGGCACAAAGGATCAAGGCGGGTGATCAGATCGCCTTGGAAAAACTGACCAAAGCCAACCTGCGTTTCGTTGTCTCTGTTGCAAAGCAATATCAAAATCAAGGATTAACCCTACCCGATCTAATCAATGAGGGGAATTTGGGATTGATCAAGGCCGCTCAACGTTTTGATGAAACCCGTGGTTTCAAATTTATTTCCTATGCCGTTTGGTGGATCAGGCAATCTATTTTACAAGCCTTGGCAGAACAGTCTCGAATTGTTAGGCTACCGCTCAATAAAATTGGTTCCATAAATAAGATCAATAAAACCTACGCCTTTTTGGAGCAGGCTCATGAAAGAGCACCCTCAGCCGAGGAAATTGCGAAAGAATTGGATATGACTATCAATGATGTAAAAGAGTCCCTTAAAAACTCTGGGAGACATGTATCTATGGACGCTCCATTAGTTGAAGGTGAAGATTCCAATCTCTATGATGTATTAAACAGTGGCGAATCTCCCAACCCAGACAAAACGCTCTTACACGAATCTTTAAGAACGGAGATCGAGAGGGCTCTGGAAACCTTGACTCCTCGGGAAGCAGATGTGGTTAGATTGTATTTTGGTTTAGGTAATCAACATGCCATGACTTTGGAAGAAATTGGTGAAACCTTTGATTTGACCCGTGAAAGGGTTAGACAAATTAAAGAAAAAGCCATAAGAAGACTCAAACACACCTCTCGTAGTAAGATTTTAAAAACTTACTTGGGTTAAACTAACTACTCAAAATGGGAACTCTAGTTGCCCCCTCATTATTAGCTGCAGATTTTGGAAATCTAGAACGCGACTGTAAAATGGTCAACAGTAGTAAGGCAGATTGGTTTCATATCGATGTGATGGACGGGGTTTTTGTTCCCAACATCTCTTTTGGTATGCCAGTACTCAAGTCCATTGCTGCCCATGCTGAAAAGCCCTTAGACGTTCATTTAATGATTGTCCAACCCGAACGCTATATCGATACTTTTGCAGCCTTGGGTAGTAATATACTCACTGTGCATTATGAAGCCTCCACCCACCTTCACCGAACCCTTCAATCCATTAAAGCGAAGGGTATGAAAGCTGGGGTTGCTCTTAATCCTCATACAGCGATTGATTTGCTGGAACCGATTATCAATGACATTGACTTAGTTTGTTTAATGAGTGTAAATCCGGGCTTTGGAGGGCAAAGTTTTATAGAATCAACTTTTGAAAAAGTAAAAAGGCTGAGCGACATGATCAAAAAGGCAGGAGCATCCACTCAAATTGAAATTGATGGAGGGGTTACCAACCAAAATGCCAAACAACTGATTGAATGCGGCGCCAATGTTTTGGTGGCAGGAAGTTTTGTGTTTTCCTCCAAAAACCCAATTGAGACCATCTCTGGTTTAAAAAACATTCATTAAAAAAAGGGCTTTCGCCCCTTTTTTTAATTTTCTAGAATTCTGTTCTGAATTGTACTCTTCTGTTTAAGGCTCTCCCTTCAGGCGTGTCATTATCCTGAATCGGTCTTTCCTCACCATAGCCTTCGGTTTTCAATCGATCGGAGTTGACTCCCAAGTTAACTAGAAACGACTTGACAGCTGCTGCTCGCAATTGAGAAAGCTCGAGGTTTGCATCAGCTTCACCGTCACTGGAAGTATGACCTTCGATGACTAAATTACCGTCAGGATTTTGATCAAGTAATTTTTTGATTTCATTCAAAGAATTCATCACTGTCTTACCCTGTATCCGATCTGTACCAGCTGCAAAATTTACTTTGGTAGCCAACTCATTAATAGTCTGAACCACTTCTGTCGAGAGCTCAGGACAACCACTATTCTCGGCGGAGCCAGCTTGATCAGGGCAAGCATCAATATTATCGTTTACACCGTCACCATCAGTATCTGGCCAAGGACAACCTTTGTTATCCTCTTCACCAGCATCTTTAGGACATTCGTCATCTTTATCTGCCACACCATCGCCATCGCCATCAGGGCAACCATTTAACTCAACCAACCCTTCTTGTTCTGGGCATTCGTCTTCATTGTCAGCAACACCATCATTATCGGTATCAGGACAACCGTTCATGATTTCTGCACCAAACTCCTCAGGACAACTGTCTTTGTTATCTGGGATTTTATCTCCATCGGTATCAGGACAACCATCGAATTCCTTCAGGCCCGGTTCCTCTGGACAAGAATCTTTTTTATCTGGGACACCATCTTTATCTGAATCACCTTGACCAAAGTTGTAGTTAAAGCCTACCATGTGTTGTAGATGCTTGTATGTCCCTTTTTCTTCAGAAAATCGGTATGTTGATCTGATATTTAAAGAAATTTTTTCTGAAACTAAAATATCAAATCCAACCCCACCAGTAATAGTTCTTCCTGCTCCTTGTGAATTAAATACCCCCTTTAAGCTTAGTTTTTTTCCAAAATCTGATAATCCATACCCAGCAATTAAATATGGAGAAAATTTATTTGAATTGACATTAAATTTCAGAAAAGCGTCAACTGAGGTATAATCTGTATTAATATCGTCTATGTCAAACTTATTTATACCATAATTAGCTCCTATAGAAAATCCGGCTCCTAGATACCTTCCAATTGAAACTGATGGACCTAATCCAAATTTTGATTCCACTGAATCATCCATTATTTGTACAGTATTTGCTCCTAGACCAATTGTCCAAGGGTTATCAGATGTTTGAGCAAGTATAATTGAAAAAGGAACTGTAAATATTATAACGAATTTTAATAATTGATATTTCATGTTTTTAAAAATTGAATTTAAAAATACAAAATCTATTTTAAGTTATTAATTATCAACTCAACTTTTGAAATTCATTGCTGTATCGATCAAAGCCAAATGGGAATAGGCCTGTGGGAAATTTCCTAAAAGCCTTTTTGATTTAAAATCAATATCCTCGCTAAATAATCCCAAGTGATTGCTGTAGGAAAGTAGCTGATCAAACATTGCTTTGGATTTTTCCTCCTCCCCAATTTTATACAAACTGTTGATAAACCAAAAAGTACATACGGTAAACGATGAACTAGGCGTTCCAAAATCGTCGTCATTTTTGTATCTAAACAAAAGACCCTCATGAGACAAGTCTTTTTCAATGGCCTTAACCGTTTTGACGTATTTAGGGTTTTTAGCATCAATAAAACCATAGGGCTCCATAAGCAATACCGAAGCATCCAAATGCTCAGTACCATAGGATTGTGTAAAAGCCTGAACCTCTTCATTCCAAGCGTGCTCTAATATATCCTCGTAAATTTCTGTTCGAAGTGCCTCCCATTTTTTGGCAGATTTACCCGATTGTATGATGTTAGAAATTTTGATGGCTCGATCTACAGCCACCCAACACAAGAGTTTGGAAAAAGTAAAATGACGATCTTCTTTTCTGAACTCCCATATGCCTTTATCTGCTTGCTTCCAATTGTGTTCCACCACCCATAGAATAGATTTTACGATAGACCACAACTCTTCGTGCTTATCGGTCTCTTCAATGTATTTCTCAATCTGAAAGTGAATGGCATCCATCAGAATACCATAAATATCATTTTGCTTTTGGACAAACGCAGCATTGCCTATTCTTACGGGTTTTGATCCCTGATAGCCCGACAAATGATCCAGTGTTTTTTCAGTCAACATTTTTTCACCACTGATGCCATACATGATTTGTAACTTTTCGTCCTTATCTGGAATGAGATCGATGATGAAATCTATAAATTTCTTAACGATTTTGAGATGTCCCAACTTGGTGATGACCTTGATTACCATCGAAGCATCTCTGATCCAACAAAAACGGTAGTCCCAATTTCTCACCTCCCCAATAGTTTCGGGTAAAGAAGTTGTAGCTGCAGCCAAGACAGCTCCTGTTTTTTCGAAGGTGAGCAGTTTTAGGGTTATAGCACTTCTGAGAATTTCCTCGTTATAAGCATTGTCAAAAGTGGGCGTTTTAAAACACCAATTAAGCCAATATACTTTTGTTTTTTCAAACTCAAATTTGACATCTTCAATGTCAAAGGGATTGATCTTTTCGTTGTAGGATATTTTAAAAAAATAATCTTGATCCAACTTTATTTCGTCTCCATTGAGCACCGAAGCCTTGTCCAAATCAGTGTATAAGGTTAAAGTATCATAACGTTGGTCATCGACCACACTGATGATAAAATCATCTTTTATATAGCTTTTTGTTTCCCCTTGGGCATATTCCAATTGGGGGTCATACAAGACCTTAAAACTTGGATTTCCCTTGATCAATTTGACCAACCGAACAATTTCTGGTGGGGCATAATAGACCCCATTGTCTTTTTGGTAGCGAGGCATAAAATCCAACAATTGGAAGGCATCGGTTCCATTGTCAAAACGGGTCAATAAAATCGCTGTTTTTTTGAGGTACTGTTGGGTAATCTCATAGGAATTATCACATTCGATTTTGAATGATCCCCCCTTTTGATCATCCAATATTTTACCGAAAACGGAGGGAGAATCGAATTGAGGTAAACACGACCAATCAATTGAGGAATCCTCATTTATGAGGGCAGATGATTTACAATTCCCTATAATTCCATAATTTAAATTGTCTGGAGACGGTTGAGATGGCCTTTTATGCATATTTTCGAGTATACTTATTCATTCAATAGAATTATGGCAAAAAACATTATCGTATCAAATAGACTTCCAATACAGTTGACGAAATTAGATAATTCTTTTGAATTTACCCCCACCAGTGGTGGTTTAGCGACGGGTATGAATTCCGTTCACAAGGGACAAAATTCCCTTTGGGTAGGGTGGCCAGGTATCAATAGCGATGAGATTGATAAAAAGACATGGACTCCATTAAAAAAATCGTTAAAAAAAGAGGGCTATTTTCCAGTATCCCTAAATCATAAGGAAATTGAAGATTTCTATTACGGGCTGTCCAACAAGTCACTTTGGCCCCTTTTTCATTACTTTATCGAGTTTTCTGTCTTTGACGAGAAACAATGGAAGTCCTATGAAGAGGTCAATCAAAAGTTCGCAGACAGTGTTTTACTCAATATTGAAGAGGGGGACACCGTATGGATTCACGATTACCAACTTCTTCTATGTCCCAAAATGATCAAGGATGTACGACCAGATGTAACCATAGGATTTTTCTTACACATACCTTTTCCCTCTTTTGAAATATTTAGAATTTTCCCTTGGAGGGAACCGCTTCTAAAAGGGATGCTCGGTGCAGACCTAATTGGATTCCACACCTACGACTATGAACGTCATTTTTTGAGTTCCGTCAAGCGAATACTCAGAAAAGAAGTTTCCTTTAACCGAGTCAACTTGGGAACCCGAGAAGTGGTGGTGAATACTTTTCCAATGGGAATCGATTATGAAAAATTCAGAAATGCCGCCCAATCCCATCTGGACATGGAAAACAATGAAAAATCTGATTTCAAAAAACAGTTAGAACTCCACAAAAAAGGAGCGAACAAAGGATCGATGATCCTTTCGATCGATCGACTGGATTATACCAAAGGGGTCGTCAACCGCATCAAAGCTTTTGAACTATTTCTGACCAAATATCCCGAATATCTCGAAAAAGTTCGTTTGGTCATGCTTACCGTACCCTCTCGGTCAAATGTCTCTGATTATAAAAGACTTAAAAAAGAAACTGACGAGATCGTGGGACGGGTCAACGGAAAGTTTGCCACCATCAATTGGACTCCCATCTGGTATTATTACAGGGCCATGGATTTTGATGATTTGGTTGACTTGTACATGACTTCAGATATTGCCATGATCACTCCAGTGAGAGACGGAATGAATTTGGTCGCCAAAGAGTATATTGCTACTCGAGTCAAGGGAGATGGTGTTTTGATTCTCAGTGAGATGGCTGGAGCCTCCAAAGAACTTTATGAATCGGTACTGATCAATCCTTTTGACCTCGACCAAATGGCCGATGCTCTGTTGACCGCCATAAAAATGCCACTCGAGGAACAGCAAAAAAGAAATTTGAGCATGCAAAAAAGACTCAAGCGCTACTCTGTCGAGCATTGGGCCAATGAATTTATGAAGGCGCTAAAAACCAAACACCTCAGTGCGGAAGAATCTTCAATCATCAAGATCAACGACCACATTCAAGGTACCATTGTCAAAAAATTCAAGTCCTCTAAAAAAAGAATGATTTTTTTGGATTATGACGGAACCCTAGTCGGATACCACCCCAAACCTGAATTGGCAATTCCCAACGAATTTTTGATGGAACTGCTCCAACAACTGATCCACTTTCCCCAAACGGAGTTGGCCATCATAAGTGGTCGAGACCAAGATTTTCTTGAAAAATGGTTCGGTCATCTTCCCATTACATTGGTTGCCGAGCACGGATATTTTATCAAACACAAAAAACAAAATTGGTTGAGTAAGGAAACCCTCCAAAAAAACTGGAAAGAAGATTTGATTCCTTTGATGGAAACATTTACCGACCGTACTCCTGGTACTTTTATTGAGGAGAAAAAAAACAGTTTGGTATGGCACTATCGTAAAACCGATCCCGAATTGGCTGCTGAAAGAGTAGTAGAACTCAAAACCGTTTTGAACAGTCTGATCTCCGATGAATTAAACGTCATGGATGGGGACAAAGTGATTGAAGTAGTTAGTGGAAGATACAACAAGGGAACTGCAGTTTCTGAAATTATTGGTGACAAAGAATATGACTTTATTTTGTGTTTTGGAGATGATGTTACGGATGAATTTATGTTCAATGATCTTCCAACTCACGCAATCAATGTGAAGGTCGGAAATAAAAACACCAAGGCCAATTACTGTGTGGACAATACCGAAGAAGTAAAATCCTTGCTGAGTTCTTTGATTTCCTGAAATCTTCTTTCTCTCATTCTTTTCTTCAAATATTATTAATAATTTAACGGAAAATCAATCTATGAACTCAAGAAGGTCTTTTGTCAAAAGCGCTGCTTTTGCTCTATTTTCAGCATTTTCCCCAACCCTTGTTTTTTCGCGACAAAAACGATTGCCCAACGTCCTGATCTTGGGCGACTCCATATCCATCGGCTACTACCCTTTTGTAAAAGAAGCCTTGGAGGGCAAAGTAAATTTAAGCAGACCCATGATGCCCGAAGGTGGTTTTCAGAACTGTGCCGGAACCACCAATGGAATTCAAAAAATATCACAATGGACGGGTGAAAAGCAGTGGGATATGATTCATTTCAATTTTGGTTTACACGACATCAAACACGTAAATCCACAAACTGGGAAAAACAGTAAAAGTTTTGACGATCCCCATCAAGCCTCCCCCGAACAGTACAAAAAGAACCTCAAATTTATTGTCAAAAATCTAAAGAAGACCAAAGCAAAATTGATATTCGCCACCACTACACCCTATCCCAACACAAAGCTAAAACCCGCCAGAAAACCCGGAATGCCTATAGTCTATAACGGTATTGCAAAAAGGATAATGAAGAGACAAAACGTTGAAATCAACGATTTATACGCCTTCGTCGAGCCCAGAATGGAGGCATTACAACGACCCAACAACGTTCATTTTACCCCCTTTGGAAGCAAAGAATTGGCAAAACAAGTTGTAAAATCCATTTTGAAACACCTCTAATATCCCTTAGATGTCAAAATTTTATTTCCCACTATTGTTATTAATGATTTTTGCTCAGGCTTTAAGTCAAGAAAATCGTTTTGAGGTAAAAGCCAATGTTGAGGTGGGCAATAATACTGAGTTTTGGAAAGCTGCGGGGTCGGATCACCTTTTTTATCACAGTCTCAAACCAGCCGGACAATACCTCCTAAAAAGAATGGGAACCTCAAATTCTCACCATTATCTGCGATCCCATCACAGCTTTAATCAAGACCTCAAGCACGGGGTCATCAGGGGACAAAATGTTTACAGTGAAGACCCAGAGGGCCATCCCATTTATGATTTTTCAAATCTGAATAAAGTCTTTAGGGCTTATGTCGAAAACGGAATCAAACCCATTGTGGAATACGATTATTTGCCCGAAGCATTGAGCCGCGACAAAAAGGGAGTATCCGTAGGGAATGATGAAGGAATGACCATGATCAATACTGGGCCTAATGATTGGAAAAAATGGTCGGATTTGATGAAAGCTACTACTCAAAACTTTGTTGATGAATTTGGGATTGACGAGGTAAGGACTTGGTATTTTGAAGTTTGGAATGAACCAGATGGATGGCCAGAAGAGGAATGGGAGGTGTTTTACAAAATGTACGATCTATTTGTCGATGCCGTAACTTCGGTTGATTCGAAACTAAGGGTGGGGGGCCCCGCTTGCTATCACGAATATTTTCTAAAACCTTTTCTGAATCATATTGTCAATGGCACCAATTATGTAACGGGGAAAAAGGGAAGCCGAATTGATTTCATTTCCTATCACATCTATGGACTATCGGGAAAATGGTTGAACAACGAACCTCATATACAGCCTCAAGTTCAAAGATTTTCTCAATCCGTTTTATGGCTAAAACGCTTGCTAAAAAACTATCCCACTCTCAAGGGCACCGAATTTCATATCAACGAATGGGGTCTTTCCTCCAATTATTATCGAACTGTTGCCCAATACCCAGAGCTGGAGTATCGGAACTCCATCAGCTCTCCGCTGTTTTTGTTCAAACTGGTCGATGCGCTTTATCAAATCGAAGATCACTACAATTTCCCAACTTCTATGCTGCTCTATTGGGGATTTTCTTGGGAAGCTGATGAAGATGAATTTTTTACCGGTAAAAGGGAACTTTTGACCGCAGGAAATACTCCAAAACCGATTCAAACCGGCTTTGAAATGTTGGCACAACTTCAACCCAAAAGACTTAAAGTCGTAAAGAATAAAAAAAGCAGTCGATTGGGAATGATCGCAACTCGATCCCAAGAAAAAATGGTTTTTTTGGTCTACAACTATGAGGAATCCGACGGTGAAAAAGTATCTGGAAACGACATCATAAACATTCAACTGTCTGGCTTGAAAAACAAACTCAACTACAAAGTTGAATCTATACCGCTGGACGAAAACAACAACAATACCTACCAAACTTGGAGGAGTATGGGCAGTCCCATAAACTCAAAATCCATTGATCTTGAACCTCTAAAAAAAGCCGCCACGCTCAACAAAGTCAAACCCTTCGATTTGCAAACCAATGAAGATGGTGAGTTGAATTTTGACGTAAATCTCAAACGAAGATCGGCACAAATATTAGTGATCCAACCTAAAAATTAAAATGATGAAATATCTGTTATTATTTTCTTTGATGATCTTTCAAGCCCTGCATTCGCAGCAGCAAATGATAGATAGTTTTCAAACTTTTAACACCTACGCTGACATTAAATACGACGAGGCCCTGCGACCACAATTTCATTTTTCATCCAAGAAAAACTGGATCAACGACCCCAATGGAATGGTCTATTACAAAGGGGAATATCATCTGTTTTTTCAGCACAATCCCAAAGCCATTCATTGGGGGAATATGACCTGGGGTCATGCGGTAAGTAAGGACATGCTGCATTGGAAACAATTGCAGCACGCCATTTTACCCTATGGCAAGGGTACCATTTTTTCGGGAACTGCCGCTGTAGATTATCCCAATAGTTTAGGGGAAAACACCCAGGAAGAAAAGGCGATTGTGGCCTATTTTACCCATGCTCAAAATGACAAAAATGATCTGTTTTATCAAGCCGGAGCCTACAGTACAGATCGAGGACGGACCTTTAAGCTGATCGACGGGGGTCGTCCATTGGTTCCCAACCAAGGTTTTGACAGAGGTGAGCGTGACCCAAAGATTTTCTGGCATGCCCCTTCCAAAAAATGGGTATTGATTTTGTGGATCAAAAGAGCCCACAAAAAACAGCCTGATGATTTGGGAAAAGTTCGTTTTTTCGAATCTATGGATTTAAAAAACTGGAAAAAAATAAGCGACTTTGACAGAAAGTGGGTCTATGAATGTATGGATTTGGTCGAGCTTAGTGTGGATCAAGACCCCAACAACAAAAGGTGGGTGATCTACGATGCCAGTTTTGATTACGAAATTGGAACCTTTGACGGCTTGCATCTTTCAACAGATGGTGAAAATCATCTCGGTGATCTGGGGAATGCCTACTATGCCGCCCAAACCTTTAACAACAGTCCCGACGGAAGAACCGTCATCATGGGATGGCTCAGAACCAGTGACAACAATGTGTATGTTGACAACAAAATGCCTTTCAATCAACACATGTCTTTTCCCGCTACATTGGAATTGAAAACTACTGAACAAGGAATAAGACTCTTCCGATGGCCCATCGATGAAATTAATAGTCTTTATCAAAAAAGTATCCTTCACCAAAACATAGGAACAGACCAACTCAATCGAAAGCTTGAAAATGAAGATTTTGATGGGATCGATCTCTTTGCAAGTTTTGATCGCAATCAAACGAAAAATTTTAAAATCGATATTCGTGGACAAATTCTGACCTACAAAAAGGGGGCATTTTATTTTAATGACAAGGTCCTCCCCTCTCTCGGTAAAGACGAAGCAAACCTAAGGGTGCTTCTCGATCGTACTACTATAGAAATTTTTACAGACAATGGATTTTCTGTCCTGTCCAGTTACATCATTCCCAATGATGGAAAAACCAAAATCAAGATCTCCTCAGATCAATCGACTGTCTTTGACGTATTCGAAGTCCACAGCCTTGGGTCCATCTGGCAGTAGAATTATAGAAACCCAAGTCTTTATTCCACTTTTTGAATTTCGACCCACAAAGGAAAAATACTCTTCCTGCCCTTTCGATAGAAGGGCGTGAAATCAAAAGCTCCCGCAGGCAGGGCTACATTCCTCCATATCAATTCGTCCTTTTCATCCTCAAGGTGTTGTTTTCTCTTGATGTTTTGCCCCATTTCCAAAAACAGATCCCCCCCTCCATCAAGGGGTTTTAAAAATTTGAATTTAAGGTCATAAACCCCTTTTTGCAAATCGACTTTCCAAAAGGAATAAATCTCTTCTTGATTCCAAACTCCTCTTTGCCCACCGGCATCATTTCTGTTGAGATATACCGGATTTTCATTGGGGGTTCCTACCTGGATTAGTGGCGGGTTAACCAAATTGGGGGAGCTACTCAATTCCGAGATCAATTCATCCATTTCTGATTTAAGAGAAGAAGCTTTTTCTCTTTCTTGTCCCACAATATTGATTTTTTCATAGGGATCTTCCCTGAGGTTGTACAACTCAAATTCTTGCAGTGAAGCATCAAAATCTGTTTTCCCGACCAGCTTATATTCGCCCTTTTGAAGGGCAACGTTGTTGTACAATTCGGGAAACTTTCTTGTCCAATAGGAAAAAAAACTGCGTTCGGGCAAGGTTTCATTTTGTAGGGCAGGCAGAAAACTTCTTCCATCGATCTTTCTGTCTTGAGGCATTGGGGCAGCACACAATTTTGACAGGGTGGGTAAAAGGTCGATGTGTGCCGCCATCTGATCCATGTCTTGGTTGTCTTTGAATTTTGCGGGGTAACGCATAAAAAACGGAACCCTAATTCCTCCTCGATATACGCTCGATTTTCTTCCGCGCATTCCAGAAACATAACGAACTTGCTGAGGACCGTTGTCCGTCATAAAAATGATGATGGTGTTGTCTTCAATCCCCAAGGCTTCAACTTTTTCAAACAATCGGTGGAGGTTGTCATCGATATTACTCACCATAGCATACACTTTTCGGGCATCCTCTTTGTCCTTTTCTGTAAGTTCAGCCTCTGGCATTAATTGGGCATCTATCCCCTGAGAGGGGTCGATGTCTTTGTACATCTGATAATATTTATCTGGCACTTGCAAAGGGGTGTGGGGAGCGTTGAAAGACAAATAACAGAAAAAAGGTTGTTCTTTATTTTTTTCGATAAAATCAATGGCCTTTTCCGTAAAAATATTTGAACAGTAGCCCTTATAAGCCTTTTGTTGGTTATTGTGCCAAAGCACAGGATCAAAATAGCTGGTTCCCATTTTGAAATAGTTGGTGAAATCGCCTACCTGTCCGATGCCTCCTGCGAGGTGGATGACTGACTCATCGAAACCCTGATCGCTGGGACGCGAAGGATAATTGTCTCCCAAATGCCATTTGCCAAAAATACCAGTAGTGTAATTGGCTTTTTTGAGCATTTCTGCAAGGGTAAATTCTGAAGCTGCCATGATGGCTCCTCCGTTGTAGGTGTCTCTTACTCCTGTTCTAAGGGAATATCTTCCCGTCATAAGGCTCGACCGAGTGGGAGCACAAACCGGAGAAACGTGAAAATTGTTAAAACGGATACTTTTTCGGGCAAAAGCATCGAGGGTTGGAGTCATAATGTTGGGATTGTTGTGGATACCCAAATCGCCATAACCTTGATCATCTGTGATGATTAGAATCACATTTGGAGGAGTGGCAACCTCCTTTTTTTGACATCCCATCATCAATAGTCCTATCAATAATGGTAGCGCGTTGTTTATTTTCATTTTAATCTTGTTTTTTTAAGTTTTAGCTCCAAAAGTCACCATAAGCGATCAATTTTACCCAATGTAATAATTTCAAATTTGAGATCAAACTTGTACCTCCAATATTGACATCAAAACCCCTTAGCTATCGAGTATCGATAAACCTTAATTTTTAATCAAATCTGTTTAAGTCCTTCCATAAAGGCAACGCCTAAAACTGATACGAATGGTCCCTCTTCGACAGAGGATCTCAAATTAATTTATAAATTGAAAAAATATTAGTCCGTATGAAATCACTAAGGTGGCACTTTGTTAAGGCAGTACTCCCAATGGCTATAGCCCTCAGCCTGTGGAGCTGTCAAAAGCCCAGTCGAGAAACCAAAACTGTTGTGTTTTTTGAAAACAAAAAAGCGGATTGGATACAAGATCATCAATCATTACCAACATCCGATTCCCTTTTTTATTTGGAGGATCCAGCTCCCCTATTTCGAAAAAACTTCATTCTAAAGGAGCTTCCCCAAAAAGCCACCCTCTATATTACCGCAGCTGGATATTACAAAAGCACCATCAATGCAATTGCGTTAAAAAATAATATTTTGGATCCCTCTTGGACGGACTACAGCAAAAGGATCTACTACAAAGAATACGACATCACCCCACAATTGAACTTAGGAAAAAACTGCTTGGGGGTGACACTTGGGAATGGTTTCTACAATCCCCTACCCCTAAAAATGTGGGGAAGAATCAATTTAAGAGAAAGGCTTTCGGTGGGTAAACCGCGTTTTATCGCAAAGCTTATCATCGACTACCCCAATGGCAAAACGGAAGAAATCGTTTCCGACAATACATGGAAATACAATCAAAGCCCTACGGTAAAAAACAGTGTTTATCTGGGAACACAATACGACGCCAATAAGGAAATAAAAAACTGGAACCATGCTGATTTTGAGGACAGCCATTGGAAAAACGCCATGCTCGCTGATTCCCCTGGCGGAAAACTACAAAAAGCTTTTTTCCCTCCCATAAGCATCAATAAAGAGATTAAACCTCAAAAAATCTATCCCACAAAAGAGGGGAAATGGGTGGTGGACATGGGCGAAAATTTTACCGGTAGCTATTCCATCAAATTGAGCGGGGAAAAAGGAGACCAAATCACCCTTAGATTTGGAGAACGCATTTACCCAGATGGTTCCCTAAATCCGATGACATCGGTGATCGGTCAAATCAAAAAAAAGGGCATCGGCGGATCGGGGGCTCCCGATGTGGCTTGGCAAACCGATAGCTTCGTCATGGGCGATAAAAATCCCACTTGGTTCACACCCGAGTTTACCTATCACGCCTACCGCTATATGGAAATCGATGGATTAAAAGAAAAACCAAAAAAAGAAGATATCGTTGGGCTTTCCATTCATACTGCCGTGGATCAACAAAATCATTTTAGCACCTCCAATCTGCTGTTGAATGAAATTCAAAAAACCGTTAGAAGAACTTTTTTGGCCAATCTGGTAGGGGTACAATCCGACTGCCCTGCCAGAGAAAAATTTGGATATGGCGGTGACCTCAATGCCACCAGTGCCTCTTTTATCTACAACTTCGACATGCAGTCGTTTTACAAAAAAACCGTTTATGACTGGGTGGATGCCATCAATGACTCCACTTTTGTAGACACAGCACCCAGTGTAGGGATTCAATATTGCGGCATCAGCTGGGAATCTGCTTTTCTGATTACGCAATATCAGTTGTATCTCTTCTATAATGATCGGGACTTTGTCAAAGAAATGTATGCCTTCAATCAGCAGTGGATGAACAAAGTAGCGCGACTTCATCCCGAGGGGATCGTTGGCAGTGGTTTGAGCGACCACGAGTCATTAGAACCCGTTCCCGTGCAATTGATCGGTACCCTACACTACCTCCAAACGGCCAGAATTATGGGAATTTTTGCCGCCCTAATGGAAGATCAAAAAAGTCAATCAGAATACGATCAACTGGCATTGGATTTAACCAAAAAAGTTCGAGAAGCCTTTTGGGAAAAAAGCATCAAAGGCCCCATCAATCGACAAACTTTATTCGCTGCTCTTCTCTATCATAGCATCATACCAGAAAACGAAATTGAGGCCGCAAAAGACTCCCTAAAAATGGCCCTCCAAAAAGCACCCGCTCAGCATTTGACCACTGGAATTTTCGGAACACCCTATGCCCTTGAGGCCATTTCGGAATATTTATCTCCTCAAACTACTATAAATATAGTAAACAATACAAATTATCCCGGTTGGGGTTATATGGTGAAGCAAGGAGCTACAACTCTATGGGAAACTTGGAAAGAAAGCGACAATATTTACTCCAATTCTCATCCCATGTTTGGTTCGGTGACGGAATGGTTTTACCGATGGCTGGGGGGAATACGACCTGACCCCCAGTATCCAGGATTTGAAAGGTTTTTTATCAAGCCTTTTACCCCAGTTGGATTGGAGCGTGTCAATACTTCCTACAACGCCCCTCAAGGAAAAATAGAATCCCAATGGAGCCATGAGGCTCAAGGCTACCGATATGAAATCACCATACCCGAAGGAAGTATTGCACAAGTCGAGTTGAACAAAAAACCGTCCCAAAAAATTACTATATTGGAAGGAGAAGCAAATCTTATTTCAGAAATCAGAGAAAAAATTTCGACAGGCAAATTTAATCTCAGTAGTGGAACCTATGTGTTTTTTGTCGGGCATTAAAATTTACAGTTGAATCTCTCAAAACCAAACGCATGAAAGTATCGATCAAATTACAATTATCGTTTATGATGTTCTTCCAATTTTTTATTTGGGGGGGCTGGTTTGTAACCTTAGGAACATTTTTGGGGAACAACCTCAACGCCAGTGGGGGACAAATTGCAATGGCCTTTTCCACCCAATCGTGGGGCGCCATCATTGCTCCTGTTTTTATCGGACTAATCGCCGATCGATATTTTAATGCTGAAAAGATTTTAGGCGTTTTGCATCTCCTGGGCAGTGTGCTGTTGTTTCTCATGTCACAAACCGCCGATTTTTCTGTTTTTTACCCCTACGTATTTGGCTATATGTTGCTCTATATGCCAACCTTGGCCTTGGTCAATTCGGTTTCCTTCAATCAGATGAAAGACACCGCTGCGGAATTTCCTTTCATCCGAACCTTTGGAACCATTGGTTGGATCATTTCGGGCATTGTGATCAGTTATGTTTTCGGTTGGGACGCCCAAGCGTCGATTGCAGCAGGTGCCTTGTCCAACACTTTTATAATGGTAGCACTGGCCTCATTGATACTGGGAATTTTCAGTTTTTTCCTGCCCAAAACCCCACCCTATGGAAACGACCAAAAAAGTTTTTCTTTAAAAAGTGCCTTGGGT
>DGPN01000010.1 GCA_002390455.1 Flavobacteriaceae bacterium UBA4439 | reverse complement strand
GGTTCGAATCCTGTCGCGTTCACACTTGAGTCCTTAAGATTTTAATCAGAGCTCAATGGAATTACATTCCTCCCCAGTCATTTATATCCCAAACTTTAAATAGTTTTCTTATTTTAAGGAGTAGTTCAATTGACCTGGTATGTGGAGAATCTTTTCCATATACAATCCAGTCTATTGAATATTGAGGGTAATGCTTGGATATTTGAGCTAGTAAAATGTGACTTATTGAAGATTTGTTTCTGAGTGCAGAGGATAGAGAATTCCTGCCTACGCCAATTTTTCTTTCAAACGCAGCAACGGAAATATTTTCATTTTTAATGATCATTAACAAGCGATCGTAAATTGTCGTCAAATCAAGGATTTAATACTAAAAATAATTAAAGTTTTAAGTGAAGACCCTAAATGACAATTATGTCAGTCAATGCATAATTTTCTGATTGATTTTCAGTTGTTTGAACTAGTAATTTATTAGTTAAACCGACAAAAAAAATTGATAGTTTCCCAACTAATTTAAGGTCTTGATTCTGAAAGTTTCATCAGAATTTTGTGAAGTAATTCAGACTGAAGCTTGAGTTGTTTGAGTACTTCTCTGTCAGTAATCTTTTGTTCGATTGTTCGGGTTTTGTTAAAATATTTCATAGTAATTAGGGTTTACACACATAAAATTATAGAATAAATCTTAACTTAAAAAAATAATTTTTCATCTACTTACAATTGTTAATGTCTGAGCTCACTTCTTTTAATTTATACACATTTTTCAAACTCCCGTCTGCCTGGTGGACAGGAGTAAGAGTTACAAAACTTGACGATATTCATGCCGAGGTTGCTGTAAAGCATCGTTGGGTCAATCAAAATCCATTTGGATCCATGTTTTGGGCTGTTCAAGGTATGGCGGCAGAACTCTCTACTGCTGTTTTTCTGATGTACACCATCAAAAAATCAAAACAAGCCGTATCTATGTTGGTTCTAAAGAATCAGGCGGTTTTTAGAAAAAAAGCCAAAGGATTGGTTAAGTTTCATTGTACTCAGGGAACTGATGCTATTGATGCTGTTAATAAAGCCATTAAAAGTGGTGATGCTGTTGCCATAACATTAAAATCAGTAGGAACCGATGCCTTTGGAGATATTGTTTCCGAATTTGAATTTGAATGGTCATTAAAAAAGAAATCTAAATGAATCATGATTTTTACAAGTCTTTAGACTTACCCCTTATCGCTGCGCCTATGTTTCTTATTTCAGGACCAGAATTGGTCATTGAATGTTGCAAAAATGGAATTGTAGGGACCTTTCCTGCTTTGAACCAAAGAACCTCAGAAGGTTTCGAGGAGTGGGTTATTGAAATCAAAGAGGCACTGGCCACTTTTGAAAAAGAAACCGGTAAAAAAGCCGCTCCTTTTGGAGTCAATTTGATTGTTCACCCCACCAATATCAGAGTAAAGGCAGATTTGGATATTTGTGTAAAACACAAGGTCCCATTGGTCATCACTTCTTTAGGGGCTATTGCCGACCTGGTCAATGTGGTGCATGGGTATGGAGGTTTGGTATATCATGATATTATTAAAAAAAGACATGCTGAAAAGGCGGCTGAGGCCGATGTTGATGGATTGATAGTGGTTGCCGCTGGAGCCGGTGGCCATGCTGGAACCTTACATCCGATTCCGCTCATCAGTGAAGTGAAAAAGGTTTTTGATAAAAAAATAGTTTTATCGGGTTGTCTCAGCACGGGCAACGATATTGCAAGTGCCCTTCAAATGGGAGCCGATATGGCTTATATGGGTACCCGTTTTATCAATGTTGACGAAAGCATGGCCGATGAGGAATATAAAAAAATGATCATGGATAGTGGAGCAGAGGATATTGTCTACACAGCAGCTGTCTCGGGAGTCAATGCAAGTTTTTTGCGACCAAGTCTTGAGTCCATGGGCATTACTGAAAAGCACTGGAAAGAAACTAAAAAAATAGATTTTGGGAGTGAAACCGACGCTGTAAGTGAGGAAGCAAAAGCCTGGAAAACCATTTGGTCTGCTGGCCAAGGGGTAACTACCATTAGCGATAGCGTTAGTGTTTCTAAATTGGTTGGTAAATTAAAATCTGAATTTATTACTGCAATTCAAAACCAACAAGCTCTACTGAAGCAATATCAATGAATACCCTAGAGGTCTTGGGTAAGCGATTTTACAATTTTATTTTCGGATAGAAAGGCTTTAAAAATTACTTTTAAAGTGGTGTACAAAGGAATGGCTACGATCATTCCCGTGGTTCCCATAAGTGCTCCTCCAGCCAAAATAACTATGAATATCTCCAATGGGTGAGACTTGACGCTGTTGGAAAAGATTAGAGGCTGACTGAAAAAACCGTCGATCAATTGACCGATAAAAAATCCAATCATTACATAGATAGTCTTGGGTAAAATCACACTGCTGAAATCAGCTTCTACATTACTAGTCATGGTCAAGAACATCATCAAGACTGATCCAATAAGAGGACCTATATATGGAATCAGGTTGAGCAAGGCACACAAAAATGCGATTACAATTGCATTTTTGATTCCGAATATGAGCAATATAATACTGTAAATAATAAGGAGAATGGTGATTTGAAGTAATAGCCCTAAAAAATATCGAGAGAGTAAATTTTTAATTTTCTCGAAAGACTTTTTCAATCGCCCTTCACTTTTGTCATTGACAAAAACCAATATGGCATTTTCTAATATATGACTGTCTTTCAATAAAAAAAAAGAGATGAAGGTTACGGAAAACAGGCCAATTGTAAAATTGCCCAATAGGCTCAACAAATGATTTAAAAATTCGGGAATTACTCCCAAACTATCTTTACTGATAAAGTTCTTTAGGGATGAGTACTGTTCGATATTTGTGGGATCCAAATTTAAAAACAGACTGATTTCATTCATCAATTTTTCGAGCTTATACTCTAATTCATTCAGATCGAGAAGGGATAAGTTTTCGCCTTGTTGGATGATTAAAGGAATAAAAAGTGAAATAATCCCGAAAAGCAAACTACCCAATACCAAAAGGGAAACACTAGCGGCAAGAAGATTACTAAACTTGAGTTTATTCTTTAGAAACAAAACAATAGGACGGCCAATCAAAGAGATGATGGCAGCTACCACAAGATAGACCAGTAATACCTGAAGCTCTAGCAGTAAAAATATCCCCAACGAAATGAGTCCTAACTTGAGGACAGCATTGACAATGCCTTGGGAAATATTTTTAGATTCCATGCCCTAAAGATATATAAAAATAAAGCTTCATTCCACTTTTGAAATTTCACGAAGGGTGGCCACCATTGAACAGGCAACAACGCCGGCTGTTTCTGTCCTCAATCTTTGGGCACCCAGAGTGATTACTTCAAAATCATGGCTCTGAGCTGTTCTGACTTCACGGTCAGAAAAATCTCCTTCCGGACCGATCATGATCAAAATTTCACGGTTTAAATTTTCAATTTGATGCAATGCTTTTTTATTTCCTTTATGACAGTGAGCGATCAACTTGGTTTGAGGGTGATTCAATTTTACGAATGTCTCAAAGGAAGTAATGGGATTGAATTTGGGTAAGAAAAATTGAGCGGATTGTTTGAGCCCACCGATCAGAATTTTATTAAGTCTTTCGGGTTTAATGGCTTTTCTTTCGGAGTGTTCACACAACAGAGGAGTGATTTGAGAAACACCTATCTCAGTCGCTTTTTCGAGAAACCATTCCAAACGGTCGTTGCTTTTGGGAGGAGCAATAGCAATGTGGAGGGGAATGAGTGGGTTTGGATGAAAAATGACATCTGTTTTTTTTGCTGTCGCTTTTCTAACATCATTACTGACGATTTGTCCCTTCCATTCCAATCCTTCACCATTGGTGACACTGATCATTTCTCCAATTTTTTTTCGCAATACCTTACTCAAGTGACGACTCTCTTCCGAACTGAAAGTTATCGACTCGTCGTTGGCAACCATATTCTCCTTGTAAAATAATTCCATAATCAAAGGGATAATCTCGCACTAACCGACTGGTCCATTGTCCCCAATTGTTGACTCAGCAATTTGTGATAGCCTACGATTCCAATCATGGCAGCATTGTCGGTAGTGTATTGAAAGGGCGGTAAAAACACTTCCCAATGATCTAGGTTGGCTTTTTCAGTCAAAACACTTCTGATTTTTGAGTTGGCTGCGACACCGCCACCTATTACGACTCGATTCAGCTTATATTTTTCCTTGGCGAGGATTATTTTATTGATGATAACGGTTACCAAGGTTTTTTGGATGGAGGCACAAAGGTCATTGAGGTTTTCTTCAATGAAATTCGGATTCTTCATACTGTTTTTATTCACCAAATTAATAAAAGCTGTTTTTAATCCACTGTATGAAACGTCTAAACCATCAACTTTGGGAATGGGGAAATCAAAAGCATTGGGATCACCTTCTTTGGCCAATCGGTCAATTTCGGGACCGGCAGGGTAATTCAAACCCATTATTTTTCCACATTTATCAAAGGCTTCTCCAATGGCATCATCCCTAGTCTTTCCAATTTCCTTCATCTCAAAATGGCTTTCGACCAAAACCAACTGAGTATGACCACCCGATAGGGTTACCCCAAGAAATGGAAATTCTGGAGGGGACTGATCTTCATTATTTATAAAGTGACAAAGCAAGTGAGCCTGCATATGATTGACTTCAATGAGGGGGATTTCCAGACTCAAAGCAAGAGACTTGGCAAAAGCACTTCCTACCAAAAGTGATCCCAATAAACCCGGACCTCTAGTATAAGCAATTGCAGAAAGTTCTTTTTTGTCGATATTTGCAATGGAAAGAGCTTGTTGTACGACGGGAACGATGTTCGCCTGATGTGCCCTTGAGGCCAATTCGGGCACTACTCCGCCATAGGACTGATGTATTTTTTGGTTGGCAATACAATTCGAAAGTACCTGATTGTCTTTTAAAATGGCCGCAGCAGTATCGTCGCAAGAAGACTCTATCCCGAGGATATAGCTTGTTTTTTTCATATCAATTTGCCTATCGGCTACAAAAATAGAGGATTACCATTAAAAAGTTACACAAATTTGTTCCCATACTGCTGCTGATGATCATTGTTTTGTCATTGGGAACTTTGTTGGTGATTAGTATTCCTTCAGTTCAGTCTCAGTTGGCCAATCGATTGACTGAAAAAATTAATCAAAATTTTCAGACTGATATTAAAGTAGAAGGGGTAGCTATTGGATTTGACGGTACTGTAAACTTGGCTTCCTTTTTTGTTGCAGATCATCATTCGGATACGCTTCTATACGCCAAAAACTTCAAAACTGATCTTTACAGTTTGAATCAGTGGGTCAATGGAAAATTATTTTTTTCAACGACCGATTTTGAGGATGTTGTTTTTAAAATAACACATTACAAAGGAGAAGAAAACAACTCCCTTTTTCAGTTTACAGACAAGCTTTTAGCCCACACAAAATACCAAGACAATCGTCCTGATTTTGTCAAGATTGACCAACTAAACATTTCCGATGGCCGGTTGTTGATGGTTGACTATAATAGTTCCAAAATACCATTGGAATTTGAAAGAATCAATCTTCAAGTTAATGATTTTTATGTCCTAAATGATGAGGTAGAGTTGGAGTTGAGAAACCTCAACTTTGATTCAAAAGATTACGGTAAAGTTAATTTAAAGAGTACAACCTTTAACTACAACCCATGTGCAATTGATCTTCGTTCTTTCCAATTTTCCTCGTTGGACAGCAAAATCGCTGGCAATGTCAGCCTATCATTACCCGATAGGAGTTTTAATGGATTCAAAGAAAGGGCGCATATTGACATGAGCCTCAGTGGTTTTTGTTCGAGGCAACTACTCCAGAATTTTATTGACATACCAGAAGACTTTCAGCCGATCAAATTCAATCTCTTGGGAAAAGGGACTCCAAATGATTTTGAATTTTCCAATTTAGAAATCGACCAAGATGCGATTCAAATCAAGGCCAAGTTAAATTGTAAAGAGGCTTTTTCACAGGCTCCTATTAAGGCTTTTGTTGAATTAACATCAATAAATATAGTAAGCAAAAATTTAACTCAATTGATCCCTCCAGATCATTTTGATCAATTTTCAAAACCGCTACTTAGCTATGATTCTTTTGAGTGCAATGGGACTCTTTCTTTGGAAGAAAATCAACTGACTTCAGATTTGCGATTGATTAATGGAAATGGCACTATTGAAAATCAGAGTTTATTTGATTTATCCTTTGATAAAGGAGAATTTAAACTGAATCGTTTTGAGAGTAACTCATCAGTAAATAAAGTAGATTTATCTCCTTGGCATACCAAGTTGGGCAGGATTACATCACAATTCCTAATATCGGGAAATAGGGGAGCATCGGGTAATTTTAATTTTGATTTTGATGTCGATGTGTACGAAGTTGTATTCGACAAAGTAGGAATCAATAGGCTTGAAATTGAAGGAGCTTTAAAAGAAAAAGAATTAAGGGCAAGAATTGCAGTGGAAGATGAATATGTTATTGCCAGTTCTGCTTTGGCCTATTCTTGGGAAGAAGATCAACATAAATATCAATTCGACCTAAGTTTGGATCAACTAAACCTTCATCTTTTCAACAATGAACTGGGTGGTGGAAAGGCTATTTACTCTGGAGATTTAAACCTTTTTTTGGTGGGGGATAGCTTTGATGAACTTCAAGGAAATTTGCTTTTCAAGAATATACAATTTGAAAATCTAAAGCAAGTGGATTCCTTTAATGATTTTATTCTTGAAACCAGTCTTTCCGATCGAAAGAGAATCATCAGAACCATTAATTCCGATATTATGGAAGTTAATGTGGAGGGCGAATTTCAATTGAGCAAGCTCAATACACTTTTTTCCAATGCCATCGCCGAGGCCTTCCCCTTTGTACCTTTGAAAAGGATTGAGAACTCCCAAGATTTGGTTTACGACATCAGTCTTCAAACCGCTCACTTGAATGCTATTTTCCCTGATTTGGTCATTGACAAAAAGGCAGTTTTTAGAGGGGTATTATCTACCCAAGACAATGTTTCTAAAATGACGCTCAACATTCCCAAAATTGCATTTAAGGGGATCAACACCGAAAACTTAGCCATACAGTTAGATAATCAAAACCCTCTGTTTAACACCTATATTTCCGTGGGGAGAATAGAAAGCGATTCATATGAAATTTCAGAATTTAACACCTTGGGGGTGAAAATGGGGGATACCCTCAATTTTAGAACGGAGTTATATGGACGAAAAAACAAAGAGGATGTTTATCAGTTGAATTATGCACTACTGGTAGAGGATAAGTCTAAGATTATTTTCAAACCCTCGACCATTCAATTGGATCGAAATGTTTGGACCATTAATCCATTATTTGATCAAAAGCATTCGATAACGTATGACCCTGTTACTAAAATATTTGACCTCAATTTTTTTGAAGCCCAATCAGATAATGAGCGGATTGAAATTAGTGGAAATTATCAGTCGCCTGAAAATTTTGGGCTGTCGTTGAACATTGACGAGGTTTCCCTTCAGAATCTTGGAATACCAAGTAAAAAATTTGATTTTGAGGGGGCCATGGATTTGAATTTAAACATCAAACGTTCTCCCACCGATAATACCTTAAATTTTAATGGATTTGTAGATCATTTGGTGATGAATAATCTGGACATGGGTTTCTTGCGTTTTTTTACTTCAGGAAATACTCAGTTAAATTCCTATGAAGTCAATTTATTATTATCGGAACATGGGAAAAATACCCTGTCGGCAAAGGGGAATATTTTAAGATTTGATCAATCTCCCCGTCTTGATCTTGATTTTAACTTTAAAGATTTCGATCTTTCTTTCCTAACCCCTTTTGGTGGCGTGAATATAGATGATATAAGGGGTGAGGTTACGGGTAATGTGAATCTATGGGGGCCTATTGATGCTCCCAAACACAATGGACAACTGCTCCTCAACAAAGGTGGAATAGGTGTGCCCTATATCAATACTGATTATAGCTTTTCCGATGGTACAAGAATTACTTTGATGGATCAAAGTTTTAACTTCAATAAGACCACATTAACAGATACTCGATTTGGAACACAGGCAGAGCTGGAGGGGAAAATGGACCATTTGAATTTTTCGGATTGGGGTTTTGATCTCAATATCGCCTCAGACAGAATTCTTATGCTCAATATTCCAGAGGATGAGGATGAAGTCTTTTTTGGGGACGGATTTTTGGCAGGAAAAGTCCACTTACATGGCCCTTCCAAGAATTTAACCATTGATGTTGTGGGAGCTACAGAAGAGGGGACCAGTATCAAAATCCCTTGGGCGGACGATTATGGATTGGCAGACACTTCTTTTGTGAAATTTATTGATAAGACAAAAGTCAACAAAGCCCAACAAGAAAACAATGAGGAATTCGTTAGTTTTTTAGGTTTGGAAATGAACTTTGAATTGGATGTAAATAACAATGCAGAAATCAAGGTGGTAATCGATAAAGAATCTGGTAGTTTTTTGAGTGGTCGAGGGGCAGGTAACATTTTAATGGAAATTGACACCAATGGGAAATTCAATATGTGGGGAGATTTCATCACTTACGATGGGATTTATAATTTTAAAAATTTAAGTGTTATAGACAAAAAATTTAACGTTAAAGAAGGAGGTACTATTGTATGGGAGAGTGACCCTTTGGGAGCTCAAATGGACATAGAAGCC
>DGPN01000023.1:111765-129757 GCA_002390455.1 Flavobacteriaceae bacterium UBA4439 | reverse complement strand
ACCTGCTCCGGCCTTTCGATTTCAAATTTTTCTTGAACCTCGGGAACGCCCCAGATTTCAATTCCGTTACCCATCCGAGCGGGGCGGTACATAAAAATATTTTCAGAAACCAGTTGGGCAAAATCTTTATCGGGCGTCACCATAAAGGTTTTGTAATTTTCTTTTTCGGCCTGTTTGGCCAAAGTGCCAATAATATCATCGGCTTCAAAACCCTCTTTTACAACCACTGGAATATGCATCGCCTCTAGGATTTTTTGTATATAGGGTACAGCTATAACAATGGCCTCTGGGGTTTCGTCCCGATTGGCTTTGTATTCGGTAAACATTGCTGTCCTTTCACGGGATCCACCTTTGTCAAAACACACTGCCAAGTGGTCGGGCTTTTCTCGCTTAATCACATCCAAAAGTGAATTCATAAAGCCCATAATGGCGGAGGTGTTCATTCCTTTGGAATTGATACGGGGATTTTTGATAAAAGCATAGTAGCCTCTAAAGATCAGGGCGTAAGCATCAAGTAGAAAAAGTCTTTTTTTTTCGCTCATGGAAGGGATGATAATTATTAAGTCAAGTTACAAAGATAAAGTTTCGCTTGTACCCGCTGTAGGGGTTTTGTATTTTCACCCTGTGGAAATGTTTGATGACCATTATTTTATGAAGCAGGCCTTGGTTGAGGCCCAAAAGGCCTATGATGCAGAGGAGGTACCTGTGGGAGCTGTAGTGGTGATCGACAACAAAATCATTGCCCGAGCACACAATTTAACAGAGCGACTAAATGATGTCACCGCCCATGCGGAAATGCAAGCCATTACCTCGGCAGCCCATTTTTTGAACGGGAAATATCTCAACGACTGTAGCCTCTATGTTACTCTAGAGCCCTGCGTGATGTGTATGGGTGCCATTTATTGGTCGCAACTCAGCAAGATTGTTTTTGGAGCCAAAGACAAAAAAAGGGGATATCAACAAGCCCATTTACAGGCTCATCCCAAGGCTTCCGTTTACGGGGGAGTTATGGCAGATGAAGCGGCGGCGCTACTTCAGACCTTTTTTCAAAAAAAAAGGACATAAAAAAAGCCTCCACTATGGGAGGCTCTGTTTTTAGTCGTAATGTATATTATAACAGGGAAATTTGCGAAGCTTGCTTCCCTTTTTTTCCTTCTTCTTCTACATATTCAACTTTATCACCCTCTTGGAGTGTTAGCCCATCAAGGGCAGAAACGTGAACGAAAACATCTTCTGAAGTTTCGTCATTGGTAATGAACCCATAACCTTTGGATCCATTAAAGAATTTAACTGTACCAGTCATAATTTAATTTAAAAATTTTATGCAAGTTACACTTTATTAGGCTGGTAAGCTCTATTGGATCATTTTTTTTGATCTAAATTCCTAAGTTTTTCCATATTTTCTTTGGATAAGGTGTAGTCTTGGAGCCTTTTTCCTTTCCATCGGTGAACCAAAAAAATGGGCATAAAAATAAAAGCCCCAGTCAATACTGTAAATCCAATGATTTTATTTCCCAACAAAGTATTTCCCGAAGAATTGACATAGAGGCCATAGCTCAGGCTGATGAGTATTCCTAAAAAAAGTATTCTGAGCAGATATTTCATTTTATAGCGCCTAATTTATTGTAAGAATTTTCCTTAAAGAAGGGTTTTGGGGAGCGTTTTAAGATATAATTCTTCCAATTGAGCATCTTCTAGAGCTGATGGAGCATTGATCATCACATCCCTACCACTGTTATTTTTTGGAAAGGCGATATAATCTCTAATCGTTTCACTTCCTCCCAATATAGCGACCAATCGATCGAGTCCCAAGGCAATGCCACCATGGGGGGGAGCACCGTATTGGAAAGCATCCATCAAAAAGCCAAATTGTTCTTGCGCTTCCTTTTCTGAGAATCCCAACAGGCCAAACATTTTCTCCTGAAGGCTGGTATCGTGTATTCGAATGGAACCCCCTCCAATTTCGTTGCCGTTCAATACTAAGTCATAGGCATTGGCCTTTACTTTAGCGGGATCACTTTCCAGCAGTTCCAAATCTTCTTTTTTGGGAGCAGTAAAAGGGTGATGCATGGCGTGATAGCGTTGGCTTTCCTCATCCCACTCCAACAGGGGAAAGTCGGTTACCCAAAGGGGCGCAAACGCATCGGGTTTTCTCAGTCCCTTTTGCTCGGCAATTTCCATACGCAAAGCACTGAGTTGGCTTCGAGTGGATTGGGTATCTCCAGCCATCACAAAGATCAAATCTCCTTTTTTGGCTCCCGTGGCTTCCGCCCATTGGGCAAGATCGTCGGCTCCAAAGAATTTATCCACAGAAGATTTATAGCTTCCATCCTCGTTGCATTTTACCCATACTAAGCCTTTGGCTCCGATTTGGGGTCGCTTGACCCATTCTATCCAAGCATCGATTTCTTTTCGGGTCATGCTAGCGCCTCCAGACACCGCAATCCCCACCACCAATTTTTGACTGTCAAACACATTAAAACCCTTGTTTTGCGCCAATGCATTCAGTTCGCCAAAAGTCATCCCAAAACGGATATCGGGTTTGTCATTGCCATATTGCCGCATCGCCTCTGCATAGGTCATACGGGGAAATTCTCCCAATTCCACGCCTTTTATTTCTTTTAAAAGATGTTGGATCATGGCCTCAAATTGTATCAACACATCCTCTTGTTCAACAAATGTCATTTCGCAATCGATCTGTGTAAATTCTGGTTGGCGGTCAGCACGTAAATCTTCATCTCTAAAGCACTTTACGATTTGGAAATATTTATCAAATCCAGCAACCATTAAAAGCTGCTTAAAGGTTTGTGGGGATTGTGGAAGGGCATAAAATTGTCCGCTGTTCATTCTGGAAGGCACCACGAAATCCCGCGCCCCCTCTGGGGTAGATTTGATCAAATAGGGGGTTTCCACATCTATAAAGGCCGCTTGGGATAAAAAATTCCGAACTGCCATCGTCACTTTGTGTCTAAAGATGAGGTTTTCCCTTACAGGGGCACGCCTCAAATCCAAATAGCGGTATTGCATCCGCAATTCGTCTCCACCATCTGTTTCATTTTCAATCGTAAAAGGCGGTGTTTTGGCAGCGTTTAAAACCGTTAATTCCCCCACCAGTATTTCGATAGCTCCAGTACTCATCTTGGGATTTTTGGATTCCCGCTCAATTACTTTTCCTTTGATTTGGATTACATCTTCACGCCCCAATTCCAATGATTTTTTAAAAACCGCTTCTGGACTGCGTTCCTCGTCAAAAATCAACTGAGTGATGCCATAGCGATCCCGTATATCCACCCAAACAATAAAGCCTTTATTTCTTACTTTTTGTACCCATCCGGCTAGGGTAACGTCCTCATTGGAATGCTTTTCATTCAGTGCGCCGCAATGGTGGGATCTCAACATTTTGTTTGAATTAGTTACAAAGGTAGTAAGAAGCTTTTCTTCAGACCAAAAATTATTTTTTAAATAGTTTTCGCCATTTGAGTTTGATCTGGTAAGTGATCAAAAAGGTTGCAGGAACAATGATAAGGGTAAGGAAAGTCGCAAATGATAATCCGAAGATTACCGTTTTGGCCAATGGGCCCCAAAAAATGACATTGTCGCCTCCTATAAAGACTTTGGGGTTCCATTCGGAAAACAAGGAGAAAAAGTCAATGTTCAGACCAATGGCCAAAGGAATCAATCCCAATATAGTGGTAATGGCTGTTAGAATTACTGGCCGCAATCTTGCAGACCCTCCTTCGATGATGGCTTCAATTGCCACTTCATTGGGCAACATACTTTCCTCGGGAAGTTCCATGGCCACCCTTTTTCGGTCGATCAACAGTTGGGTGTAATCCAAAAGCACAACACCGTTGTTTACTACAATCCCCGATAGGGAAATGATCCCCATCATGGTCATCAAAATCACAAAGGGCATTTGGAACAAGGTGATCCCCAAAAATACTCCAGTAAAACTTAAGAAAATGGAAATCAATATGATGATGGGTTTGGAAATTGAGTTGAATTGGAACACCAGCAACAACATGATCAATGCCAGTGCTGCGAGAAGTGCGTTGGACAAAAAGGTCATATTTTTATCCTGTTCTTCGATTTCTCCAGTGAATTTGAATTCTACTCCCAAATCGAGGGGGTAATTCATCAAAGCGGCTTTTACATTGGCCACCACTTCGTTGGCGTTATAGCCCGCCAATACGTCGGAATACAAAGTGACCAGTCGAATGGATTTGCGGTGTTTTATAGCGCTGTAGGAGGAAGAGTTTTGGGTTTTCACCAAGGCTGCAATGGGAATCTCTTTGATTTTTCCCGAGGATTGATCCCTAAAGGTTACGAATTGGTTAAACAAGGCATTTTGGTCATATCGGTATTTTTCTTGAAAACGAACATTGATTTCATAATCTTCACCGTCTTTTTTATAAACCCCTGCTTTGGCACCAAAAATAGAATTTCTCAATTGGGAGCCGATCATGCCCGCAGAAACTCCCAATTCCCCTGCTTTTTTTCGATCGATAATCAGCTGCGTCCCAGGTTTGTTTTTGTTGACATCGATTTTGAGTTCCTCTACCCCAGTTATATTTTCTGCATTGAGGAAGTCTTTCATTTCTTGGGCAGTAAGAATAAGTTTTTCATAATCCCTTCCCGATATCTCTATGTTTATAGGATAACCTACTGGTGGACCATTGGCATCTTTCTCCACAGAAACAGACACCCCAGGATATCTTCCGTTGAGGAATTGTTGAATTTCACTGCGCAGGCTTTCACTAGACAGTCCATTTCGGAATTTAAATTCCCGCATAGTAAGGGATATTTTGGCTTTGTGAGGCATTTCGTTGGTTACCCCACCATCTATTTCGGGATTTCCGGCCCCAGCTCCAACTTGTGCAACAGCATCTTCGACCAAATAGTTGTAATCCCCATTGCGGTATTTATCTTGATTGATGATGGAAAAAATATCCGCTTCAATTTTTTGAGTAATAGCGTTGGTTTTGTTAATATCTGTTCCTTCAGGATATTCTATATAGGTAAGAATTTGAAGGGGTTGGTTTTCTGGAAAAAACTCCACCTTGGGGGGGAAAATACCCATCAATAGAAATGAAGAAATCAACAGTACGAATGTACCGATCAAAAAGGCAAAAGGGCGATACCCTTTGAGGGCCATGGACAAAAACGAGCGGTAGCCTTTTTCCATCCTCGGTAAAAATTCGTTTTGAAAAACAGAAGCCAATCTTTTGAGGAAATATTTGTAGGCCCAAAAAAGTAGAGTGATGGCAATCATTAAGGTGCCCAATCCCCTTAAAACCCCTTGATTGAATACCAAAATCAAACCTAGACCGCCCAAAATTAGGGTCAATCTCAACAGTCCTTTTAAAGAAATTTCTCTTTCGCTAATTTCCATAAAACGAGAAACCAACATGGAGTTAAAAAACAAGGCCACAATCAGAGAAGAGCCCAAAACGACAGAGAGAGTTATGGGAAAATAAATCATAAATTCACCCATCAATCCTGGCCAAGCACCCAAGGGAACAAAGGCTGCAATGGTCGTGGCTGTTGAAACGATAATGGGGTAGGCTATTTCTCCAATACCAACCTTGGCCGCTTGAATGCGGCTCATACCTTCTTTTTCCATCAAACGATAGACGTTTTCCACCACTACAATTCCATTGTCGACCAACATTCCCAGTCCCATTACCAGGCCGAAAAGCACCATTGTATTCATTGTATAACCCAATAAGGAAAGGATCATAAAGGACATAAACATGGACATGGGGATGGCAAAACCTACAAAAAGTGAATTTCTAAAACCCAAAAAGAACATCAGTACGGTTACCACCAGCAATACTCCAAAAATGATATTGTTGACCAAATCACTGACTTGGTTTAGGGTTACAGCAGATTGATCGTTGGAAATGGTCAGTTTAATGCTTTTGGGAAAAACATTTTCTCCAATGTTGTCAATCAAGGCTTGTATTTTTTGGGAAGCCTGGATGAGGTTTTTCCCTCCTCTTTTTTTGACATCCAACAAAACTACCTTTTCACCAAATGACCGAGCATAGGAGGAAATGTCTTTCTCTTTGAAACTTATCGTGGCGATATCTCCCAAATAGGTGGCTACTTTTTCACTTTTGATGACAAAATTTTTAAGTTCTTCGGGATCGGAAATTTCCCCAATGATTCTCAAACTTCTTCTTTGCCCACCAGCAATGATATTACCCGCAGAAATGGTGGTATTTTCTCCACCAATGGAATTGAGGATGTCGTTAAAACTGATTTTGGCAGCGGTCATTTTGTAAATATCTACCGCAATCTCTACCTCAAAAGCTTGTATGCCCCTTACATCGGCTGATTTGACCTCGGGGATCTGTTCAATTTTTTCTTCGAGATAACCTGCAAAATCTTTCATCTGTTCGATGGGATAATCGCCCACCATACTGATGCTTAAAATGGGCATCAATTCAGAAAAATCCATTTCAAACACAGAGGGTTCGACTTTGGCATTGTTGAAAGTGGGCCAATCCGCACCCGATACCACTCCGTCAACCAGGTCTTTTGTTTTTTGTTTGGCCAAATCCAAGGGTATATTTTCGTCAAACTCCAATTGAATGACGGCAAAATCCTCCTCTGAAGTGGAGGTGATATCCACCAAGTTAGACACCCCTTTGAGTGCATCCTCCAGTGGGTCAACAATCAATCGTTCGATGTCTTCGGCTGTATTTCCGGGGAATACCGCAGAGACAAACATTCGTGTGTCGTTGATCTCTGGAAAACTTTCGCGTGGCATCACATTATAGGATCGTATCCCCAAAAAGAAAAAGATCGCCATAATGACATAGATCACGGTTTTATGATCTATGGCCCAACTGGATAAAGGAAATTCTTTGATTAATTTTTTCATTTTTTTCGATCCAATTATTGAATGTTTTTGACCCGTTGATTGTTTTCAACGATCGTTGCCCCTTCGTCAACCAATAGATCACCGGTTGAAATTCCTGACAATACCTCTACCTTGTCCGAACTCTTTTTACCCAATTGGATAAAAATCTCTTGGGCGCGATACACCTGATCTTTGCCATCGGGGATTAATTTGAAAATATATTTTTTGCCAAGGGCGTTTTCTTTGATGATTCTCAGGGGAATCATAAGTGCCTGAGGGTTGCTGTAATCGTTAATTTTCAACTTACAACTCAAATTGGGTTTGATCATTTCATCGGGGTTGGTTAGGGGAGCTTCTACCCTAAAACTACGGTTATTGGGATTGATAAAGTTACCCGTCTGACGGATGGTGGTGGGGTATTCTTTTTCCAACATGGGTATGCTTACCTTTGCCGAAGTTCCTTTTTTAATTTGACTTAGATAGCGCTCGGGGACATTGGCTTCAGCATACATGTTTTTTAGATTCACGATTCTCATCACTGGGGTCTGACCGGGCATCAAATTAGACCCTGTGTTGGCCACAATTTCATCTATGGTGCCAGCGAAGGGAGCCAAAATCTGTGTGCGTTGCAATTGTTTTTTTAGTTGTTCAATGGTTTTCTGTTGAGCCTCATAGTTTGCTTTGGCCTGGAGTAACTGCATCTCGGAACCAATATTCTGATCCCATAACCTCTGGGTTCGCTCATAAGTTGTTTTTGTAAGCTTGGTCTGAATCTGCAATTGTTCCAACTGGTTTTTCAGCCCCGCATCATCTATCTGAGCGAGGAGTTTTCCTTTTTTGACGCTTTGGCCTTCTTTGACATAGACCCTTTTAAGAACGCCACTGTATTCAGGATAAAGCAGCACATTTTGTCGGGTTTTGAAGTTGGCTTGTATGTCTATGTAATGTTCAAAATTTTCCGGTTTTACCTCAAATATGGAAATCAATGCCAATTTTTCGGAAGGATCCAAATCTGAGATGGCGGTATTGATTTGGTTCAATTCTAACTTTAAGGCATTGAAGGATTTTATTTTTTTTTCTTTTTGTGCTTTTAGACCCTTGAGGTCTTTGGCAGAGATCAGATCTTCTGTCGATACGGGTTGATCTCCTGAGCAAGCAAGAAAAACAGAAGTCAAACAAAGGGAGTAGATGATTTTTTTCATGGTTTATTTGGTGTTAGATTGATTGAGTAGGGTTTCCAAAGCTAATTTATTGGTAATCACCTGCTGAATGGCGGCAACAAAATTACTCTGAGCGGTGTAGAGTTGCACTTGAGCCATTCGGAGTTCAAAACTTTGAACCATACCTTCATAGAATTTGGTTTGATTTTTTCGTTCTATGCTTTCGGCCAACCTCAGATTTTCTTTTTCGGTATAATAATTGTCTATGGAAAGTTGGTAATCACTTAGGGCAGCATCCACTTCAATTCTTATTTTGTATTGAGTTTCCTCGAGTTGTGTTTTGGCCTGATCCAGACTGATTTTGGCTTTTTGGGTACTGGCATTTCTGCCCAAAGAACTGAAAATCGGAATTTTAACATTCAAACCCAGCAGTGAAGAACCATACCATTTTTGATCGCTATCCCCAAAAGTGAAATCATTACTGTTTCCCGTATAAGTCCGGTTGATAAAAGCATTGACTTTGGGCAATGCTTTAGATTTTTCCAATTTCAACAACAAGGCTTCCGCTTTTACATTGTTATCTGCGATTCTGATATCGATATTGTTTTGAATGTCATCGGTATTGGGTAAGGAGATAAAGTAGAGGTCTTCATTGAATATGTCATCCAATTCATCGGCCAATTTTAAGGGGCTGTCGATGGGGTAACCAATAACAAACTTCAACATATCTTCTTGAATATGCAGCAAGTTCTTAGCGTATTTGAGTCGGCTGTTGGTTTGAGCCAACGATAATTGAATCTGCTCTACACTTTCCTCTTCTTCAAAACCATTTTTAAAAAGCTGATGGATTTCTACGAAATTTTCTTCCAAAGAAGCTTTATTTTTTTCCAAAAAGACAATATTGTATTTTGCCAATAAGGCGTTCGAGTATAGGTTTGTTATGAGTTTTTTGATCTCTAAGTGTGTTTTTTCAAAAAGGTTTTCCGAAATGGAGAGGTAAACCCTTGAAGCCTCTAAACCCACCAAATACGATCCGTCAAAAACGAGTTGTTCTACTTTCAATGAACCGATCATATTTTGCTCTGTTCCGAAGGTAAGTTCAGAAAATTCACCTGGATTTCCGCCGAAAAACTCTGCTGGAACAAGCGAAACAGGCATTTCCAAGAAGTTCTGGTAATTCACCTCAGAACTGATTTGTGGAAGACCCGAAGCAATGGTTTTCCATCGGTCTTTTTTGGCTTTTTGAATGTCTCGATCAGCGTTGATGATCGATCTGTTGTTGGTCAAACCATAGGCAATGGCCTCATTCAACGTTAGTGAATCTGGTAATTCTTGTCCCTGAATCAAGATGCTGAAAAGGCTTAGGCCTATAAATAATTTAATTTTCATGGGGTGGTATTGTTTTGTTTGAACTGTTCTAAAAACTTTAATCCTTTAGGAGTGACGATGGCCCTCAGGTGATAATCAATATATGATCCTATAATATCATCAATTTCGTAGTCCTCGGGGGGAAACAATTCAATGTCTCGCAACCCTCTAAAACCATTAAAATAGATTCGAGTAATAAAATTTGTATTGAGATCACTCCTGAATAAACCAGAATCCATTCCCTTTTTTAAACTCATCTCAAAGCAGTCTCCCAAAGCCGAAAGTTCTTTACTCCTAATTTCTGTGTAGATGGAGGGATAGTACTTTTGTAATTGGTATTGAGGAGATTTATCTTTATTACCCAAAATCTGCACCGCTATTTTTTTTATTTCATAAAGGGCTTCGATGGGATTATCCATCGAAATTTGAACTGCTATGATCTTGTCTTTTACTTGATCGAACACTTCCAAAACAGCCGACCTTACCAATGAGGTCTTATCGTCAAAATAAAGATAGATTGTCTTTTTGGAGATTCGCATATGCCCTGCTATATCATCCATAGTTACGGCTTTATAGCCGTATTGAAGAAACAATGAAGAAGCCGCCGCAACGATTTCTTTATCCATTTTATTTTTTTGGCAAACTTATCAAAGAAAACTTTAAAAACAAAAAAAGTTTCCAAAGTTTTTGTACACTTCTTTAACTTTAGGCGGTGTAATTTTAACAAAATTCAAATCATTATGAATCTTTTTATGGCCTATCAACAAGCATTTGAATCATCAATAGAAGATTTCAATCAAGGCCAATCCCCTCAAAACCTATACCAGCCCATTGGATATTTGATGGATTTGGGAGGAAAGAGAATCCGTCCTTTCTTGACCCTAATGTCTGGAGAGGCATTTGAGGTTTCTATGAAAGAGGCAATGGGTGCCGCCATGGCAGTGGAAGTATTCCACAATTTTACCCTCATGCATGATGATATAATGGACAAAGCCAGTTTGCGAAGAGGCAGTGCCACAGTTCACGAAAAATGGGACGTCAATACTGCGATACTGTCTGGAGATGCCATGTTGATCAAAGCCTATCAATGTTTGGAAACTTATCCGACCGATGTCTTTCAAAAATTGACACAGTTGTTGAGCAAAACAGCCATTGAGGTTTGCGAGGGGCAGCAATATGATATGGATTTTGAAACCCAAGCCAACACCTCTGAGGTAGAATACATCGAAATGATCCGACTGAAAACCGCTGTTTTGGTTGGTTGTGCACTACAAATGGGTGCCATCATCGGTGGCGCGAGTGAGCAGGATCGAAAGGCCATTTATGACTTTGGCATCCAATTGGGTTTGGCCTTCCAATTGCAAGACGATTATCTCGATACCTTCGGGAATCAGGAAACTTTTGGAAAAAAGATAGGGGGCGATATACTCGAGAACAAAAAAACAATTCTTTATCATTTGGCGATCAAGGCAGGGGATGAAGACCAAAAACAAGCTTTACAATCTCTTTTGGGGGGGAACCACTTCATTGATGATGCGGAAAAAATAGATCAGGTCAAGTCTTTGTTTAAGGCAACATCTGCCCAGTCTGCTGCCCGTGATTTGATTCAACACCACTCCGATTTGGCAGACATTGAACTGCAAAGCCTCGATATTAGCGAGGATCAAAAAAGTCGCTTTAGAGAGCTAAAAGACTGGCTGATGTATCGTACTTATTAAAAAATTCTTTTTAAAAGGGCTTTTACAAATTGTCCCACATCAAAAGAGCGCATGATTTGAAACTCTTGCCATAAAGAACTTTTTTCGTCCAAGAATCGAAAAATGAGCTCGGGCGAGTTCTTTTCAAACATCTTTTTGAAAAGTTTGGCTCCGTTAGCATTGTCTTTGGCCAGAACGTCGATAAACAATAAGTCGTAAAACCAAAATCGATTTCTTCTACCAAAATGAGACAGTGGCTGTTCTTTTTTGAGGAAATCGACCACCTCTTTTGTTTTCTCGTTGATGCGTTGAAAGGTGTATCCAGTACTGGGTTTTGTCCAACCTCCTGCCGTACCAATATGTAAAAGCTTTGAGCTGTTCTTGAGGTCAAAACGATAACAAGTCATGGGGATTTTCCCCTCCTCCTCTTCCAAGATTTCATAACCTCCTGTGGGCAGATTCTTGAGAAAATCTGCTATAGCATCCGAATATTCTTTTCTTTGCAAAGCATTTTGAGAAAAAAGAGTGTATTCCAACAATGCTTTATTTGGCCCTAGGGGCAACACATACATAAATCGGGTATTTCCTTTTTGGGGAACGTTAAAATTCATGAACTCAATTTTGTCTGGGTCAAAACATGGCTTCTGGGTTTGGACGACTTGCCCCACAAAGTGTTGTAACAAGACGGGGTATTTTTTTTGTTGGTATAAGCTTTTGGGATTGTAAATACTCGAAAAAACCATACTGCCCTGAAAGGATTGCACTTCGGTGGTCACCCAACCATCCTCTATGGAGCTCACACTTGCTTTGATTCGGGTGAGTTGATCGAATTCTGCCAATTTATTGTTCATCGATTGGTAGAAATCGAGACTTCGGATCATCTTATAACGAAATGGCTGCAAGGAAAAGTCCATTTCAAAATCATCGGCATTAAAATAGGCATGATTCCAAGTTTTGTGAACCATTGTTTCCAAATCTCCCTCTCCCGACTCCCAAAAGCACCAAGTACGGTCGTTGCTGTCTTTGGAATCTTTTTCGATCAACAATAGAGATCGGTCTTTGAAATAAGGGTCATTACAAATCCTGTAGGCCAATAGCAAACCCGACGCTCCACCTCCACAAATAATATAGTCGTATTGTTTTTTAAGCATTGTGATTCAAAATTAGTCAATCCCTTTAACAGTCTGAAACATTAGTTAGTTTTATCTATATTTGTCGACGATTCAAATCTGCTATTATGGACACTATCATTGAGTTTTTTTCCAATATCAGTCCAGTAAAAGGCGCATTTTATGCAACGGTATTTACTTGGTTATTGACGGCTTTTGGTGCTTCATTTGTTTTTTTATTCAAAACCATGCACCGTGGATTTTTAGACGGTATGTTGGGTTTTACCGGGGGAGTCATGGTAGCGGCCAGTTTTTGGAGTCTTTTAGCTCCTGGTATCGAAATGTCACCTGGTGAAGGGTTCGTCAAGGTCATCCCCGCTGCCATTGGGTTTGGCTTAGGGGCTCTTTTTATTTTCAGTCTAGACAAAATACTACCCCACATTCATATCAACTTTAAGGATTCTGAAGGAATCAAAACCCCTTGGCACAAAACCACCTTGTTGGTATTGGCCATTACGATGCACAATATCCCAGAGGGCTTGGCAGTAGGCGTGCTTTTTGGAGGTGTAGCCGCTGGAATACCCGAGGCTTCTATTGGTGGAGCAGTTGCTTTGGCCATTGGAATTGGTATTCAAAACTTTCCCGAGGGTATTGCCGTTTCCATGCCTTTAAGGAGACAAGGGGTCAGTAAATTCAAAAGCTTTTGGTACGGTCAGTTGTCGGCCATTGTCGAACCCATAGCTGCAGTTTTGGGAGCTGTGGCAGTAACTTTTTTCACTCCCATTTTGCCCTATGCATTGGCTTTTGCCGCAGGGGCCATGATTTTTGTAGTGGTGGAGGAGGTCATCCCCGAAACCCAGCTCGACAAATATACAGATGTCTCCACACTGGGGTTTATTGGCGGCTTTATTGTAATGATGACCCTAGATGTTGCCCTAGGCTGATTCGTCTTTGTTGAAATTTTTCCAACCTTGCGCTTCCAAAGGGATCGATTGCCCCAAGCCCGTAATCATATTACAGACCTGTTTTTGATCCGTAAAATGACCGATAGTGGTTAACAAGGGATGCCCTTTAATTTTTTCATAATCTTCCGTTTTAATCGCCATTAACAATTCATAATCTTCTCCGCCGTTGAGCAGCGCAGTACTACTGTTAATTTTGAATTCCTCTGCGGTACTCAAGGTTTGCGGATCAGCGGGAAGCTTCTCTTCATATACATCACATCCCACTTGGGAAGCTTTGCAGAGGTGAAAAATTTCGGAAGAAAGTCCATCGCTAATGTCTATCATAGCATTGGGGACAATTTTTACTTCCTCCAAAAGTTCTATAACATCCTTCCTTGCTTCGGGTTTCAATTGCCTTTCTACGCAATAGGAATAAAGTGCTAAGTCGGGTTGATTGTTCGGGTTGACTTTAAAAACCTCCTTTTCTCGTTCAAGCACCTGCAAGCCCATATAGGCTCCGCCCAAATCACCACTTACGACCAACAGATCGTTAGCTTTTGCCCCCGATCGGTAAGTGATCTTCTTCTCTTTGGCTTGCCCCATAGCGGTAATGGAAATGATCAGTCCGGTGGTACTGCTAGAAGTATCTCCCCCGACCAAATCAACTTTATAGTTTTTACAAGCCAAGGCAATACCTGAGTACAACTCTTCCAAAGCTTCCAGAGGAAAACGATTGGACACCGCTACAGATACGGTGATCTGGGTGGGATGTGCATTCATCGCATACACATCCGAAAGGTTAACCATCACAGACTTATAACCCAAATGCTTTAATGGTACATAAGACAAGTCGAAATGAACACCCTCAATCAAAAGATCGGTAGTGACAACGGTTTGTCCTTCGTTGTGCTTTAATACCGCAGCATCATCGCCCACACCTTTTAGGGTCGAGGGGTGAATTACGGAAAAGTTTTTTGTCAAATGGTCAATCAGACCAAATTCTCCTATTTCGGAAATAGGGGTGGTGTTTTTGTTTTCAAACATTTGTTAAAATTACTAAGATTTATTTCAAACCGATCAGACTTGTTTAAATTAGGGGTAAATCTTCTAATAACAACGCTAAATTTGCCTCATGAATTTAAGACTAATTTTATTGTTTCTTTTATCAGCCTTAATCTCTTGCCAAGAAGACAACCTTGATGATGAAGTATTAGAGCCTCTCGAATCTCTAAATAATGGAAACGACAATGGAACGGACAATCAAAAAATGGGGACCCCTTGCGTAGATGGTTTTGCTGGGAAATATCCTTGCAAGGGTTATGATCTACTGGCGCATATAGACCTTTCCACCTTAGGAAGCGGACAAGGTAATGATTGTTGGGGCTGGACCGACTCAAGTACTGGTAAAGAATACGTTCTGATGGGACTGGACAATGGCACCGCTTTTGTCGATATCAATGAATCTACAAACCCTATTTTGATCGGCAAACTACCTACTACTACTGAGAACAGTTCTTGGAGAGACATCAAGGTTTACGATAATCATGCCTATATCGTCAGCGAAGCCGATAGCCACGGCGTGCAAGTTTTTGATCTCACACGATTGAGAGAAGCTAACCCTCCAGAAAATTTTTCTCCAGATAGAGTACTTCAAACTGTTCCTACAGCCCATAATATGGTCGTCAACCCAGATAGTGGCTATGGATATGTAGTGGGAACTGATAAAAAAGATGATTTTAGGGGAGGGGTCCATTTCCTTGACCTAAACAATCCCCAAAGCATCAAATTTGTGGGAGGATACGCAGATGCTGGCTACAGTCATGATGCCCAAGTGGTCAACTACAGAGGTCCGGATCAAGATTATGTGGGAAAGGAAATTTTTATAGGTTCTAATGAGTCCAAATTGGTCGTGATTGATGTTACCGACAAACAAAACCCAAAGACCATAGCAGAAACGAGTTATCAAAACACCCAGTATGTTCATCAAGGTTGGTTTGACAAAACCCAAAGGTTTTTTATTCTGGGAGATGAATTGGATGAATTCAGACTGGGTGGAAAAACCAGAACATTGGTTTTTGACCTCAATGATTTGGACAATCCTGTACTTCATCATACTTATTATGGCCCTACTGCTGCCATAGACCACAATGGATATGTCGTAGAAGACCTATTTTATTTGGCCAATTATTCTGCTGGGATCAGGGTGATCGACATCGGTGGTTTGGCCGATAAAAATATGAGAGAAATTGGTTTTTTCGACACTTTTCCAGAGCACAACTCCACTGTCTTTAATGGTGCTTGGAATGTCTATCCCTTCTTCGAAAGTGGAGTGATTGCCATAAGCGATATTAACAGGGGATTATTCCTCATCAAAAAATCTGAATAGAATTGTACATAAAACTCCTTTTCCTCGTTTTAATATCTCTTCTTTCGGCCTGTATGCCTGATTCTATCTCTATAAACACGCCCGAGGCTCAATTCAGTGGCTCGCTGACCCAAGTTACGCTAGTGGGCGGGAGTAATGAGGATGTGGCAAGAGAAATTATCCAGTTGCGAAAAGGTGGACTTGCAGTGGTAGGAAGCACCAAAAGTACCGATGGGGATTTTAGCGAAAGAACCGCAAACGACTGGGATTTGTTTTTGATCAAGTTTAGTCTTGACGGGGAAATCTTATGGAAAAAAACCTATGGAGGCAGCGGTGACGATTTTGGCTTTTCTGTGGTAGAAACTCCCGAAGGAGGATTTGTTTTATTGGGCTACAGTAACAGTCAGGATGGAGATGTGCCCCCCACCCAAGGATATCACGACAATTGGATCATCAAAATTGATGCAGATGGAGCCGTCGTTTGGAAGAAATCATTTGGTTATTCAGGTCATGATCACTCCTACAATCTTATTGCTACCCAGGATGGAGGCTATTTTTTCAATGGTTTTTTGGATGTTACCGCTTCCAACGGTATGGGCAACGATAAAAAATCATCAAGTGCCAGTCGTCATGGAGTAGGGGAGTTTTGGTGTCACAAATTGGATGCCAATGGAAACATACAATGGCGAAGGTATTTTGGAGGCACCAACAATGACCGATCCTACGATGCCATTCAAACCCGAGATGGAAACTTTTTAGTGGTGGGTACCTCAGAAAGCGACGATGTGGATGTAAAAAACCCTAAAGGCAATTACGATGTATGGGTCGTTATGGTTTCAGCATCGGGCGAGATGCTTTGGGAAAATTCCTACGGTGGAAGTTTGGTGGACGAGGCCTCAAAAGTAATCCAAGATTCTTACGGTCATTTTAGAATTATTGGTAACACTCACAGTTCGGATCAAGATATAACCCATTCCAAGGGGGAATCAGATGCTTGGCAAATTACACTTGATCCAACTGGAAGGCTGGTTGGGAGTTATAATTTTGGAGGGAGTGAATTTGATAGGGGTACCGCCATGAGTGAATGGCAATGGGGATCAATTTTCTTAACGGGCTACTCCCGAAGTTCCGACGGGGACTTTGAGAACAATAACGGAGAAAACGACATCTTTTTGATGTATTTCCCCTCCAACGGAACCGCTAAAAAGACCATGACCTTAGGAGGAGAAGGTCAAGATTTTGCACACGATATTTTGATACAGACTGACGGTAGCGTATTCCTTGTGGGACAATCTTTTAGTAAAAATTCACCTTTTGAAAAAAATAAAGGGAATGGGGATATTTTAATGGCTCGTTGGAATTAGTAAATATCAATTGAGCCATAATCAGAATTGATAGTAAAAGCCCACTCTTAAAAGGAAATGCGCTATATTTGTAGTGATTTTAAATAATAATTGTTTTAAATGATCAAAGTATCGCCCAGTGCACAAAAACAAGTGTCACAATTGATGCGAGAAGAGGGATTTCACCCCACTGATGACTTTGTCCGTGTGGGAGTGAAAAGCGGAGGCTGTTCGGGTCTCTCCTACGATTTGAGTTTTGACAAGGTAAAATCAGAACAAGACCGTTTGTTTGAAGACAATCAAGTCAAAATTTTAGTTGATAAAAAAAGCTTACTCTACCTTTTGGGAACCACACTTGAATACTCGGGAGGTTTGAACGGCAAAGGGTTTGTTTTTAACAATCCCAACGCAGAGCGGACATGTGGTTGTGGGGAAAGTTTCTCCCTTTAAGATAAAACGATATGGCATATACTGAAGAAGAATTAAAAAAGGAACTGGAGACCAAAGAATACGAATACGGCTTTTACACCGATATCGATTCTGAGACTTTTCCCGTTGGCTTGAATGAGGAAGTTGTCCGCCGCATCTCACAAAAAAAGATGGAACCCGAATGGATGACCCAATGGCGTTTAAAAGCGTTTGAGGCATGGAAGAATATGGAGGAACCCAAGTGGGCCAATGTTCAATACAAAAAACCCGATTATCAAGCCATATCTTATTATTCTGCTCCCAAGAAAAAAGACCAATATAAAAGCCTGGATGAGATAGATCCAGAGTTGCTCAAGACCTTTGAAAAATTAGGGATTTCGTTAGACGAACAAAAGAAACTGGCAGGGGTAGCTGTGGATATTGTAATGGATTCAGTTTCTGTTGCGACCACCTTCAAGGAGACGCTTGCTGAAAAGGGAATTATTTTCTGCTCCATTTCCGAAGCCATACACGAACACCCAGATTTGGTCCAAAAATACATTGGTACTGTCGTTCCTACACAAGATAATTATTTTGCTGCATTGAACTCTGCTGTTTTCTCCGATGGATCTTTTTGTTATATTCCAAAGGGGGTGCGTTGCCCCATGGAACTGTCTACCTATTTCAGGATCAATCAAGCGGGAACAGGTCAGTTTGAACGAACACTAGT
>DGPN01000023.1:0-111702 GCA_002390455.1 Flavobacteriaceae bacterium UBA4439 | reverse complement strand
GAAATTAAATATTCCACCGTTCAGAACTGGTTTCCAGGAGACAAAAATGGGAAAGGTGGTGTATACAACTTTGTTACCAAAAGAGGTATCTGCCACAAAAATTCCAAAATATCATGGACTCAGGTGGAAACAGGTTCTGCCGTAACTTGGAAATACCCTTCTTGTATCCTTAAAGGCGACAACTCCATAGGTGAGTTTTACTCCATAGCCTTGACCAATAATTATCAACAAGCCGATACGGGTACCAAGATGATTCATTTGGGTAAAAACACAAAAAGCACCATCATCTCCAAGGGAATTTCTGCCGGAAAATCCCAAAATAGCTATCGGGGATTGGTTCAGGTACACCCTAGGGCCACCAATGCCAGAAATTTCTCTCAATGCGATTCCCTTTTGATGGGGAACCAATGTGGCGCACATACCTTTCCTTATATTGAGGTTAAAAACAAAACCGCACAAATAGAACACGAAGCCACCACTAGTAAGATTGGGGAAGATCAAATATTTTATTGTAATCAAAGAGGGATAGACCCCGAAAAGGCCATTGCACTGGTGGTCAATGGTTTCAGTAAAGAAGTATTGAACAAGCTGCCCATGGAGTTTGCCGTTGAAGCGCAAAAATTATTAGAAATCTCCTTAGAGGGATCTGTAGGATAAAAAAACACTTATGCTGACCATAGAAAATCTTCACGCTCAAGTAGAAGGAAAACAAATTCTCAACGGTATTGATTTGGATGTCAAAGCCGGTGAAGTTCACGCCATCATGGGACCCAATGGTTCTGGAAAAAGTACCCTTTCATCTGTTATTGCTGGTCATCAAGACTATGAAGTCAATGAAGGCACCATGCTTTTGGAAGGAGAAGACTTATCCGAATTGGCTCCCGAGGAACGCGCCCACAAGGGCATTTTCCTCTCTTTTCAATACCCTGTCGAAATTCCTGGGGTAAGCGTCACCAACTTTATCAAAACCGCCATCAATGCCTCCCGTAAAGCAAAAGGACTGGAGGACATGGCTGCCAATGAAATGTTGAAGAAGATCAGAGAAAAATCATCCCTTTTGGGAATCGATTCTCGTTTCCTATCTCGTTCTCTGAACCAAGGTTTTTCTGGTGGAGAAAAAAAACGAAACGAGATTTTTCAATTGGCCATGTTGGAACCCAAACTTTCCATTCTTGACGAAACCGATTCCGGCTTGGACATTGATGCATTGAAAATTGTGGCCAATGGCGTCAATAAACTGCGATCAAAAGACAATGCCATCATTGTTATCACTCACTACCAGCGTTTGTTGGAATATATAGTCCCCGATTTTGTACATGTTCTCTTCGATGGAAAAATCGTCAAATCTGGAAACAAAGATTTGGCCATAGAGTTGGAAGAAAAAGGCTACGACTGGATTAAAGAAATGGCATAAATTTTATGGAGTTTAAGGAAAAATTATTGGCTTCCCATTTGGCTTTTGAAGAAAGGATCGATTTCTCCGATCCCGTCCATCAAACCCGATTGGAATCGCTCAAAACCTTCGAGGAAAAAGGCTTCCCTTCCCGAAAAGACGAAGCTTGGAAATACACCTCCCTAAACGCTGTGGTGCGACAGGATTATGCCCTTTTTCCCAAAAAGGAAACCACCATACAACTCAAAAAAGTAAAGAAATATTTCCTATACGAAATAGACACCTACAAAGTGGTGTTTATCGATGGCGTGTACAGCCCTTTTTTATCGGATACCACCCACGACGGTTTGGACGTATGTCTGATGTCTGCCGCCTTGTCCAAGGCCAAGTACAGAAAACTCATCGACACCTATTTCAATAAAATTACAGACAAACAGGACAGCCTTACTGCCCTAAACACCTCCTACACCCAAGAGGGAGCCTATGTTTACATCCCCAAGAGTGTCGTGGCCGAAAAGCCCATTGAAATCATTCACTTCTCTACTGGAAAAGAAAAAGCCCTATGGCTACAACCCAGAAATCTAATTGTGATCGACCAAAATGCTCAAGTTCAAATCCTAGAGCGACACCAAAGTCTAAAAGAACACGTTGTGGTCACCAATTCCGTTACTGAAATTTATGCCCATCAAGATGCATTTGTAGATTATTACAAAATCCAAAATGATCTCAGTACAGCCTCTCTCATTGACAATACCTATATCTCTCAAGAGAAAAATAGCAATGTAAGGGTGCATACCTTCTCATTGGGGGGAAAATTGATCCGAAACAATTTAAATTTTTACCTCAAAGGGGAACATTGTAATTCCACACTCAAAGGAGTGACCTTATTGGAAGATCAACAGCATGTTGATCACTATACTTTGGTCGATCATGCTTCGCCCAATTGCGAGAGCCACCAAGATTATAAGGGGGTATTCTCCGAAGGATCCAAAGGCGTGTTCAACGGTAAAATCCTTGTAGATCAGATCGCACAAAAAACCAATGCTTTCCAACAAAACAACAACATACTTCTCGACGATAAAGCCACCGTCAATACCAAACCCCAATTGGAAATTTTTGCCGATGATGTTAAATGTTCTCACGGTTGTACGGTAGGCCAATTGGATGAAGATGCTTTGTTTTATTTGCGTTCAAGAGGAATTCCCAAAAAAGAAGCCAAGGCTTTGATGACCTATGCCTTTGCAAACAATGTATTGGAAAGCGTAGAGTTGCCCATTTTGAAAAAACGCATCAACAAATTGATTGCCAAAAAATTAGGGGTCAATCTTGGATTTGATTTATAGCCCATGGACGTTCAAAAAATCCGTAAAGATTTTCCCATATTAGCCCGGGAAGTAAATGGTAAACCTTTGGTTTATTTCGACAATGCCGCCACATCACAAACCCCGATTCAGGTCATTGATGTTATTGTAGATTATTATAAAAACTACAACGCTAACATTCACCGTGGTGTTCATGCTCTCAGTCAAGAAGCTACCGATGCTTACGAGGCTGCCAGACAAAAAATTCAAAAGCACTTCAATGCTGCTCATCCCCACGAGATTATTTTTACTTCTGGGACGACACACTCCATAAATATAGTAAGCAATGGATATGCCCATTTGTTGAAAAAAGGAGACGAACTTATTGTTTCTGCTTTGGAGCACCATTCCAATATCGTTCCTTGGCAAATGCTCTGTGAAAAAACAGGAGCGCTTCTCAAAGTGATTCCTATGAACGAGGATGGAGTATTGCTCATGGAGGAATACGACAAACTGCTGTCTGACAAAACCCGATTGGTATTTGTCAATCATGTTTCCAATGCGCTGGGAACCGTAAATCCCATCGAATCAATCATTGAAAAAGCCCATGCGATTGGTGCGGAAGTTTTGATTGATGGAGCCCAAGCTTCGCCCCATATCCAAGCCGATGTTCAGGCATTGGATGTGGACTACTATGTCACTTCTGCCCACAAGCTTTGCGGCCCAACTGGAATAGGAATACTCTATGGAAAAGAATCCGCTCTTAAGCGTTTGCCCCCCTACCAAGGGGGAGGTGAAATGATAGCCGAAGTCACTTTTGAAAAAACCACCTATGCTGGTCTTCCCCATAAGTTTGAGGCGGGTACCCCCAATATCTCTGGAGGAATTGCTTTTGGAGCAGCCCTGGATTATATCAATAATATCGGTATGAATCAAATCGCTGCCTATGAGGAGGAGCTCTTGCAGTATGGCACCGCCGCTTTAGAAAAAATACCTGGCCTGAAAATCTATGGTACAGCTCCTCAAAAAACAGCTGTGATTTCCTTCAATGTGAAGGGTATACACCCCTATGATATCGGCAGTATTTTGGACAAACTCGGAATTGCCGTAAGAACAGGACACCACTGCGCCCAGCCCATTATGGACTATTATCAAATCCCCGGAACGGTTCGGGCCTCTTTCTCCTTCTACAATACCTTTGAGGAGATCGACAGCATGGTAGAAGCCCTTAAGAAGGCCATACAAATGTTACAATAAATCACTAATTTTGAGTATGGAAACCATACAGGAGGTACAAGAAGAAATTGTAGAGGAGTTTTCCATGTTTGACGACTGGATGCAACGCTATGAGTACATGATCGAGTTGGGAAAATCCCTACCCTTGATCGATGCTCAGTACAAAACTGATGACTACATCATCAAAGGATGCCAAAGCAAGGTATGGGTACATGCCGATCTGGAAAAAGATAAGTTGGTTTTTACCGCCGACAGTGATGCCATTATCACCAAAGGCATCATCGCCATTTTGATACGGGTATTTTCTCACCAACATCCCGATGCCATACTAGAAGCAGAAACCGAATTTATTGATAAAATTGGCCTAAAGGAACATTTGTCTCCCACCCGAGCCAATGGTTTGGTCTCCATGATCAAACAACTGAAAATGTATGCCATCGCTTTTAAAACCCAATTGAACTAATCATGTCAGAAGAAATCACCGAAACGGCCGAATTGGGCGACAAAATCGTAAAAGTACTCAAGACTATTTTTGACCCCGAAATACCAGTAGATATCTATGAACTGGGTTTGATCTATGACGTTTTTGTCAACGAAGATGCCGATGTCAAAATACTGATGACCCTCACCACCCCCAACTGTCCTGTGGCCGAAACCCTTCCGCGAGAGGTAGAAGAAAAAGTCAAGTCTTTGGATGAAGTCAAAGATGCTGAGGTAGAGATTACATTTGATCCTCCTTGGTCTCAAGACCTAATGAGCGAAGAAGCAAAATTAGAATTAGGATTCCTCTAAAATGGCCGATACCATCGTCAATCGCGTGGCTGCAAGTGCCTTAATTACTTTCGATCTTGAAAAACTATATCAAATCGGAACACGACTATCCATTGACTTATCCCAGTGGTTGCACCAAGGACTCCTACTCAAAGAAAAGGAATTCAGAGCTCAACTCAAGGATCATGATTGGAGTGTTTATCAAGATCACTTCATCGCCCTGCATTGTTCCACAGAAGCCATTATTCCGGCCTGGGCTTCCCTATTGGTCACCACCCATCTCCAACCCTACGCCCGAAAGGTAGTCTTGGGGACTTTAAATGATTTGGAAGTACAGCTATTTGCTGAAGAAATTCAACTCTTGGATTTATCTCAATACTTAGATCAACCCGTCATTATCAAAGGCTGTAGTGAAAAAACTGTCCCTCAGGATGCCTACGTTCAACTGATTGCCAAATTACAACCCGTGGTTAAAAGTCTTTTTTACGGAGAAGCTTGTTCTTCCGTCCCCCTCTATAAAAAAAAGAAATAGTTACTTTTGGGATAATCGCTGATTTTTGAAAAATTCCAAAAAGGTATTGATTTTGACTTATTACTGGCCACCTTCGGGCGGGTCAGGAGTTCAGCGATGGATGTATTTTGCCAAACACCTTAAATCTTTGGGTTGGGAGCCTATTGTGATCACCGTCGATGAAAAACAAGCCTCTTACCCTGTTTTGGATTTTGGTCTTATGCAAGAAACCAAAGACATAAAGGTCGTAAGAACCGATACCAAAGAACCCCTAAAAATATATGCTCAACTACTTGGCGTTTCCTCTAAAAAAAGTATCCCTCAAGGACAAGTCAATAGAGAAGGATGGTTTTCTAAAACAGCGGCTTTTATTAGGGGAAACTTTTTTATCCCCGACGCAAGAAAAGGATGGATCCCTTATGCCCTGACTGAAGCAAAAAAGTACATACGAAAAGAAGGTATCCAAAAAATAATCACCACCGGCCCTCCCCATTCTACCCATTTGGTCGGACTTCGACTCAAAGCCCTATTTGGCCTCCAATGGTGGGCTGATTTTCGAGACCCTTGGTCCGATATCTTTTACAACAAAGATTTTTACCGTACCTCTTGGGCCAAAAAGAAAGATATCCGATGGGAACAAAAAGTCCTTCAAAACGCCGATGGTATTTTGACCACGGTAGGGGGAAGTTTGGTTCAAAAATTTAAAATCAATGCCCCCGATCAAAAATTTTATGTACTGCCCAATGGTTACGATGAAGCATTGATGTCTTCCATTCCCAAAACCAAGTTAAATATTTTTCACGTCGTTTATACTGGATTGTTGACCGATAATCAAGACTATATTCCTGTGATGAAAGCACTCAATGATATAGCAGAACATCGAACTATTCGCCTTTCTTTGGCCGGAAACATCAGTGATCACATATTGGAAAATATCCGAAAAACGGCACCCAAAATGGAGCTGGATTACAAAGGATACCTCACTCACAAAGAAGCCATCGCTTTGATGAAAAGCGGAGATTTATTACTCAACTTTATTTTTAGAGGAGCTGACCAAGACATGATTTCAGGGAAATTACTGGAGTATCTTGCATCAGAAGTTCCTGTCCTTTCTATCGGTAATCCCCAGTCCGAAGCAGGAAAACTATTGAACCTAGCCTCTTTTGCTCAGATGATTGATGCCAAAGATAATCATGCCCAAAAAAGCTTTATCCAAGAGGCCATTCAACAAAAAGGAAAAGACAGAAATACAATGCCAGACATTCAAAAATGGAGTAGGGAAAACATTGCTGTAACGCTGAGTAATCTTTTGGATAAAGGATAGCGTTGGTTATTTTTAATCGATAAAATCATCCCTCACGGGACTAAATGCGTCGATAAGTTCTCCTTCCTCTAGACATACTGCACCGTGAAGGGTATTGGGAGGAACGTAAAACGAATCCCCTTTTTCCAATCTTTCGGTTACCCCATCAATAGTGATTTCAAATACACCCGACCCAACAAGGGTTGACTGAGAGTGGTGATGTTGGTGTTCTGCCCCTATGCCTCCTTTTTCAAAATGAACCTGAACCAACATGAGTTGATTGTCATAACCCAATATTTTTCTTTTGATACCGGGTTCCACCTCTTCCCATTCTGTGGAGGATGTCTTTAAAAATTCTTTACTCGATTTAATGTTTTTCATTTGTAGCGCTTAATGATAGGGATTCAATTTTTCAAGATATTCTTCAATTTGAGGAGGGATCAAATTCGTCAACGGTTTTTTATTTTTGATGGCATTCCGAATTTCAGTTGCGGAAACTTCCATTAAAGACGCTTCAAAATAATGAATCTTTGGATGTTTTAAAAATCTTGTGGGTATTATGCCCGATTGTGAGCGGGGATATATAAAGAGATGAAACTGATCCAAAATTTGGTTATGCTCTTTCCATCGTTCGAACTGCGCCATATTGTCTTGACCCATCAGTAGAGTAAATTGATTTTTAGGGTATTTTTTTTTCAAATGATCCAAGGTGTCCACCGTGTAGTTGGGGGTGGACAGATCGAATTCTTCAGAACAGGCTTTGAGTTTAGGCTTGCCCACAATAGCTATTTCTACCATGGCCAAGCGATGCTTGTTTTCCATCAAGCTATTTTTTTCTTTAAAGGGACTCTGTGGGCTTATGACCAGCCAGATCTCTTCTAGCCCACTATTTTCAACAAAAAAATCAGCAATAGCCAAGTGTCCCAAATGGATGGGATTAAAGGATCCAAAAAACAGCCCGATATTTTTCATTGTTTATGCTTGGTCTAAAAATGCCTTGACCCGATCAGAAAACTCTTTTTTAGCACTATCCAAATCGTCATTCACCACCACAACATCAAACTTAGATGCAGATTCCATCTCAACTTTTGCTTTGGACAGGCGTTCTTGCATCAAGGCTTCACTTTCGGTTCCTCTGGTGCGCAGTCGTTTTTCCAATACTTCTAAGCCGGGAGGCTGTATAAAAATCGCCAAGGTTTGATCCGGATATTGGGATTTGATATTGAGACCTCCCACAACATCTACATCAAAGATGATGTGTTGACCTTTTGACCATTTTTTTTCCAATTCAGACCTCAGGGTTCCGTAAAACTTTCCTGGATATACCTCTTCATATTCGATGAAAGCGTTCGCTTCAATTTTTTTTTTAAAATCATCCAATTCCAAAAAATGATAATCTACGCCGTCTTGCTCTTTTCCTCGACGAAGTCGAGAGGTGGCAGAAATTGAAAAAGACAAAGGAAGGTTTTGACTCAATAGGGATTGAACCAAAGTGGTTTTACCACTCCCCGATGGGGCCGACACTACGATGAGCTTTCCTTTTTTCAATTATAGTACATTCAATAATTGCTCCTTTATTTTTTCTAGTTCATCTTTCATTTGGATGACCAGTTTTTGAAGCCCGGCATGATTGGCTTTAGATCCTATGGTATTGATCTCCCTTCCAATTTCTTGTGAGATAAAGCCAAGTTTTTTACCATTGGAAGTTTCACTGTCCAGTGTTTTTTTAAAATAATCGAAGTGATTTTTGAGCCGGACTTTCTCTTCGGTGATATCGTATTTTTCCAGATAATAAATCAACTCCTGCTCAAACCGATTTTGATCAACCTCAGCGGGGAGGGCTTCCAAAGCAGAGTTTAATTTTTCTTTTATTTTACTGCTCCTTTCGGGATCGATCATTTCTACTTCTTTGAGAAGCCCTTCCAGATTGTCCAATCTTTTATTGAATTCGATTTCTAGAATTTTTCCTTCATCAGATCGGAACCCATTCAAGTCATCAATTGCTTTTTTCAATAAACTTTCGATCAATTCAATTTCGGACTCATCAAAATCTTTGATCTCAGTTTTGAGGGTATCGGGCAACTTAAGGGCAATTTTGAGCAGCTCCAAACGATCCCCGTCTTCTATACTTTTTAGCTGGTCGATGTATTGATTGACCGTAGCTACATTAATGGTTTTGGCACTGGATTCACTGATATTCTCTATGTTGAGATTCAGATCGATCTTACCTCTTTTAAGGGTTTCTCCTATGCTTTTCTTGAGTTGAATCTCGATTTCCCTAACATGAACTGGCAGTCGGGCATTGAGCTCTAGTCCTTTGCTGTTGAGTGAGCGCAACTCCAAGACATAGTTTTTATTTTCGAACTGGATTTCGGCCTTACCAAAGCCGGTCATCGATTGAATCATAGGGGGCTAAAGTTCCCGGATTTTGATGTTGCGATAACTGACACCATCACCATGATCTTGAAGTCCTATTTTTCCAGTTTTGAATTTGGCAAAATCATCCCAGTCGCTGAATTTGGAATCGGCAACCAAAGCATCCCATTCTGGTCCTGTTAGTGCGAAAGTTACGATTTCTACATCGTTGAGTTTAACACTCCCTTTGTTGCTGTTGTAATTGATCGAAATAAGAACGTGATTCCATTCCCCAGCGGGTTTACAGACATTCTGTGTAGGCTGAACCATATCGTAAAGTGCTCCCGCCTGATGATAATTGGGTTTAATAAAAGAGTCTGGATGACCTTCATTGTCCAATACTTGAATTTCTGGTCCTGTTTGGTAAGGGGTTTTGTAACCCTCTCCTTCTTTTACTCCCCAAAAAATGCCACTGTTCCCTCCTTCAACAATTTTCCATTCCATGGAAAGTTCAAAGTTGGTATATTCCTTGTCAGTTACAATATTGTTCCCTTTTCCACTTCCTGTACCATCGGGCAATACCATGGCTCCGTCTTCTATGACCCATGTATCGCTCATTTCGGAGCTGTTGAATTGATGCCAGCCTTTGAAAGAGACTCCATCAAACAGATCTACCCACTCCTTTTTAGCAGCAGGGGCTTCGGCGGTTGCTGTCTTTTTCTTTGGGGCTTCTTTGCAAGCCACACTAAGGGATACAAATAGTATAAGTAATATTTTTTTCATTTTATTTAATTTAAAGGTTGAGAATTTTTTTAAGGTGATTTTCGTCGATTTCGGATCCCGCAAAGTCATCAAAAGTCTTTTGGGTGGCTTCGATGATGTGTGATTGAATAAATGGTGCGCCTTCCCGAGCTCCTTGTTCAGGACTTTTGATACAGCACTCCCATTCCATTACTGCCCAAACATCGCATCCATACTCTGTAAGCTTTGTAAAAATGGTTTTAAAATCGATTTGTCCATCGCCAGGAGAACGATAGCGTCCTGCTCGATCAATCCAATCGCCATAGCCTCCAAAGGCTCCTTTTTTCCCATTGGGTTTAAACTCTGAATCTTTCACATGGAAAGACTTGATGAATTCGTGATAGTGGTCGATGTATTCGACATAGTCCAGTTGTTGGAGAACAAAGTGACTAGGATCATACAGGATGTTAACTCTTTTGTGATTTCCAGTGGCTTCCAAAAAACGTTCAAAAGTTACTCCATCATGGAGGTCTTCACCAGGATGAATTTCGTAGCAAACGTCAACTCCGTTCTCATCAAAGGTATTGAGAATGGGTAGCCATCTGTCGGCCAATTCTTTAAATCCCATTTCGACCAAACCATCGGGGCGTTGTGGCCAAGGGTGCCAAGTGTGCCACAACAATGCACCAGAGAAAGTCGCGTGGGCGTTCAGTCCCAGTCGGCTACTTGCTTTGGCGGCCTTTTTTAGAGTTTCTATGGCCCACTGTGTTCTGGCCTTGGGATTGTTTTTGTAGGCATCGGGGGCGAAGCTGTCAAACATCAAGTCATAGGCAGGATGAACGGCGACCAATTGTCCCTGAAGGTGGGTAGAAAGTTCTGTGATTTCCAACCCATAAGAATTGATTTTGCCTTTGAGCTCATCGCAATAGGTCTGACTTTCGGCAGCCTTATCCAAATCGATTAAAAAATGTTCCCATGTGGGAATTTGAATCCCTTTGTAGCCCAAATCAGCAGCCCATTGGCACATCCCGTCAAGAGAATTAAATGGCGCTTGTTTGTCGACAAACTGCGCCAAAAAAACCGCAGGCCCTTTTATCGTTTTCATTGATTTTCCATGCTTACCCATACGTTTCCTTTTTTATTGGATTCAACTGTTTTTTCGATAAATAACATACCTCTAACGCCTTCATATAGGGTTGGAAATTCTCCGTTGTAGGATTTTTCCTCCCTCAGAGCCTTGGCTACTCCCTTATAGATGTTCCCCATGGCATCAAAAATCCCCTCAGGGTGTCCCGCAGGTAATTTGGTTCCATCCAATGACACATCGGTATTGTAGGAAGCATTGCCTGGTTTGATCAGTCTTCTCGGTTCATCATCTTTTAAGTGGTACAAATAATTGGGATTTTCTTGCTCCCATTTCAATGCCCCTTCACGTCCATAAATAGCTACGGTAATGTTGTTCTCGTCTCCTGTAGCGATTTGACTGGCGCGTAATAATCCTTTTACTTTGTTGTCCATACGGATCAAAATCGAACCATCAATATCAAGGGGGTTATCGTCGTAAAGTGTATTGAGATCGGATAATAATTCTGAAACCTCCAAACCCGTTACGTATTCCACCATATTAAAAATATGGGTGCCGATATCACCGATACAGGAACTGATTCCCGCTTTTTTGGGATCCAATCGCCATACTTTACTTCTCTTTTCTTTGTCGTGGATCACGGGGTTGATCCAGCCTTGGTAGTATTGCAAATCTACTTTGTGCACATCGCCAATCACACCATTGGCAATCATATCCTTCATTTCTCTGACCATGGGGTAGCCTGTGTAAGTGTAGGTGACCGCAAAAATGGCTTGGTGCTTTTTTTGGAGTTCTTGCAATTCTTTGGCCTCTTCCAATGTGGTGGTCAGCGGTTTTTCACAAATGACGTTAAAACCATTTTCCAAAAGTTTTTTGGCCATGGGAAAGTGCAAGAAATTAGGAGTCAAAACAGAGACGACCTCAACTCTTTCGCTTTCGGGTTTGGCAGATTCTTCTGCTACAAACGCATCGAAGTCCTTGTAAACCCTATCTGTATTTACGCCAATTTGTTTGGCAAAGTTCATGTTTTCTTTATAGTCAGGATTAAAAACGCCCCCCACGATCTCGTAGCGGTCATACATGTAGGAGGCCACTCGGTGCAATACACCGATCAGCGAATCACCGCCACCACCCAATATGCCTAGTCGAATTTTACTCATTTCATTTATTTTTACAATTGGAGTAAAAATAGGATTAATTTTTCAAAACCAAAATGGAATCTAAGTTCAATAAAGACCTCCTAAATCAAAAATGAAATACAGAAGAGGATCTATCTTGATTCATAATTTATGCTCCTCAAAAAAATAAAAAAACATTTTTGTTGTTGTTTATCCTTCAAAAAGATATTTTTACAATAATTAATGATATTATAATCTTAGTTAAAACATTATGAACGAAAGTTACGATGCCATAGTAGTTGGAACTGGAATCAGCGGAGGTTGGGCCGCCAAAGAATTATGTGAAAAGGGATTGAAAACCTTGGTGTTAGAAAGAGGTCCAATGGTGCAACACCCTGTGGATTATCCTACTGCCAACATGGACAAATGGGATTTCAAAGGGGGAGACAGAATCACCCAAGAAATCAGAAAACGTCAGCCCAAGCAGAGCCGTACCAATTATGTAAACACAGAGTCTACTTCTCATTTTTTTGTGGATGACAACAAACACCCCTATAATGAGGTTAAACGTTTTGATTGGATCCGAGGCTATCATGTCGGAGGGCGTTCATTGCTTTGGGGAAGACAAAGCTATCGCATGAGTGATTTTGATTTTGAAGCCAATGCCAAAGACGGTGTTGCAGTAGATTGGCCCATTCGTTATAAAGATCTTGCCCCTTGGTACAGTTATGTAGAAAAATACGTGGGTATCAGTGGAGAAAAATTAGGATTGCCCCATTTGCCCGACAGTGAATTCCTACCTCCTATGGAACTCAATTGTGTCGAAGATGAATTAAAAAATGCAGTTGCAAAAAAATTCACCGACAGGCTGGTTACCATCGGAAGGGTAGCTCACATCACCGAAGGAACTAAACCTGGTCTGGGAAGAAATTCTTGTCAATACAGAAATCGCTGTCGTAGAGGTTGTCCATTCGGAGCCTATTTCAGCAGTAATTCCTCTACCTTACCAGCTGCAGAAGCTACTGGAAACATGACCCTAAGACCCAATTCTGTGGTCACTGAAGTCTTGTATGATGCCGATTCCAAAAGAGCTACTGGTGTTCGTTTGATCGATTCAGAAACCAAAGAGGTCATCGAGTACAAAGCCAAAGTAATTTTCCTTTGTGCTTCTACCGTTGCTTCGACTTCCATATTAATGCAGTCCACCTCCGATCGTTTTCCCAATGGTATGGGGAATGACTCAGGAGAGTTGGGACACAACTTGATGGATCATCACTTTAGATTGGGTGCCACTGCCAAGGTTGAAGGACACGAGGATAAGTACTACACAGGAAGAAGACCCAATGGGATTTACATTCCGAGATTCAGAAATATTGGTGGAGCCACCAACCGTAAAGACTTTATCAGAGGATATGGTTATCAAGGGGGAGCCAACCGAGGCGACTGGACTCAGATCGTCAATGAAATGGCCTACGGTGAAGGACTCAAAGAAGCCGTGATGAAACCTGGTGGATGGAGCATTGGTATGACCGCATTTGGTGAAACATTGCCCTATCACGAAAATAAGATGTTCCTCGATTACAACAAAAAAGACCAATGGGGATTGCCTACTGTTACCTTTGATGCTGAGATCAAGGAAAACGAAAAAATGATGCGCAAAGACATGACGGTTCAAGCAGCCGAAATGCTCGACGCAGCTGGCTTTAAAGACATTGCACAATTTGATAAGGGATATTCCATGGGATTGGGAATACATGAAATGGGAACTGCCAGAATGGGACGCGACCCCAAAACCTCTATCCTTAACAAGAACAATCAACTACATGCAGTGTCAAATGTTTATGTTACCGATGGCTCAGGAATGACCTCCGCCGGTAATCAAAATCCATCATTGACCTATATGGCCTTGACTGCTAGAGCGGCCGACCATGCTGTAAATGAACTTAAAAAAATGAATCTATAACTCACGTACTATGGACAGAAGAAAAGCTTTAAGAACAATAGGTTTTGGAACCACAGCCATTACCCTTACCCCTGCGGTAGTTGGAATGCTTCAAAGTTGCCAAACCCAAACCAATACTTTTTCACCGATTCATTTTTCCAAAGAGAATTTTTCGGTTGTATCTCAATTAATGGACCTTATCATTCCAGACACAGATATTCCTGGTGCGATTGAATTAAAATTACCAGAATTTTTGGATGGGTATATTGATGTCATACTGAATGAGAAAGCTCAGAAAAAAATCACTGACGGTTTGGATCAGTTCATCGCAGTATCGCTCAAAGATACCGGCAAAAGCAGTGCCAGTCGTTTAGATCGCTCGGACTTGGATGCCCAATTGGCCAAGTATTTAAAAGCAGATCAACAGCAACAAAATTCGGCGAAAAACGACGAAGCCTATCAAAGTGCTGCTGATTTTGCAAAACAACTTCGCAGCATGACCATCAACGCCTTTAAAACCAATGAATATATTGGCGAAAATGTTATGGCCTATGCTCCCATTCCAGGAGAACAAAAAGGTTGTGTTGATTTGATGGAGACTACTGGAGGAAAAGCCTGGTCTTCGCTATAAGGTTCTGAAATATTCAGCCAATGCCCTTGCCTCTTCTTGAGTAAGGTTTTGGTTGAGCATCATTACATTGTTGTATTCTTTTAACAATGCCAAGGCAGTTTCGTCCTTTTGAAGCATTTCTGTGGGATTTAAAATCATGTTCATCACCCATGCTGGATTTCTGCGGTCGTAAATCCCCTTCATGGCAGGACCAATCAACTTTCGATCGGGCATGTGACAAGCGGTGCATTTTTGCTTAAAAACAGTCGATCCTTCTTCCGCCATAGCGGTATCAATATCTGTGTCAAAAGCCATTGATGTGATGGGCCCAATTCCAACGTTTTCGGTATTGGAAGGCGTTTTTTCAACTTCTTTTTTTTCCACTTTTTTTTCAGTAGAGGGGCGCTTGTACTCAAAAGATTTCTTTTTTTCTTTTTTCGGACCGCATGCGATCGTTAAAACCAAGACAACTAAAAATGTTAAGGACTTCTTCATTATAAATTTTTAATGTACTTGCCAAAAATAATAAAGTAGTAATAATTAGTCCCTACCCTAATGATATTTTTTAGAATCCTTAGTCTTTACTTTGTAATCTTAATGGCTTTTTGGAAACCAAATAAACCCCTGTCATAATCATCAAACAAGCAACGAGTTTGACTCCATCCAAGGTGTCATTTCCTGTATAGACAGCATATCCTATGGCAATGATCGGTTGGGGATAGGCAAAAGCACCAACGGTCGAAGCCTGTAAATTCTTAAGGGCATAGAGGTTGAGCAAATAGGTTAAAAAGGTCGTTCCTAAAACAACAAATGTGACCCTCCAAAGGACATCAAAGGGCATATTGATCCAGTCCACTTGAACATATTCTCCCCATGTTACTGGAAAGGTGAGCACAAAGCCAATGAGAAATAACCATTTCATAATGGTCACTGTGTTGTATTTTTCTGTCAACGGCTTGACCACAATGATAAATCCAGAAAAGAAGATAGAATTGATTATAAAGAAAATGTTTCCCAATAGTACATCGGGTGCACTACTGGTATTTTGGGTACCGTAGAGTACCAGTATCATGGCACCAGCAAATCCCAAGGTGATGCCTAAAAACTTCTTCATCCCAATTTTTTCGTTCAAAAAAAGATAGGAGAGTAAAAGGATTAGGATGGGATTGGTGGTGGCAAAAATTCCACTATTTACAGGGGTTGAAAGCTCCAATCCTTTAAAGAATGAAAGCATATTGATGCACATGCCCATTAGGGCAGCCAGAAATACTCGGAGGTAATCAACTCGCTCAATTTTCTCTGATTTTAAAAAGAAACTGAGTAACCAGAAAAGAATACCAGCTCCTGCTGTACGAATAAAAATAAATCCAAAAGCTCCGACATATTGCGGCATTACTACCTTGGCTATTGTATGGTTGAGTCCATATATGGCTGTGGCTCCGCCAGCAGCCAAAAGCGCCCACGATCTATTGTTCATCGATCCATTTTTTTGCCTCCGCAACCACAACCTTACTGTTGCCCACAAACACTTTGTCTTGATAAACCAATACTGGACGTTTGAGAAAGGTATAGTGTTCCAAGAGTAAATTTTTGGCGGAATCCTCTGTGAGCTTTTGCGTATCGATTTGTCGTTGCTTAAACAATTGAGCCCGTTTGTTGATCAAAGCCAAATAACTGCCTGTATTTTGATACAAAAAATCCAACTGATCTGTGCTAAGAGGATCTTTTTTGATATCGATCAATTTAACCTCTTCAGGCAATGCCAGTACTTCCAATATCCTTTTGCAAGTGCTACAACTGCCCAAATAAAGAAAATAGTTCATCTTTTGAATTTATAGTGCAAAGAAATGGTTTTTAGACCGATAATGAAAAGTCTTGAACCGCTGTTTTTTTTGATCCTTTTACAGATCAATTTCTAAAGACTTTACATTCAGTCAGACCCATTGCAAGGATTAGCCGCTGATGTGCCGATTTTCATTACTATCCGCAATAGCTTGATACTCATTCTTTCTTTGACGCATGCTGATTCTTTTTCCCAAAATTCCAATACCTTTGCGGTAACTAAAATCGATAGTAATGGCGAAAAAATTGCGTTTTAACAGTGCCACAATTCACGGAGGTCAGCAACCCGATAAAGCCTATGGATCTGTGATGCCGCCCATTTATCAAACCTCTACCTATGCCCAAACCACTCCAGGGGCTCACAAAGGTTATGAATACAGTCGGACGCACAACCCCACCCGAACGGCCTTAGAGCGTTCTATTGCCAGTATCGAAAATGCAAAACACGGTTTGGCCTTTGCCTCAGGGATGGCTGCCATGGATACCATTCTTAAACTCTTTCAACCTGGAGATGAAATCATTTCCACCGACGATCTTTACGGTGGATCCTATCGATTGATGACCAAAATTTTTGAAAAATATGGATTAAAAATCCATTTTGTCAATATGGAAAATCCCGACACTGTGGCCCAATTTCTAAACGACAAAACCCGACTCATCTGGATCGAAACTCCCACCAATCCCATGATGAAGGTGGTGGACATCCGAGCCATTGCCGCAATGGGAAAAGACCACAACGCCTTGGTGGCCGTTGACAATACCTTTGCCTCTCCCTATCTGCAACAGCCCCTAGATCTGGGTGCCGATATCGTTTTACATTCTGCGACCAAATACCTCGCCGGACACAGTGATACTGTTTTAGGACTTTTGGTGGTCAATGATGACGCCCTGCAAGAAAAACTCGCCTTTATCCAAAATTCAGGCGGTGCCGTCCCAGGACCTATGGACTGCTTTCTCACCCTTAGGGGCATCAAAACCCTACACCTGAGGATGCAAAGACATTGTGAAAATGGAGCTGCGGTGGCCATTTACCTCCAACATCACCCTAAAATTGAAAGGGTTTATTGGCCTGGATTGGTGGATCATCCCAACCACGAGGTGGCTAAAAAACAAATGAACGCCTTTGGCGGTATGCTCTCTTTTGTCCCCCAAGGAGGAGATTTACAAACAACTATAAATATAGTAGAAAACTTAAAGCTCTTTACCTTGGCCGAATCCTTGGGTGGGGTAGAAAGTTTGGCTGGGCATCCGGCTTCTATGACCCATGCCTCTATACCCAAAGCGGTTCGCGAAAAAAGTGGGGTAGTCGATGGATTGATCCGTCTCAGTGTAGGTATTGAAGACGTGCAAGATCTGATAGAGGATTTGGATCAGGCCATAGGTTAGCCTAACTTTATATTTTATGGAGCTTCCAAAAAACAAAAAAATATACTTTGCCTCTGATAATCATCTGGGTTTACCGGATGAAAAAGAAAGCCGGGAAAGAGAAAAATTTTTTGTCACTTGGTTGGAAGATATTCGAAAAGACGCCGCTGCGATATATTTGTTGGGCGATCTCTTCGACTTTTGGTTTGAATACAAGACCGTGGTACCCAAAGGTTTTGTTCGTGTACTGGGCAAACTGGCAGAATTGTCCGATGCTGGTATTCCCATCACTTTTTTTGTAGGCAACCACGATCTGTGGATGCGGGATTATTTTCAAAAAGAACTTGGCGTTACTGTCCACCACCATCCCATCACTTTGAGCGTGGGAGCCTCCCGTTTTTTGATCGGACATGGCGATGGATTGGGCCCCGGAGATAAGGGCTACAAACGCATGAAAAAGTTGTTTACAAACCCTATTTCTAAGTGGCTATTTCGCTGGTTACACCCCGACTGGGGTGTCCGATTGGGGCAATACCTCTCTCGAAAAAACAAAATTATTTCTGGGGAGGAAGATGTTAAATTTTTAGGGGAGGACAAAGAATGGTTGGTGGCCTATTCCAAAAAAAAGCTTCAGGAGGAACACTTTGATTATTTTGTTTTTGGCCATCGCCATCTGCCTTTGGAAATCAATTTGAGCGAAAAATCCCAATACATCAATTTGGGAGATTGGATTACCCACAACACCTATGCAGAATATGACGGTAAGCACTTGATTCTAAAAAATTGGAAGAAATAGCCCAATGATTGAAGCCAAATCGCTTACACTTGAAAAAACGGTGATCGTGGGGATCATCAACAGTCAGCAGGATGCTCTCCAATCGAAAGAGTATCTTGACGAATTGGCTTTTTTGACTCATACCGCTGGAGGTCAGGTATTAAAACGCTTTGTTCAAAAAATGCAAATCCCCAATCCCAAGACCTTTATCGGTTCCGGAAAAATGGCAGAGGTTGAAGGTTATGTTACTGATAACGAGGTGACCACCGTAGTCTTTGACGATGAACTGACTCCAGCCCAACAGGGGAATATCGAAAAGATTTTGCGTTGTAAAATTTTGGATCGTACGGGTTTGATCTTGGATATTTTTGCCCAGCGCGCCCAAACCAGTTATGCCCGTACACAGGTGGAATTGGCACAATATGAATATTTGTTGCCCCGACTCAAAGGACTTTGGACGCATTTGGAACGCCAACGCGGTGGGATTGGAATGCGTGGACCTGGGGAAACGGAAATCGAAACCGACCGACGAATTGTAAGGGATAAAATTTCCCTACTTAAGAAAAAACTGACCACTATCGATAAGCAAATGGCCACCCAAAGGGGCAATCGTGGGGCTTTGGTGAGGGTCGCCTTGGTGGGCTATACCAATGTGGGCAAATCTACCCTGATGAATGTCATTGCCAAAAGTAAGGTCTTTGCCGAAAACAAACTTTTTGCTACACTAGATACCACCGTGCGCAAGGTGGTCATTGGAAATTTACCTTTTTTGCTGAGCGATACCGTAGGTTTTATTCGCAAACTGCCCACCCAGCTGGTGGAGTCTTTTAAAAGTACTTTGGACGAGGTGCAAGAAGCCGATTTGTTGCTGCATGTGGTGGACATTTCCCATCCCAATTTTGAAGAACATATCGAGTCTGTCAATCAAATTCTAGGTGAAATAAAAAGTTTGGACAAACCCACCTTAATGGTCTTTAATAAAATCGACGCCTACCAAGCTGAACCCTGGGATGAAACCGACCTGATGGCCGAGAGAACTTCAAAACATTACAGCCTTGAGGAATGGCAATCGACTTGGATGCATCGGGTCAACGACCGAGCACTTTTCATTTCGGCCATCAACAAAGAAAATCTTCAGGCTTTTCGGGAAAGGGTATATACCGAAACCCGAAAAATTCACATCACCCGTTTTCCTTACAACCATTTTTTATACCCCGAAGGATTGGATTAATTCTATTATTTTTAATTTTTTCTGTCCTTTTCTTTTTGAAGGAGTAGGAAAAAAATTAATAGTGTTTAGGGTTTCAATTCCTGAAACTTTGGTGTTTTTTTTTCGGGATTTCCCAACAGTAACCATTCAATTCTGAGACTAAGATTACGAAAATTGATAGTCTCCGACTTTCTATAGAAACGATCATTCATTGGTCGATAACAGAGTTGAGCAAAAAAAAAAGTGAAGCAATGTGTAACAATCTTGTGCTTTTGGTCATCAATTTCAAAGTAATTTATGGGGGTGGTTCTGCTGCCCGTTTTTTGACAGGAGATCAACAGTAAAAACAACAGGGCAAGCCCCAGGATGAGGTAAGTAGGTTTCATTAGGTTTTAGTTTTGGTGGAGTAAAACTAACAAAAACCCACACTACTCTTATAGATGAAGTGTTAAAATACGGGATTAATGGTATTTTCTTTACTGTGTTATAATAGCTTAAAGAGTTCTTAACCAAGAAAAAAACCGGTTTTTTAGAAATCGATAAAATGGGCAAATCAAATATAGGGGTTCAATCTATGGTTTATTTATGAAGCACTTATCAATTTGCAATGCATAATATCGATTTTCTCTTTCGTATCTTTTTAAATTCTTTTAAATTACAAATTCAAAACCAGGGTGTATTTGAGATTAAAAAAACCTCCCGGCACCCCCATTTTTAACCAATTGTTAACAATTCAAGAAAAAAATATTTTTGAATTTTACAATCCTAAAAAATGTTTTAGTTGATACTATTATGGAAGAAACAATGAACAAGACCGTTGACATTAAGGCAATCAATGAAAAGATTGAAAAAGAAAGTGCCTTTGTTGACCTGTTGACACTCGAAATTAATAAGGTGATCATAGGGCAAAAAGAGATGATAGAGCGTTTGCTTATTGGTCTATTGGGTCGTGGTCATATCCTTTTGGAAGGTGTTCCTGGGCTGGCGAAAACCCTTGCCATCAATACCCTCAGTCAAGCTGTAAAAGGGCAATTCAGCAGGATTCAGTTTACCCCCGATTTACTTCCCGCTGATGTTGTTGGAACAATGATCTACAACATTAAGGAAAACGATTTCACCATCAAAAAAGGACCTGTATTTGCCAATTTTGTTTTGGCTGATGAGATCAATAGGGCTCCAGCCAAGGTGCAATCTGCATTGCTTGAAGCCATGCAGGAAAAGCAGGTGACCATTGGAGATACCACCTTCAAACTCCCCACTCCCTTTTTGGTCATGGCCACCCAAAACCCAGTAGAACAGGAAGGAACCTATCCGCTGCCCGAAGCTCAGGTGGATCGTTTTATGCTCAAAACCATTATCGATTATCCCAAGCTGGAAGAGGAACAAGTCATCGTTCGTTCGAATCTCAACAACATCAAAGAAAAAGTCAAAGCAGTTGTTACAACCAAACAGATCGAAACAGCACAAGCCACTGTTAGGGAAATCTATATGGATGAAAAAATTGAAAAGTACATTCTCGATCTGGTTTTTGCTAGCCGTTATCCAGAACGTTATAACTTGGCATCTATCAAACCCTTAATCAATTTTGGTGCATCTCCACGTGGAAGTATCAATTTGGCCACTGCTGCCAAATGTCATGCCTTTCTAAAACACCGAGGCTATGTCATTCCCGAAGATGTTAGAGCGATCATTTACGATGTATTGAGACACCGTATCGGATTGACCTATGAGGCAGAAGCAGAAAATGTGACCACAGAAGATTTGATTAGCCAAATCATCAATGAAGTTGAGGTTCCATAGAGCACTGGTCTTTTTTCACTTCAAATTCTAGCACTCATGGATACTAAGGAGCTCTTAAAAAAAGTTCGTAAGATCGAAATAAAGACTCGTCGTTTGAGCGATAACATCTTTGGAGGGGAATACCACAGCACCTTCAAGGGTAGGGGTATGACTTTTAGTGAAGTTCGACAATATCAATATGGGGACGATGTCAGAAGCATCGACTGGAATGTGACAGCCCGCTACAATGAACCCTTTGTCAAAGTTTTTGAAGAAGAAAGAGAATTGACCTTGATGTTAATGATCGATGTCAGTGGTTCGGAGTTGTTCGGTACCCAAGGTCAATTCAAGAGAGAAGAATTGACAGAAATTGCCGCTACCTTGTCTTTTTCCGCCATGCAAAACAACGACAAAGTTGGATTGATCCTCTTTTCAGACCAAATAGAATTGTTTATCCCTCCCAAAAAAGGACGCTCACATATTCTACGAATCATTCGAGAACTCCTAGAATATCACCCAAAAAGTCAAAAGACGAGCATCAGCAATGCCTTTGAATTTTTGTCAGGGGTGATGAAAAAGAAAGCCATAGTCTTTGTGATTTCAGATTTTATGGACAGTAGTTATGAAAAGACCTTGAGGATTGTTGCCAAAAAACACGATTTGACCGGGATCAGAATCTACGACCGACACGAAGAAACTATGCCCAATATCGGTTTGGTTCCAATGTTGGACAATGAAACTGGGCAGACGGCTTGGGTCAATACTCAATCGGCCAGTGTAAGAAAAGCCTATGCAGAACGATACCGTTCAATGGTCGGTGAATTTGAAAATCTTTTTCATAAAAATGGTGCAGGAACTTTGCACAGCAGACTGGACGAGAGCTATGTCAAAAAATTGTTGAACTACTTTAAATCTAGAGGCTAAATGACCAGAAAGATTTTGCTTTTATGGGTGGGTCTCTTTTCCACTTTTTCAGGCCTTTCCCAAACGGGTTACGATTTGGAGGTGGCAGTAGATACCACCAAAATGCGGATAGGAGAAAAAATAGAATACATCCTTCAGGTGAAGGCCGATTCTACAGCCCAAATTACTTTTTCGGAGCAACCATTTTTTGCACCTTTTGAAGTTTTAGAGGAAAGTCCCATAGATACCCTAAGAGCACAAAGTCATTATCTTTTTACCAAAAAATACGCCCTTATTCAGTTCGATTCCGGAGCCTATTGGTTGCCTCCTCAAAAGGTAATGATCAACGGTTTTTCTAAAATTTCAGATTCTCTATTGATTCAGGTGGCCAACGTTCCCGTAGATACTCTCAAACAAAAACTTTTTGACATCAAGCCCATTGCGGTGGTAGCCCAAAATTTTGACGCCCTCACCCAAAGTATCATTTATGGGGTATTGGCCGTGTTATTATTGGTCGGATTGATTTACGTTTTTTTCTTTGCCAAAAAAAGAAGAGAAGAACGCAAGAAAAAACTTCCCCCTTTCGAGCGCGCCATAGAGGAACTCAAAGCTTTAGAAGCCGTAACGCCATCCCTTCAAGAAGAATACAAACAGTTCTATTCACGGCTTACTGATGTGGTGAGGCGCTATCTGGAGGAAGAGGCCAAAATCACCGCTCTGGAGAGTACCACAGATGAATTGCTGCTGAAGTTGAAGGCCTTAAAAGAATCGGGGCAGTTGGAATTGGAAAGGGAAACAATCAAAAATCTCAAAACTGTATTGCAAACCGCTGATTTGGTCAAGTTCGCCCGATCTACTCCCGAGTTTGGTACAACTGCCAAAGATAGAGAGTTGGTGGAAGGGGTGGTGATAGAAACCAAAGAAGCCCTGCCAGAACCCACTCCCGAAGAGATAAGAGAAAGGGAGGAATACCGTCTTTTATTGGCAAAAAAAAGAAGAAAAAAACAATTGCAATGGGGCTTTAGTTCGCTTGGAATTTTGATAATTTTAAGTTTGGGAATTGCCATAAGAATTTATGGTTTTTACCCTGTGAGAGATACTTTGATGGGCTATCCTACCATAAAATTGAAAAATAAGGAGTGGATCACCAGTCAATATGGAACCCCTCCCGTAAAAATTTCTACACCAGAGGTGTTGAGAAGGGTAAAAACAGAAAAAGGAGGAGCATTGCGTTTTTCTTCTGGTGATTACGACGCTTCTTTATTTATCGATTTGGTATTTACCCAAAAACCACCTAAGCAAGAGGGAGAAAATGCCCCTTCAAAAGAGGATCAAGAGGCCCAACAAAAAGAAAAAATTCAGGAATTGATAAATAATATCATCAGCGATTTCCAATCGAGAGGAGCGGTCAATATTCTGATCAAAGAGGAAGCGATTACCACCCTTTCGGGCATACCCGCACTTAAAATTTTTGGGACGCTCGATTATCCAAAAAAAGGAAAAAACAATAGGGTTCGTTGTAACTATATCACCCATGTGTTTGATTTCGATCAAGGTGGAATCAATCTGACTTTGCTCTATGAAAAAGAGGATCGTTATGGCGAATTAATTGAGAAAAGGGTTATGGACAGTTTTGAATTAATAAAAGAATTATAAGCATGTTTGAAGGCATTTACTTTGCGAATTCCAACTACCTGTGGTTGCTGCTTGCGCTGCCATTGTTGGTGGGATGGTATGTCTTTAGCCGCAAAAAAACACAAGCGGTTTTAAAAATCTCCTCCTTGGAGGGTTTCCGATCCAAGTCCAGTTTCTTAGCCCGATTGCAGCCCATCTTATTCCTTCTGAGAATTTTGTCCTTGGCTCTGATTGTTATGGCTTTGGCCCGTCCACAAACCATAGATGTATCCACTAGAACCAAAACCAATAAAGGGATTGACATCGTTATGGCCATAGACATTTCCTCCAGTATGTTGGCACAAGATTTAAAGCCCAATCGTTTGACGGCTCTCAAAAGGGTAGCAGCATCTTTTGTAGATGACCGGATGAGCGATCGAATAGGATTGGTAATATATGCTGGAGAAAGCTATACCAAAACCCCCATTACCAGCGACCGTGCCATTGTTAAAAACGCATTAAGAGAAATTCAGTTTGAAGGCTTGATCGAAGATGGAACCGCCATAGGAATGGGCTTGGCTACCGCCGTCAACCGACTGAAAGATAGCCGTGCCAAAAGTAAGGTCATCATTTTGTTGACCGATGGAGTGAACAATTCTGGCTTTATCGATCCAAAAATTGCCAGTGAATTGGCCGTAGAGTATGAAATAAAAACCTACACCATAGGATTGGGAAGTAATGGAACCGCGAGAGCACCTGTGGGACTTTTACCCAATGGTAAATTCCAATACGGAATGACCAAGGTGGAAATTGATGAAGAATTGCTCAAGACCATTGCCAAAAATACCGGAGGATTGTATTTCCGTGCAACCGATAACAAAAAGTTAGAGGAGGTTTATGATGAAATTAACAAGCTGGAAAAAACCGAAATTGAGGAGTTTAAGTATTATAACTATGACGAAAAATTCAGGCCTTTGATATTGTTGGCACTGACTTTGCTTTTTATAGAATGGTTGATGAGAAACACCCTTTTTAAAAGTTTTATTTGATATGTATCAGTTGGACGCACCTTTTTACTTTTACGGTTTGGGTATTTTGCCCATACTTTGGGTAGCCTATTTTTTGGTCATGGGCTGGAAACGCAGGGCTCAAAACCGATTTGCCCAATCCAGTTTGATGGAAAAATTGAGCCCCCACCGTTCAAAGTTCAAACCTGCTTTGAAATTATTGATGCTTTCCCTCGGAATTTCCCTTTTGATATTAGGCCTGGTGAATCCCAAAATTGGAACCCAATTGGAGACCGTAAAAAGAGAGGGTGTAGACATTGTTTTTGCTATTGATGTATCCAAAAGTATGTTGGCTGAAGACATTGCTCCCAACCGATTGGAAAAGTCCAAACGCTTGGTGTCTGCCATCATCAATCAACTGGCCAGTGACAGAATTGGCATCATTGCCTATGCTGCCCAAGCCATTCCCCAGCTGCCCATCACCACCGACTATGGCGCTGCCAAAATGTTTCTCCAAGCTTTGAACACCAACATGCTTTCCTCCCAAGGAACAGCTTTGGACGCAGCTTTGGATCTCTCAGGAACTTATTTTGACGATGAAGATCAAACCAATAGGGTAGTCTTTTTGATCTCAGACGGTGAGGATCATTCAGAAGAAGGAGCCTCTGCTGCCCAAAGAGCAGCGAATATGGGAATCAGAATTTTTACTTTTGGGGTAGGTACCGCTGAAGGAGCCCCCATCCCCATCAAACGCAACGGAGTGGTGGATTCCTACAAAAAGGATTTGGAAGGGGTGACAGTGATAACCAAAAGAAATGCCGCAATACTCGAAGAAATTGCCGAGTCGGCCGATGGAGAATATGTGGATGGAAACGACACCCAAGCCGTGCTAGATTTTGTAGCAGAAACTTTAAAAAATATGGATAAAAAAGAATTTGAAGCCAAGAAATTTGTAAGTTACAAAGATCAGTTTCAAGCTTTTCTTTTTGCCGGATTCCTGTTAATTTTGTTGGAGTTATTTCTATTTGAAACCAAAACCAAATGGGTACAACGTCTAAATTTGTTCAACGAAAAATGATGCCAAATCGAATATTTTTCTGGGGTTTTCTTTTATTTGGAGCATCAATAGTGGCCCAAGAAGGGGAAGTGATCAATCATATTTTTGAAGGGAATGAACAAGCTTCGGCCGAGCTATTTGACGAGGCAGAAATGGCCTACCGAAGGGCACTGTCCAAAGCCCCCGAAAAACCAGAAGCCTTATACAACCTTGGAAATACCCATTTCCAAGAACAAGATTTTGACGAAGCCAAACAACGCTTTTTTCAAACCCAGAAGTTTGCAGAAAACAAATCTAGCAAACACCATGCCTTACATAACCTTGGCAATGTGTTTATGAAACTGAAGGACTATGCCAAAGCAGTTGAGACCTACAAAAATGCTCTTCGAAACAATCCCGAGGACGAAGAGACCCGTTACAATTATGCATTGGCCAAAGAGTTGTTAGAAAAAGAAGAACAAAATCAAGATCAAAACGATCAGCAAGATCAAAAGGATCAAGATGATCAACAGGATCAGGACAACAAAGACGACAACAAAGACGACAACAAAGAAGGCGATAAAGACAAAGATTCAGGAAAAGAAGACGAGGACAAAGAAGGTGACGAAGGTGAAGACGAGGAAGATAAAAAAGACGAGGGAGATCAAGAGAAAGACAAACAACCCGAGCAGGGTGATTCCGAAAAAGAGCAACCCTCAAAACCACGACAAACCGAACTTTCTCCTGAGCAGGTCAAAAGTTTGTTGGAAGCCATGAGCAATCAAGAGAAAAAAGTACAAGACAAAGTCAATGCCGAAAAGGTACAGGGAACTCCTGTAAGAGGACAGAAAGATTGGTAAAGTTTTATTGATGAGAAATGTTTTTGTTAGCGTTTTAGTGATGATGATGGCCACCAGTCAAGCGATGGCTCAAGGGGTGAGTTTTGAAGCAAAAGTCAGTAAAAGAAGCCTTGGGCTGAATGAGCGGCTGCGGGTGGATTTTATCATGAATGAAAACGGGGATGATTTTACCCCACCCAGTTTTAGTGGGTTTAGGGTTTTTAGTGGTCCCAATCAGTCCATCAGCAATTCTTGGATCAATGGAAAAAGAAGTTTTTCCAAGACCTACACCTATTTTTTGACCCCCACTCGGAAAGGGGCTTTAACCATTGCACAAGCTACCATTAATATCGATGGAGAAATCTATAAAACAAGTCCCATAAAAATAAACGTTACTGAGGCGGTTGAGGTTCCTAGGGATCCCAATAGCCCTGAGTATTTGATCGATGACAACCTCCATTTAGTAGCAGAAATATCCAATACTCGTCCCTATCTCAACGAGGCCATCACGGTGGTTTATAAACTGTATTTTAGAAACCCATTGAGAATCTCAGATGGAAGAGTGGTGGAGAATCCTCAGTTTGCAGATTTTTGGAGCCACAATATCGAGATCCCTCGGCTCAAAGTAGAAAATGCGACCTACAAAGGAGAATCCTACAGTGTTGTGGTCTGGAAAAAAAGTGTCCTTTACCCACAAAAAAAAGGAAAACTGACCTTGGAACCCCTCAGTTTGAGCTTGGTCATCGATTTGCCCTCAAATCGAAGGGACTTTTTTGGAAATCGTATCCTACAACAGTCCTCTAGAACAGTTACGGCCGGCAGAAGAACCATCAATGTAAAACCCTTGCCCGAAAAAGGCAAACCCGTCAACTTCTTTGGAGCCGTAGGACAATTCAATTTTGATGCTCTGATTAATAAAAACGCTTTAAAAGCTTCGGAGTCATTTGAAATCAAACTCAAGGTGACGGGCAATGGAAACCTCAAACTGTTTAATTTGCCCAAATTGGTTTTGCCCAATACGCTAGAAGTATTCGAACCTGAGCACAGTGAAAATGTAAAAACTACCCTATCCGGTATGCAGGGCAATGTTGAGGACAACTACACTGTTGTTCCCCGTTTTCAGGGAAAGTATCCCATTGCACCAGTATCCTTTTCCTATTTTGATCCCAAAAAAGAAAAATATTTTACCTTGCGATCTAGCGAACATATCGTTGATGTTTACAGTGGACCCGTTGCCAACAATTCAAATGATAATTCTTCAACCGCCATTGCCAAGCAACTCCTGACCAATACTGATGAATCATTTCGATTCATCAAATTGAACCACAACTTAGAACCCATCGTCAAAAAGGAGTTTTGGAACACTAAGCTATTTTATGCTTTGTTAATCTTCCCCATACTTTTGTTGATTGCCTTTTTGCTGTTGGTACAGCGAAATCAAAGAATTTCTAACGATGTTGAAGGATCCCGACTTCGGTTAGCCAATCGTTTGTCCAAAAAGTATTTGGGCGAAGCCAAAAAGAACTTAAAAAACAAAACGCTTTTCTACGATGCACTCGAGAGGGCAATGTTCAATTATCTGAAAGCGAGGTTGAAAATCAAAGTGGATGATTTCAGCAAGGATAAAATAACGAAGATCTTGACCAGTAAAAAATTGGCAGAAATGGAAATTCAGTCTTTTATTGCCCTGCTTGAAAACTGTGAAGAGGCTCGTTACTCACCGGCTACCGATGCCAAGATGCAACAGGATTTTGACCAAGCCCTTTCTGTAATTTCTAATATCGACAAAAAATTATGAGAAAGATTATGATCTTATTTCTGGTGTCATTTTTCCATTGCTTTGGGGCTTTGGGACAGGAAAAAGACATCACTTTCGATAACGCTAATGCCGCCTATAATGCTGGACAATTTGAAAAAGCGGTGATGCTGTACAAACAAATTTTGGAAAGCGGTCAGCACAGTGCCGAACTCTATTTTAATTTGGGGAATTCTTACTATCGTTTGAACCAGGTGGGAGAGAGTATTTTTTATTTTGAAAAAGCGAAACAACTCGAGCCTACTGACGAGGACATCAATGTCAACAGTGCTTTTGCTCAAAATATGGCCATCGATGCTGTGGAAGTATTGCCCAAATCACAAGTCACCCAATTGAAAGATAACATCATCGAATTTTTCTCACAAGAGGGTTGGGCATATTTCATTATCCTTTTGGCGTGGTTGTTTGTTCTTTTTTGGGGACTTTATTTGTGGAATAAAATTCCATTCATCAAAAGAACTTTCTTTGTTACCAGCTTAATACTTGCGTTTTTGTTGATCGGGTCACTATTCATTGCAGTGATCAAATCTGCCAACACTTCCGATACAACCTATGGCATCCTTTTTAATGAAAAAATGGAGGTGTGGGCAGAACCTAATTCTCGGGCAGAGGTGCTTTTTTTATTGCATGAGGGAACCAAAGTTCAAATGTTGGATCAACTTCAAGAGTGGCAAAAAATTCGAATTGCCAATGGATCAGAGGGCTGGATCAAAAACGCCAAAGTAAGAAGCCTAAAAGGATTTAAATAAGATCTTCTGGGAGCTCTTTTGATAATTCACTCCCCCAACTAAAAAGGTATTCCCCTAATTCGGTAATGGGTTGATAAAGAATAGAACTTTCCATCATTTCAGCGTCGATAATGGTGATCCATGTGTTGAGTTTTTCCATAAAAAAGACGACGACACTCATTAATATGGCCCATTTTAATAGACCGAATAAAGCACCCAAAAACTTGTTGAACAAGCCCAGTGAAGCCTTACTGATGATTTTGGTCAATGCTCTTGCCAAAACGGATATGGCATAGACGATGATGATAAATACGACTAAATAAGATACAGTTTGAACGGCTACTGGATTCCAATCAAAGAATTCGTTTAACAGATCGGCAATAAAGCCTGAAAATTTTACTGCACCCAACAGCCCCAAAAACAAAGCCCCCAAGCTGGCTACTTCGACGATAAACCCCTTGTAAAACCCTTTGACGAACCCAAAGCCCAAGGCAATGGCCAGTATGATATCGATTGCATTCAATTATACGAATGTACTTTATTTTTGGGAATCTCATTCCTAGATTAGCCCTAAAGCCAGTATCTTTGAAGGTGAGAAAAAATGAAAGCCGAGATAAAAAATTAAAGGAACGTTGGGAAACTTTGCTTGTGTTGCTCAGTGAGCGTTTTTCCGATGGCGAAGCCCTAGATGTAGAAGGAGTTTTGTATTTGGTCGGTTTGCAAGAATTGGGTCAGGTTCATCGAAAAATGAAAAAAGACGATAATGTCAACCTGATTCATGTCGGAATATGTTCGGTCTTGGAGCCCTATGGTTACTATCGATTCGATTTTTTTGATGATGAGGGCTGGCCTCATTTTGAACTTTTGGAGGAGCTGCCTCCCCTCAAGCCCGGGGAGCAAAGTATTCTGATGAAAGAAGCACTAGTAGAGTATTTTTTAAAACGCGAGCTAATTCAATAAATGTTTACTTTTGTTACATGATTGATAAGATTAATGAAAACTTGGCTTCGGTCAATGCTTTTGATACTCAGTCCAAAGAAGAGGTTGAGGCTTTTCGAATAAAATATTTGGGTAAAAAAGGAATTTTAAATGACTTTTTTATAGCCTTTAAAGAGGTGCCACCTCAGGAGAAAAGAGACTATGGCCAAGCACTCAATACCCTTAAAAATGCTGTTGCCGAAAAGGTAAAAGCCCTTCAGATTAAAACGGTCGATACTGCCTCTCAAGGCAATCACGAAGATTTATCCAGAACAAGTTTTCCCGTGGAGTTGGGTTCTCGACATCCACTCTCTTTGGTCAAAAATAGAATTGTTGAAATTTTTTCTCAGATTGGATTCAACATTTCTGAGGGGCCAGAGATTGAGGACGACTGGCACAATTTTACCGCTTTGAATTTGCCAGAATACCATCCTGCCAGAGACATGCAGGATACCTTCTTTATTCAAACCGATCCCGATATTTTGCTGCGAACTCATACCTCTTCCGTACAAGTGAGGTATATGGAAAATCATAAGCCTCCCATTCGAACCATCTCTCCAGGAAGGGTGTTTAGAAATGAGGCCATCTCTGCTAGAGCCCATTGTATTTTTCATCAGGTTGAGGGGTTGTATATTGACAAGGATGTCTCTTTTGCCGACCTAAAACAGACCTTACTCTATTTTACAAAAGCCTTATTTGGAAAGTCAAAAATACGTTTACGTCCTTCTTATTTCCCATTTACGGAACCCAGTGCAGAGGTAGATATTTATTGGGGACTGGAAACAGAAACAGATTATCGGATCACCAAAGGAACCGGTTGGTTAGAGATCATGGGCTGTGGGATGGTCGATCCTAATGTTTTGAAAAACTGTAACATTGATCCAGAGGAATATTCTGGTTATGCCTTTGGTATGGGGATCGAAAGAATTGCCATGCTCTTGTATCAAATTGGAGATATCCGTCTCTTTTTTGAAAACGATGTACGATTTCTTTCCCAATTCCAATCGGGGAGCTAGTCCAATTTTTTGACCAAATTTTTAAAAACCTTATCGGGGTTTTTACCCAAGTAAAGTATGTTGAATACGGCGTCTATGATTGGAACTCTGGTGGAGTAATTTTCGTTAATCATTTTTGCGCATTGGGTGGCGTAGTAGCCTTCTGCTACCATCCTCATTTCCATTTGGGCGGCCTTGACCGAATAGCCCTTGCCAATCATACTTCCAAAAGAACGGTTTCGGCTGAAATCAGAATAACCCGTAACTAAAAGATCTCCCAGATAAGCAGAGTTGTTGATATTGCGCTTCATTTTATAGACATCCTTAATAAAACGTTTCATTTCCCGTATGGCATTACTCATTAATACACTTTGGAAGTTGTCACCATACCCAAGAGCATGGGCAATTCCTGACGCAATGGCATAGATATTTTTGAGCATACTGGCATATTCAGTCCCCATAATGTCATTGGAAATTGTGGTGCGAATATATGTTGTTTTGAGCATGGCGGCTATTGCTTTTGCCAGCTTGTTTTCGACGCATGCGACAGTGAGGTAAGACAAACGTTCCATTGCAATCTCTTCAGCATGGGAGGGGCCAACAATGACCCCAATTTTTTCAAGAGGAACATTGAACTTTTTGTTCAAATGTTCTCCCACGATCAACATGCTTTCAGGAACGACACCTTTGACCGCAGAAAAAATTATTTTATCATCTATGGCTTGGTCTAGTTTTTCCAATTCACTTGAGAGAAAGGCTGAAGGAATGGCGAGGATCAACACATCGGCTTCTGATACGACTTGATTGATGTCTGAACTGATCTTTAGACGTCTGGTATTTAGGTTGGCGGCACTTAGATAGTTGGGGTTGTGAGCGTATTTCTTAACAAAATCTGCATTGATGGGATTTCTGATGTACCACCCTACATTTCTTTTGTTATGTGTAAGAATTTTGATGAGTGCTGTGCCCCAACTTCCGCCACCCAAAACAGCAATTTTAAGCTTGCTTTTAAGGATCAAATGGGAAATACCAGGTCTTTTTGAGGGGTGCTTCATAGGATGTTTTTTGTCCTATCCCAACCAACTATCCCATGGGATTCTGCTCAATAGCAATAACAGCCCCAATCCGTAGAACAAAGCAATTCGAAGAAATTTTTTCCCTGGGTCGCTTTGACGTTTGTGAAGAGACCAACCCATTGTAATCAGGACAATGGCCAAGATATTCGTAAAGGGGTGCTCTACTAAATACAATCGAGCTTGAGCGTCATTCATTACGCCTTTTACGCCCAAGTCAGACCACTGACTAAACCAAGGGGAAACGAAATATAAAATCAATCCAATCAAAAGTTGAATATGTGAAAAGATCAAACCAAATAATGACAATCTGAGGTCTTTAGACTCAAAATCCTTTCCTTTAATTTTTCCTGCAATGGCATTTAAGATGCCGAGAATTAAAATCAGTAAAACTAAATAGGCCCAATAGGAGTGAATGTTTTTTAATAGCGAATACATGCTTTAAATTTTTCTGAAATATACGATATTCTTATTATCATTTGATGCTCCAATCTGAAGAATGAGATTACATCATGGCATTGTAATAGGAGGGATTGCCTGTCACTTCTTCTCCCAGCCAATCGGGACGTGGAAATGAAGTGTCTTCGGAAGGAAGCTCAATTTCGGCTAGAAGTAAATTTTTGTTATGGGTCAAAAATTCATCTACTTCAAAAGTGAAATTTTCAAAGGGGACGATGTGTCTTATTTTTTCTATTGGGACATCTATGGCAAGCACCAATAATTGCTTGGCATCTTCTAATGGAATGGCTTTTTCCCATTCCGAACGACTGGTTCCTTGGGCATTACTTTTTCCCTTGATGGTCAACCATCCTTCTTTGTCGATGATTCTAACCCTAACGGTTCGTTCAGGATCCTTGCTCAGATAGCCTTGAACGATGGAGTGACTTCGGAGGGTTTGGTCTTTGAAAGCATTGTTTTTGACCAAAAATTTTCTTTCAATTTCAAGTTTCATTTGCAGAAAAAATATCTTAACGATCAGGAATTGTTATCACTTGACCAGCGGGGAGTTCAATATTATGTACCCATGGTTTTTTAGTATTGGAATAGTCGGTTATTGAAAAGAATAAATCTACAGCACTATTATTCAAAAATTGGGTTTTATCTACTGAAATAACCATTGATTTAAATGCATTTAGGTAATCAACCAATTCAATGTGTGTGGTATAGTAAATTTCATCTATGTTAGAAATTTTTTTAAAAAACGCTTCAACTTTGTCCCATTTTTGGTTGTATTCCCAACTGTGCCCCCATACATAATATAGAGCAAGTTGGTTTTCGTTTAGAAAAGCATCCGTCAAGTTGTCAAATTTATCGAACTCTATTTGGTCCTTCTCAGGGCTGTTCCCCATATAGTTGGCTTTGGCAAACATATGTATGGAGGGGTGCCATAACATAAAGTTTTTAGGAATATCAAATGCTTCGGTGTCCTCTACTGTTCGAGCATATTCAACGCCCAAGTCTTTCATGGTCGGGATGGCATCCACGTTATAGCTTCCAAAGGGATATGCCAATCCCCTAACCAATCGGCCAGAAACTTGTTCTAACAGCCTTCTGTCTTCACCTATTTCATAGATGTAATCAATATTTGACAAATTTGTCATTCCCTGATGATTATACCCATGAAGAGAGATTTCGTGTCCTGTATATAAAGTTTTGACTTCTTCTTCAGTGATCATATTCTCATCTGATAATCTTCCCGAGTTCAAATGAAAAGTTCCTTTAAGGTTGTATTGGTTGAGAAGCGAAACGATCTTACGATCTTCCTTGGGACCATCATCAAAGCTCAGAATGAGAGCTTTTGTTTTTCCATCCGGAAATTGCATCCTAATGCTCAGATTTCTGTCTTTTGGAGTCCACTTTTTTGGGTTCTGACTCAATACTAATGAAGCAGTAAATAAAAATAGCGTAAGAAGAAAACAGCTTCTAATATGACTAAAGTTTTTTTTATTAATTGATTCCATACGTTTGATTATAATGTCAAACCCAAATTATATGGAGGAGACCCTCAAAGTATTTACCATTCCCTTTTTTATAATGGGCATTGCCGTGAGGTTAATCAACAAATCGCCCGTGTTCACATAACCCGAATTTTTGGCGATTTCATTGATTTCTTCAACCGTTTTATCAGTGCTTTCAAAACTGTTGTAATAAAATGCCTTAACGCCCCAAATCAGATTGAGTTGGGTAAGAATTCTTTTATTGGGTGTAAAAACTAAAATATGGGAATTGGGTCGCCATGCCGATACTTGAAAGGCAGTATAGCCACTATTGGTAAGGGTACAAATAGCCTTGGCTTTTACGTCATTGGCAATATGAACGGCGTGGTAACAAATAGACTTGGTAATGAACCTAACGGTTCTGATGTTTGGCGGTTTTTGTGGTACTGAGATCAGATCGGAGTCTTCCACACTACGGATGATGGAACTCATGGTCTGGATTACCTGAACTGGATACTCTCCAACAGATGTTTCTCCGGAGAGCATCACGGCATCTGCTCCGTCCATGATCGAATTGGCAACGTCGTTTACCTCTGCCCGTGTTGCAGTAAGGCTGTCAATCATACTTTCCATCATCTGTGTTGCAATAATGACCGGAATTCTGGCTTTTTTAGCGCGTTTCACCAGTTCTTTTTGGACCAATGGAACTTCAGCCGGAGGGATTTCAACTCCCAAGTCACCTCGGGCTACCATCAGACCATCGCAATAAGAGATGATTTTGTCGATGTTGTCAATTCCCTCAGGTTTTTCAATTTTTGCTATGATTGGGATTTTATGATCGGAATATTTTTCGATTAATTTTTTTAAATCCAAAATGTCCTCGCTGTTTCTCACAAAAGATAAGGCAATCCAATCCACCTTTTGTTTGATGGCAAACTCGGCATCAATCACATCTTTTTTAGTCAGAGCGGGCAATGATATTTTTGTATTGGGAAGGTTGACCCCTTTTTTTGACTTCAATTTCCCTCCTTGAATTACTTTGGTTACAACTTTTGATTTTTTATCGGTCGAAATAATCTCAAAAATAAGCTTACCATCATCCAACAATATCCTCTCTCCAGGTTGCACGTCTTTGGAGAAATTGTCGTAATTCATATAGACTTTTTCTTTGTTACCCACAAAAGGCTCACCATTGAGAAATTCGATTTGATCTCCGGGGGCTACAACAGTTCCTTCCTCTACCACTCCAACCCTCAATTTCGGCCCTTGAAGGTCAGCCAAAATAGAAGTATTAGAACCCAGTTTTTCTCCCAGCTTACGGATGATTTTGATCCTTTTTGCAACTTCTCCATGTTCGGCATGAGAAAAATTGATTCGAAAGACGTCTACGCCAGAAAGGATCATTTCTTCCATTACCTCAACCTTGTCCGATGCTGGGCCTAAGGTGGCTACTATTTTAGTTTTTTTTCTGTTACTCATTAATATAAATTTAGCCTTGAATCAATTTTTAATTGACTTTGGTCAATTAAATATCGATAAGAAACCTGATCAATGGATTCTATTCTTTTGATCATCACTCGGTCTTCGATACCCGAATCAATTTTTATGATGTAATCAACCTCTTTTAAATCCTGAATCAAATATAATTCTTTTGTCTCAGGTAAATCGAATAAGCTACTGCCCTTTTGGACATCCTTTTGAAATTTCAAATACCGATTAGAAAAGAGCCGAATTTCAATACCCTTGATGGGGTCGACCCACTCGAAACTTTCAAAGGGATGATCAGCTTTGACACCTTCTTTTTTCTCTTTTTTCTGGGCAAATTGGCACTGGCATTTGGAGTTGAGTAAAAAAGCAAGATAATAAGGTTCGCAGCTGCTGTGGAGAGCAATAAGAGAAAAATCGTCTTCATCGATTTCCTCAAGGATGTAGTTTTTGACCTTAGCCATGGATCCTTGATTTGATATTCATGGCGTGGAAGGCTCGTTTAGCAGCTTTTTCCTCGGATTTTTTCTTGGAGACCCCCCTAGCCTTGACAATTTGTTTGTCATCCAAGAAAATTTGGGTGGTGTAGTTGAACTCTGGGTCGAGTCCGTTGTCTGAATTGGTCTTAAACGTTACATTCTTTTTTGTTTTTTGTCCCCATTCGATCATAACCCCTTTGTAACTGAGTACGGAGTGTTGTAATTGATCGATGTCAACATGTTCTTCCAAGATTTTTTTCATCACAAAAGAACTACATTTTTTATAGCCTCTATCAACGAAAACTGCACCAATAAGGGCTTCAAGGAGATTGCCGTGAATGTTCTTTCCAAAATTCACTTTACTTTTTTGATCTAAGAAATGAATCAAGTCTATTTTTTGTCCAATTTGATTCAGATTTTCACGACTGACAATTTTTGCCCGATATTTTGTCAATGTTCCTTCTTTTGCAAATGGAAATTTTTCGTAAAGAAAGGAGGAGACCACAATGCTGAGCATTGAATCCCCCAAAAACTCTAGTCTTTCAAAATTGATCAAATGTCCATCATCGTCCCTTAAGTTTGTGGAGCGATGGGTAAAAGCAGTGCGATAGACGTCTTTGTTGTAGGCTTTTAGGGTAGTAATTTTTCTAAGCCTACTGAAAAACATTACATCTTTATTTGAAAATGATTTCAGAAAGTGGCTGAGAAGATTCACATTCTAAATTAGCTAATTTTTTTGAAAATAACGCAGGCATTGTGCCCTCCAAATCCAAAGGTATTGGAAAGTGCAACATCAACTGTTCTTTTCTGAGCCTTTCCCAAGGTGAAATTAATTTTGGGATCCAACTGGTCATCAGCCGTTTGGTGGTTAATGGTAGGAGGAACGATTCCATGTTTAATGGCCATGATAGAGGCAATGGCTTCTACAGCTCCTGCGGCACCAAGTAAATGACCTGTCATGGACTTGGTGGAGTTAATGTTAATATTGTATGCGTGATCTCCAAAAACGGCTTTTACAGCATTGGTCTCGGCAACATCTCCAAGTGGGGTCGAGGTTCCGTGCATGTTAATGGCATCAACATCTTCGGGATTAAGCCCAGCATCCCGCAAACAATTCGCCATTACTTTTTTGGCTCCTAGACCTTCGGGGTGGGGAGCGGTCATGTGGTGAGCATCGGCAGAGAGTCCTCCTCCTGCCAGTTCTGCATATATTTTTGCTCCTCTGGCTTTGGCGTGCTCGTATTCTTCTAAAATCAGTGCACCAGCACCTTCTCCCAACACGAAACCGTCGCGATCCTTGTCAAAGGGTCGTGATGCAGTTTTGGGATCATCGTTTCTGGTGGATAAGGCATGCATAGCATTAAAACCACCTATTCCGGCGATAGTAACTGCGGCTTCAGATCCACCAGAAACAATAACGTCTGCATAGCCCATCCTAATATAATTCAAAGAATCGATCATGGCATTCGATGAAGAGGCACAGGCTGATACGGTGGCAAAATTGGGCCCCCTCAGTCCGTGTTTCATCGAAATGAGCCCTGGTGCGATATCCGATATCAATTTAGGGATGAAGAAAGGATTGAATCGAGGAGATCCATCACCTGCGGCAAAATTCAACACTTCGTTTTGGAAAGTCTCCAATCCGCCAATTCCGGCACCCCAGATCACTCCAATTCGATCTCTGTCTTCTTTGTCAAGATCCAAGCCTGAGTCAGTGATGGCTTCGTCACTGGACACCAGCGCATACTGTGCAAAGCGATCACACTTACGGGCCTCTTTTCGATCCATAAAATTAAGAGGATCGAAGTCTTTTAGCTCACAAGCGAATTGAGTTTTGAAATTTGAGGCGTCAAAATGGGTGATGGTTGCGGCACCACTAGTACCAGATAATAAACCCTCCCAATAAGCAGGGAGGGAATTTCCTATAGGAGTTAAGGCTCCCAATCCGGTAATTACTACACGTCTTGGTTTCATTTAAGCCAAATTTTACTTTGCTTGTTCAATAAATTGAATCGCTTGACCTACTGTTGCGATGTTCTCAGCTTGGTCATCTGGGATCTGAATGTCAAATTCTTTCTCGAATTCCATAATTAGCTCAACGGTATCCAAAGAATCCGCACCTAAATCATTGGTGAAATTAGCGTCGGTCACGACTTCATTTTCGTCTACCCCTAATTTGTCAACTATAATTGCTTTTACTCTTGATGAAATGTCAGACATAATCAAAATTTGTTTTTAAATTACTGTGCACAAAAATATAAAACTTTGGATCAAATCACCATTTAGGGAAAAGAATATAACTTTTCTTTGTGAAGAGTTTCTTAGAGGATAAACCAAAAATCCCTTTATTGTTGATCTTAAAGGAAATTATTAATAAAAAAAATGATTAAAAGAATTGTTCTGTTTGCTTCTGGATCGGGTACCAACGTAAAAAATATCATCCAATTCTTCAGACAGAATCCTCAAGTGGAGGTGGTAAATGTCTTCACCAATAATCCAAATGCAGGAGTTATTGATCGTGTCCGACCGATGAAAATTCCAATAAAAGTTTTCGACAAAGGACAATTGAACAGTGGAGCAATAACCCAAGAACTAAAACTTTTGAATCCCGATTTGATTGTTTTGGCGGGATTTCTATTAAAAATACCCTTGGATTTTACCGCCGCTTTTAGTGGTAAAATCATTAACATCCATCCCTCGCTACTTCCCAAACACGGTGGTAAAGGCATGTATGGGGACAGGGTGCATCAATCGGTCAAAGATGCGGAAGATAAAGAAACGGGAATCAGTATTCACTACGTCAATGAAAACTATGACGAAGGATCCATTATTTTTCAAGCCAAAGTGGAAGTCTTTCCCGACGACAGTATTCTCGAAATCGCTCGTAAGGTTCATCAATTAGAATACAAACACTTTCCTGAAGTGATTGAAAAAATCTTATTTCCAAAAGATGTCGGGTAAAATCAATATCTATACTGATGGTTCTTCATTGGGAAATCCAGGCCCTGGGGGCTATGGCATCATCATGGAGTGGGAGGGTAATCAGTATGAGAGAGAGTTTTCTGACGGTTTTAGATTAACGACAAACAATCGGATGGAGCTTTTGGCGGTCATTATTGGTCTAGAAACTCTTAAAATTCAGCCTATGGAAGTCGTGGTTTTTTCCGATTCAAAGTATGTGATCGATGCGGTTGAGAAAAAATGGGTATTCAATTGGGAGAAAAAAGCATTCAAAGACAAAAAAAACCCCGACCTCTGGAAACGCTATCTGAATATTCACAGAAAGCATCACGTCAGCTTTCAGTGGATCAAAGGACACAATTCACATCCACAGAACGAGAGGTGTGACCAATTGGCGGTAAAAGCGGCCAAACAGTCGCCCGTTAACATAGATGCTTTTTTTGAGCAAAGTCAAAACAAACCCAACAAAGCTTAGCCCTTTGAAAACTCTTCAATAAATCTTTTGGCAAATTACCTATAAGCGTTTTGAAGTTTGTTATTTTTGTGATATGAACAATAAATTACTGGTGGTAGGCACAATGGCCTATGACGCCATTTCAACCCCCTTCGGAAAAGTCGATAAAATACTGGGCGGCGCTGCTACTTATATCGGATTATGTGCCTCTCGATTTTCATTAGACTGCGCAATTGTATCTGTGGTAGGAGAGAATTTCCAAAAGGAACATTTAGAATTACTAAAAAACCAAGGCATTGATCTCTCAGGTGTAGAAATAGTGCCCGGTGGATCTACTTTTTTTTGGAGTGGAGAATACCACAATGATCTGAATACCAGAACCACATTGGATACCCAACTGAATGTTTTGGAAAATTTCAGTCCTAATATCCCTGAGCATCTGAAAAGTCCCGATATTGTTATGTTGGGCAACTTGTCCCCCGATGTGCAGTTAAAAGCCCTAGCACAATTAAAAACCAAGCCCAAACTCATTGTTTTGGACACCATGAATTTTTGGATGGAGCACTTCAGACCTGGATTGGATCAAGTTATTGCAAAAGTTGATGTTATTTCCATCAACGATGAAGAAGCTCGACAACTGACCGGCGAATATTCTTTGGTCAGAGCAGCAGATAAAATTCATCAAATGGGTCCCCAATATGTCATCATCAAAAAAGGAGAACACGGTGCCTTACTTTTTCACAACAAAGAAATTTTTTGCGCTCCTGCTCTTCCCCTTGAAGAGGTTTTTGACCCTACCGGTGCTGGGGATAGTTTTGCAGGTGGATTTACCGGATATTTGACCCAAACGGGTGATATTTCTTTTAACAATATGAAATTGGCGGTCATTTATGGATCGGCCATGGCTTCCTTCACGGTTGAGAAGTTTGGAACAGAAAACCTAGTCGATTATACTCCTTCTAAGATGGCGACTCGCCTCAAAGCCTTCAAAGAATTAACAACATTTGAGATTGAGATTAAATAAAGCAAACCAATACATAATATGAGTGACGCCATAAAGCACGAGTGTGGGATCGCAATGATCCATTTAAAAAAAGACCTCAAATATTTTAAAGAAAAGTATGGCACTGCAATGTATGGCATCAATAAAATGTATTTGATGATGGAAAAGCAGCACAATCGAGGTCAAGACGGTGCGGGTTTGGCTTGTGTCAAATTAAACATGAACCCAGGACAACGCTATATTGCCAGGGTTCGTTCTAACAGTCAACAACCCATACAAGATGTTTTCAAAAAAGTCAATAAAGGGGTAACACAAGCCAATAAATTACATCCCGATTTATTAGAGGATATCGATCAGTTCAAACAAAATGTTCCCTTTGCGGGAGAATTGCTACTGGGTCATTTGCGTTATGGAACTTTTGGAAAGAACTCAATTGAAAGCGTACACCCTTTTTTGAGACAGAACAATTGGATGCATCGAAATTTGATCGTTGCTGGGAATTTTAACCTGACCAATGTGACCGAACTTTTTGATACTTTGGTAGAACTGGGACAACATCCCAAAGAAAAAGCCGACACCATTACTGTAATGGAAAAAATCGGTCATTTTTTGGATGATGCTGTGGCTAAAATATACAAGAAACTTAAAAAAGAGGGTTTTACAAAAGCCGATGCCTCTCCTCAGATTGCAGAACGCCTTAGTATGAAAAAGGTATTGCGTAAAGCTTCCAAAAAATGGGATGGAGGGTACACCATTGCTGGGTTATTGGGTCACGGTGAGTCTTTTGTTTTTAGAGATCCTGCTGGAATACGACCAGCTTTTTACTACGATGATGATGAAATATTGGTGGTTGCATCCGAGAGACCTGTCATTCAAACGGTCTTTAACGTAACTTTTGAGGAGATTCAGGAACTCCCCCCTGGATGTGCTTTGATAACCAAAAAATCTGGGGCTGTAAAATTGAGCCAAATTCAAGAGCCTGTGGCACCCAAGTCTTGTTCTTTTGAGCGAATTTATTTCTCCAGAGGAAGTGATGCCGAAATTTACAAAGAGCGTAAGAAATTGGGAAGACTATTGTACCCTCAAATCCAGAAAGCCATTGATGATGATTTAGAAAACACGGTATTCTCCTTTATACCCAATACTGCCGAAACTTCTTTCTACGGTCTTTTGGGAGCTGTTCAGGACAATATAGTCCTGCGACTGAAAAACAGTATTCAAATCAAAAAAAATCTTGAAAACGGAGCCCTTGAAAAGCTCTTTTCGCTGAGACCTAGAATTGAAAAAATTGCCATCAAAGATGCTAAACTTAGAACCTTTATCACCGAAGATGCCAGTAGGGATGATCTTGTGGCTCATGTATATGACGTGACCTATGGGGTCATCAAACCTACAGACAACTTGGTCATCATCGATGACAGTATCGTTAGGGGAACCACATTAGAAAAGAGTATTTTGAAGATGCTGGATCGGCTCAATCCCAAGAAAATTATTATTGTTTCCAGTGCACCTCAAATCCGATATCCCGATTGTTATGGGATAGATATGGCTAAAATTGATAATTTTATTGCCTTCAAGGCAGCACTCAAACTTCATGATGATCAGAATACTTTAGAAAAAACATTGGACAGCATTTACAGCAATTGTAAAAGCAATCAAGATTTTCCATTGGAGAAGGTCGAAAATTGCGTGAAAGCACTTTATGAACCCTTTTCCAATGAACAGATTTCAGCTAAAATAGCTCAAATGCTCAAGGGCGAAAGTATCAATGCCGAAATAGAAGTTATTTTCCAAACCATAGAAGGTTTGCATATAGCCTGTCCAAAGAATCTCGGTGATTGGTATTTCTCTGGCGACTATCCAACCCCAGGGGGAAATCGAGTCGTCAACCGTGCTTTTATGAATTTTTATGAAGGAAAATCTGTAAGAGCCTACTAATGAAGACAATAAATATGATTGGAAAAACAAATCAATTGTTTACTATAGATATTGGATTTTTTTCGAACTCCACTAAACGGAAAAAATCGTACTTTAACGTTTTATTAATTGCTAGATGAGCCATTGATCTACTTTTATACCACCAGAACATAAGTAGGTTAAGTTCATGGTAAGATTTGGGGCAAAAAGGGAGGATTTATCCTCCCTTTTTATTTTTACCCATTTGTCAAAGAGCAGCATCTTACTTGTTTTGCTCATACAATGCACTCACTTTATCCCAGTTAATTACATTGAAAAAAGCATTGATATAATCGGGTCTTCTATTTTGATAGTTTAAATAATAAGCGTGTTCCCAAACATCTAGACCAAGGATAGGAGTACCTCCACATCCGACACCTGGCATCAAAGGATTGTCCTGGTTGGCAGAAGAACAAACTTCTACTTTGCCTCCTTTTTGGACACAAAGCCAGGCCCATCCTGAACCAAATTGAGTGGCGGCTGCATTTGAAAAAGCCGTTTTAAAATCCTCAAATGATCCATAGGCTGTATCAATGGCCTGTGCCAGAGCACCTGAAGGTGTTCCCCCTCCATTGGGACTCATCACTTCCCAAAACAAACAGTGGTTGTAATAACCCCCTCCGTTGTTTCTCAATGCAGCATTGTTCATGTCAAGATTTTCCAAAATGGTCTCGATAGTATCGGACTCTTTTCCAGATCCCTCAAGGGCACCGTTGAGTTTTGTGGTATAACCGCTGTGGTGTTTACCGTGGTGAATCTCCATGGTTTTTGCATCGATATGCGGTTCTAATGCATCTTTTGCATAAGGTAATTGTGGTAATTCAAAAGCCATAATAATTTTATATTTTTTACAAAAGTAGAATTTCTTTTATTCATTTAGTAAGTGATGAAGACTAAAAAACCTAATTTTAAGAATTATACCAGCATATGAAATCGAGTCCCTTCCAAATCATAAATGCGGCTGCAGGTTCAGGAAAGACATATGCGTTGGTATTTGACTACCTTAAAAAATTACTTTCCACCCATCACGATGACGGTTATCGAAGGATGTTGGCATTAACATTTACCAACAAGGCCGTCAACGAGATGAAATTTAGAATCTTAGACAATCTCTATCTGCTCGCCCATCATATTGAGAAGGATAAAATCAGAGATATTCGCTCCAGTTTGCTTGAGGATCTAAAAATCGACTTGCCCTCACTTCAACAAAAAGCCCAAAGGATATTGAACAAAATCCTACATGAATATGCCGCTTTTGAAGTGATTACACTGGATCGTTTTACCCACAAAATTATCAAAAGCTTTGCCAAAGATTTAAAAATACCCGCCAGCTTTGAGGTTACTTTAGACAGTGATTTGTTGTTGCAAGAAATGACAGAAAATATTTTAGACCAAGCTGGTATTGACAAACCCTTGACCGAAACCTTGGTCTCATTTAGTTTGAGTAAAATTGAGGAACTCAAGAGTTGGAACATTGGAGAAGATTTATTCGACTTTTCAAAACTATTGCTCAATGAAAACGATCGTGAGCCATTGTCCGTTTTAAGAAAAATTGATCAAAAAGAATTTAAAGCCCAAAAAAAAGCCTTCCAAAAAGACCTCAGCACGATCAGGGAAGAGCTTAAAACCATTGGAATCAATACACTTCAATTTTTGAACGATCAGGGATTGGACGAAGATGATTTCAATCGAAAAACCCTGTATACGCATTTTGAAAAAATAGCGAGTGGAACGGTTGATGATCTGTATAAAAACCAATTGGAACAAAATCTTACAGAAGGACAGCGCCTCTATAAAAAATCACTTTCTGAATCGAAAAAAAATATTATTGATGCCCTGACGCCTGAGTTACTTGACCGTTTTACCCAAGCCAAATCAAAGGTAGGGAGGTTACTCCTTCTGAAGAGCATCATCAGTCAATGGACTCCTTTGTCGTTGATTGGATCGATGGAAAAGGGTCTTGAAGATTTACAACTTCCTGAAAATCGATTGCTTCTAAGCCGTTTTAATGAAATGATCGATAATGAAATTTCTGGTCTTGATGCTCCTTACATATACGAGCGGCTGGGCGAAAAATACCGTTATTATTTTATTGACGAATTTCAGGACACCTCCCGTTTGCAGTGGAAAAACCTCATTCCTTTAATTTCCAACGCCTTGCAGGGGATGGATGATGACCATCAAATGGGATCCCTCTTGCTGGTTGGTGATCCCAAACAAGCCATATACAGATGGAGGGGAGGAGACAACCAACAGTTTCTGAACCTTCTGAAAAAAGAAAGTCCCTTCCCGCAATTGCTTCCCGACATCACCCTTTTACCCAAAAATTACCGCAGCCAAGAGGCTATTGTAGATTTTAACAATCAGTTTTTTGCTTGGGTTGGAGCCCTTTGCCAAGATCCTGAGCAAAAGGAAATGTTTGAACAACAAACCCAACAGGAGTTTAATGACAAGAAAGGGGGGCAGGTGGTTGTCCGTTTTATTGAAAAGGGCAGGCAAAAGGAAAGCACAATACCACACTATCAAGAACAAACCATAATCTCACTCAATGCGGCTCGATCCAATGGATTTCTGTGGAAAGACATGGCTGTATTGGTCAGAAAAAAGGAACAAGCTGCCCAGATCGCTGAGGCACTTCAGACCGAAGACATCCCTTTGATCTCCTCAGAGTCATTGTCTCTGGGAAGTTCTCTTAAGGTCAATTTCCTCATCGCACTCATTCGTGTTGCTGTTGACCCCGATGATGAGGAACAAAGAAAAAACATCATCAAATTTTTATATGACTACAAGGGGACTTCAATAGATTTTGATCAAAGCCTTAGTTCATCTATTTTTCTTCCCCTTTTTGCCTTTGAAAAAGAAATAAAAAAGCAATTCAATCTTTCATTTGATTTTCAGCTTTTTGCCAAAAAATCCCTTTATAATGCTATTGAATATGCCATTGCTGCATTCCAATTGATCGAAAATATGGAGGCGCATTTGAACTCCTTTTTGGATGATGTATTTGAGTTCAGTACCAAAGACGAAGGAAGCTTTTTGAGCTACCTTCATTATTGGGAACAAAAGGGAAAGGATCAAAAAATCGTCATTCCCGAAGGTACCAATGCGGTCAAAATATTAACCATTCATAAGGCCAAGGGACTGGAGTTTCCTGTGGTAGTCCTCCCTTTTGCCTCAGAAGATTTAGTTTCCTCAAGAAGTCAAAAAGTTTGGTATCCTATCAAAAATCATTTTGACACTTCTTTTAGTTGGGGAAGAATCCATTTTTCAAATAAATTAAAATACTTGGGGGCCGAAGCCACTGCATTCTATGAACGGCAGCTTTTGGCAGAACAGGGAGATGCGCTCAATACTTTTTATGTGGCATTGACCCGAGCGGTTTCCCAATTGCACTTGATTTGCACCATAGAGCAAGAGAGTGCTCCAATGGATAAAAGCTATGCCACTTTACTCAACCATTTTGTAAGAAGTCAGAATCAATCCCCTGAGACAGAAAGACCATTTGAATGGGGTACGGCCGATAATGTAGTGCGGATCGATAATGAGTCCCCCATAAACGGACTTCGACCCGATTTCAAATTTCAGCCCAATTGGCAAAAAAGACTGTGGGTGCAAATGCATCCAAGGCACAACGAATCGGCTATGGTTGCCCGAAAAGAAGGCTTGTTGGTTCACGATTTATTGGCAGAATTATCCAGCACTATGGATACATCGGCTGTGGTGACCGATGCCCTTCATTCCGGGAAGATCAACAAAGAAGAATACGACCACTATTTACAAATGGTAAATGATATTGTGGATCATCCACAACTGTCACCCTTTTATCAGCAAGACATTGAAGTCTATAACGAAAAGGATATATTGATTCCTCAAAAATCCTTTGTTCGACCCGATCGGGTGGTGAAAAACAAGGACGGCTGGGTCATTATTGATTATAAAACTGGAAAAGAACACCCTCGGCACGCCAACCAAATCAAACATTATGCTGAAGTGTTGGAGGAGATGACCCATGAAAAATCAAAATCCTTTTTGGTGTATATCGGAAAAAAGACAATAGTAAAAACAGTAGCATGACCTTCCACCCCATGAATCAATAAGGCCGATGAAAACTTTTCTTGATGAAATAGCAGAAGAAATTATCAATTCAAAATATCCTTTTGAATCCATCAAAATTGTAGTGCCCAGTCGTCGGGCAAGTTTATTTCTGAAAAACGCATTGGCCCGTCAAATTCAAAAACCAGCTTTTGCTCCGGAAATCATAAGTATTGAAAATTTTGTCGAGGAACTCTCCACCTTAAAAAAGGTAGCTCCAGTAGATTTGATTTTCGAGTTTTATGCCGCATATCAAGATGTTTCTGATGAAAAAAATCGGGATTCATTCGATCAATTTTTGGGCTGGGCCTCAGTGATTTTGTCCGACTTCAATGAGATGGATGCCCATTTGGTCAATGTCAAAACCTTATTTGACTTTCAGTTTTCACTTCAGGAAATGACCCAATGGGCTCATAACGAAGATCAAAGTAATCTCATTCAAAATCATCTGGAATTTTGGAGAATTATGCCCGCACTATACGAATCATTGAGTCAGAGGCTTCAACAAAAACAGCAAGCTACACTGGGTTTGATTTTCAGGGAAGCAGTCGCCAATTTGGAATTTTATCTCAATCAGACGGACAAATACCACTATTTTGTTGGCTTCAATGCCCTCAATGAATCCGAGTCTCAAATCATTCAAGGATTTATTTCCAGAAAGAAGGGAAAAGTCTATTGGGATATCGACCACCATTTCTTTCAAGACAAGGTTCATGCCGCAGGGAAATTCATCCGGAAGTATCATAGAGAATGGAAATCCCTTCGTGCCAAACCGACTTCATTTAAAAAAAATTATACTAAGACAAAAAAAATAGAGCTCATTGGTGTGAGCAAAAATGTTGCACAAGCCAAATACGCAACCCAATTAGCAGCCCAATTGGCAACGGATCATCCCGACGAAAAAACCGCCGTTGTTTTGGGGAATGAAACCTTGTTGACACCCGCAATTTCTGCCATAGATGACGTTGCTTTAACTTGGAATGTCACCATGGGATATCCACTCAAAGAGACCCCTGCCGCCGATTTTTTCGAATTGTTTTTTCAATTGCACCTCAACACCAAGAAGGGTTCTTTCTTTTATAAAAACTTCAAAAGCCTGTTGTCCACTCCTTGGTGTCTTTCGTTGCTCCAATTTCACGATTTAAATCTCGAGGAATATTTGAAGGAGATGGAGGCCAAAAATTTATTTCGTTTTTCTCAAAACAAACTCTATGCCTTGGACAATACTAAGGCCATTAACCATTGTTTTTTTGCTCCAGTTGATTCCATTGCTGGCTTTCTGTCACGCTTGATCCGTATATGCGATTTTTACACAGACTTTTTGGAACAAACCAATGAAACTGATGCGGCCCTCCATTTGGCCTATTTCCAAAAATTCAAATCCCTTTTTAATCAGTTGGAAGCCATACATCAAAAATATGCTTTCATTGAAAACCTTCCCTTGTTGCTTTTGGTTTTCAGAACACTTATCAGAGGGGAAAAAATCGATTTTCTGGGAGAACCATTGGAAGGCATCCAGTTTATGGGTTTGCTGGAAACCCGTTTGTTGGATTTTGACAATTTGATAATCACCAATCTCAATGAGGGCATTTTGCCATCGGGAAAAAAGAACACATCTTTTCTACCTTTCGATCTAAAGAAAAAATTCAACTTGCCCACTTTTTTGGAAAATGATGCCATCTACACCTATCATTTTTACCGACTTCTTCAGCGCGCCAAAAGAGTTTATTTGCTCTATAACACCCAAAGTGATGGGTTGAATTCAGGTGAAATGAGTCGCTTTTTGTACCAATTAAAATTCCAACAACAAACCGATCACCAAATCCATGAAAATCAACTCATCTTGAATTATAAAACCCCAGCTCGTGGGGATTTTTATATCGAAAAAACCCAAAACATTCAGCAGCGTTTGCGTGCCATAGCCGAAAAAGGATTTTCCCCTTCCTCTCTTTCTCTATACATGAGGGATCCAATAGAATTTTATTACCAAAGGGTGCTTAAGATCAGGAAAAAAACCAGCATGGAGTCCACGATCAATCATATGGACAAGGGAAATTTGGTACACGAAGTGGTTGAGCAACTCTACCTCCCATACCAAAATAAAACTCTCACACCTACTGATTTTAAGCAAATGAAGGAACGTTTGCTGCCTCTGATGGAGGAACGCTACCAAGCCATTTATCATGGCACCCAGAAGAAAACAGGTCGTAACCACATTATTTTTGAAGTGTTGAAAAAGTCAATTTTAGATTTCTTAGCCATTGAAGAAAATTCAGTTCGGCAAGGAAATCAAATCAAAATACTTCAGCTAGAACATCGATTTGAGGAAAGTGTTCAACTCCCCGGATTCGATTTCCCCGTCAAATTAATTGGTGTAGTTGATCGAATCGACCTCTACAACGATACCCTTAGAATCATCGATTATAAAACTGGAATGATTCAACCCAAACAGCTCAAGTTACCCCATTGGGATATTTTTGACCAGGAGACAGATTACGCCTATTTGTTTCAGATTCTGCTTTATTCTTATGTTCAAAAACCTCTTTTGTCCAAACATCAAAAATCGGCTGCTGGGATTATTTCTTTCAGAAATCTACCCCAGTATTTTATGTCTTTTTCTCACGGAAACAATCTAGATCAAGCCCTTAATCCAGAAAATCTTGATCGTTTTGAAGCAACTTTATTTAAAATTATCAGAGAAATTTTCGATCCCAAAGTAAATTTTAAAGACAAAGATTGATTAATTCATAATTCCATTTTATATTCAATATATTTAAATAAATAATTTCCCATGAGTGACGATTTAAACAAAAGAGAAAAAGAAAAAGGGATAAAGAAGGAACAGCTCAACTGGTTGTTGCGGATTATCACATTGGGAGATCGATTCTCTATGCAAGACTTTTATGATCGAATCAAAAAAGGCTTTGTAGAATTCCTTATTGTATTTTTTGGGGTATTGGTTTCTTTTGGAGTAGAAAGACAAGGGGAAGAATTTGGAGACAGAGAATCCAATGTCGATAACCTTATTGGTCTTAGAGATGAAATGATCGATATCAGAGAATACACCCAAATATACATCGAAGAAAATCAATGGATCCGAATGTTATACAACAATTTATACGAACAATGGGATCAAGATAGAGACAGTGTTTTTTTATTTATTGACGAGACCGATGGGCTGCCTTATTCTCCTCTTTCTTTTTACAACAATTACAACCCTTTCAATCCTCCAAGGGTAGTATATGAAGCCATTAAATTGGATGGAACCTTCAGGTTTTTGGGTTCGGAAGTGGGACGATTTGTCAATAACACCTATGATGGAACCGACCTAAAATATTTAATGCTCAACACGGATCGAGAAGAAAAAGTTTATGTTGACCAGTTCGAAGCTCAGGTAGCCAATAAGTGGATTTTTGAGTTGGAAAAAATTGACCTATACGACACCAACTTTTGGGTAAAACACCGAAAATATTTTCAAAAAGAGAAATATTTGAAATACAATCTTTTCAAGCGCTTGGGATTGTGGGAACAAATCTCAGAGCAATTGGTAGAATACGAATCAACAGTTGGGACAAATATCAAAAAACTAGACAGTGTTATCCAGGTCAAAAATGATGAATTTGTCTTTATTTATTGGTGGTTCTAAGCTTTTTCAATCAAGCCCGCTACCAGTTTTCCAGAGATCAATGCAGGAGGTACACCAGGACCAGGGACGGTCAATTGTCCTGTAAAGTATAGATTTTTTACTTTTTTACTTTTCAATTTAGGCCTCAAGAATGCCGTTTGCAAGAGCGTATTGGCCATTCCATAGGCGTTCCCTTTATAGGAATTGTACACCGAAATAAAATCATTGACACAAAAAGACTCTCTAAAAAGAATATCGTTCTTTAAACTTTGGTCGGTTAGTTTTTCCAATCGCTCCATGACAATATCAAAATAACGATTCCTCAGTATTTCGGTATCTTCTAATCCCGGTGCAATGGGAATTAAAAGAAAACAGGCTTCTTTTCCTTTCGGCGCCATATCAGGGTCTGAAATGGATGGGAAATTGGCGTAAAAAAGCGGCTCTTTTGGCCACTGAGCCGTGTCGTATATGGTTTCGGCATGGATATCGAAATCCACGTCAAAGAATAGGGTGTGGTGGGAGACATTTTTCACCTTCTTGTTCAATCCCACATAAAAAAGCAGGGATGAAGGGGCAAAAGTTTTTTTGTCCCAATAGGCTTCGCTGTAGGCTCTAAAATTTTTGGGCAGTAGGGTTTCGGTATGGTGATAGTCGGCTCCGCTCAAAACGATATCCGACATAATGTTTTTTCCTTTGATCTTGATCCCTATGGCTTTTTTATTCTCTAAAAGAATTTCCTCCACAGCACTGTCAAGGTGAATTTTTACGCCCAAACTTTCAGCCAGTTGAACCATACCCTTTACGATGCTGTACATCCCGTCTTTGGGATGCCAAGTCCCCAGACCAAAGTCGGCAAAATTCATAAAGTTATAAAAGGCGGGAGTGTCTTCGGGTTTGGCCCCCAAAAACAATACGGGAAACTGAAGGATTTGCGCCAGTTTTGGATTTTTGAACGATCGGGTTACTTCTCTTTTTACATTCGAAAAAAAGTAACCCAATTTCTTGATGGTATCTGGTGTGACCAGCTCCAACGGTGAAACCCCCGGTCGATAGACCAATTCATCTATGGCGATTCTATAATTATCAGCGGCCTTCTCAATGAATTTTTTAAGCTGTGCAGCACTCCCTTTTTCCTCTGCTTCAAAAGCGGTGTAAATTTTTTCTAAGGAATTTCCGATCAGTATAGAGTCGTTTTTACCAAAGTAAACCTGATATCCGGGATCCAATAGTTCCAACTGATAATAATCACTGACTTTTTTCCCAAAATCGCCAAAAAACTTTTCGAATACATCCGGCATCCAATACCAAGAAGGACCAATATCAAATACAAATCCATCTCTTTTCAATTGACGCGCCCGACCTCCAGGCGTACTGTTTTTTTCAAAAATTTCCACCCGATGTCCCAACTGTGCCAAATAACAAGCTGCAGACAAAGAAGAAAAACCGGAACCGATAATACTGATGCTCTTTTTCATACCATTGCAAAGCTATTAATAACTTAATGTTTTATTAGATAATGAGGCCATAAATCCCTGTACTATTTGTGAAATTATAATGATAAGAAAAAGCTCTAAGAGTAGAATTATTTTTCTCCCCTTCTGACTTTATTGATTTCTTCAACAAAAGAGGCCGAAATGATCCCTGTGGGAATGGCTACTATACCGATCCCAATCAACGATATGACAGAAGCAAAAACTTTACCGCCAACCGTTACAGGATAAACGTCCCCATACCCTACCGTAGCCAGAGAAACCGTAGCCCACCATATAGATTCTGTAATACTGGAAAACTTTTCTGGTTGGACTTCGTTCTCAAGATAGTAAATGGCAGAGGCAGAAAACAAAATAGCCAGTGCGGAAAGAAAGAGGGTAAACTTCAATTCGTTTTGTACCCCCTTTAATGCGCTGACAAATAACTGAAGAGAACTACTGTCACGTCCCAACTTAAAAATACGGGTTAAACGAAACAATCTTAAGATCCTCAGGAATCGTCCATCAACTTTTACAAATTGATTGAGGAAGAAAGGTAAGATCGAAATCAGATCAATTAAGCCAAAGGTGCTAAAAATATATTTCTTAACACCTTTCATTCGCTTATCCAAATAGGCCAAACGAATACGATATAAATACTCGAAAGAGAAAATATAAATAGAAATGGCCTCGAAAACATTAAAATAATTACCATAAACATTTCGAATCGAAACGTGAGATTCCAAAATCATGGCTGCTACATTGAAAATGATGAGCAGATAAATAAATTTGTCAAAAATAACAGGAGATTTCAACGAGGATTACTTTTTAGAAAGGTCGATGAAAATAGCGATCATTACACCAGCTATAGAAACAACAACAACAAATGCCACAAAAGAAGAAGTCATAACTAATAAATATAGTAAACAAATATAATCAATTTCAAGGGTATAATTTGAGGATTTATTAGAACAGCTTGAATTTTTTTTTGTTTAACCTTTTTTTTGTGAATTTTTTTTCTATATATTTAATAAGTTTAAATTCAATTTGGTTTATTAACGCCTCTGCGATTACTACCTCCTAAAGTCAAATTCTAAAATCCTAGCAGAGGCGTTATATTTAACCCCTAATTTTCAAGCCTTATAAGAGTTTTTCCCTAACTTAGTGTTGTAGGATGATCATGATTTAGATGGAAGGCGTAACGACCATTACATTTTTCAAATTTCGTAAAAATAAACGCTGGGCTTTCGCTCAAATGGGTCTTGCGCCCAGAAAACTTAAACAAAAAGAAGGGCTTAGGTTCTTTAAGCTCATGGGAACTGGAGGTGGGAATGGTTTTAGTCTGTGGCCAGATTTTGGAACATATGCCTTTTTGGGGGTATGGGACAATCAAGAATCGGCTGATGATTTTTTGAATCACAATAGTTTTATGCAAACCTACTACCAAAAATCATCTTCTATTCGAACCCTTAAAATGTTGCCCGTTAAAAGCCATGGCTTGTGGAGCGGTCAAAATCCTTTTACGGAACAAAAGTCAACGACCATTGATTCCGAATTGCCTGTTGCAGTCATCACTCGGGCGACCCTTAGGCCATCTCGACTCATTGCATTTTGGAAATCGGTTCCTTCTGCCAGTGCAGCCATAGAAAATGCCACAGGGGTTCAGTATTTCAAAGGGATTGGAGAGTGGCCTTTTGTTCAACAGGCGACCCTCAGCCTTTGGGACAGTTTCGAGGCCGTTAAAAAATTTGCCTACCGCGATCAAACCCATGCAAAAATCATCAAAAAAACAAGAAGTCAGCAGTGGTATAGCGAAGACCTCTTTGCCCGTTTTCACGTTCTCTCTGATACAGGATTCATCAAACCAAATTCTCTTAGAAAATGAAAAATGCAGTGGTCATCGGAGCGGGAATTGGAGGTATTGCAGCGGCTTTGCGTTTGTCAAAAAAAGGGTATAAGGTAACCGTTTTTGAGGCCAATGACTACCCTGGTGGAAAACTGAGTGCTTTCTCCTTGGGAGATTATCGCTTTGATGCTGGCCCCTCCTTGTTTACCATGCCACAATACGTTACCGAATTGTTCGAAATTCACGGTGAAAAAGCCAGCGATTTTTTTACTTATCAGAAGAAAAAAATCGCCTGTCAGTATTTTTGGGAGGATCAAACCCAACTTACTGCTTATGCCGACTCGAAACTTTTTCTGCAAGAAGTTCACAATAAATTGGGCGTAAAAGCTACTGTATTGGAAAAATACCTCAAACGTGCTAAAAAAAAATTTGAATTAACCGCCCCTCTTTTTTTGGAGCAATCGTTACATAAATTCAAAGGTTTTTTGTCCGTTAAAACCCTTAAAGCGCTGCTCAATCTTAGCCTTTATGAAATCAATCAAAATCTCCATACCGTCAATGCGGCCCAGCTCAAAGAACCACATTTGGTTCAAATGTATGATCGTTATGCCACCTACAACGGTTCTTCTCCCTATCAAACCCCTGGTATAATGACATTGGTTCAGCACTTGGAACAGGAGTTTGGAACTTTTGTGCCCGATGGAGGAATGGAACAAATTACGCTATCTCTTTTTGAATTGGCCAAAAGAAAAGGCGTTAGTTTTCACTTGGGTGAAAAAGTCAGTCAAATCCTTGTCGAAAATGGAAAGGCCACGGGGATCAAAACCAAAAATCATACCCTTTTGGCCGACATTGTCCTATCCAATATGGACGTTTTCCCCACCTATAAAAATCTTCTGAAAGGCATCAAAGCTCCTCAAAGGATTTTAAGTCAAGAACGCTCTAGCTCGGCAGTCATTTTTTATTGGGGTATTAATAAGATTTTTGATCAACTCGATTTGCATAACATCTTTTTTTCTCAAGACTATAAATCAGAATTTGAAGCCATTTTTAATCAAAAAAAACCCAGTGAAGATTTTACGGTCTATGTTAATATTACCTCCAAAGATATTCCATCAGATGCCCCAAAAGGAGCTGAAAACTGGTTTGTGATGATCAACACCCCTGCAGATCACGGACAGGATTGGAATCAGATTAAGAATGAATTGAGAAAAAAAACAATCGCCAAACTCAATCGCATTTTGAAAGTTGATATGGATTCTCTGATTCAAGAAGAAGAGGTTTTGACGCCTCCGATGATTGAACATAAAACATCCTCACATTTGGGGGCGCTATACGGCAGTTCCAGCAACAATAAAATGGCTGCTTTTCTGAGGCATCCTAATTTCAGTTCCAAAATCAAAAATTTATATTTTTGTGGTGGAAGTGTACATCCCGGTGGAGGCATCCCTCTGTGTTTGCTTTCCGCCAAAATTGCAACAGATCTAATACCCTAAGACCACAGATGACTCCAGTCAAATTAAACCTTGAGAATGTTTCCATTGCCATCATTTGGTTATTTCACCTCAGCGGAATTTTGGGAATACTCTACGGCAATTCAGACTGGTTCATTTCGGCGACTCCACTCAATTTATCGATCAATTTTGTTCTTTTGTTGCTCAATTGTAGTGGGCATAAATGGTTTTTTCCAATGGTTATTTTGGGTTTTTTTACTGGGATGATTACCGAAATTTTAGGAGTCCAATGGGGTTGGATTTTTGGAGATTATCAGTATGGAAATGCGTTGGGATATAAGATTTTGGGGGTTCCAATACTGATAGGTGTCAACTGGGCACTTCTGACTATCATTACGGGAGCCATTGCACAGCAGTTTTACCAGAATATCTTCATGCGAATCATCATTGGCGTTGGTTTGATGATTTTTCTAGACCTTTTGATAGAGCCCATTGCTCCGGTATTGGATTTTTGGGTTTTTGACGGAGGAGAGGCACCCCTTCAAAACTATTTTGGTTGGGCAGCAGTGGCACTTTTTTTACAAGCGGTATTTCATTATTTTAAGGTATCCGTTGAGGGTTGGTTCCCTCATCAGTTGTATCTTTTGCAAATCATTTTCTTTGCTGTACTTTTAATCAAGCAAACCACTATAGGTATTTAAACTTTTTACTCATGCTCCGTTACTCTTTTCTTGGTCTGATGATTATTTTTCTTTTTTCCTGCACAGAAAAAAAACCTGAAAACCAACAAGTCGTTGAAAAAAAGGAGGAGGAGTTGAATGTTGATGCTCCCGATCAGGCTACCCAACTCACCCAACTCACCCCAGAGTTTATTGAAGAAAACGAAATAGATCAATGGGTACAATTCATAAAATTCAAAGATGAGGTAGAGGACATAACTCAGCTCAATACAGCCGAAATAATGACCTTTATCTCTGAACTCTATAAAACCACCAGTTCTTTATTAAAAGAACCTTTTCCCGAAGATTTTAATAAATTTCCCATATACAGCAGAATAAAAGTAATTCAGACCCAAATCATCAAGTGCCATTTTTATGCGGTCAATAAACAGAATGAAAAGCTCAATCAAGCATTGGATGAACTTTATTTAGAGTATAATATCCTCTTAAAGCGTATGATCAGTATGGCAGAGGATAACAAAATAGAATTGGACAGCCTGAGAATGGTTAATCCTGTTTTTCAGGACTCAAAAATGAAACCCGCATTTTCCAGAAAATAAATTCCTTCTTTTAAAGAGTCAGAAATTTTTTCTTTTTGATTTCTTAAAAATAAGGCTTTCGGTTGAAGGGTCAGTGCTTGATCGTACAATGCTAAAAGCTTTTGGTCGTATTCTACACATTTGTGGAGATGGGTGTGATCGGTTTTTTTGATGGACGAAATGACCATTTCCTCAAAATTGAGCCGATGGATAATCAAGTTTTCTACTTCCACATTGAGGGATCTCAATAATTGGGTTACATCCTGAAAAAATCGGTTTCTATGGGTAGATTGTATGTTGAAATATCGTTTGTCTTTGGATAGATTACACTCGTCAGAAGCTTTTAAATACTCTAGCTTTGAATTCTTTAATAAGTTAAGAATTTTCTCAAGTACCGTAATATATTCCGATGAAGTAGACAAAATTTAGGTTTTTTGTAAACTTAAAGAGAATTGAGGCGCTTTGTGAATTCTGTTTTAATTTAATATTAACAAGTTTTTCACTTTGAATGTAAAATGGAGTTCAGAACATGCTTTTTCGGAGCTGACAAACCCTCTTATGACCCCTGTTTTTTCAAAGCTTGGTGGGGGAAGCTGAGCGATTTCCGCCATCTGTGAATAATAAGCTTCCCGACCGGGGTGATAGGGCGTTACGGCATTGAAGATTTGATTCCCACTCCAGTTTTCGATCAGGGTTAAAATAATAGCTATCGCATCTTTTTGATGGATAAAGTTGATAGGTGATAGAGGGTTGGGTAGATTTTTTTTACCGCTCAAGGTGAAGATGGGATGACGATCGGGCCCCATCAAGCCCCCCAGTCGAACAATACAGCTTTCGATTTTTTCGTTTTTTAACAGCTTTTGTTCCACTTTAATAATTTGTTGTGCCGAAGGGCTATCCCCCAATAATTCACTTGTTTCGGTGATAATTCCCTCTTGAAAACCATATACGGAAGTACTGCTGGTGAATAATACCCTTTGAATTTTATAGGCTTCTGCTTTTTCAACGATTTGCTCCACTAAGGCAACATAATCGCGTTGGGGATTTTTCCTTAGACCTGGGGGGATGTTGATTAAAAGGGTGTCAATATCTTTAAAGAAATCGATTTTCCCCATGATGGACGATTCGCTTAGCTTTAGGAATTGTGCACTCAATCCTTTATTTTGAAGTAGCTTTACCCCTTTCTCAGTTGTCGATGTTACCTTGACCTGATGCCCCTTTTTTTGAGTCGCTAAAGCCAAGGCTGAGCCCAACCATCCGCCTCCCAATATTCCGATTTTTTTCATTGCTCCATGGTTTTTGTTTGAGCTTTTACAAAGATAGTTCTCAAAATTATTAAATGATATTTTAAAAATCATTATCTTAAGAGATACAAAAACAATGAGTTATGCCGATAAAAAGCTTTCAAGGACAAAGAGCAACTCAATCCAAAGCACCAAACAAAACATTATTGGTGTCTGATATCATGACACGAGATTTGGTCGTTTTTAAACAGAACCAATCCATCCACGAAGTCATGAAGGAATTCATCAAATACCGTATTTCTGGAGGCCCAGTAGTGGATGATACTGGGGAATTGATCGGGGTAATTTCAGAAGCTGACTGTATGAAAGAAATCTCAGATAGTCGCTATTTTAATTTACCCATTCTCGACAAAACAGTGGCCCACTTTATGACCTCTAAGGTGGATACTATCGATGCCAATAAGACAATTTTTGAGGCAGCGTCAATGTTTTTTAAAACCACTAGAAGACGTTTCCCCGTGTTGGATAACAATCGATTGGTCGGACAGATCAGCCGTAAAGACATTGTTGTGGCAACCCTCAATATGAAAAGTCAAACCTGGCGTTAAAAAATCCGTTGTGCGACTCGGTAGGTGTTCGCATGTGCCTCGATGATCAGTTTGATGTCTTCCGAATAACCACCACCCATGCTACATTGAACGGGCAGGGAAAGTTTGTGGCAAAATTCCAGCACCTGTTCATCCCTTTGTTTGCATCCCTCTAGACTCATTGCCAACCGACCCAACCGATCTGTAGCCACTACATCCACCCCCGATAGATAAAAAACAAAGTCTGGATCTACTTGCTCAAAAAGTTGTGGAAGCGTATCGTTTAGCACATTTAGATATCGTTCATCTCCTGTTTTGTCCTCCAACGGAATGTCCCAGTCGCTTTGTTCTTTTTTAAAGGGATAGTTTTTTTGGCCATGCATCGAAAAGGTAAATACTCGATCCTCATTTTTGAAAATCTCTGCCGTGCCATTACCTTGATGAACATCCAAATCGATGATCAAAATTCTTTGGGCATGGTGGTGGTCTAATAAATATTGTGCGGCAATGGCTTGGTCATTCAGCATACAAAATGCCTCACCGTGGGTTGAATAGGCATGATGTGTCCCCCCGGCAATATTAAATGAGATGCCCGATTGAAGAGACTTCAATGCCCCTTCGACAGTTCCTCCTGCAATGACAAATTCTCTTTCTACCAATTGTTGGGAAATGGGAAATCCTATTTTTCTGATTTCAGATCGATTGAGATCCTGACGTTTTAATCGATCCACATAGTCAGATTGATGAATGGTTTTTACAATTTGATCAGATAAGGGCTTTGGGGAAAAAAAATCATCTCGATCACAAGTGCCTTCATGCATCAGTTGCTTGGGCAGCAGATCGTATTTTTCCATAGGAAATCTATGGTTTTCGGGAAGGGGCAATACATAAATGGGATCAAAGGCAACAGCTATCACAGGATGAATTTACCTGATGGTCAAACCGCTGGGGGTGTTGTCGTCTTCTGGGGAGATAAAAATCAATCGCCCTTCCCCATTCTCTGCCATCAATAGCATTCCTTGACTTTCCACACCACGGATGGTTCTTGGATGAAGATTGGTCAAAACCGTAACCTTTTTACCCACGACCTCTTCGGCCTGATAACTCTCCGCAATTCCGGAAACAATCGTCCTTTCTTCATTACCCAAATCGACTTTTAAAACCAAAAGCTTTTTGGTTTTGGCCATTTTTTCGGCTTCGAGTATGGTTCCCGTCTTGAGATCCATTTTGGTAAAATCATCGAAAGCAATCATCTCTTTTGGGGTTTCCTCCACTTTATTTTTTTCGTTTTCATGGGATAGGTTGTTCTTTAATTTTTCCAACTGTTTTTCAATGGCTTCCTCTTCAACTTTTTCAAAAAGTAATTGTGGTTTTTCGAGAAGGTGCCCTGGAGCAAGAAGAAAATCATCACCGCTTACATCTTCCCAAGATGCATTGAGCTGGAGCATATCCACCATTTTTTGGTTTGTAAAGGGGAGTAGAGGCTCGCTCAGGATAGTGAGTCCCGCCGCAATCTGTAGTGCTGTGAACATGATGGTTTCTACTCGTTCGGGATTGGTCTTAATCAATTTCCAAGGCTCTTGTTCTGCCAAGTACTTATTGCCCAATCGTGCCAAATTCATTACTTCTTGACTGTAGGCTCTAAAATGGTAATGCTCTATTTGCTTTTCCATTTGGGATGGAAATTCTTTCAGTTTTGTCAATGCTGCTTGGTCAGTATCATTCACTGAGCCCATGGAAGGAACTTTTCCATCGTAGTATTTTTGGGTGAGTACCATTACCCTATTGATGAAATTACCGAAAATAGCGACCAATTCACTGTTGTTACGGGTTTGGAATTCTTTCCACGTAAAATCGTTGTCTTTGGTTTCCGGTGCATTGGCAGTCAACACATATCTCAATACATCTTGTTTGTCGGGGAAATCCTCCAAATATTCATGCAACCACACTGCCCATTTTTTGGAAGTGGAAATTTTGTTGCCTTCCAAGTTGAGGAACTCATTGGCTGGAACATTTTCAGGAAGGATATAAGTTCCTGTGTTTTTGAGGATGATGGGGAAAATAATACAATGGAAAACAATATTGTCTTTTCCGATAAAGTGAACCAATTGGGTGTCTTTTGATTTCCAATAGGGTTCCCAATCAATATTTTTCTTTTGAGCCCATTCCTTGGTGGAGGAGATATAGCCAATGGGAGCGTCAAACCAGACGTAGAGTACTTTTCCAGCACCTCCTTCGACCGGAACAGGGATGCCCCAATCCAAGTCACGCGTAACTGCACGAGCCTGTAAGCCATTGTCAATCCATGATTTGACCTGTCCGTAAACATTGGGTTTCCAATCTTTTTTGTGTCCTTTCAGTATCCATTCTTCAATAAAGGCTTCGTGTTGGTCGAGGGGTAGAAACCAATGCTTTGTTTTTTTAAATTCGGGAACACTGCCAGAAAGAGTCGATTTGGGATTTATGAGATCGGTTGCATTGAGGGAGCTTCCACAGGATTCGCACTGGTCACCATAGGCTTCCTTGTTTTGACAAACGGGACAAGTCCCAGTGACAAAGCGGTCGGCCAGAAAGGTTTTGGCTTCTGGATCATACAGTTGTTCGGTTTTTTTGACCAAAAATTGCCCCTGTTCATCCAGTTGTTTGAAAATTTCACCTGCCGTTTGGTGGTGTATTGCCCTCGAGGTTCGGGAGTAATTGTCAAATGAAATCCCAAAACCGTCAAAAGCTTCACGGATGATTTGATCGTAATGATCGATTACCTCTTGCGGTGTTTTCCCTTCTTTTTTGGCCTTAATGGCTATCGCAACACCGTGTTCGTCACTCCCACAAATAAAGGCTACATCCTTTTTTCTCAGTCTGAGATAACGAACATATATATCAGCAGGAACATAAACTCCTGCCAGATGGCCAATATGGATAGGACCGTTGGTATAGGGTAAAGCAGCAGTAACAGTATATCTCTTTGGCTGCGAGGACATGTATATTTTTTGGCAAAAATAAGGATTTTATTGCCCATGATGGAATTTTATTTTAACTTATAGAAAAGCCCATTTCACCATGACAAAAGCCCATGACCTCGGAAAAAAGGCGGAAAAGCTGGCCGCATCCTATTTGCAAAATTTGGGATATAAGCTTTTAGCAAAGAATTATCGCTACCTCAAGGCAGAGGTGGATTTGATCGTCCAAAAAGAAAATACATTGGTTGCGGTAGAGGTCAAAGCCCGTACCATTGGCTATGTGCTTTCACCGGAGCAGGCCGTATCGCCCAAAAAAATCAAATTATTGGTTGAAGCTGTTGATCATTTTGTTCAGTCGAGAGTACTGGATGTCGAGGTTCGTTTTGACCTGATTACATATGTCTTCGATGGCACTCATTGGGAGCAAAACCACATTAGAGAAGCCTTTTACCCCTTCGGTTAAAATGTTGTAAAACAAACATTATGTTTAATATTATTAACTTTGTAGAAAAATAAAACACATTACATTGAAAACCATTGCTTCGCAAGTATCGGAATTCGTCAAATCAAAGCCCTATTTGTCCACGGCCTTGTCACAAGGCATCATCAACCTGACCTCTTTGGCGCGGGAGATTCAGCCCGAAATTGAAAAGGCATTGCGGAAGCCTGCCCGAAGTGGAGCCATCGTCATGGCATTAAAACGAATCTCAGACAATGAGGAGTTCCTTTCTACCCACAAGATTGTGAGTGTATTGAGAAACTTGGGGGACATCACTGTTCGATCTTCTCTTACCGACTATTGTTTTAAACTTTCCGAGACTCTTTTGCTTGCTCAGGCGGAATTCCTCAGCGCCATCAAAGAAAAAAAAGATATTTTCTACACTTCCTCCAGAGGGGTAGGAGAATCAAACATTGTGGTCAGTAGTAATATCGCTCCTTTGATTGAAGATATATTCCGTGACGAAATTTGTATTGACAAAATCGATAGCCTATCGGCCATCACGGTCAAACTACCGAACGACAATGTAAAAATTCCAGGTATTTACTACTTTATTTTTCAAAGGCTTTCTTGGGAGGGGGTAAATATCAATGAAGTAATTTCTACTTCCAACGAATTTACCATACTGATGCATGAAGATTCGGTCAACGTCGCTTTTGAGGTCATCAAAAACCTCAAATCCCTTTAACTACCAACCAAGTTGTTGAGTTGCACCAATAGTTTCTCTACAGTATGCACTTGATCCAAAACCAATAAAAGTCGCAAACCATTACGGGTTTGCTTCTCTTTTATACTGTATTTATTAGGCTGTTTTTGAACCCCAACTAGTATTTGATTAAAGAGTGGGCTTTGGTAGAAATCACTCTGTTGATCAGATAAAAAATAACCCACACATTTTTTGTTTTTAATGATGAGTCGCTCTAGTCCCATTTTAGAAGCAAGCCATTTGAGTCGAAGCGTGCTCAAAAGTTCCTCTCCTTCAGGAGGGATTTTCCCAAAGCGATCTTCCATATTTTTTTGGAATTTCACCAAAGTATCTTCGTCCTTTATGGCACTTAATTCGTTGTAGAGAATCAATCTCTCATTTACTATATTTATATAATTATCTGGTAATAAAATCTCAAAATCTGTGTCAATTTGCACTTCTTTGACATAGTTTTTTTCCTGAGACTTTTCTTCATCTTTGAATAGAGTTTTGAACTCATTTTCTTTCAACTCTTCTATGGCTTCCTGTAAAATTTTCTGATAGGTTTCGAAACCTATTTCATTGATAAAGCCGCTTTGTTCTCCTCCCAACAGGTCACCAGCGCCTCTAATTTCAAGGTCTTTCATGGCGATCTGAATCCCCGCTCCCAATTCTGAAAATTGAGAAATGGCATTGATTCTTTTTTGAGCATCGGAGGCCATGGAACTCAGCGGTGGGGTGATGAAATAACAAAAGGCTTTTTTGTTGCTTCGACCTACCCTTCCTCTCATTTGATGCAGATCACTGAGTCCAAAACTCTGAGCATTATTGATAAAAATGGTATTGGCATTGGGAACATCCAATCCGTTTTCCACAATGGTTGTGGCGATTAAAATATCGGCTTGTCCCTCCATAAAATCGATCAGGGTTTTTTCCAATCGGTTGCCTTCCATTTGTCCATGACCAATCGCAATTCGCGCATCGGGAATCAGTCGCTGTACCATTCCTGCAACCTCCTGAATATTCTCTACCCGATTGTGAATAAAGTAGACCTGCCCTCCTCTTTGCAATTCATAACGAATGGCATCCCTTACAAGGGACTCACTGAAACGAACTACTTCGCTCTCAATGGGGTATCGATTGGGCGGTGGAGTGGCGATCACCGATAGGTCTCTGGCAGCCATCAGACTGAATTGTAAAGTCCGAGGAATGGGGGTTGCGGTAAGGGTCAAAACGTCAACGTTGGTTTTGAGTTCTCGCAATTTTTCTTTGACTGCCACACCAAATTTTTGTTCTTCATCTACGATTAGTAGTCCCAAATCTCTAAACTGGACACTTTTATTTACCAGTTGGTGGGTACCGATCAAAATGTCTATTTTTCCTTGTTGAAGTTCTTCTAAGATTCTTTTTCGGTCTTTGGTCGAACGGAAGCGGTTGAGGTAGTCTATCCTCACTGGCAGTTCTTTCAATCTTTTGGTAAAAGTTTTGTGGTGCTGAAATGCCAGTATGGTAGTGGGAACCAAAACGGCCACTTGCTTGCTGTCGTCGACGGCCTTGAAAGCGGCGCGGATGGCGACTTCGGTTTTTCCAAAACCCACATCTCCGCAAACCAGCCGATCCATGGGTCTTTCGTTTTCCATGTCTGCTTTTACGGCAGCGGTGGTTTTACTTTGATCGGGAGTGTCTTCGAACATAAAAGAGGCTTCCAGTTCCAACTGCAAATAGCTGTCTGGAGGAAAGGCATGGCCAATTTTTTCTCTCCTTTTTGCATAGAGCTTAATCAGATCGAAGGCAATGGCCTTGACTCTAGTTTTGGTTTTTTGCTTGAGTGCCTTCCATGCCTTGGAGCCCAATTTGTTGAGTTTGGGAACATGACCGTCTTTGCCATTGAATTTGGCAATTTTATGAAGTGAATGAATACTGAGATAGAGAATGTCTCCTTCTCCATAACTCAATTTTATGGCCTCTTGTTTTACCCCATCTACATCAATTTTTTGAAGCCCTCCAAATTTCCCAATTCCATGGTCAATGTGGGTGACAAAATCCCCGATTTTCAGATGAGTCAATTCTTTAAGGGTCAATACATCTTTTTTGGCAGCGGCCGAACGCAGTTTGTATTTGTGGTAGCGTTCAAAAATTTGGTGGTCGGTAAAACAAGCAATTCCGGCTTCAATATCTTCAAATCCCTCAAAAAGTGGGCAAACCTCCGTTTTGTAATGTACCTTGGTTTCCATTTCTTCCAAGATTTCATTAAATCGCTTCCTTTGCGTATCGCTAGAGCAAAAAATATAATTTTCAAAACCTGAGGCGTGGTTCTCGTTGAGAATTTTAACCAGCCGATCGAACTGCTTGTTGATTGAAGGCTGAGGACTTTGTTTGAGGCTGATGCGCTCGTGTGGCTTGAGGTGGTCAGAATTGTTAATCAGCACGGTACTTTGACCCTCCAGACGATCCAAGAGTTCTTGGGGGCTTAAAAACAAAACTTTTGGAGGATATTGGATGGAGGTTTCCAAGGAATCAAATTGTTTGGCTGCCTTGATTCCTAATTTTTCGATGCGATCCAAGCAAAGGTCAAGTTGGTTAAAGACCACTGTACTTTGTTTGGGCAGGGAGTCGATCAGTGATTTTCGTTTTTCGCTAAAAGAAACCATGGAGGTATTGGGTAATAAATCGATTTGATCTAAGGGACTGATCGAGAGTTGGGTATTGACATCAAAACTTCTGAGACTCTCAATTTCTTCATCAAAAAACTCGATACGATAGGGGTGTTGGTGGGCAAAAGAAAATACATCAATGATTCCCCCTCTTACGGAAAACTCTCCTGGTTGGGTGACGAAGTTGACCCGATCAAAACTATATTCAAAAAGGGTTTCATTGACAAAATCCAAGCCGAGGAAGTCCCCTTTTTTGATGGTAAGTGTTTTTTGCTTGAGGGTGTTTTGTGAAATGACTTTTTCAAAAAGAGCTTGGGGGTAGGTGACAATGATTTTTTTCTTTTTGGAACTACTGAGTTTTTTGAGTACTTCGGATCTCAATAAAACATTGGCGTTGTCAGTAGCCTCAGAGTTATAAGCTTCTCTGTAACTGGCTGGAAAATAGAGAACTTCTTTGGAGGAGAGCAGCTGCTCAAGGTCGTTGAGGTGATAAGCTGCCTGTTCGGCATTGTCCAATACCATCAAAAAAGTTCGATCCAAGTTTTTAAAGGCAGTAACAATTTTAAAGTTCAGACCAGAACCTACCAAACCTTTTAATTGGCAACAGTCCTCCCGCAAAAGTGCAGTTTCAAATGCCTTTTGACTGGTGGTTTGGGCAATTTTATCAAACAGTAGTTCGATAACTTTTTTTGACAAAGATAGTTTTCATTCTCATTACTCAACTTAATAATTTTTAGATTTCAATCCTTTTTTTGGTTGATAACTCCTAATAATTCAATAAGCTATAAATAAGGACAATATCCTATTTTAGTATTTCAAATTGCCATAGATGTTTTTGATTTTTGATACTGAAACCACGGGTTTGCCCCGAAACTGGAATGCACCTCTAACGGATGCGGACAATTGGCCGCGGTGTATTCAGATTGCTTGGCAATTGCATGATAATGATGGTAGTTGCCTTTTTCACGAGGATTATTTGGTAGTTCCCAATGGTTTTGTGATCCCCTATGATGCCGAAAAAATTCACGGCATTTCCACTGCTCTTGCGCTAGAAGAAGGGATTTCCTTGGCGGAGGTATTGGAAAAATTTCAACAGGCCATTGCTCAATGTGAATTTATCGGAGGGCACAATGTTGGTTTCGACCTCAATATTATGGGGGCAGAATTCTTACGATTGGGCGATGAGAATCCTTTGGAAAATTTCCCCATCATTGATACTTGTACCGAAGAGACCGCAACATTATGTCAGTTGCCAGGAGGTAGAGGGGGAAAATTTAAATTACCCACACTGAGCGAACTCCACCACCACCTTTTTGAAGCTCCTTTTGAGGAAGCGCACAATGCTACTGCCGACGTAGAGGCCACTACCCGCTGTTTTTTCGAACTTTTCAGAAAAGGGTTGATCCGACCCGAGGCTCTAAAAAACAGGGAAGATATTTTACAGCACCTCACTGAAGTATTGGACGAACCAGTCAAAGGGATTGGATTAAAACACCGCAATTTAAAAGACGCTTCCAAACAATTGCTTGCCTCTTCTGAGACCCCAGAAGAACCCTCAAAAACAATTACCGATGCGGAAGAGGAAATTTTACAAAATACTCCCTTTGTTCACTTGCATACCCATTCTCAGTATTCTGTTTTGCAATCTACTTCCAGAATCAAGGATTTGGTCAAAGCAGCGGCCGATGATCAAATGCCAGCGGTAACCCTTACAGATCACGCCAATTTGATGGGAGCCTTCCACTTTATCAAAGCCGTAAAAAATCACAATGCCGATTTACCCGAGGGCACCGTCCACCTCAAACCTATTTTGGGATGTGAGTTCTACGTTTGTGAAGATCATCAAGATCGCTCTAGAAGGGACAACGGATATCAAATTGTTTTTATTGCCAAAAATAAAAAGGGCTATGAGAACCTTTCCAAGATGAGTTCCATTGCTTATACTCAAGGATTCTACTATGTGCCGAGGATCGACAAAAAAATCGTTGAGGAGTATAAATCAGACTTGATGGTTTTGACGGGAAACTTAAATGGAGAGGTGCCCTCAAAAATCCTCAACGTTGGAGATAATCAAGCAGAGGAAGCTCTGCAGTGGTGGAAGAGCCAGTTTGGTGAAGATTTGTATATTGAGTTGATGCGCCACCAGCAAGAGGATGAAAAGCGTGCTAATCAGGTGCTGATTCAGTTGGCCCAAAAACACGGAGTTAAGCTTTTGGCCACCAATAATTCCTATTATACTTCCAAAGCCGAGGCTAATGCTCATGATATTTTGCTCTGTGTCAAAGAGGGAGAGAAACAGGCTACTCCCATAGGACGTGGAAGGGGATTTCGGTTTGGACTTCCCAACCAAGAGTACTATTTTAAATCTCAGGCAGAGATGAAAAGCCTTTTTTCGGATTTACCCGAAGCCATCATCAACATTGAGGAGGTCATCAACAAAGTTGAGACCTTTGATTTGGCGCGAGAGGTATTGCTTCCCAAATTTGACATACCTGATGATTTTTCTACTGATGCCTCCAATGACCTAAAGGACAGAGAAAATCAGTTTTTGCGATATTTGACTTTGGAGGGAGCAAAAAGACGTTATAGTACCATCAACGATGAGATTCAAGAACGTTTGGATTTTGAGTTGGAGGTCATTGCCAATACAGGCTATCCCGGATATTTTTTGATTGTACAAGACCTTATCGCAGCAGCGCGGGAAATGGGCGTTTCTGTTGGGCCTGGAAGGGGTTCTGCCGCAGGGTCGGTAGTGGCCTATTGCCTTGGGATTACCAACCTTGATCCCATTAAGTACGATTTACTTTTTGAGCGTTTCCTCAATCCTGACCGGGTGAGTATGCCCGATATCGATATTGACTTCGACGATGAGGGAAGAGGAAAAGTCATGGACTATGTAATTGAAAAATACGGCGCCAATCAAGTGGCCCAAATCATCACTTATGGAACCATGGCAGCCAAGTCTTCCATCAGAGATACCGCAAGGGTTTTGGATCTTTCCTTGGGCGATGCTGACCGAATTGCAAAGCTGGTTCCCAACATGAAATTGGCAAAAATTTTCTCTCTGGAAGACAAGGAACTCAAAGAAAATCTTAGATCAGATGAGTTCAGTCAAGTCAAAGAATTGCAAGAAATTTATGAGGGAGATGACTTGGCCGGGCAAACCTTACAGCAAGCAAAGGTGTTAGAAGGTTCGCTACGAAATACTGGAACTCACGCCTGTGGGGTTATCATTACCCCCGATGATATTACCAATTTTGTACCCATTGCTTCTGCCAAAGATTCCGACTTGAATGTGACTCAGTTTGACAATGCTGTGGTCGAGGAAGCAGGACTCCTAAAAATGGACTTTTTGGGACTGAAAACCCTTACATTGATCAAGGATACCGTTAAGCTGGTAAAATACCGCCATGGGATTGATCTGAATCCGGATGAATTTCCTTTGGATGATCAATTGACCTATGAGTTGTTTCAAAGAGGCGATACTGTTGGGATTTTTCAGTATGAATCTTTGGGCATGCAGAAATATTTGAAAGATTTAAAACCCAATGTGTTTGCAGATTTGATCGCTATGAATGCATTGTATCGACCAGGGCCTTTGGAATATATTCCCAGTTTTGTTGCCAGAAAAAAAGGAGAGGAAGAAATCAAATATGATTTGCCGCAGATGGAAGAGTACCTCAAAGAAACCTATGGGATCACTGTTTATCAGGAGCAGGTAATGTTGTTGTCTCAAAAATTGGCTGGATTCTCTAAAGGTGAAGCCGATTTACTTCGGAAAGCCATGGGAAAAAAGATTTTTGCGCTACTGCAAAAACTCAAACCCAAGTTTATCGAAGGGGGAGAGGCCAATAACCATCCCAAGGAGGTGTTGAATAAAATTTGGAAGGACTGGGAAGCATTTGCATCCTATGCCTTCAACAAATCTCACTCCACCTGTTATGCATGGATTGGATACCAGACAGCCTACCTCAAGGCGCATTATCCAGCAGAATACATGGCGGCCGTCCTTTCCAATAATATGAATGACATCAAACAGGTTACTTTCTTTATGGAGGAGTGCAGAAGGATGGGAGTTAAAGTATTGGGACCCGATGTCAATGAGTCTTTTTACAAGTTCAATGTAAACGAAGAAAACGCCATTCGTTTTGGAATGGGAGCTATTAAAGGTGTTGGAAAAGGAGCCGTAGAGACCATAATTGATCACCGTAAAGATGCGCATTACGAAAGTATTTTTGACGTGGTAAAAAAGGTAGATTTGAGAGCGGCCAATAAAAAAGCCTTTGAAAACTTGGCACTTGCAGGAGGTTTTGATTCTTTTAAAGGAACCCATAGGGCGCAGTATTTTAATCCCGATGGCGATGGGGTTATTTTTTTAGAAAAGGTGATTCGGTTTGGGTCTAAATTCCAAGAGAGCCAAAATTCGGCCCAAACCAGCCTGTTTGGTGAAAATACGGATCAAGTTTATCAAGAGTTGGTTATCCCACAGTCCGAACCTTGGGACAACCTGGGTAAACTCAAAAAAGAGAGAGAAGTTGTTGGGATATACATTTCAGGTCATCCATTGGATGATTTTAAAAAGGAAATGCGATGGTTTACCAACGCAAAATTGTCTCAACTCAAAGACCTAAATTCATTGGTCAATAAAAACCTCAATGTTGGAGGAATCGTCAATGAAATTCAACATTTAGAATCCAGAAATGGAAAAGGCTGGGGTCGATTTACCTTGGAAGATTTTTCAGATCAGTTTGAGTTTAGAATTTTTGGAGAGGAGTACCTCAAGTTCAAACATTTTATCAGCGTCAATCAGTTTGTTCGAATAAAAATTAACATCAAAGAGGGATGGAGAAATCAAGAAACAGGCAGATTGGGAGATCCGAGAATACAGTTCATTAGTTTCGAGATGTTACACGATGCCCTGTCTAAAAATTCAAAAAAGTTGACCTTACAGTTGGACATTCGCCAAGTGAAATCCGAAAGCATTCGCCAATTGAAGAAAGAGCTCAATGGTTTTAAGGGAGACAAACTGCTGTTTTTCGATGTCATTGATTCAGAAAAACAACTTAAGTTGACCTTGGCCAGCCGTAAACAAAAGGTTGCTATTTCCAACGAATTGTTATCACATTTGGAGGAAAAACGGTGGCACTATAAGTTGAATTGATTAGATATTACAATCCATAATATTTCAATAAGTAAATTTGATTGCTCATGGCAATGTCACATTTTCTAAAATGATTAATTTTGAATCTAAATTTTATAATATGGCTTTAGAAATTACCGATGCAAATTTTGAAGAAACGGTTTTGAAATCGGACAAACCTGTCATTGTGGATTTTTGGGCAGCTTGGTGCGGGCCTTGTCGCATGGTCGGCCCGATTATTGACGAAATCAGTGAAGACTACCAAGGTAAGGCTGTGGTTGGCAAATTGGATGTCGATCTACATCAGGAATTTGCTGCAAAATATGGGGTAAGAAATATTCCCACAGTTCTGCTTTTTGACAAGGGAGAATTGGTAGGCAGACAAGTAGGGGTAGCCCCAAAAAAGGCCTACGCAGATGCTTTGGATGCCGTATTGTAGTATAGGCTCCTTCAAATTCCATTAATTCTGGGATTAAATTCTATTATAATTTTCCCACTTTTCCTTTGATTATTTTTGAGGAATTGATTGGTTCACCATCGTTTATTGAAGAATGAATCCTTTATCATTTGCATCTTTTTTTGGATAAAGCCAAATGATGGGCTAAAGAAGCTTTCTTTTGTCAGTTATAAATTTGGCAAAATCAAAATGCAATGTATATTTGCATCCGCTAACATTAAGGTCTGGTAGTTCAGTTGGTTAGAATACATGCCTGTCACGCATGGGGTCGCGGGTTCGAGTCCCGTCCAGACCGCACTTTACAAACCCTTGATTTTCAAGGGTTTATTTTTTATAAGATCTACCATTTTTTATTGGTTCGAATCCTTCCTTTTTAAATTACTTTTTGAAGATTACTGGGGATTTAATTTTTGTTCGCACGAACAAAGGGTGATATCAGCTTGAATAGTCAATACTAAATTCAATTAATGTCAAACACTTGATATAATCAAATATGTATTATTCAAGCACCAAGTTTTGTCTCTCAACTAGAAAGTCAAAAGTTAATTCCGATAAGCCTTTTCCATCTACAACTGCATTCCAAGCCCCATGACCTGCGGGATTGCCATTCGGTAGTAGTAGGGTTACCAGTTTGTTGTAAATACCCAAAGAGTTGTAAATTTCTTGTAATTTAAGTGCTTCTTCATAAGGCGTGACAAGATCTTGTGCAGTACCATGTCCCATGAACAATTCAGGATCGCTAGCGTCGTATCTATCATATTGATTCAATTCATAAACTGCTTCAAAAACATCTAATTTTATGTTTGAACCCCAGAAATAAACCATACTTCTCACTACATAAGATTCGTTTAAGTTTGTTTTAGAAAGCGTAGGGTCATCAATAATAGAAATTTCGTCTTTAAAATCTTCTTGATTTGAAATCCCCAAAGCAATTGTAGTGATAGCTCCTGCAGAAGCTCCACCAACTGTAATAAAATCTTTATTTATGTTATAGTTGCTTGAGTTTGCGATAATCCATCGAAGAGCGGCTTTTGCATCCCTTTGAGCAAGATACATAGCAGTAGCTTGCTGAACTTCACCCGAACTTTTTGCTCCCTGCAAAGCATTCTCAATCCATTCTTGTGGTGCAATTCCTCTGTAATACACTAATAATTTCTCTGGGGTCATTCCTTGTATTACTCCCAATTCTTCTGTTGTTCTTTAATCTATAGAAACAAAAACCCATCCTCTTGAAGCATAGTAATTTGCCATATCTACTATTTCAGGCTTATGTTTTATTCCTCCTGTAAATCCACCACCGTGTATAAACATAAAAACTGGCCGATTAGTAGAATTATTGTCGGGATAGTAAACATCTAATTTAAGTGGTATTGCGAAAGGGGAAATGCTTGATTGGTCATGACTAAGTCCTTCTGCATAGACGATATCTGTGGTTACATTTACAGAGTAACTACTCATTTGTTTTATAATCGGTATATCGTTCAGGGTTTCACTATCATCCCCTTTACTTTTACTAAACGAAGTGAAAATTAAAATGATCAGAAGAAGATATATTAAAAAATTGTTCATTTCGCAGAAATTTTTATAATTATACTCATTACCCGAACAAGAAAACTTATACCCTACTTTTTACAAAAAAAAGATTAATATTGGATTTATGCATTATTCAATCCTATTGAACCGATTTTCAGAACAGACCTATACAAATCATTGAACACCTAGAGCTTATTTTCCAAGGACACGATCAAAAAATTCTTCACGTAAAGGGACTGTTTCATCCGCATTTTTATAAAACACACCATGCCCTGACCCATTGTTGTATGATTTATAGGTGACATCTTTTGCTTTTGCTTTTTTCAAGGCTGCAACGAAAGTATCAGAGTGTTTGATGTCAACTGTCTTGTCAGCGGTATCATGAAAAAGTAAAAACGGAGGAGCATTTTTATGGACATAAGTAATGGGAGATAATTTTTTGCTTAGTTCCTCCTGTCTTTTTTGTTCATTCGATTCAAAAAGAGAAAAATCGGTGGGGGTAGCAGAGGCCACAACGGCTTGAATGTTACTGGAATATTCTTGGTAAGGACCATCTCCCTCTAATCCGGCTGATGGAGGGCATAAGCCTAGCATAGATACCAAATGCGCTCCTGCTGAGTTTCCATAACCTCCAATGCGTTTCGGGTCGATGTTGTATTTTTCTGCGTTTGCTCTGAGCCATCTTACTGCGCATTTAACGTCTTCGACTCCATTTTGAATTCCAACTGCTGGATTTTCGTTTTTCTGGATCAGCCTGTAGTTGAGGGATGCCGTTACATATCCTTTTTTTGCAAATGTCATGGCAGCGTTCAAGATCCCCCACTTTCTTTTATTTCCATTTCTCCATCCTCCTCCGTGAATGAATACGATGGCAGGAGTAGCATCATGAATATTTTCCGGATAAAATAAATCCAATGTCCATCTTTCATTCCCTTCTCTGTAAGGAAGGTTTAGTGCTGCGATAACTCCCTTGGGCAACTGGTTTAATACTGTTTTATCGGTGGGGTTATTTTGTCTGTTTTTCTGTGCATTGACCGTAGTAACCAGGCAGAAAATACCTAAACTTATCCATAAGAGTAATTTCATATTTATTATTTTTCAGGGTGATCTATTTCAAGCGTTGGAGTTCTTTTTCAAATTTTTTCATCACATAGAGGTGTAATTTGGCTTGGGTTAATTTATAAATGGCCCAAGGTAATTTGGGGACATATTCGTGTATGGCGGTGATGACATATTCATTGTCCAAAATGGATCGGAATTCCAACCACCCTAAATCTGTTCTTTTGGTCAACACTCCACCGGTGATATAAAAAAGCTGACGATTGGGGGTGCTTCTGTCTTCTATCAATTGCAATTCCAACAACATAATCCCCAAAAGGTAGAACCTCAAAATGCTGCCGTCAAAACGAGGGTTGATCAGACCAGCAAACCTTTTGCTCAACCAGATAGGATAATGTTTCGCCACCCATTGAGCATTGTATTTTCCTGGGTTGTAGATTCTCTGAACACTTCTCACGGTATTTTTTTCGGCATGGCTTTGATGAAAAGTAGGAAGGGCGGGTGGTTTATGGGTAAGCGCTCTTTTGATACTGTTATCTACAGGGGTAAAGTCAATTTGATATAAATCGTCATGTTTTTTACTGGGGATCATACGATGCTTCAGGCTTTCTACCAGCGGTGAAACAAAGTTGATGTTGGAATCGCCAAAAATACTGACCCACCATTTCGACAGTCCCACTGTAAAGAAAGGCATGGAAAAAATCAAACGTCTTTTGTCCATTATTTTGGAGGTTTTTTGGAGCAGATTCATATAGGTCATGACCTCATTACCTCCAACCTCAATATTTTTATAATAAGTAACGGGATTTCCCGCACATTGTTTGATGAGAGATAGAATATCAAAAACGTCAATGGGTTGATTTTCGGATTTGGTCCATTGAGGACATCCCATCACGGGGAGGTTTTTGACCAATTGGGAAACAATCCGAAAGGATGAGCCTCCAGGACCGATAATAATACCAGCTCTTATAGCTGTAAGTGGAGTCGCTCTTGAGCCCAAGGTTTTTTCGACCTCGAAACGAGATAAAAGATGATTGGAAATTTTGTGTTTGTCTTTGGGTAATATCCCTCCCAAATAGATGATTTGCTTAAGCTTATTTTTTTGGGCAGCTCTGGAAAAATTATCGGCTAACAATAAATCAGTATCCTCAAACTTCCCTTGATTGAGTCGAGTGGAAGGCTGCATGGAGTGTACCAAATAGATGGCAATGTCTGCTCCCTCCATGGCTTTTTCTGTACTCGACATGGAATACAAATCCACTGTACGCCAAATTATTTTTTCATTGGGATTGGTTTTGACTTTTTTTCGGCTCAAGGCGATGATTTGATATTCATCCTGAAATTCCTCAATGATCCACCGCCCAATGAAACCCGTAGCTCCCGCCAGTACGATTGTTTGTTTCATTAGGTTAAATGTATTAAATAATGCGGACAAGGGGGATGCTTTTCGTCAAATAAAAATCTTTGAAAGAGGAGGTAAAATTAAAATTACTTAACTTTGTACTTTGCAATTTGAAAATATAGACTTAAAGGTCTTAACAATATAAAAGTGTTGTGTGTTGTTAAAATTGGTAAAACAATAATTTAGCAACTGATGAGAAGCTTTCCAGTAGTTCGGAGAGCTTTTTTTATTTTATGGGACAATCAAATTCAGTTTCTTTGGTAGGACTTTAATCTCCAAATGTTTTGAAGTCAATGGCAGGAATTCTCCATCAATTTGCACACACAAATCACTTGAATCCAAAAGGGAAATTTTTAAAGCCGATATACGAATCAAACCACCTCTTTTTGAGGTTAATTTTCGTCCTGTCAATGCATTGGCTATAAATTTTATAGTATTAATAAAATTTGATTTTTCCATCCAAAACACATCCATCAATCCGTTGTCCGAGCGGGCAAATGGGGTAAGGGAAAAGTTATATCCTTGTTGGTTGGTATTGGAAACGAGCAATACAAATGGGCTGATTGTCTTTGTTATGTCATCGTATTCAATTTTAATTTTCTGATATCTAAAACTGAAGATAGCATTCAAAAAGGCAATGACATAGGCCCAGATTCCATGCCATTTGTTCTTTTGATAAATACGGATAAAATGAGACTCAAGGGCGCAGCCCATGTTTCCAAAAAAATAATGTCCATTGACCTCTCCCACATCCATTTTGGCAATTTTATTCTTTTTGATGAGTTGAATTGCCTTAGAAATTTCAAATGGGATTTTAAAATGTCGGGCAATACCATTTCCCGATCCTAGGGGTATGATGGCCAAAGGAATTTCTGTTTCAACCAAGCCACGAGCAACTTCGTTAATCGTTCCATCTCCGCCACAAGCTACCACCAGATCGGCCTTTTCTTGTATGGCCTTCTGGGTCAGATCGATGGCATGGCCTTTTTTGAGTGAGCTTAAGAGATATAGAGAATCCTTTTTTTTGTCGAAAATGGCTTCGATTGATTTTTGTAATTTTTTGAGTGCATACGACCCAAGCGGCTTGACAATGAAATATATTCTCATTGGTTAGGATTTTGAATACTGATAGATCCCGACATAAGGGATTCGAAATAATCCTCCAGAAACATACTGCATTTCTTTTCCAAATCTATCATCTCCTGAGTCTTGTTTCCAATGAGATTTTTTTCCATGTTTTTATCGTTCACATCATAAAAGCCTATGGCTTTTTCTCCATTGTGGACACAGATAAGATTTTCATCCATGATGAAATAACTTCCACCACTAAAATAATTAATTACAAATGGAGAATGTTCTTGGTCGGACAGTAAACTTCTCCCCCAGCTTTTAAAGGGTTTGGAGTAGTCTATCAGATCAGCAACGGTAGGGAAGATGTCCATATGGCTGACCAAACGCATATCTGCTCCCTTGAGGCCGCTATTGGGTTTGAAAATCATTAGAGGGTTGGCGAAGCGATTAATGGTTTTTAGGTAAAAGGGATAGTGAATCTGATTGCTGTGGTCGGCAGTAAATATAAAAATAGTGTCCTCAAACCAGGGAGCGTTTTTACTTTCTTTAAAAAACTGTCTAAGCGCATTATCGGTATAACCGACACATTGGTGCATGGGAATATTTCCATTGTCAAACTTTCCTTCGTAGGCTTTTGGGATCACATAGGGTTCGTGGGAAGTTATGGTAAAAACAGAACTGAGAAAGGGTGTTTTTTGGGTGTCCAAAACAGACTTCATATAGAGTAAAAAAGGTTCATCCCAAATGCCCCAAGAGCCATCAAATTCATCATCATTATTAAATTCGGTTCTGCCATAGTAGCGTTCAAATCCTAAAATATTGGAAAAGCCCAAAAAGCCCATTGATCCATTTGCTGCTCCGTGAAAGAAAGAAGTGTGATATCCCAATTCGTTGGCAACAGAAACCACGGAACTTACTTTTTGTCTGGAATAAAGTGATGATGCATACGAAGTTTCAAAAGAAGGAATACCTGCCAAAATGGAGGGCATGCCATGAATTGATTTTCTGCTGGTAGCAAAACCATTGGGAAATATTAAACTGTGCCGAGCAAGTGAGTCTAGAAAAGGCGTATAGCCTTTGTAATCAGGGATGTCGTAGGTTTCGTTAAATGCTCCCCAATACTCCCTTCCCATACTCTCCAGAATAAAAATGATCACATTGGGTTGCTTCTCAAATCTTCCCGTGGGAGGGTATTGTTTGATGGTGTTTAGTTCATTTTCAACTTCTTGATCGCTAAAGAGATCTTTCGATTTGTTATAATTGTCTTGCCCCAGTGTTTTAATAAACGTAAAGGTACTGCTAAGCACCACATCAGCCTGTTGAGGGGTTCTTACATTGTCCATGGCATCGATCAAGGTGATGGGACGGGTACTTTTTTTGAAATCACCCCCACGAGCCCCTAAAACAAATAGCGCAATGCTTCCAAAAAACAAAATAATAGAGCTGAGACCGTAACGCCAATAACTTTCTATAATGACGGGGTAAATTCTAACCTTTTTATACGCCAATGCTAACAAATAGAGCATCGCGATAAAAAGTATAATGAGGTGCAAATAAACCCAAGCAAAATGCAAAAGTAAACTGGTCGTGTTGGTTTCATTTTCAACCACTTCCAAAAAATTATTCATCAATCTATTTTGATTGAATCGGTAATAGGCAAAATCAATAAAATTAAGGGATAGAAAAAAAGCATTGCAAAGCCAATAAATCCAAAAAACCACTTTTTGATAGCCAGGGTAGGTCGTTTTTTTCCAAGGAATGATCGACATTAGAATAAAAATCATATTGGAATAAACAATGGCAACATTGTCAAATCGAATTCCATAATAGCACAATTCCGCCAGTTGGGAGAACGATTTTACCTGAACTAAGTCGTTGTTGAAATATACAAACAGTAGCCTACAAAAGAAATAACAGAGGTAAACTAAAAAAATACGATAAAAGAGGGCAATGAATTCTTTTTGCCGGAACCCCATAATCTAAATAAAATGCAAATATAATACTTAGAAGCCATTTCTTTCTTAGGATTTCCCATCCCAAAAAAAATAAGATTTTTAAGCTGATTAAAATTTTATTTAAAAAAAAGTAGGGTATCTAAATTCCCATTCGGGTTATGGGTGTAATCAAAAAAAATAAATTGTTATGAAAATGAAAAAATTTACTCTAATCGCATTGAGTTTTGGCTTAATCACTTCTTGCTCCGAAGATGGAGTAAGTGGTTTTTCAGAAAACTTAAGTACCACTACTGTTATGGAAACCATCAATTCTATTGCCTTTGAAGAAGACATAGATGATTTGGTATCGGAAAGTATGAACTTAATCTCCAGTACTACGAGTGCTCGATCTGCGGATACCGCTGCAGACAAAGGACCTAAAAGGTTTAAGGGAGACAAATACGGAGATTGTGCTACTGTAGTGGAGGACGAAGAGAACAACACCAAAACCATCACTTTCTCAGAGGATTGTGAGGGAAAGCGTGGCCAGGTTCGCAGTGGAACTATGATTGTTACCTATTCAGAAACCCAAGGAGAGGCAGGTAGTTTTAGACAAGTTACTTATAATGACTTCTATCTCAACGGGGTTAAAATTGAGGGAACCCGCAGAACCGAAATCATTTCCATAGATGAGAGCGGAAGCAAAACCATGCGAACGACCATGAGCGATGGAAAAATGATCTACGAGGATGGTACTTTCGAAACCAAAAATTCTGAAATGACCCGCTATACTCACGTGGAAAATAGTGAAAAGCAATACAGCTCGCTAACGGGCAGCAAATCCGCAGTCAGTACAGAGGGGGTCAACTTTTCTATGGAAATCACTACACCCATCAAATTTGTATATAATTGTGATGACCTTGGATTTAGAAAAAGAGGAAAAATTCCCGTAGAGGGGGTCAAAGTAAGTATTGATGGCGATCAGACCATTACCACCGATTTTGGCGATGGCACCTGTGATACCCTAGTGGAGGTAACCAAAGATGGTGAAGTAGAAACGGTCGATTTAAAAGATTTGAAAAGAGGAGATCGCTTTAAAAACATATTGAAAAAGAAAAGAAAAAAGATTTAATTAAAACTTCCTGTTTATTTTCCTGTCCAATTCCTACGATAAAACTTATCTTAGGGATTGGATTTAAGGAGTAAACAGTTGACGGCCAAAGATTTTAAAATGATTTATGATTTGCACTTCGATGACCTTAGAAGATACCTTACTTTTCGTTCTAGGGATCAGGACTTATCGGGAGACATTGCTCAAGATGTTTTCATGAAGGTTTGGACCAAAAAAATTGAAATTGGTTCGGGCAATATCAAAAGCCTTCTTTTCAAAATGGCCACAGATGAGTTTATCAGTCACACCCGAAAGAAAAAAGTAGAAAAAGAATACACCGACAGTATAGACATAAGATTAATGCTGGAACCGAATACAGACGATGACCTTTCAGATAAAAAACAACGATTTGAAAAAGCACTCAATCAATTGCCTGAGAAGCAAAAAACAACCTTGATGATGAATAAAATGCAAGGACTTACTCACAAAGAAATTGCAGAAATATTAAATTTGTCGCAGAAAGCGATTGAAAAGCGCATTAGATTGGCTTTGGAAACCTTAAAACAAAATCTCAATCAGTGATGAGTGATAAAAAACAGTTTTCGGATCAAGAGATCAATGACCTTCTTTCTAAGGTAGAAATACCATTGGAGAAAGACAAGGATTTGATTTGGTCTGAAAAGTTTGAGTCTTTAGTTAAAGAGGATGCCATTGCCTCCTCCAAAGAGCCTTCTGTTTTTCAGCTCTACTGGCAGTATGGGATTGCAGCTTCCTTTGCCATTTTGTTGGTTTCTGCCTTTTATTTCAGCTCCCAAAATAACGTACTGGAAGAAGCCAATTTATTAGAAATTACCCCCGATACCGAACTAGATTTACTGGCGGATCAAACCATGATCGAATCCCTATTCGTAGAGGACAACGAATTTGATGAATGGTTTGAAGAACAATATGTTTTGAGTTCAGTCAATTAAAAATGAAAAAAAGGATTAGCACTTTTCTGGTATTATTTTTGAGCACAGTGGGCTTTGGAGGTTTGATGGCTCAAGACCAATTAGCTCCACCGCTTTATACACCCAACCAGTTAGAAATGATTGAGTCCCAAAAGGAGTTGGTCAAAAAAAATAGAGAAGCCTTTAGAAATTCACTTTCTGAGGAACAAAAAAGTCTGCTTAAGGACAACTCTCTTTCCATGAAAGAAAGACAGCAGGCATTGATGAAAACACTTACCGTTAATCAAAAAGAGGCCCTTAAAGGAAATCGCGAGTCAGTGAAAAAACTCAAAGATGCCTTTTCCAAGTCTCTGACCGAAAAACAAAAATCAGCCCTCATAAACCGCAAACATCTCATCAAAGAGCGAAGAGAAAAAATCAAAGACTATAAATCTGGTTTCGATGGGCGAAGGGAAAAGCTAAAGGAAAAGAAGCAAGATATCAAGCAACGCAGCAAAATACTCAAACCCAAAAAATAGGTTTAAAGCTATTGTTTAATCTTTAGTTTTATCCTTATTATTATATTTAGTCAATGAAAAAATTCTTTTTTCTTGGCTTTTTTTTAGTACACTGTTACTGTTTTTCACAAACAGATGAAGAGGATGCTATATTGGACAGCCTAATGGATGAATTGTTTTCGACCGACAGCCTCATGGTGGACTTTTCTAAAGCAAATTTTTTGTACACTTCTTTTTCCTTTGATGAAAGCGTTTTTTTTGCTGGTCGAGATTTCGATGTGAACCAATTTGGTTTCACTCCCAGTATTAGTTATATGAGGGGACAAAATTTTTTTCTCAGCCTGAGTTCCGCCTATTTTAGTGAACTCAACCCAAAGTGGGATTTTGTTTCCATTAGTAGTGGATATTCTCTTTTTATTGATCGAAAGCAGCAGTTGAGTTTGACGGGAATCTACAGCCGCGTCTTTTTTTCTGACACCGCCGCCGAACTGAACCCCAACAGAATTTCTACTGCTTTTGCCTTCCACAAAAACCGTTTGAGGCTGCGGGGTACTTTCGGCTATCTCTTTGGAGGATCCACTTCTTTTTACATTTCTACTGGGGGTAGTTATGAGATTTCCATACTCGATAATGATAAATTGGAAATATCGCTCAAACCTCAGTTGAGTTTATTGATGAGCCAACAAACGGTAAGTGAGCAAATCGCTTCCGGTTTTTTCAATACACAAACCGTTGAAAGAGATGTATTCGATTTGATCAATACCCAATGGAGTTTTCCCCTAGGATTGGACACTGGAAATTGGGATTTTCAATTGTCTTATAACATCAACTTCCCCAAGGCTTTGACCAGTGAGAGTGACTTGAGCACATCGGGCTACGTTTCTTTTTCAGCGGGTTATTTTTTTGCACTTTGAATTTCCAGCTAGTTTATTATCTTTAGTCAAAATCTTATTATGATTTATATTAGAAAGGAAATTATGCTTCTTTTAGTATTCCTTGTTATGTTGATTGGAGCTTGCGAATCCCAATCTCATAAATATGTAGAAGCTCCATTTACAGCCTTGGATACTCTTTCGACCAATGATTGGTGGAATAGAAAAACCACCAAGATCATTGACATGAAGGTGGACAGAGATCAGGTTGTCGCTTTTGGGATTTATACCACTTCAAACAATACTCTAAAGCTCTCTGCTCAGCTTTTCCCTCTTTATCCAGAGGAGAGCCGAACCGTCAGACTGGAACTTTATAAAAACAACCAATGGGAGGAGGTTCAATCCCAAGAGGTGAACGAAATTGGATGGTCAGTCTTGTTTAGAGTCGAAGATTGGGACATGAACCAGTCCATAAAATACCGATTGTTGCACGGTAAAAATGCCCAATTTGAAGGAACCATCAGAAGGGATCCTATAGACCAGAATCAAATCAGCATGGCAGCGCTGTCTTGTAACAGTAATCATGACAGAGGGGACAGAGAAGAATTCGTAAAAAACATTAATGCACTTGATCCTGACTTTGTATTTTTTGCAGGAGACCAATCCTACGACCACAAGGAACATACGGCTGCTTGGTTAAAGTTTGGCCTGCAATTCAGAGAAGTTTTTAGAAATCGTCCCTGTGTGACCATTCCAGACGATCATGACATTGGTCAGGGGAACCTTTGGGGTGAAAGTGGAAAAAAATCTATGCGAAAAGACGGAAATGATGGTGGCTATTATTTTCACCATGAATACGTCAAAATGGTTGAAAGAGCACAAACTGCTCATTTGCCTGACGCCTTTCACCAAGCTCCCTTGGAACAAGGAATTAAAGCCTATTTTACGAGTTTAAAGATCGGTGGAGTGGACTTCGCTATTATAGAGGATCGAAAGTTCAAATCCGGGCCCAATGGCAAAATTCCCAAACAAGGTCCAAGAGCTGATCATATCAATGACCCCAACTATGACCCAGAGAGCATAAATTTACCTGAATTGATATTGTTAGGAGATTTACAGCATCAATTTTTGGAAGAATGGGGGAATAACAAAAACGCTGGAATGAAAGCTGTGCTGTCCGCAACAGGATTTTGTGGAGGAGCCCATTTACACGGTAAGGCAAGTAATCGCCTTCATGCCGATTTGGATTCCAACGGATGGCCCCAACATGGAAGAGACAAGGCTCTCAGCCTGATCCAAAAAGCCGGTGCAGTTCACATCGCTGGTGACCAACACCTACCCACCGTAATTCGTCATGGTATCAACGATTATGAAGATGGCCCATGGGCCTTTGTAGTTCCTGCTATTGTCAACAATTATTACAGTAGATGGTGGTGGCCCGAAGACGAAATGCCTGGCGAAAACAACAACGATCTCCTTCCTTGGACGGGACGCTATCTCGACGGTTTCAAAAATAAAATTACTATGCATGCCTATGCCAACCCAGATTCTGAATCTAGTGGATCAGGTTTTGGCTTTATTCGATTTAACCTTGAAAATAAGGAAGTTACTTTCGAGTGTTGGCCTAGGGGTGAGGATGTTTCTAAGCCCGACGCTAAACAATTTATAGGATGGCCTATAACGGTGAAGCTTTAAGATTTTTATGAAAAAACTTTATTTGCTTTTATTAGTATTCTGCTTCGCCTGTTCGGAAGTTTCAGAAAACCCAGTCAACCGTCCCAATATCCTTTTTATTTTGGTAGACGATTTGGGGTGGAAAGATCTCAGTTGTTATGGAAGCTCCTTTTACGAAACGCCTAACATTGACCGTTTGGCCAATATGGGTTTTCGTTTTTCTCAGGCCTATTCCGCTCATCCTGTTTGCTCTCCTACTAGAGCGGCTATTATGACGGGCAAACACCCTACCCGATTAAATATCACTGATTGGATTCCCGGTCAAAACCCCCAAAACCGTAAATTGCTCGGCCCATCAGATTTACATGCCCTACCCCTAGAAGAAATTACCATTGCAGAGGCACTGCAACAACAGGGTTATAAAACATTTTTTGCCGGAAAATGGCACTTGGGAGATGAAGGTTTTTTCCCCGAAAATCAAGGGTTTGAAATCAACAAAGGAGGACATCACAAGGGTTCACCCCCAGGGGGATATTATTCTCCCTACAAAAATCCAAGATTGGAGGATGGACCACAGGGAGAGCAGTTGACCGATCGACTCACCGAGGAGTCACTCAGCTTCATTTCCGAAAATAAAGACAATCCCTTTCTGCTATATCTCTCCTACTATACTGTTCATACCCCCATTCAAGCCCATCGAGATCATTTGTCAAAGTTCCAAGCCAAGAAGAAAACTTTAAAAGACACTTTGGCACTCAAAATTAAAGATCAAGGGGGTTATACGGTACAAAATCAATACAATGCAGACTACGCCTCTATGGTCTATGCCTTGGATCAAAATGTGGGCAGATTGATCGATGAATTGCAAACTCAAAAGTTGTTGGACAATACCCTAATCATTTTTACCTCAGACAATGGCGGATTGACCACTCTTGAGAAAAAGAACCGTACCGCTCCTACCAGTGTTTTACCGCTAAGAGCCGGAAAAGGTTGGGTCTATGAAGGAGGCATCAGGGTACCGCTGATTATCAAACCCCCACAAAATAAGATCGCTAAGGTTGTCGATCTTCCTGCCGTTAGTATGGATTTTTATCCCACGATATTGGATTACACTAATCTGCCTATGAAGCCAGATCAACATCGTGATGGGATCAGTCTAAAGCCTCTTTTGGAAGATAAAATTGACATTACTCATTCGCTGATGGTTTGGGACTTCCCCCACTATCACGGCAGTGGTTGGACCCCTGGTAGGGCTTTGCGAAAAGGTCCTTGGAAAGTGGTATATTTCTTTGAAGAAGATCGTTATGAACTCTATCAGATTGAACAAGATCCCGAAGAAAAATTCGACTTGGTTGATAAGGAAGGTGAGAAGTTAGAGGAATTAAAAAAATTATTAAGCGATTGGGTCAAAGAAATGGGTGCTCAATCCCCATTTAAAAATAATATTTAAGGCTATGAGAAAAATATTTCAGCTCATTTTTATGATGTTTTTTGGTGTCAGTTTTGCACAGTTGACGCCCTACAAAACCTTATCGGATTTACCCTATTACGAAAATCCAGTGGATGGAGCTTATCAAAAGGAGCGGTGTAAGTTAGATTTGTATTATCCGACTAATAGTAAGAATTTTCCTACCGTAATATGGTTCCACGGCGGTGGACTCAAAAGCGGATCAAAAGCAATTCCAGAGCAATTAAAGGAAAAAGGGTTGGCAGTGGTGGCCGTAAACTATCGCTTGCACCCCAAGGTAAATGCTCCAAAATACATTGAAGATGCCGCAGCTGCGGTAGCGTGGGTATTTAAAAACATTGATCAATACGGAGGAGACAGTTCGCAAATATATGTATGTGGATTTTCCTCAGGAGGTTATTTGTCATTGATGGTGACTTTGGATCAAAAATGGCTCAAAAAACACAGCATTGAAGCCAACCAAATCAAAGGGGTCATTACACTATCGGCCACCACCTTTACCAATCATACCATCCGAAAAGAATACGGTATGGAGATTACCCAAGCCCTTATCGATCACTATGCTCCTGTATATCATGCTAGGGGAGATGCTCCACCGATAACATTGATTACGGGCGATCGTGAAAAAGAATTCTTTGGTATGTATGAGGAAAATGCATATTTAAGAAGAATGTTAAAACTCAACGACCACATCCCAAACGAATTAATAGAAATTGGTGGCTATGGACATGAGATCGTTGAAGTTGGAATTCCTTTACTTTTAAAAAGAATTAATTTCTAATTTTTATAAATGACCAAAAACTTCATCAAAATCATCTTGTCTGCCTCTTTTTTAATTGCTTTTGGCGAAAATGAGAAGGAGTATATTGAGTCCGTGCCGGGAACCGATGAAAAAGTTGAAATGGCATTCATTCCTGGGGGGACATTTACTATGGGAAGTCCAAAGTCTGAACAGGGTCACTTTGGGGACGAAGGACCACAACACCAGGTGGAAATAGATCCTTTTTGGATGGGGAAATTTGAAATCACTTGGGATCTATACGAACTTTTTGTCGCCCGTGATATTGACAGCAAAAGGCCCCAACAGGCCAAGGGCAAGGAGGTGAATATTGACGTTGACGCCGTTTCTGGTGCTACCCAACCCTACACTGAAATGAGTTTTGGGATGGGAATAGAGGGATATCCGGCCATCTGTATGACACAACTGGCGGCGGTCAAATTTTGTGAATGGCTATCTGCCATGACTGGTAATTTCTACCGTCTGCCTACCGAGGCAGAATGGGAATATGCATGCCGGGCGGGAACAAAAACTGCCTATTCATTTGGAGATGATCCCTCAGATTTAGATATTTACGCTTGGCACGAGGGAAATAGTGGAGGTGCCTATCATCAGGTGGGTCAAAAAAAACCCAACCCATGGGGTCTGTATGATATGCATGGCAATGTTTCGGAATGGACGTTGGATCAGTATGTTCCAACCCTATATAAACAAAGAAAAAGGAAAACCGTTAGCAATCCCCTACAAAAACCAACCAAAACTTATCCTCGAGTTGTAAGAGGCGGAGCTTGGTCAGATCAGTCGAGTAGGTTGAGGAGTGCAACACGAAGACCTTCCTCCAAAAAATGGAAGAAAAGAGATCCTCAAATCCCAAAAAGCTTATGGTGGCACACCGATGCCCCATTTGTGGGTTTTAGAGTCGTAAGACCAATGAAAACTCCAACCCCTGAAGAACAAAAAATGTATTGGAATTAAAAATTAACGAAACAATGAAAACAAAAAAAGACAATTCACTCAGTAGAAGAAATTTTGTAAAAAACTCAACGCTGGCAACAACTGGGATTCTTTCTGCGGGGCTACCCGTTGGAGCCATGGCCAACGTTTATGGCAACAAAAAACTAAAACTCGCTCTCGTAGGTTGCGGGGGTCGTGGAAGAGGCGCTGTGGTTCAAGCCCTTCAGGCAGATGATAATGTTGAGTTGGTAGCAATGGCCGATGCCTTTCAGGATAATGTTGAAAACAGCCTTAAAACCGTTCAAGAACATTTCGAAGGGGTTAAGAAAATCAAAGTGAATCCCAAAAATCTCTTTTCTGGTTTTGATGCTTACAAAAAAGCCATCGACTTGGCCGATGTGGTCATTTTAACTACCCCTCCTGGTTTTAGACCCTACCATTTTGAATATGCCATTAATAATGGCAAACATGTCTTTATGGAAAAGCCAGTTGCTACTGACCCTGTCGGTGTCAGAAAAGTATTAGAGGTTGCCCGAAAGGCCAGAGAGAAAAAACTTAATGTAGTGGTAGGACTTCAACGTCACTACCAGCAAAAATACCTCGATTTGTATCAAAAAGTCCAAGATGGTAAAATTGGAAAGATTGTTGGTGGACAAGTCTATTGGAATAGTCGTGGTGTATGGGTAAGAGAAAGAGAGCCCGGACAAAGCGAAATGGAATACCAGATGAGAAATTGGTATTACTTCAATTGGTTGTGTGGAGATCATATTTTAGAGCAACACATCCACAACATTGATGTGGCCAACTGGTTTATTGGAGGTTATCCTTCTCAAGCCCAAGGAATGGGTGGAAGGCAAGTAAGAAATGGAAAAGATCACGGAGAAATTTTCGATCACCACTTTGTGGAGTTCACCTATGATTCTGGAGCAGTTATCTCCAGTCAGTGTCGTCACCAACCAGGATGTATGCGTAAGGTTGATGAAACTTTCCAAGGAACCCAAGGTAGTGTCAATACGGGTCAAGGAAAACTCACCGACTTGGAAGGAAACGAAATGTTCAAATACAAAGCTGGGCTTAAAACAAAAAGTTCTGGACCCAGTAAGTCTAAAGCCGATCCCTTCAGTGAACCCAATCCCTACCAGGTGGAGCATGATCAATTGTTTGCTTCGATCCGAAATGGTGGTTTGATTGCTGATGCTGAAAATGGTGCCAAAAGTACTCTGACGGCAATCATGGGAAGAATGGCCACCTATTCTGGTAAAGTTATTACTTGGGATCAGGCCATGAATTCTAATTTTCAAATCATGCCGGAATCCGTGGATTGGAACAGCAACCCTCCAACCATGCCCGACAGCAACGGAATGTATCCAATTCCAACACCAGGAATCACCGAATTTTAATAACCTAACAAAATGAACAGAAGAGATTTTACCCAATCCGCTTTGATAGCGGGAATGGGAGTGGCCGCCGCTCCCAGTATATTTGCCCAAACGGGCAGTGTTGCTCCTCATCAATTCAATTTAAAATATGCCCCCCATCTGGGAATGTTCAAACACTCTGCGGGGGATGATCCTATCGATCAACTCAACTTTATGGCCGATCAGGGCTTTACAGCTTTCGAAGACAACAATATGAATACTCGACCGGTCGCTATGCAAGAAAAAATGGCTGCCACCATGCAGAAGAGAAATCTGACTATGGGAGTTTTTGTGGCCTATAAGGATTTTAAAAATCCAACTTTAACTCGAGGGAAAGCAGCTGATCGAAAGGCTTTTTTAGAAGAAATTGAAGCATCTGTAGCCGTATCCAAAAGGGTCAATGCCAAATGGATGACTGTAGTTCCCGGTACTGTAGACTTAAAATTGGTGGAGGACTATCAAACTGCCAATGTCATTGAAAGTCTCAAACAAGCTTCAGCCATTTTGGAACCTCATGGTATCGTGATGGTATTGGAACCCTTGAACTGGTACCGAAACCATGCTGGCTTGTTTTTAAAGGAAAGTCCTCAGGCTTTTCAGATTTGTAAGGCAGTCAACTCTCCTTCCTGTAAGATTCTTTTTGACATTTATCACCAACAAATCCAAGAAGGGAACTTGATCCCCAACATAGAAAAATGTTGGGACGAAATCGCCTATTTCCAAATTGGAGATAACCCAGGAAGAAAGGAACCCACAACAGGAGAGATCAATTACAAAAACATTTTCAAATTGATACATTCCAAAGGTTTTAATGGGGTTATGGGTATGGAGCATGGTAATTCTAGACCCGATAAAGCGGGAGAAATTGCAGTAATTGATGCTTATAAAGAAGTGGATGATTTTACGTAAAAAATTTATGGTAAATTTGGGAATGCACTTTATGCATTTAAAAACTATAAATTAATTTGAAGCCTTATACACCCTCTGGGAAAGACCAATGGAATGCTGAGCAAATCAACTTGGTTTTTAGACGGTTGGGTTTTGGATGTTCACTTTCCGAAATCGACCTTTATCTGAACTCCAGCCCCGGAGCTCTCATTGACGATATTGTGGATGGCGCATCGAGTATTGATGTGACCCCTGCACCCGAATGGAGCCAGTGGGACAATAAACAATTCAACAATTCTGGTAATAATAAAAACTATTATCATACGCTATGGCAAAAACAAGCCTTCAAGGATATTGATAATAATGGATTTAGAGAGCGTTTGTCTTTGTTTTGGAGCAACCACTTTGTCATTGAATATAAGGACGTTAACCAACCAGCTTATCTCTATCAATACTATACCTTAATCCAATCCCATGCTTTGGGAAATTTCAAAACTTTTGTTAGTGAGATGGGACTGGCTCCAGCCATGTTACGCTATCTCAATGGTTATGATAACAAAAAAAACAATCCTAATGAAAACTACGCCAGAGAACTGTATGAGTTGTTTACCCTTGGCGAAGGCAATGGATATACTCAAGAGGATATCACTGAAACAGCAAGAGCACTAACGGGATACAACCGCTATAAAACTTATTTGGGGGTTATAGAATTCAACGAGACCACCTTTGACAAAGGGTCAAAAACCATTTTTGGAAGGACAGGTAATTGGGGTTATTCCGATGTAATAGATATTCTTTTCGAGGAGAAAAAAGATTTGATTGCCGAATTTATCTGTACCAAAATCTATCGATATTTTGTTAGTCCCAAGGTCGATTCGAGCATTGTTTCGGCTATGACCAAGACCATTAAAGAGGAAGACTTTGAGATTTTGCCTGTTTTAAAACAATTGTTTAAAAGTGAGCATTTCTTCGATTCGGTCAACAACAATGTGATCATCAAAAGCCCCATTGACCTTATGTTGGGCTTGCACCACTCCCTTTCATTTCAATATCAAGACAATGTTGATTTAGAATTGAATATGAGAAATAAATGTAGGGACATGGGACAGGAAATTTTTTCTCCTGTAGATGTTGCAGGATGGCAAGGCAATCACGATTGGATCAATTCTGAAACTCTTCCCAAACGCTGGGAATTTGCAGACTATTTGTTGATCAAATACTGGCAAAAAAACAAAAATCAGTTTAAAACTTTTATCCAAGATTTGGTAGGGACCGATGAAATCGATTTAAGAGCGATTGTTACCCAACTCAAAGACTTTATGTTTTGCCCCTGTGAAATCAAAGAAGAGGAAATGACAGATGCCATCAATACATTCATAGGCGAAGTACCTGAAAGTTATTTTGAGGATGGTACTTGGTCTTTGAAGAGCAACAGTGTTTCCAAACAGGTTTATGACCTGATGCGTTACCTGATAACCCTACCTGAATTTCAATTAAAATAGAGATGAAGCACCGCAAACCCAATGAACTGCATCTTAAGTCCCATGATCGGGATCACTCACACTGGGATCGAAGAGGTTTTTTGAGAACCCTCGGTATGGCCGGAGCGGGTGCAATATCGTTTGGAAACAGTTCCCTGTCGGTGGTAGAATCTCCACTTTTGAACAAGGCCCTTTCCGATGCCTATTCTGATCGTATTTTGGTACTTATTCGACTCAAGGGTGGAAACGATGGTCTCAATACCATTGTTCCATTGAACGAATTTGATTTGTACGCCAACAAGCGTCCACAAATTCATATTCCAGAAAACAAACTGTACAAGCTCAACGATAATTTTGCCATGCCCAATTTCATGAATTCCGTTGCTCCCATGTGGGGCGAAGGTGCGATGAAAGTGATTCACGGAGTGGGCTACGAAAATCAAAATTTATCCCATTTTAAATCTTCCGAAATTTGGGCTACGACTACTCCCGACAGTGAAATTTCTTCCGGATGGATGGGTAGATACTATGAAGGGAAGTACACGGATTATATAAACAACCCTCCAGAAAAACCCTTGGCCATCCAAATTGGCGGGGGTGGGAATATGGTTTTTGATGGAGACCTTACTACTTATTCTTTTTCTGTATCCAGTCCCCAACGCCTCAAAAGAGTAGCCGAAAATGGTACGCTATACGACAATCAAAACAATGGAGATCATCTCCACGGACAGCAGGTTTCCTTTTTAAGAGAGGCCTCAAACACTACCTTCCGTTATGCTTCTGTGATCAACGATGCCTATGAAAGATCTAAAGCTTTTGATGCCTATGCCGATAATAATTTAGATTTACAAATGAGTTTGGTTTCTCGCTTTATTAAAGGAGGATTAGGGACCAAAGTATATATGGTTTCATTGGGCGGTTTTGATACCCATGCCAATCAGCCCACACGACACGAAGCCCTGATGACACGACTCACCAAGGCCATCCAAACCTTTTATAAAGATTTGGAAGATTATGGAATGGCCGATAAAGTGCTTTCGATGACCTTTTCTGAGTTTGGCCGACGGGTGGCCGAAAACGGTTCCAACGGTACTGACCACGGTTCTGCTGCACCCATTATGCTTTTTGGACCTGCACTTCAAGGCAGTGGTTTTATTGGGAAGCACCCTAGTCTATCAACGCTAGACAAACAAGGTAATATGACCAGTGGTATCGACTTTAGGTCGGTTTATGCTTCCGTCCTAACGGATTGGTTGTGTGCTGATCCAGTGGATGTAGGCAATGCTATAATTGGCTCAAAGCCAGACCTTTTAGGATTGGGATTGGGATGTGATGGATCGGAAAACCTGACCATGACAGATGATCCGCTGATGCCACTACATGCAGCAGTCAACGCAGATCAAGGGGTCAGCTTGTATTTGACCATTAACGAATCTTCTCAGGTTCAAATTGCTGTCTTTGATGTATTGGGAAGAAAGATAGGCAACACCATCGATTCCCGCTTAAGCTCTGGAAGGCACAACCTTTCTTTAATTGATCTTGCTGCTCATGACCTTCCTTCTGGACAGTATTTTTACAAAATTACGGTCAACAAAGACAAAACCTATAGCAAATCTTTTATGCTGAAATAGCCACTATTTTTGCTTTATTTTTTCAAAAACTTCTTCCACCATCCTTCCCAATGCCAAGGCATCACTGTGGCTCCACAACTCACTTTCTTTTTTGCCTGAGGCGATACAGCGGTTGACCTCTTCAATTTCGGGAATATAACCGATACCGGTTGAGGGAAAATCTTTTTGTATGGTATTTCCGGATTGGGTCAAGCTAACTTTTTGAGCATTGTGCCAAAAACCATGCAACAGTATTTCTCCCTCGGTTCCCCCCAATTTGGCATGGTTATCACTTTCGTTGGCAATACCGCAATAAAGTACCGCTTGAGCATTTTCATATTGCAAGATCATTGAGGTCTGAATATCTACACCAGTGTTTGCAAAGAGGGATTGGGCAGTGATATTTTTGGGTTTGCCCAAAATAAGGTAGGCCAGAAAAAGGGGATAAACTCCGAGGTCAAGCAAAACCCCTCCGCCTTTTTTTGGATCCATCAATCGATGGGATGAATCAATATTGAGCCGGTAAAAGGAAAATTCGGCATAGAGAAATTTAGGGTCACCGATCCTCCCTTCCTCTACCCACTGTTTGGCTTTCTGAATCGCGGGATTAAAACGCGACCACAGCCCCTCCATCAAAAAACAATTTTGTTGTTGGGCTAAGGCGATCATCTCCTGCATTTCTTTTGTATCAAGTCCCAAGGGTTTTTCGCACAAAACACCTTTTCCCGCTCGGAGCGCTGCTATGCTCATTGTTTTGTGATTCTGGTTGAGACTGGCAATATAGACGACTTCTATCTCGGGGTCTTCAAACAATTCTTCATAAGATCCATAGGCTTTTTGCCCTTCAAATTCATTTTGGAAAGCCTTGGCTCGTTCAATGTCACTCGAGGCAACAGCGATCAATTCTGCTTGTGGAACTCTCTTTAAATCCGAGGCAAACTTATGGGCAATATTCCCTAACCCTACAATTCCCCATTTGATGCTTCTGGTACTAATCTTTTTTTCGTTTTTGTCAATCATTTGAATTTACAGGACGATTTTGAAGGTTTAATTAGTTGAAATTTTATAATTTGTAATTTAAATAATAAATCAGATTAAATGAAAAAATTATTATTACTCGTTTTTGGCTTTGCATTCTTGTTTTCTTGTGAGCAAGAAAAACAACAGCCTCCCAATATTGTTTTTATTATGTCCGATGATCATGCTTTTCAAGCAGTAAGTGCATATGGTCATAACTTGAATAATACTCCCAATATTGACCGTATTGCCCAAGAGGGTGCCCTATTCAACAAAGGTTTTGTAACCAACTCCATTTGTGCCCCCAGTAGAGCAGTAATGCTAACAGGAAAACACAGTTTTGTCAATGGAAAAGTCGACAACATCCAAGACTTTAACTGGGATCAACCCAATTTCGCTAAAAACCTTCAAGCCAACGGTTACCAAACCGCTATGGTTGGTAAAATTCACCTCAGGGGTCTCCCACAAGGGTTTGATTACTCGGCTGTTTTACCAGGACAAGGACATTACTACAATCCCGATTTTATCATCAATGGGGTAAAGGAACGCATTCAAGGTTATGTAACCACCATCACCACTCAATTGAGCTTAGATTGGCTGAAAAATAAAAGGGACGCAACCAAACCGTTCTTATTGTTGTATCACCAAAAGGCTCCCCACAGAAACTGGCAATCCGAAGAAAAATATCTGACTCTTTTTGACGACAAGACTTTTGATTTTCCAGACAATTTCTTCGATGACTATGAAGGTCGTCCTGCAGCCGCTGCACAAGAAATGCTTGTTGCCGCTACCGAAGAGCAAATTGCTTCCTCTCATGGTAACGGAGGTCACGGTCGTTGGGGACATGATTTTAAATTTCTCGTCGATCCCTATGGTAGAGAAACCCGATTCGGCAACGAACTCAAACGCTTTACCCCCGAACAACGCGAAGCTTGGCTAAAGGCTTATACCCCTAAAAATGATGCCATGAAAGCCGCCAAACTTGAAGGCAAAGAATTGGCCCTATGGAAATTCAACCGTTACCTTAAAGACTATCTCAGAACCATACAGTCAGTAGACGATGGAGTAGGGGAGGTACTGGATTATCTGGATGAAAATGGCTTGGCAGAAAACACCATTGTGGTTTATACCTCCGACCAAGGTTTCTATTTGGGAGAACACGGGTGGTTTGACAAGAGATTTATGTATGAAGAATCCCTGAGAACCCCGTTATTGATGAGATACCCCAAAGAGATCCAAGCAGGGACTCAGGTGGATCAACTGATCCAAAATCTAGATTTTGCCCCTACCTTTTTGGACTATGCAGGGGTGACAATTCCTGAAGATATGCAAGGAGAATCCTTCAGAAAAATTGTGAGTAAAGAAAGCAGTGAGTGGCGTGATGCAATTTATTATACCTATTACGAATATCCCTCTGTTCATATGGTTAAAAGACACAACGGGGTAAGAACCGATCGCTACAAACTCATGCATTTTTACTACGATATCGATGTTTGGGAAATGTACGATTTGGAAAAAGATCCTTCCGAGATGAACAACATTTACAATGATCCAGCCTATGCAGAGGTGCAAGCCATGATGCATAAAAGGTTTGATGAAATGCGAGAAAAATATGGTGATTCAGATGAATTAGACAAGCAATTTATCGAGAGCTATATCAATCGTTAAAATCTTTTAACATAATTCCAACAAAACCCTTTTTGATGTTTCATTAAAAAGGGTTTTTTTATAAAACATCTCAAGCAATATGAAACTTTTTTTGAGAGCCCTTTTTATCTCTACCTTAGTGTTGGCCTGTCAACCGCCTCAAACCGAAACCCCCAATATTATATTGATCATGGCCGATGATCAAGGATGGGGCGATGTGGGCTATAACGCTCACCCTCACCTGAAAACCCCCCACTTGGATACCATGGCTCAAAACGGAGCGGTTTTTTCACGTTTTTATGCAGCGGGTTCGGTTTGTTCTCCCACCCGTGCCAGTGTGATGACCGGAAGGCATCCCTCCCGAATGGGCATTTGCAGTGCCAACTGTGGACATGTCAAAGACCAAGAAATTACCTTGGCCGAACTGGTCAAAGAAAAAGGCTATCGCACAGGCCATTTTGGCAAGTGGCACTTAGGCACTCTCACTCGTGATGTATTGGACGCCAACCGCGGAGGTAGAAAAAAGAACGACATCCACTATGCCCCTCCTTGGGATCATGGCTTTGATGTTAGTTTTGTTACCGAGTCCAAAGTCCCGACCTGGGATCCCATGATTACCCCAACCCAAAATGCGGAGGATGTCAAAGCCTCTTTGGTGGAGGGTCAACACTTTGGTACTTATTACTGGACGGGCCCTGGCCAACAGGTGACCAAAAACCTCCAGGGGGACGATTCTCGTGTCATTATGGATCGGGTGATCCCTTTTATCGAACAATCGGTTGCCCAAAACCAAGCCTTTTTGTCAATTATATGGTTTCATGCGCCCCATTTACCAGTCTTGACCGGAGAAAAATACAAATCTCCCTACGACCACCTCAGCGAAGGTCAACAACATTACTACGGTGTCATTTCGGCTTTGGACGAACAAGTAGGCCGGTTGAGGAACAAACTCAAAAGCCTTGGGGTAGCTGATAACACTTTGGTTTTTTATACCTCTGACAACGGCCCTGAAACCTCACTCGAGGTAAGAGATCAAAATATTCCTTACGGAAGGGCTCAGGGAATCACCAAAGGACTTAGAGGAAGAAAAAGGAGTTTGTATGAAGGGGGGATTAGGGTTCCCGCTATTGTGGAATGGCCCGGAAAAATCAAAGCTGGAACTCAGATTGATATTCCTTGTTTTACTTCCGACTATTTCCCGACCATCGCTCATGTTTTGGGGGTAGACCTCCAGAAATACCAACGACCTTATGATGGGGAAAACCTTATGCCCTATTGGGAGGGTAAAAAACAGTTAAGATCCAAACCCTTAGCTTTTCAATTTGGAAAACAATACGCCTTGATCGACAATGATTTCAAATTGTATGCTAAGCTTGATGAAGCTCCTCAACTCTTTAATCTTATTGATGATAGCGAGGAGAAGAAAAATTTGTCTGAGAGTCAGTCTGAGAAAACAGAGAATTTAAGTAAGCATTATGAAGCTTGGAATCTATCGGTTCAAAATAGTGCGCGAGGAGCCGATTATTGATTTTAGCACTAACTTTGCGAAACTTAACAATGATTATTGAGAGATGAAACACATACAGGAACTGATCGATCTGATTACACTGGAGAAAACAGGAGAAAACACCTTTGAAGGTAAAAATTTCCAAACCTCCTGGGGTCGTGTTTTTGGGGGGCAAGTATTGGCGCAATCGCTTCATGCAGCCTATCAAACTGTTCCTCAGGATCGCTTTGCTCATTCTCTTCACGGCTATTTTATCTTGGGTGGAAATCTGGATTTGCCCATCACCTATGAGGTGGATATTATCCGCGATGGAAAAAGCTTTACCACCCGACGTGTTGTGGCTTTTCAGCAGGGCAGAGCCATATTCAATATGTCTGCCTCTTTCCAACTCAACCAACCCGGTGTGGATCACCAATTTTCAATGCCCAACTTTATTCCTCCCGAAAAACTACTGAGTGACCTGGAGCAGTTGGAAGCCCAAAATACTGACATGGAGGCCTACAATCGGTTTAAAAAAATCAAACCTGAGGTCATTGAATTCCGACCAGTCGAAAAACTCAGCCTAAGAGATGACATCGATGCCCCTGCCGAAAGTAATTATTGGTTTCGTTCCAAAGAAGCCACTCCCTTTGGATTGGACCTCCAACATCAGCTGTTGGCCTATATTTCCGACTATGGACTGTTGCGTACCGCCACCCTGCCCCATAAAAAAGAGTTGAGTAAATCCCCCACTTTCTATACCAGCCTAGACCACGCCATATGGTTTCACCGTTCCTTTTTCCTACAAGAATGGCTGCTCTATGCCATGGACAGCCCCAGTGCTTCCAACTCACGAGGTTTCTCAAGGGGATCAATCTTTGACCGAGATGGCCTTTTAGTCGCCTCTACCGCTCAAGAAGGACTCATAAGACAATTAACCTAAATAATTTTTTTTTTTAAAATTGCATAAATTATTTTATGCAGCCCTTTTATCTTTTTTTAACCCCCAAATCAATTTTCAATCATGAAAAAATCCTACTATATTTTCATATTATTTACTTTATTTATCTTTTGTAACAAGCAACCCACTGAGCCTCTTCAAATCAATGAGGAGATCACCCCCCAAATAATCAGTCATGAACATACGGTTGGTTTTAGTGGAATGATACTAAAATTTTTCACCCATGGTTTTACCCATTCATTAGATGACTTCATCTTTAAAGACGTTCAAGGGATTAAAATCATCTACCAAACAGTAGATCAATACAACGAACCAATAGAGGCCTCTGGGATGTTAATCATTCCTGAAAATTTTGATGGTAACGGACCTTTGGTTTCCTTACAACATAGTGCGCTTGCGGAGGATAGCAAAGCTCCCTCCAACAGCGATCTTGGCGTCAATGAATTGACTTACGCTTCCATTATAGCAGCGATGGGGGCAGTTGTGGCCGTCCCGGACTATATAGGATATGGACACTCCTCAAACCACAAACACCCCTACCAACTCAAAGAAAACACCGCCCGAACTACCTATGATTTCCTGCTGGTTTCAGAGGAATATCTCAAAAATAATAATAGGAGAACCAACGGTGATCTGTTTTTGACCGGCTATGCCCAAGGGGCCGACGCTAGCCTGGCTCTCCACGAAAAAATTGTAAAAGAAAATCAGCTCAAGGTAACCCACTCCATTGCGGGGGGAGGAATCTTCAACATTAATGCCTTTTTTAAAGAACTCCTTATCAAAAATGAGAACATACCTTTAATGGAAACCTATGTGTGGATATTGGAAGTGTTGAATAGCACCTATCCCTCCCTCCAAAGACCAATGGATTTCTATTTTAATGAACCTTATGCCACCAATCTTTCTCAAATCACAAAGATCAACGAACCCATAAAAATTAATTTGATCCACCCCAACCCACAAAAGCTGTTTAAAAAAGAATTTATCGAAAACTTTATCAATGGCAAGGACACCGCTCTATTGGAAGCCATTACTGAACAGGGGGTCATCGATTGGAAACCTGAGGCTCCTGTTACCATTATCCAAGGCACATCCGAAAGTTGCCTTTATAAATCCAGTGGGGTGAGAGCCTATAACCAGATTCAGGCCAGAGGGGGTAACATCACATATGTCCCTTTGGAGGAGAAGAATCATGTAGGAGCGGTAATTCCTTATCTGCTGGGAACATTTGAAATCATTTTTTCACAGTTAGAACTTTATGAATAGATATTTTTTGTAACAGATGTAACATACTGTTAACCGAAAATTGTATATAATTTAATGATTTTTTTGAACAAAAATATATACATTTAGCTGGATCAAATCGCCTACTGCTATAAAAGCTTTATGATTTTAGAGGTTTAATCGGGTACGTTTTAGGAAAAGGCAATGCGCCCATATTTCCTTTGTAAAAAATGGGGTATTGCATGATTTTACTATTATTAATGAGTGTTTATTAGTTGTCTAACATTTAGATGAAATGAATTTAGGATTTGATTCCAAAAGACTTTACTGCAACTTTACGGGTCTTGGAAATTATAGTAGATCATTGGTCAAAAATCTTCAGAAGTTCAAGCCTGAGAACCAATACAACTTATACACCCCAAAACTAAAAAACACAACTGAAACTACCTTTTTCTACGACCATCCATCATTTAAAACTTATGAACCTAAAACCGCTTTTAAGTCCTATTGGAGAAGCTTTTCAATTCTCAGTCAATTAGAAAAGGACAAGATTGAATTATACCACGGGCTCAGCAATGAAGTTCCGTTCAATATCAAAAGAAGTGTTGTAAAAAGTGTTGTCACCATTCATGATCTTATATTTAAAATCCTACCTAAAACGTATCCTCCAATAGATAGAAATATCTATGATGTGAAATTTCGTAATAGTTGCCTAAATTCAGACAAGATTATTGCAATCAGCAATAACACAAAAGAAGATATTATTAAGTTTTACGGAATACATCCTGACAAAATCGAAGTAATTTATCAATCCTGTAATCCAATATTTTATGAGAATATTGAGGTGGAAGAGAATGAAAGTGTTTTCCAAAAGTATAACATTCCAAGTGAATACATATTATATGTTGGAAGTGTAGAAGAGCGCAAAAACCTTATGGGAATAATTGAGAGTTACCAGCATTTACAACCTGAATTTAGAATTCCTATCGTTATCATTGCGGGTCGAATAGAAAAGGGATACGCAAAGGGGGTGCATAATTTAATTAAGTCTTCGGGGCTTGAAAATAAAATACTCTGGATAACCGATCTTAAAGACAATTATAGCTTGCAAAGGATCTATCAAAAGTCCATGGCGCTTGTTTATCCATCATTTTACGAAGGTTTTGGATTACCGGTGGCAGAGGCATTGTTAAGCAATACACCCGTAATTACTTCTAATGTCTCTTCTCTGCCAGAGGCTGGTGGACCAAAGTCTTTTTATGTAAATCCAGATAATCCTGAAGAAATTGCATCTGCTATCACTCAAGTTCTTAGTAACTCGGAACTAAGAAAAACAATGACTGAGACTGGATATGAGTATGCCATTCAAAAATTTTCTTCGGACAGAGTTACAAAACAATTAGTTAGCTGTTATGAAAATACGCTAGACAATAAAAAATAAATGCAATTAAAAAGGCGTTTATTAATACCCTTTAGTGCCCTAAATTCTCTACTGCCTGAACAGGCTCTGGTTATAGTTGTTTTTATCGGGTACGTTTTAGTAAGAGGCAATACGTCCATGTTTCCTTTATTAAAATGGGGTATTGCATGATATGCACTACTAAATGAGTGATTACTCATTATTTTAGAAACAAGCCGAAAAGCTAACTAAATTTTAGAGTTAGATCGAAAATATTGAATAGCGTGAGAGTATTTAAATTAAAAAGCGAGAAATCAACAAACACTTCATAAACCCAAATTTAAATAGTTATGAGAAAAATAAAAATTGAAATTAAATGGGCCATTCTCTTCACCCTTATGATTATGTGTTGGATGTATTTAGAAAAGTGGGTCGGGTTACACAGCACTCATATTGATCAGCATTTGTACTACACCAACCTCTTTACCATTCCAGCTGTAGTTGTGATGGTATTGGCTTTAAAAGACAAAAAGAAAAATTTTTACGCTTCACAAATGACCTATGTGCAAGGCCTTGTTTCGGGAGTCAAACTTTCGATAATCATCGCTTTGTTGAGCCCATTAACACAATGGATTATTTCAAGTCTGATTACGCCAGAATACTTTCCCAATGTAATTGCTCATTCGGTAGCCTCGGGATATTATGAATCTGAGGAGGCAGCAAGGGCCTATTTTAACCTAACTAATTATATGGTTCAAAGTACATTTTTTGCATTGATCATGGGGGGAGTCACCACCGCTATTGCAATGATTTTTATACGATCCAAAAATAAAGAAAATTGATCCAGGCAATTTCACTAAAATAAATAAAACCCCAACCTGGATAGGGATTATGATGGATTTTCATTGACCATAATATTTTATCTGCCATAAGCAGATAAACTGTTTCTATACACTTCCAATTACAACTTTTTTTTTAAAGTCTTTCAAAATTATAAAGATTAATAAATATAGTAAGCAGTAGATTTAAAATCCTGTATATCAATGGTTTGTAAAAAAATTCACCTAATTTTTACTTAAAAAATACATATCTTTATTAGCCCTAAATCCTACTGCCACCATGAATGGTTTTTGGTTTCAGTTGTTTATTGGGAGACAAGGTAAATCAATATTATTGTGTTTAGCCAACCTTAATGGGAAGCTAAACGCTATAAAAAGAATGAATAAAGGGAATATAAACGCTATATGGTGTTTATCTACTAGTTGGGCACAATTTGAAAAAACAAACATATGAGTACAGAATTAACGAATCAACAAAATAATTATCCTGCACAAATAACGAATTTTGAAAATGGACTTATTACATTTTTAGAATCTCACAACTTACCATCAAGCGGAATTTTTAATAGCGTTGATGAACGATTAAGAGTATTCTCGAATATTGACTATGTAATTGGACAAATTGACCCACAATTATATCAAAAATCAATTTACCTATCTAAATTTCTTGCTGCAAGTGCATCTGGACTTTTTGATGCATCATTAAATTACTTATGGGATGAAACAGTAATCCAATTAAGAAAGAGAGTTTCGCAATTTGACCTTGAATACTTTTATGATAATACAGTTGGAGGAGATAGAAGAAAGAATTTTAAAAACGAGGACGATTTAGTTAAACTTCAAGATAGCGAGTTAATAAACGGTGCTAAAGAAATTGAATTGATTTCTGATGTCGGTTTTAAACATTTGACATTCATAAATTATATGCGAAATTGGGCAAGTGCTGCTCATCCAAACCAAACGGACATTACAGGCTTACAACTAATCTCTTGGTTGGAAACTTGTATTAAAGAGGTTATTTCATTACCAATTCCGAGTGGAGCAATCCAAATTAAAAAACTTCTATCTAACATAAGAAAAGAACCTATAAATGCGGATAATGCTGACGAAATCGGAGTTTTTCTCACCGAACTTTCTGAAGAACAGTCAAATAGTTTGACTATGGCATTTTTTGGAATTTATACAAGAGAGGATACAGACAACCAAACAAGGCAAAATATAAAATGGTTACTTCCACTTTTATGGGACACAATTGATGAAGAAACAAAAAATTCATTCGGAATTAAATATGGTTATTTTTCAGCCAATCACGAAACGGAACAAAAGAAATTAGCTAGACAATTTCTAGAAATTGTTGAAGGACAAAAATATATACCAGACGACTTACGAATTTTAGAAATTCAAAATTCTCTTCGTAATTTATTGAATGCTCATCGAGGAAACAATAATTTTTACAACGAACCACTTTTTGCAAGAGAGTTAAAAAGAATAGTTAGTGTTCCACCAAAAATCCCAAAAGGAATAAACAAACAATATGTATTAGTTCTTGTAGAAGTTTATTTAAGCAATAGAAATGGAATTGCTTGGGATGCCGAACCAATTTATAAAGAATTAATTGAGCATTTTGATAGTAGACAAGCAACTATTGCTCTTTTGTCATTTACAACCGACCAAATTAGCAGTTCACTTCAAATTGGACTTTGCAAACAGAAATACATCGAATTGCTTAATTATTTGAGACCAAAAATAACGAATGCTTCAACTGTTGAACTTCTCGATTTCGTATTAGAGTTTAAGGGTAGTTATTCAGAAATGAGAAATGACAGTCGAGTTAAAAGAGTGCTAAAGAATTTGGAAATATTAATAAAATAAAAAACTGTGCCCAACAATGGCTATAAGTAATTGCTTGTTCTCGCTTACTTTGGCACGAACCCGTTAAGTTAAGTGCTAAACCACGCAACTACTCATAGCCGAGACCGTTATTCAAATAAGGGAATATACAGGCTTGAAATCATAGCAATAGTGGTTCGACAAGATTTAAACCAAATACTATAAATTCCTGTTTATTACTTTTCCCGCCCTATGCTTTTTCTTGGGCTTTTCTTTTTAATTTGCAATAAATCGTTGGGATGGAGATCGTATTATTGATTTTATCGGCTTTGACCTTTGGGCTGCTGTTGTTTTTGTTGTTTAGAAAACAGGGAAACAGCGGAATGTCTGCCGAATTGCGGGAGTTGATCAAAGGGGAGTTTTACCAAAATCGAGAGGAGTTGACCAAAAACTTACGGGAAAGCCGTTTGGAGATCACTCAAAGTATGGAACGCCTCAATGAGGTTTTGGCCAAAAAAGCCAAGGAAGATCGGGAGGAGTTACGGACTACTCTTAAGGATTTTCAGGAGTCTTTTTCTAAAAACGTTACTGCCTTTAACGAGTTGCAAAAACAAAACTTTGAACGCCTCAATCTAAAGCAAGACGAGTTGATCAAATCCACCGAGCTCAGGCTGGAAAAGATGCGGGAAACTGTGGACGAAAAGCTTCATAAAACCTTGGAAGATCGTTTGGGTAAATCTTTTGAAGTGGTCACCGAACAGTTGCTTAAAGTTCAAAAGGGACTGGGTGAAATGCAAACCTTGGCGGCGGGTGTTGGCGACCTAAAGAAGGTGTTGAGTAATGTCAAAACCAGTGGCGTTTTGGGAGAGATACAGTTGGGCAATATTTTAGAGCAAATCTTGGCTCCCGAACAATACGACGCCAATGTAAAAACCAAAAAAGGCTCGGATGCGTTGGTAGAATTTGCGATCAAACTACCAGGAAAAAGTCACAGCAGTGGCCCGGTCTATCTTCCAGTGGATGCAAAGTTCCCTCAGGAAGATTATGCTCGTTTGCAATCGGCCTATGAGCTGGGTGATCCGTTGGCCATAGAAACTGCACTTCGAGGCTTACTCAATTCGGTGAAAAAATTCGCCAAAGATATTTCGCAACGCTATATCGATCCACCGCATACCACCGATTTCGGAATCATGTTTTTACCTTTCGAGGGCTTGTACGCCGAGGTGACCCGTCACCCGGAGTTGATCGCCCAATTGCAACGGGAATACAAGATTATACTCACTGGTCCTACCACTTTGGCGGCCATGCTCAATAGTTTGCAAATGGGCTTTAAGACCTTGGCCATCCAAAAACGAAGTAGTGAGGTCTGGGAGGTTTTGGCAAGTGTCAAAAAGGAGTTTTCCAACTTTGGAACAGTCTTGGAAAAGGCTCAGCGAAAGATCAAAGAGGCAGACAACGAGATCGAAAAAATGGTAACGACCCGTACCCGAATGATGTTGTCCAAACTGCGGAAGGTGGAACAAATTGAACCTACTGAAAAGAAAGAGGAAAAAGAGGAAGACGACCTCTTTAAACTACAATAGCTATAGCCCTGCGACGATTTCTATTTCAGGATGTTGGGCTTTAAAATCTGCAATGGCTTGGGGGGTAATGCGCGTATTCCAAAGGAACAATTTTTTGAGGCTTTGTATTTGTCCCAACGTTATCAGAGCGGCATCACTGACTCGGGTGCCATAGAGATTTAGTTCGCTGAGGTTTTCCAGGTTTTTCAGGGCTTCTATACCCTTGTTCGTAATCAATGGATTTTTTTGAATCTTAAGTCGGGTAAGGTTAGGAAAATCATTGAGGTAACCCAGGTGATCGTCCTTGAGCATACAGTCCATCAGGTTGAGCCAGACGATGTTTTTCTTGACTTTCTGAATGTTGATCAGGTCTTTTGTATTGATCTCTTTTTTGGTGAATTTTAAATCCATAAAACTCTGTTCAGGATTTAGATAACGAAAAAAATATTTTTCTCCCTGAATAGACTTAAGCATTTCGGGGGAGGGGGAGGCCAGTTTGAGGGTTTCCAGAAAGGTTTTTTCTTTTAGGTCAAGGCCGTATTGTATTTCTATCATGCGTTGGATTTTCGCGTCGTTCCGTACCGAGGTTACTGGTATTTGTTTTTCCGCACCATTATCGATCCACCATTCCAGCGTTGCGATTTGGTCGTAGCTGAGCGGAACTCCAGCTGGAGGCATGAACTTAGGGTGGTCGTGAGGGAAACTTACTCTTTTGTAGATCAAACTTTCGTAGGGCTTACCTTTTTTAATCCCTGTACCACTATTTCCCCCTTTGACCATACTTTCAAAGGCGCTCATATTGAGTCCGCCGTATGCATGGTTTTGGTTGTGACAGGCCATACATTTTTCTTCCAAAATGGGGTGGATCAAATCTTCATAAACCATTAGGGAATCGGCTTTGGATCGTTTGGCTTCGGAGAGTTTTACTAACGATATTTCTTTTTCGATATAGGGAAGGTTTTCGAATAGGTAGTTTTGACCATGAGTCATCTCTCCACCAAAATGACCCGTAACCATCAACAGTATAATTGTGGTCAGGTTAAGGGAACGGTTAAAGGGTTTAGAAAATCGGAAGTTGATGTATCTCAGTACCCAGATGATAAAACTCAGGCTTACTAAAGCGATTCCACTCCAACGGTGAATGTTGATCTGTGATTCGAAATAGTAGCCATTATCTCCCAAAAACCAACCAAATAGAGCAGCCAAAAGTCCAGTGAAAAAGGTAAAGAACCAACCCATAGTGATGACTCGGTATACGCTGTTGTTTTTATTTCGCATAAAGACATCAATGGCAATGGTCAGTAGTATGATGCCGATGGGTAGGTGAACTATCAGAGGGTGGAGGCTGCCGAGGAAATCGAGGAATTCTGTAAGCATAGGTCTAGGCCAAAACTTCTTTAACCACATTGCCGTGTACGTCGGTCAATCGGTATCGTCTGCCTTGGAATTTAAAGGTTAATTTTTCGTGATCAATGCCGAGCAGGTGCATAAGTGTGGCCTGAAAATCGTGAACGTGAACGGGTCTTTCGGCGATGTTGTATCCAAAATCGTCGGTGGCACCAATGGTGATTCCTTTTTTGACGCCAGCCCCTGCCATGAATATGGTAAAACAACGCGGGTGATGGTCTCTACCGTAGTTGTCGGGTTTGAGCATTCCTTGTGAGTAGTTGGTTCTGCCAAACTCACCTCCCCAGATAACCAAGGTATCTTCTAGTAAGCCTCTTTGTTTGAGGTCTTGAATCAGGGCAGCGGTGGCCTGATCGGTTTCTTTTGCCTGTTTTTTGATGTCCTTGGGCAGATTACCGTGTTGATCCCAGCCGCGGTGATAGAGTTGAATGAATTTGACGTCTTTTTCAACCAATTTTCGGGCGAGTAAGCAGTTGGCAGCAAAGGTGCCAGGATTTTTACTGTCTTCACCATAGAGGTCAAAAATGTATTCTGGTTCATCGGATACGTCCATTACTTCAGGTACTGAAGTTTGCATACGGTAGGCCATTTCGTAGTTGGAAATTTTAGTTAAAATTTCGGGATCTCCAATATCGGCATGCTGAATGCGTTGTAATTTTTCAAGGGATTTGAGTTGTTCCTCTCTGATGCCACTGCTAACGCCTGGTGGATTGTCGAGATAGAGAACAGCATCTTTTCCAGAGCGAAATTGCACCCCTTGATGTTGGGAGGGGAGAAAGCCGTTGCCCCAAAGTCGGGAGTATAGGGGTTGACCGTTTTTGCCTTTGGTAACCAAAACGACAAATTCGGGTAGGTTTTTATTGTCGGTACCTAAACCATAGCTGAGCCAAGATCCGATGGAAGGCCGCCCAGGAAGTTCCGATCCGGTTTGAATCATAGTCATGGCCGGGTCATGATTAATGGCATCGGTGTACATGGATTTGATAAAGCAAAGATCATCGACGATTTTTGAAGTGTAGGGCATGAGTTCGCTCATCCACGCTCCGCTCTGTCCGTGTTGGTTGAACTGGAACAAAGACCCAGCCATAGGGAATGAATTCTGTCCAGAGGACATACCAGTGAGCCGTTGCTCTCCGATGATGCTTTTGGGAACCTCTTTACCAAACATTTCATTGAGTTTGGGTTTGTAGTCAAAGAGATCCAACTGCGATGGGGCTCCACTTTGAAAAAGGTAGATGACCCTTTTGGCTTTGGGAACAAAGTGGGGCAATTTCATTTTTTCACTGTCCAAAAGGTTTAAAAATTCGCTTTGACCGTAGGCATTTACGGGACTGATCATGGAGCCTAAGGAAAGTGCTCCTAGCCCGAGGGAGGTTTTGGTTAGAAAGTCCCTACGGGAGTAGTTCTTGTTTTCGTGATGGTGATCGTTGCAGTGCATCTTATCGTTTGGTATAAGTTTCATCGTGATTGAGTAAAGTATTGGCGACCATTGTCATGGCAGCGGTTTTTGCACCGTTTATGCTTTTATCTCTTGGTTTTTCCCCTACGCTAATGACTTGATAGGCTTTGTCTCTGTTCTGTCTAAAATATTGGTATTGACTGTTGTAGAGATCGACCAATATTTCTAGTTCATTTTCTCTGGGATGTCGAGCGGTGGCCAATCGGAATCCGTGACTGATTTGTTCTTCAAGGGTGTTTTTGCTATTGATGATACGTTCTGCAAAAACCCTAGACGCTTCAAAAAATTGAGGATCATTGAGCAGTACCAGCGCTTGCAGTGGGGTAGAAGTTACATCTCTTTTGACGGTACACACCTCTCTTGAAGTGGCATCGAAAGTGAGCATATTGGGGGGTGGTGAAGTTCGTCGAATAAAGGTGTAGAGTCCTCTTCGATAGAGGTCTTCTCCTTTAGATTCTTCGTATTCCAAAAGAAAGGTGGAAAAGTTATTTTTTTCTTTCCAAAGCCCTTTGGGCTGATAGGGCAGGACGCTTTCCCCTCCTATTTTGGGATTGAGCAATCCACTGATTTTAAGGGCATTGTCCCTTATGATTTCAGCGGGTAATCGGGCGGCATTGGCTCGCGCTAAAAGAAGATTTTCAGGATCTTTTTGATCGAGGGTTGGATTACTCACCGATTGCTGTTGGTAGGTTTGTGAAAGGACCATTTTTTTGATCAAAGCTTTTACATCCCAATTTTGGCTGAAATTTATCGCTAACCAATCGAGCAATTCAGGATGGGAGGGCAATTGCCCTTGAACTCCAAAATCGTCGGGGGTGGCTACCAATCCTTTTCCAAAGATCATTTGCCAATATCGGTTTACAGCGACTCTGGCGGTAAGTGGGTTTTTGGGATCAAAAAGCCACTGACTGAGACCCAATCGGTTTTTGGGGAATTTTTCATCCATTGAAGGCAGTATTTCCGGCACTTTGGCCTCAACAGTATAAAGGGGTTCGTTGTAATTCCCTCGGTTGTAGAGGTAGGTAGGGCGAGGTTCCTCCATTTCACGCATGACCATAATTTCGTTTATGGGTGCATAGATTTCCAAGTATTCTTCGCGGTTTTCTTTGAGTTGCTTTTTGAGCTGAAGGATTTTGGGATCTTTCTCAATGAGGTGTTTTTGCACCATTGGCCATTTGATTTCTTCTTTTTGTTTGGAGTTTTCGGAATAAATCGATTGGACTTCGAAGGGGGTGAGTACTCCGTTGAAGAATTTCAGTTCATCGAGCTTACCAGTGAAAAGTCCAAAGTCGCCGGTTGAACCTTCGTAGGATCGTCCAACCGCAAAATCTCTTTTGGTACTGACAAATCCTTTTTCTCTGTTGCGACTGGTTGGCTTCATCGTTTTGTATAGGTTGTTGACAATGCCTACAGTTTCTATTTCTTTTCCATTGTGAAAAAACTGAACCCCTTCGGTTTTTCCGCTACCGTCCACAGTAAGGGTAAGGTGGTGCCAAGCATTCAGTTGAAGGGAGTCTACCGATCTTACGTGGATGAGGTTGGAGGGTGCTACATTGATCAGGCGGAGGTTGACTCTGTTTTGGTCGTCCAGAAAATATTCCCATCCGCGCCAAAGTTCATTTTTCCCACCAGAATTGGCCACCAGTGTTTGGGAAGATCCTTCTTTTCTTTTACTGGTATTCAACCAAATGGAAAGGGAGAATGGGTCGGTCCATTCTAGGTTGGGAATCAAATTGTTGGTGATGTGTAAGTGATCGTGATCTTTACTGAACTGAAAAGCGTTGCCTTTTACACCAGGAACGATTTCGGGCATTTGATCAACTCTACCATAGAAATCTTTTTTGCCGTCCACGCTGTGTCTGTCTTTTTTGATCTTAGCCATTTTTTCGAATGTACCATGAAAGACCAATTCAGGTTTTGGGTTGGTATTGGAAATAAGTTCTTCGGAGTATTGGTATACTTCTTGGAGTTGTTGGCTGGTAATGGCAATATTCTTTTTGATGGAGTTCAACCCTTCATTGAGTTGGTCGAGTTTACTTTGGGTTTCCTCATCAGACAGAGGTAATAGTGGTCCAAATTCTCCGTCATCCCCGGTCATCCCGAGTTCTCGAATGTTGTTGAAAAAAGCGGTAAGTTGGAAATAATCTTTTTGAGAAATGGGATCGAATTTATGATCGTGGCATTTTGCACAGGCTACTGTGAGTCCCAAAAAAGCGGTGGAAAGGGTTTCGGTACGGTCAAAAACATAATGTAAACGCCATTCTTCGTCGATGACCCCTCCTTCTGCGGTCATGGGACTGTTTCTGTTGAAAGCGGTAGCGAGCTTTTGTTCTTGGGTGGCTTCGGGGAGGAGATCTCCTGCCAGTTGCCAGGTCACGAATTGGTCGTAGGGCATGTTCTCTTTAAAGGCTTTGAGGACCCAATCTCTCCAGGGCCACATGGTTCTGACACCATCGGCATGCAAACCGTGGGAATCTGCATAGCGAGACAGGTCGAGCCAATCGAGGGTTAAGCGCTCTGCATAGGCATCGGTGCTGAGGAGTCGATCCACAAGACTTTCATAGGCCTTATCACTTTTGTCATTAAGAAAGGTGTCTAGTTCCTCAATGGAGGGAGGCAATCCTGTCAAATCTAAAAAGAGCCTTCTGGCCAAAATGGCTTTACTGGCTTTAGGAGAAAAATCTAAGCCTTCTTGTTCCAATCTGTTTTTGATAAATCCATCTATTGGATTATGGAAGGACTTGTCCTTTGTAATGGACTTTTTATTTTGAGGGGGGAGAAAGGCCCAGTGCTCTTTCCATTCTGCACCTTGCTCAATCCATTTAAAAATGATGGCTTTTTCTCTGTTGGTCAAAGACAAGTTGGCTTCCGGTGGAGGCATGAGTAGATCGGGATCATCGTGAAGTATCCTACGAGCACCCTCACTTTTATATAAACTCCCAGGGCTGAAAGCTCTTTTACCACTTTCGAGTTTGGAAAATGCGATAGATTCTACATCCAGTCTTAGTCCTGCTTTTCGTGTTTTTTCGTCGGGTCCATGGCATTGATAACATCGGTCTGAGAGTATGGGTTTGACGTGGTAATTGAAGTCGACCACTTCTGGTAAAGTACTGAATTCTTGAGTAATTTCAGTTGGAACTTCTAGTGAGCAAGAGAGTAAAAGCCCTGCCACAAAAACAACAGCAAAAATCTTTTTCATAATCATCAAACGGGTTTGAACTGGTGTGAAATGGTCTGCACTAAGTTAATTAATTTTTATAATATACATATGGAACTTCTTCGGTAGGAAATTGAAGGAATTTCAGAACTTCATATTCATTTTTAAAGGCGTTATCGGGTCTGGGTTTTTCGGGTGAAAATACTCGGAGTTGATCTGGACTTAGAATCTTTATAAAGTCCTCTTCAAAATTATTTTCTTTTGTAGTCTTGTCGAGATCGAGTTTTAGGTGTTTTGAGAGAAAAGCATAAGCGGCTATTCTTTTGGAATATCCATAATCGTGTTTTTCATTGGGTAGGTGAATATTTTCAACGCTATTGCTTTTTCCCATGACTTGATAAACTTTTTGGATGTAGGGAAATTCAACTTTAGGAGTATTCCGAGTCCAATCGTCGCCGTTGGAGACTAAAAGCATTGGACGAGGGGCGGCTAGGGCAGCGATCTCAACATTATTGGTTTGTAAATTGGCCGTTTTGTGAACGGGCATTCCACTCTCGCAAGCGCAGCCTCCAAAAAAATGGGCGGAGACTTGTACCACAGGTACAGATACTTTGATCCTTTGATCGATGGCAGTGAGGATAAAGGTTTGTGTGCCTCCACCAGAGCCACCAGTCATACCGATTCTTTGTGTATCCACTTCGGGAAGGCTAAGTAAATAGTCCAGTACGCGTTTACTATTCCAAGTTTGTAATAAAAGACTGATGGGCATTTTGTGTCTGATTTGATGGTTTTCACCAAATCCCACCATGTCGTAGGCAAAAACGATGGCGCCTTTGCTGGCCAAATAGGCACTGCGATATTGGACATCTTCTTTTAATCGCTTGTCATCAAGATGTCCGTGGGGGCTCAAAATAGCAGCATATTGTTTTTGCTTTTGAAGGGGACGGTAAAGGTTACCAGTAACATAAAACCCTGGAAAGCTTTCTAAAGCAATATTTTCTACCGTATAGCCATCCATTGTTTTTTTGGAGTGTTTGATGACCTTGATTTTGCCGTCGTATATGGAAATTTTATCCCATTGCATTCCAGCCAAGAGGTTTTCTCTGATGGCTTTTGCCCTTTTTCCCCATGATTGGGCAGTATCCCAAAGATTTGAAAACTCCTCTAATTTCGTTTTGCCTTCTTCTTCTGTCCAGTAGCGACCGTTACAAACTCTTTCATCGGTCACATATTGAGTGCCTTGATCGGTTTCAATTTTAAAACCTTGGGAAAAGAGGATCTTGGTGGTGAGGAGTACCAAGCTGATCCAATTTTTTGAAAAGGATTTCATCTTTTGATGATTTAAATAAAAGTACAAGTTAGAAAACCTATGAGAATAAACGCAAAAATCCTTGAACTGATTAAGTATTACAAGTACGAGCTTATTACTGTTTTTTAAAATACTCTGAAAGGAAATAATATGATAGAAAATATAACAGATGAAGAAGCAAGACATATGGTAGATGTTCTAAAAAAGAAATCAAAACTGATTAAAAACTTCTACCATAAGATTGAGAAGTATAGATTATCAGGGGATTGACAAACCTTTAAAAGAAAACTAAGAGAACAATTAGAGAAAGAAGAGATAAAAGTATATAGAAAAGAAGATTATTCACACAGTATGGTAGCATCAATGGAGGATAAGCTCATCAAGAATAGTCTGGAAAAGTCAGGTAAAAACTTGCAAATCTAAACGGTTTTTCTGTTGAAACAGGGGTTTGGCATATGATTTTTAGTCCATTAGCTGTTGGTTTATTTGCTTGGAACTATTATGAAAAGGCAATGCGCAAAAATAGTCAAGCATATAACAAAAACCCCCGAAAACTAATGTTTTCAGGGATTTTAAGTGGTACCTCCAGGAATCGAACCAGTACATAAGTACCTGTAAATCAAATAATTATAGTTACACATTGTTCTTAATAAGAACATATTTTACTCTAAGTTGTTCTTATTAAGAACAATAGATGTTCACAAAGAACAACTAACTATTTATTAAAAAACAAACTTGTATTTTTCGGTCTTGACGAGGATTTATTTCCATTCCCAGGTTCGGTATATGTTTTGTCATAATATCCTAAATATCCCTTATAATAAAAACTTAAAGGTAAATTAGTTTTAGTAAGACATCCTTGAAGTTTTATTGTGTAAACATTACTGTCCGATATTTCAATAGTTAAATTTGAATTTGAAATATCCAATTCATCTCCATCACTTGTAAGATTGTAGTTATTTTCAAATTCCCCCCATTCCACATGACTAAAAAAACTCGTATCAGGAATTTGACAATATTTTAAAATAAGACTTTCTTCGGAATCATCATCTAAGTCACCTAGAAATTCTATAAGTTCATTGTAACTTTCGAATGTTGAACCTAAAATGGTTGAGTTTGAATTCCAAAATTCTAA
>DGPN01000003.1 GCA_002390455.1 Flavobacteriaceae bacterium UBA4439 | reverse complement strand
GCCAGAAGTGGTCGTGCTGCATTGGCCTATCGTGCCAAAAATATTGGATTTGAATTGGACAAACTACAATTGGATAAAGTTTACAAAGAATTTTTAAAAGTCGCAGACCAACAAAAGGAAGTCAATGACAATGATATTCCTAAAATTATCGAAGCCTGCGGATTATAAAACCCTTATTTTTACAGTACAATGAAAAAAACACTTTTTGATAAAGTTTGGGACAAACATGTGGTTCAACAAATAGACCAAGGCCCAGATGTATTGTTTATTGACAGACACATGGTACACGAGGTAACCAGCCCGGTGGCCTTTTTAGGTCTTAAAAATCGCAACATCAAGGTGATGTATCCGGAACGTACTTTTGCTACCGCAGACCATAACACCCCCACCATCAATCAACATCTACCTGTTCAGGATCCGCTGTCGGCCAAACAGTTGGATGCCTTGGAAAAAAATGCCGCTGAACACGGAATTTCCTTCTGGGGATTGGGACACGAAAAAAACGGAATCGTCCATGTAGTAGGTCCAGAATACGGAATCACTGTACCCGGAGCCACTATCGTATGTGGGGATTCGCATACCTCCACCCACGGAGCATTTGGTGCCATCGCTTTTGGGATTGGAACCTCTGAGGTAGAAATGGTTTTGTCCACCCAGTGCATCCTACAGCCCAAGCCCAAGAAAATGAGGATTACCATCAATGGTAATCTTGAAAAAGGAGTTACGCCAAAAGACGTAGCACTTTTTATCATATCCCAGTTGACCACCTCGGGTGCAACGGGACACTTTGTCGAATATGCAGGTGATGTTTTTAAAAACATGAGCATGGAAGGCCGGATGACCGTCTGTAACCTCAGCATCGAAATGGGAGCAAGAGGAGGAATGATCGCCCCCGACGAAAAGACCTTTCACTACATCAAAGATCGAGAGTTTACTCCGAAAGGAGCCGCATGGGACAAAGCCATGGACTATTGGCAAGAGCTTTACACCGATGAGGACGCCACATTCGATAAAGAATTCTTCTTCGAAGGGGCCGAAATAGAACCCATGATCACCTTTGGAACCAACCCAGGAATGGGAATGGGAATCTCCAAAAGCATACCAACGTCCGATACCATCGAAGGCGGTGCCACCACATATAAGAAATCGCTCGATTACATGGGCTACAACGAAGGGGAAAGCATGATCGGTAAGGACATCGATTTTGTGTTTATCGGCAGTTGCACCAATGGAAGAATAGAAGATTTTCGAGCGTTTACAGAAATTGTCAAAGGACGAAAAAAAGCCGACAATGTCACAGCTTGGTTAGTTCCTGGATCTCACAATGTAGAAAAAGCCATCAAAGAAGAAGGACTATTGGACATACTTCAAGCTTCGGGATTTGAATTACGCGAACCCGGCTGTTCGGCCTGTTTGGCGATGAACGACGACAAAGTACCTCAAGGCAAATATGCCGTAAGCACCTCCAATAGAAATTTTGAAGGACGACAAGGACCTGGTTCTAGAACACTTTTAGCCAGCCCTATCATGGCTGCCGCTGCGGCAGTAACCGGAAAAGTAACTGACCCACGAACCCTAATCAATTCCTAATGGCATACGATAAATTCGACATACTCAACAGCACCGCCGTACCCCTATCCATTGAAAATGTAGATACGGATCAAATCATACCTGCACGATTCCTAAAAGCCACAGAAAGATTGGGTTTTGGAGACAATCTGTTTCGAGATTGGCGTTACAATAGCGATGATACCCCCAAAAAAGATTTTGTACTCAACAACGATACTTATAGTGGTAAAATCCTAGTAGGAGGAAAAAACTTCGGTTCAGGTTCTTCCAGAGAACACGCCGCTTGGGCCATTTACGATTACGGATTCCGCTGTGTGATATCCAGTTTTTTTGCTGATATTTTTAGAAATAACTGTCTCAATATCGGGGTACTGCCAGTTCAGGTCAGTCCCGAATTTTTACAACAAATATTCTCTGCCATTGAGGCGGACCCCAAAAGCACTTTTACGGTTGACTTAGGCCAGCAAAAAGTCACCATCGACAATACAGCTGCCTCAGAATCTTTTGAAATCAATCCCTACAAAAAGGATAATATGATCAATGGTTTTGATGATATTGATTATTTACTAAACATCAAAAAGGAGATCAAAAACTTTGCTCAAGACACTCCCCTCTAACGATATCACTTTGGATTTAAGGCGATGAAAAAAAGAACCATTGAGATCATGGATACCACCCTTCGGGACGGGGAACAAACTTCGGGTGTCTCTTTCTCAGTTGCAGAAAAATTGGCCTTATCCAAACTCTTACTGGACGAACTCAATGTAGATCGTATAGAAATTGCCTCAGCACGAGTATCTGAAGGAGAGCTCAAAGCTGTGCAGGAAATTTCCCAATGGGCACAAAACAGTGGACACGATCAAAAAATAGAAATATTGACCTTTGTGGATGGAGGCACTTCCATCGAATGGATGGTGCAGGCGGGGGCTAAGGTTCAAAACTTACTCACCAAAGGATCGCTCAATCACCTGAAACACCAACTCAAAAAAACACCCGATCAACACTTTAAGGCGATTGAGGATAATGTTTTGGCTGCACAAAAAGAAGGCATTACCAGTAATGTATATTTAGAAGACTGGAGTAATGGAATGCGCAACTCTCGCGAATATGTCAATGACTATTTGTCCTTTGTCTCTACCCTACCCATCAAAAGAGTACTTCTGCCCGATACCTTGGGCATAATGACTCATCACGAAACCTTTTCCTTTATTTCAGAAGTCGTAAAAAATCACCCTCAAATCCATTTCGATTTTCACGGACATAACGATTACGACCTCAGTGTGGCCAACGCCATGGAAGCCGTAAGGGCGGGTTGTCACGGTCTTCACCTTACCGTCAACGGTATGGGAGAACGTGCGGGGAACACCCCCATGGCCAGTACAGTAGCCACCCTTAAAGATTTTCTTCCTGAGGTAGAAATCAACATCAAAGAGTCTTCACTCTATAAGGTCAGTAAGCTGGTTGCCACCTTTACTGGTTTTAGAATTCCTGCCAACAAACCCATTGTAGGAGAAAATGTTTTTACCCAAACCGCTGGAATCCATGCCGATGGTGACAAAAAGAAAAACCTTTATTTTAATGACCTGTTGCCCGAACGATTTGGCAGAACCCGTGAGTATGCTTTGGGAAAAACCTCTGGTAAAGCCAACATTCAAAAAAACTTACAAAAGTTAGGGATTACCCTCAATGATGACGAAATCAAAAAAGTAACCCAGCGCATTATCGAGTTGGGCGATAAAAAAGAAATTGTCACCACCGAAGACCTCCCCTATATCATCTCCGACGTACTCAACAGCAATACAATTCAGAAAGTAAGGGTCAATTCTTATGTATTAACCCATGCCAAGGGCTTACAGCCCAATACCGTTGTATCCCTCGATATAGAAGGGGAAGTATTAGAGGAAAATGCATCGGGTGACGGTCAATTTGACGCATTTATGAAGGCCATCAAAAAAATATACCGAAAGAAAAAAATGGTATTACCACAGCTGACAGACTATGCCGTTCGTATTCCTCCTGGAAGTAATTCCGATGCCTTGTGTGAGACCCTGATCACTTGGAAAAATGAAGATAAAGAATTCATTACCCGTGGATTAGATTCAGATCAAACGGTTTCGGCGATCAAAGCCACAGAAAAAATGTTAAACATTATCTCTAACTAATGCAACTAAAAATAGCCTTATTGGCCGGAGACGGCATCGGTCCGGAAGTCATTGACCAAGCCGTAAAAGTATGCGACGCCATCGCCCAGAAATTCAATCACGATATCCAGTGGATGCCAGCCCTTACGGGTGCTGCTGCCATTGATGCAGTTGGGGAACCATATCCCGACGAAACCCATGAAATCTGTGCCAGCTCCGATGCGGTATTGTTTGGTGCCATCGGTCATCCACGATTCGATAACGACCCCTCGGCAAAGGTTCGTCCCGAACAAGGTTTGCTTAAAATGAGAAAAAAACTAGGCTTGTTTGCCAATGTAAGACCCACTTTTACCTTTCCCTCCCTGATCGACAAGTCTCCCCTCAAAAGAGAACGTATCGAAGGAACCGACTTGGTCTTCTTAAGAGAACTCACGGGTGGGATCTATTTTGGAGAAAGAGGAAGAAAAGACGATGGCAATACTGCTTTCGACACTTGTACCTATACCCGAGAAGAAATTCAACGATTGGCAAAAAAAGGTTTTGAACTGGCCATGACCCGAAGCAAAAAACTGTGTTGTGTGGACAAAGCCAACGTTTTGGAAAGCTCCCGTCTGTGGCGCGAAACCGTTCAGGCCATGGAAAAAGACTATCCCGAAGTGGAAGTGGCCTATGAATTTGTGGATGCTGTAGCCATGCGATTGGTACAGTGGCCCAACAGCTATGACGTACTGATCACCGAAAACCTTTTTGGAGACATCCTTACCGACGAGGCATCCGTCATCTCTGGATCCATGGGCTTGATGCCCTCTGCCTCCGTAGGATCCAACATTGGTTTGTTTGAACCCATCCATGGCTCTTTCCCTCAAGCCGCTGGAAAAGATATCGCCAATCCCTTGGCCACCGTTCTCTCAGCTGCTATGATGTTTGAAATGTCTTTTGGATTACAGGAGGAAGGCGCTTTGATCCGAAAGGTTGTCGATCAATCCCTGTCCGAAGGTATCGTTACCGAAGACTTGATAGAAGGAGACGCCAAAGCTTACAAAACCAGTGAAGTAGGAGATTATTTGGCAGCAAAGATCGCCTGATTTATACGCTTTACAATCAT
>DGPN01000050.1 GCA_002390455.1 Flavobacteriaceae bacterium UBA4439 | reverse complement strand
TTCTTTTTGTACTTCATTTAAAACATGATCCGTATGGGCCTTGATGTCTCCCTCAAAATGAGCCCCTTTTCCTGCTATATACAGAGTATTACCATGTCTCACAGCACCGGAGAATAAGGGCATTTTCTGGTCTTCTACTATTTTACCCACTACTTCTTTTTTGCTTTTGGCGGGTGCTGCTTTTACAGTTGCTATACCAAAAAGGCCAGCCATTCCCATTCCAATATTTTTTAATACAGATCTTCTTTTTTCGTTGTGTTTCATTATTTCAAAATTTTATTGTTAAACTATTACCACATTCTTTTTTTAATCAATTCTTTTATTTGGTCTTTGGGAACTGGGAGTTCATCCATATGATCCCTAATCCACTTTGAGAAGTCTTTTTCTATTTCTTCAGACCATTTGTTGTCAATTTGTCCTGGGGTATATTTTCCTTCTTTCAATCGGGTGATACCGAATAGATCTCTGAGACGGACAACTTCTGAGGTGACGACTACTTTTTCAGCCAAATGGGCGGGTATAAAAATTACTCCTTCTTTTTTGGCCAAAACCACATCACCAGGCATAACGGTGGCTGCTCCTATTCTGATGGGATCGTTAATGCTCAAGAGCATAACTTCCGTAAGAAAAGAGGGATGCCATGCTCTCACAAAAGCATTAAAACCATCGATTTCTGAAAGGCCTTCCATGTCTCTGCTTGAGGCATTGAAAACGACACCCGTTTTTGACTTGGCATAAATCGAGTTGCCTAGGTTGTCTCCAATTAGAGTTCCATCTACAATTTTTCCAAAACCGTCGGCTACATAAACATCATGTTCTACCAATCGGTCTATGGGCCAAGAGTTGGTATTTCCGATTTCACCGGCTTTGAGACCTTTTTGTTTGATTTGGTCGGCTACATCAGGTCGATTGGGCATGTATTGAACGGTGAGTGCCCGACCTACCACGGTTACATCGTCATGAAGGGGTTGCCAGCCTCCTTCAAATTGGTTGTGATAACCTTCATTTCTCAACACACCCCAAGCCTCCTCAATGGTGACTTTCTTCATTCGCTCCAAGATGTTAGTAGCTACTTTGGGTCGACCGTCCTCAAATCGTTCTCCGTCCCACTGATGGGTCAAAAATTTCATTTGATCTACACTTAAGTTTTGGGCGAAGCCACTGTTGAGAATTAACAAACAGATTAGTGTTAGAGAAGCAATAGTTATTTTCTTAAAATTCATTTGGTTTAGGATTTAATTTCAACTTATTTTTTTGGGTCTTTGTCTCTCCACCAAGTGGCCAAAGATGATCCTGAGATATTCATCCAAGGACCAAAAACAGCCGGAGCCAGACCTACGGTGGAAACTTTGCCCATTTCGAGCGCGATTCCGGAGGCCAAACCTCCGTTTTGCATTCCTACTTCTAGGGCTATGGTTCGGCAATCTTGTTCTTCCATTTTGAGCAATCGACAACCCCAGTATCCCAATAAATATCCCATCAAATTGTGAATAATGGCAGCGACAATAAGCAATATCCCTATGGACAATAACGAGTCTCTACCAGCAGCGGTAATGATCACGATAATCAAGGCAATAGCGGTCATGGAAACCACTGGCATGGCTTTGTCAAGCCATTTTGCTTTCCCATGAAAAAAGTGGTTGAAGACCAACCCCAGTAACACAGGAAGAATAACCATTTTTACAATGCTCAACATCATTGCTACGAAATCAATGGGCACGAAAGACCCTGCAAAATATTTCATTAACAGAGGGGTCATGAATGGAGCCACAAGAGTAGCCACAGCAGTAAGTGTAACAGATAGGGCTACATTGGCTTTGGCCAAATAGGCCATTACATTTGAAGCCAAACCACTGGGTGAAGATCCGATGAGTACCACGCCAGCAGCGATTTCAGCCGGAAAATTAAATAAGGTGGCCAAGCTAAAACCCAAAAAAGGCATAATACTAAATTGACAGATTAAACCCACTAAAACCCCTTTAGGCATTTTGATTACACCATAAAAGTCCTTGAAACTCATGGCCGTTCCCATTCCAAACATAATGATTTGTAGCAAAGGAACGATGAGTTTTTTGAGTTGAAAATCTCCCCATTGAACAAAGGTTTGGGGATAGTATAAGGAAAGACTAACAGCGGCAAAAATCAGAACGGTAAAAGAAAATCCTTTTAAGTTTTTAGTGCCTCTCATACCTAAAGCCAAGGTTACAAAAAACAGAATTAAGGGTGTTCCAGACATGTCAATATTTCCAGACAAATATAATCCTGCGGCGATGACAAACATCAAGCCTGAGAGTGCAAAAAGATATTTAGAGAGTATTTTCATTTCTTTGTCCAGTCTTTACTTGTAAGACCGTTTAAGTCGTAAACAACTTTTCCATCCTTAAGGGTAAGTTCGCATTCCAGTTTTTGATTTCCTTCCATTCTTTTACCACGGGTATCGATAAATCCGAATTCTCCTTTTCTTTGGTTGAGTATGGTCACATCGGCTAGGCCTCCCACACTCAAATGCCCTAGGTCTTTCCTTTGCAAGTATTTGGCTGGCTTGGAGGTGGTTGCAGCGATCACCTCTTGGATGCTAAGTCCCATATTAAGGAATTTAGACATGACATTATTAATGTTTTTCATCCCTCCGTTCATACTTCCAGTATGGAGGTCGGTGCTGATTACATCGGGTTTTAAACCTTGTTTGATCGCAGGAACTGCTTGTTCAAAAACAAAACTTCCCCCTCCATGTCCAACGTCAAAAACAATTCCTCTTTTTTGAGCTTCAAATACATAATCCCTTACTTTTCCGTTTTCAGCCACAATAGGGGTTCTGCCATTTACATGAGCATAGGTATGAGTAAATATATCACCGGGTCTTAATTTTTCTAAGAATAACTTATCCAAGGGTAATTCAGGGTTGCTTCCACCAAAATCAATCATCACAGGAATGTTACCAATTGTACCAGCCTGAACAGCAAGTTCTGTTGGAGTCCAATCATAGCCCATAAAATGGGCGAGTTTGACCCCGACGATATGATCTTTATATTGTTTGGCAACAATAGCGGTCATTTCTGGATTCATATCATCAATGTGTTGCTCTCGGTGTCCACCACTCATTCCAGCTCCAACGATATTTAAAAAGCACAGTACTCTGGTTTTTGATGGATCAATTACTTGAGATTTGTAAAGTTCAAAATTCCTCCATCCTGGACTACCTGCATCGACAACGGTAGTAACTCCAGATCGAAAAGTGAATCCATCTGGGGGAACTGCAGCAAAGCTGTTGGCTAAATAGCGATTGTGAACGGTTCCGAAAAAGTTGTGGGTGTGCATGTCTATGAGTCCAGGACTGACAATCATACCCGATGCATCTACTACTGTCTTGGCTTGATTAGCACGGATTTTGTTTTCAACAGCAGCAATTTTATTTCCTTTGATGGCAATGTCCATTACTTGATCAATGTTGTTGACAGGATCGATAATATGCCCTCCTTTGATGACGATATCATAGTTCTGCGCTGATAGCGATCCACTAATCAGCACCAGTGCTAAAGACAATAATTTTATTTTTTTCATAACTTCTCGTTTAAAATACAATTTCTTACAATTATTTGATGTTTAACTTTCTTAATTTTTCTACTTCTTCAGCCGAAATACTTTCGGCTTGATTACCAAAATGGGTTCTGATGTAGGTCAAAACGTCAGCAATTTGATCGTCATTGAGAAACGAATGCTGAGGCATAACACCATCATAAATTTCTCCGTTGACTTCAATGGCTCCCTCCATACCATTCAGGATGAGGTTAACCAATCTTTGTTTGTCTCCAGTTACCCAGTCGGTGCCATTGAGGGGGGGGAACCTTCCCGAGGCACCCATGCCATTGGACTGATGGCAAGCCATACAGTATTGGTTGTAAATTTTTTGACCGATAGCCAAATCTTTGGGTTCAATTCTGTCATTGACAATATCAGGGGTTCTGATGTGGCTCAATTTTTTTCTTTCTTCCATTTGAGCCAATTCTTTAGTGCCAAATGTTTCTCGATCTCCTTTGAATTGGACTTTCCAAATCCTACCTTTTTCTGTTTCTCCAATATACATGGCGCCATCGGGTGCAAAAGCAATACCCATTGGGCGAAATTCGGCATCCCGTGTATTGACAATGGGGTCTACTCCCGCAAAACCATCGGCAAAAATCTCATAAGATCCTGAGGGTTTACCATTTTCGAATGGAACAAATCCAATAAAATAACTGGATTGTGGATAGGGTGCTCTGTTGGTAGATCCATGAAAAGCGATAAAAGCACCATTTTTGTAGTGATCTGGAAAGGCATCACCAGTGTAAAAGACCAAATCATTGGGAGCCCAATGACCTGGAAACCCAATCACAGGGTCTTTGTAGTCTGCACAACGACCAATGATATTTCCATCCCCACCATATTCTGGAGCCAATACTTTTTTACCTTGCATTTGATCGTAAAAGCAATAAGGCCAACCAAAGTGATCTCCTTTTTCAACTTTTATAAATTCTTCAGAGGGAAGTACAGCACTTTCCCACTGGCTGAAATGATTGGGCCATAGACGGTGCAGATCATCTCTTCCATGAACCACAGCGTAAAGACTTTGATCTGAAGTATTCCAGTCAAGAGCAACGATGCTTCTCAAACCACTGGCATAAAATGTTCCGTCTTTTTGAGTTTGTCCGATTGTTTCTGCGTCAAAACGCCAGATACCGCCATGATCTTCTAATAGTGGGCAAGGATCTTGACCAGGCACCAAAGGGGTTCTCTTGGGATCCTGACAGGCATTGTTGGGAGCACCAAAAGGAACAAAAATATGCCCCTCTTCATCAAAAGCAATGGGTTTGCCAATGTGTTCGTGGGATCCATGTGGGTGATCGTCGTGGACTATGATTTCTATCGCTCCTGTAGGAACTAGTTTTTGTTTGTCTAATTTGATTCTGTATACGGTAAGTTGTGAACTGAAGTAAAGGTAGCCTTTGTATATTCTAGCAGCAGTAGAATAGCTTCCTCGCTGGGGCAAATGGTATTCTCCAAACTTCACCAAGGAGTCTGCCACACCGTCGTTGTTGAGGTCTCTTATGGCAGCCATGACTCCAGCTTCGCTGGGTCGTTTGAATTTAGCGTATAAATCCCCATTTTTATTTACGGCCAAATGGCGAGTGGTTTCGGCAATGCTGTCCACAAAAACGGTGGCTTCAAAGCCCTGAGGAAGAAAAAGAGGACTTTTGGGAGAAGGACTTTTACATCCGCACAAAATAATTATTAAGAAAACACAAGTTAAACGTAAGTAACTAAATTTTAAATTCATCATCGTAGTCAATCTTCATTTATTAGTTAAAGCTAACTTTTTTTATTGGAAATTTAAAACACCAAAATGTTCAGGGCGGTGAAAATCTGGGTTTTGGGTTTTTACTGGATTCCAACTTAAATAATGTCTTTTGGTGGTGTCGTCGCCACATTTATAAAAATTGGCATTGGAAATAAGGTTTGAAAAACTCAGCCCTTTGTTGTAAGTGAAAATAGAAGAAGGGATAATGATGACCATTTCCCATTCAAAGGTTCCAGATTTTTCTTCAAAAGATTCCCTCCCCAGTGTGGACCAGGTTTTGATTTTTTGTTTTATCGCTTCTGGGGCGATAAAAGTACGCTTCCCTCGACCAGGACCATAAGCCAAGTGTGTGGTTCCAATACAGTTGAATTCAAAATTATAATAGTTCCCGTCTTGAAGCGGATCTACAAAAAACTCAACACAGCTATCACGATGGACTGCAGTATTGGGTTCAGTCTGCCGTGCCAATATATGCTCCTCTTTGACGTAGTATTTTAAAAACAAAAGACTATCGTCATGTGCAATTCTAAAACTCACTTCGGGTTGATAGGGAAAATCCTTCCATTCCCACCAGTTGACTTTATTGAGCGGAGAGTTTTCCTCTAAAACACTTGAAACATTGTTGAAATTTAAGGTATCTTGAATGGAAACCTTGGGCACTTCAAGGCTTTGTTTTTTCGTTTTCATATCCGAGCAACTGATTAAGGATAGGAGAATCAGTAAGTTAAATATTAGTAGTTTATTCATGAATTAAAGTTAAATTTTTTAATTTACAAATTGAAAAAAATAATTATGAAACTTTTCTATATAAAAATGAGCGTTTTGTTGATTTTTTTAGTCACCTCTTGTAACAAGAAAGAAACTTATTATCAAGCCACTGATTATGCTTTTGTTGGCGAATTTACTTCTGGCCTTGAGGGACCAGCAGTTGATCTTGAGGGGAATTTATATTTTGTTAACCCACTCCACAGAGGTTCTATTGGTAGGGTCGATACAGAGGGTGATTTTAGTTTATTTATTGATTATTTACCTGAGGGAAGTACTGCCAATGGGATACGTTTTGGTTCAGATCAAAGTATGTATCTGGCAGATTATACCGGACATAATGTGTTAAAGGTAAATGTCCAAACCAAAGAGGTTGTTGTTTATGCTCATGACTCCTTGTTGAATCAACCCAATGATTTGGCAATTTGCTGTAACGACAGAATGTATGCCTCTGATCCCAACTGGAAAGAAAGTACGGGTCAACTTTGGAAAGTTGAAAACGGACAATTTCAATTGCTGTCAAAAGATATGGGAACCACCAATGGTGTTGAGGTTAGTCCAGATGCCAAAACACTCTACGTCAATGAGAGTATTCAAAGGAATGTTTGGGCCTTTGATTTGGATTCTGAAGGAAATATCTCCAACAAAAGACTCTTTCACAAATTTGATGATTTTGGTATGGATGGAATGCGTTGTGATGTGGCTGGTAATCTATACGTTACTCGTCATGGCAAGGGAACGGTCGCAAAGTTGTCCCCCGAAGGAAATTTATTATTAGAGGTACAAATGAAAGGTAAAAAACCTTCCAATATTGCCTTCGGAGGTAAAGACGGTAGGACTGCTTATGTAACACTTCAGGATAGGGGGTATATTGAGACTTTTAGGGTAGAAAAACCAGGGGTGTCTTTTAAAAAGTAAAAACAAATTTTATAAGTTCATGTATCTAAGCGAGCTAGACTACGCCATCATCATTTCGTATTTTCTAATTGTTTTGGGGGTAGGCTTGTGGATTTCTAAGCGTGCGAGGAACAATTTAGATCAATATTTCCTCGGAGGAAATAAAATCAAATGGTATTTATTGGGTTTATCCAATGCATCGGGAATGTTTGATATTTCGGGAGTGATGTGGACGGTAACCCTTTTGTTTATTTATGGTTTAAAAAGTGCTTGGATTCCTTGGTTGTGGCCAGTTTGGAATCAAGTTTTTGTAATGATCTTCTTGGCAGTATGGATCAGACGATCTAATGTAATGACGGGAGCTTCTTGGATTCTTACCCGATTTAGTGGTAGGGGAGGTGCATTGTCTAAAAATATCATCATTGTTTTCGCAGTAATTGGAGCCATTGGCTTTATCGCCTACTTTTTTGAAGGAATCGGAAAATTTTGTGCTGCTATTCTTCCTTGGGATCTCACCTTACAGCACTCCCTTTTTTCTATTAGTTCGGAAAACGTTTATGCCCTTATCATTGTGGGAATTACAACCATATACACCCTCAGAGGGGGAATGATGAGTGTGGTGGCTACTGAGGTTTTTCAATACCTCATCATGACAGTTTCGAGCATTGCCATAGCGGTGATTGCCTTTAATGCAGTGAGTCATGCAGACATTATGCAAGGAGTTCCTCAGGGCTGGGATGAGTTGTTTTTTGGTTGGAAGATGGACTTAGACTGGGCGGGTATCCTTCCCCAATTGAATGAAAAAATTTCCACAGATGGGTTTGAGTTTATTGGTGCGCTTTTTATGATGATGTTGTTCAAAGGTTTTTTTTCGAGTTTGGCAGGCCCTGTTCCTGGCTATGACATGCAGCGCTTACTATCTACCAAAACACCTTTTGAGGCCGCCAAAATGAGTGGCTTTACCATTGCAGTTTTATTTTCTCCCCGTTATCTTATGATTGCTGCTTTTGCCGTTTTGGCGATTGTATTCCTCATTCCCGAAATGGCTTCTAATCCAGAGATAGATTTTGAAACCATTCTACCCACAGCCATTGCGGAGTTTCTTCCCCCAGGGCTGAAAGGCTTTTTGTTGGCGGGGCTTTTAGCAGCATTTATGGGAACATTCGCAGCCGTAATCAATGCTGCACCTGCCTATGTTGCCAATGATCTTCTAAAAAACAGTTTATTACCCGGAAAGCCCGAGAAAACTTATGTTCGTTATGGTTATTTATCGTCTTTTCTTTTGGTATTGATTGGTGTGTTTTTTGGGTTTTTTGCCTCCTCGCTCAATACGATTACTTTGTGGATTACCGCTTCTTTATATGGAGGATATACCGCTGCAAATGTATTGAAATGGGTATGGTGGCGTTTTAATGGTTATGGATATTTTTGGGGAATGTTGGCTGGCCTTTTGGCTTCTACCGTCAAGCTCATTTTCTTTGGAGACTGGATTGATATTTATTTTTTCCCTATCATTTTTGCTTTTTCTATTTTGGGATGTTTGCTAGGCTCCTACCTTTCTCCACCAGATGATATGAAGGTGCTTAAAAGTTTTTATAAAAGTGTAAGACCTTGGGGTTTTTGGAAACCCGTTTTATTAGAAGTGCAAAAAGAAGAGGCATCCTTCCTGCCTAATACGATGTTTGGCAGAGACATGCTTAATGTTTTGATCGGAATCGTCTGGCAAATGGCCTTGGTGGTTTGGCCTATCTTTTTAATGATTAAAAAGTGGGATGCCTTGGCTATTTCACTTGCTGTGGTTGCCCTTACGACAGTAGCATTAAAATTTTTGTGGTATGACCCCCTCAAAAAAGAAACAATATAAATGATTGATAAACTTCAAATAAAAGGGACTTTTTTAGATGAGATTAGTCACGACATCCCTCATCAGAATTGGAGTGAAAAGGAATGGTCTTTGGATTTTAAATTCATGAAATCGGCAGGGATCGACAAGGTCATTTTAATAAGGTCTGGGTATAAAAATTGGATTACCTATCCTTCCAAAGTTCTTCAATCCGAAGAAAAAGCGATTCCACCCACCACAGATTTGGTGGGGATGTTTCTTCGCTTGAGTGAAGAAAACAATATGGATTTTTATTTTGGCTTGTACGACTCAGGAAAATACTGGACTTCTGGGGCGTATGAAAAAGAGATAAGGCTCAACTGCAAAGTTATCGATGAAGTATGGGAGCAATATGGACAATTCAAGGCTTTTAAAGGTTGGTACTTGTCTCAGGAATGCAATAAAAATATTGGAGGAATAATTGATCTATATGCTGGCTTGGGGCAGTATTGTAAGCAGGTTTCCAAAGGGCTTCCTGTTCTGATATCTCCCTACATTGATGGGTTTAAAAACCTTTCTCAATATACTAATCAAAGCCGACGGGATGATTCCATTAGCTTGGAAGAACATTACAAAACTTGGGAGTCTATTTTTAAAGGGATACAGAAAAGCGTTGATATAGTTGCCTTTCAGGATGGACATGTGGAATATGATCAGCTGGAAGAATTTATCAAGATCAATAAATCTTTGGCGGATCAAAATCAAATCACCTCTTGGATTAATTCGGAGACTTTTGATAGGGATATGCCCATCAAGTTTTTACCCATCAAATGGGATAAGTTGAGGTATAAACTGGAGACGGCTGGCAAAGTGGGGATTTCGGAGGCCATTACTTTTGAGTTTTCACATTTTATGAGTCCTCAATCGGCTTATCCACAGGCGGGTCACCTCTACAATCGATATTTAGAATATTTAAAAGAAAATAAATGAGCGGTTCCTCTTTTTCAGCATTGTATTTAAAAGAATTGACCGAAGAGGTGATTCCATTCTGGGAGCAATACAGTATTGATCAAGAATACGGGGGCTTTTTTACTTGTATTGATGACCATCACAAGATTTATGATACCGACAAATTTGTCTGGTTACAGGCCCGACAAGTATGGACATTTGCTACTCTATATGACCGTTTGGAGCAAAGAGACTCTTGGCGTAAAATTGCGGAACATGGAAGTGATTTCTTGGAGTCAAAAGCGCATGACGGGGAGTTCAATTGGTTTTTTTCTTTAAGAAGAGATGGGCAAGCTTTGGTGGTACCCTACAATATTTTTTCTTACACCTTCGCTTGTATGGCTATGGGGAAAATGCACCAAATCACTGGGGCAGAAAAATACAAAAATGCAGTGGACCAAAGCTTGAAGAAAATTATTGAAAGGGCTGAAAAACCGAAAGGCCATTGGGATAAATCTTTTCCCAATACCCGTCCCTTAAAGAATTTTGCCCTCCCTATGATTCTTTGCAACCTCTACAATGAATTGGGAGACTTGGTGGATGAGACCGAAAAATATGAGCGAACAAATGATTGTGTAAATGAAATTTTCGATCACTTTTGGGATCAAAAAAGAGGGGTCATCCTTGAGAACGTTTCTCCAAATGGAGATTTTTCTGATACTTTTGAAGGGCGTTTGGTCAATCCGGGTCATGGCTTAGAGGCCATGTGGTTTATAATGGATTTGGGCGTACAGTTTGATCGAAAAGATTGGATCGATAAAGCAGTTGAAATATCCCTGTCCATTGTAGAAAAAGGATGGGACAAGGACAAAGAAGGAATTTTTTATTTTCAGGATGCTCAAGGGCATCCCCTCCAGCAACTGGAATGGGATCAGAAATTGTGGTGGGTTCATTTGGAAGCCATGATCTGTTTTCTGAGGGGATTCGAACTTACTTCTTCAAAGGCTTGTTGGGATTGGTTTGATAAGATTCATGGTTATACCTGGAAACATTTTAGAGATCCAAAACGGGCTGGAGAGTGGTATGGTTATTTGAATCGATCCGGGGAGGTATTACTCCATTTGAAAGGAGGAAAATGGAAAGGTTGCTTCCATGTCCCGCGTGCTTTGTTGCAACTTCATGAAATATCAAAAAGACTTAATATATGATACAGATATTTTCAAATTATAATAGTGCCTTCACAAAAGAGGGTACGTTTAAAATCTAAATGTGTGAAAAGGACTTTTATCCATTTTCTGGCCCTATTGTTTTTGTTTAATATTTCATGCACTCAAGATGCTTTGCATACTGATGTCTTGGTCATCGGAGGGAGTGCCAGCGGAGTATCGGCAGCATTGTCCTCGGCTCGACAAGGAGTTGAGACTACTCTTTTGGAGGAAGGTCCCTGGTTGGGGGGAATGCTTACTGCAGCGGGGGTGAGTGCTGTTGATGGAAATACCAAACTCCCCTCAGGTATTTGGGGAGAATATAGAGATAGTTTGATTCACCATTACGGTAGTAAAAAAGCCTTGCAAACGGGTTGGGTAAGCAACCATCTTTTTGAACCTTCTGTAGGCCATCAGATATTCCAAAATATGGTCAAAAATGAACCCTTGATCAAGCCCTTTTTTGGAGTCAAGGTTTCTGCCATTGAAAAAAATGATAAGGGCTGGAGAATAGCTGTCAATGGACAAAATCAAACTTTTGAAATTCATGCAAAGGTCGTAATTGACGCAACAGAATTGGGAGATATTGCCATGCAAGTTGGAATTCCTTATGATTTAGGAATGGACAGTAGAAAAACCTATGGAGAGGATATTGCCCCCGAAAAAGAAAATGATGTCATTCAGGATTTGACTTATGTAATGATATTAGAGGATTACGGAGTAGATAAAACCATCGAAAAACCAGAGGGTTATGATCCAGAAGTTTTTTATTGTGCTAGTGAGAGTGACCTTTGTCAAGATGGTGAATTTATGAACAGAACCTTATGGCCCAAGGACAGCTTGTTGTCCTACGGACGTTTGCCTAATGAAAAGGTGATGATCAATTGGCCGATTAACGGAAACGATTACTATGTCAATGCGGTGGATCAAACCCGAGAAGAGCGAAAAAAATCATTTGAAGCAGCCAAGCTAAAGTCTTTGCAGTTTTTGTACTACTTACAAACCGAATTGGGATTCAACACCTATGGACTCACTGAAGATGAATTTCCGACAACGGACGGTTTTCCCTTGATCCCCTATCACCGCGAATCCAGAAGGATTCATGGTCTTACTACCCTTACAGTGAATCACATAGGACGACCCTATGACCAAGAGCAATCACTTTACAGAACGGGTATCGCTGTAGGAGATTATCCAGTGGATCACCACCACGCAAGCCACCCAGATGCTGCGAATTTACCCGAGCTTCATTTTTATCCTGTTCCTTCATACAGTTTACCCCTAGGCTCGTTACTTCCCAAGGTTGAGGATTATTTTATTGTGGCTGAAAAATCTATATCCGTTACCAATATTGTAAATGGAACAACCCGATTACAACCTGTAGTAATGCAGATAGGGCAAGCGGCAGGTGTTTTGGCAGCATTGAGTATCATAGAAAACATATCCCCAAAATTAGTAGGGGTAAGGAAAGTCCAAGCACAATTGTTAGGCAATGGTGGGTACATTTTACCATATTTGGATGTAGCCAAAAACCATCCCCGTTTTCAAGTATATCAGCGTATTGGTGCAACGGGAATCTTAAAGGGTACTGGGATGAATGTAGGATGGGAAAATCAAACTTGGTTTTTCCCTGAAGAGAAATTATCTCAGAAAGATTTGGATCATGCTTTATCCATTTTAAATCAGTTTAAGACTGTTTCAACTCCTGTATCCCTTAAAAATGGGGATATGATGGAGTGGTTTAAGAAATTGTATTTGGTTTTTTCACCAGAAAATGCAATTCCTTATTGGCTTAATAGTATTCAAACCTTTCAGGATTTTTCCGAAACTAAAATCACAGTTGAGGAAAATATCAGCCGTGGAAACTTTGCCTTGGTCATAGATGAATTGATAGACCCTTTTCACAGCTGGCCTATTGATCATTCTGGCAAGTTTGTTTTGGAGTTAGAAAAAAAATGACGTTTCTTCCAATACCATCTTTTTCATTTTGGTTTCAAGAGATGACCCCATTTTTGTTTTACTATTTTTGTATCATACAAATAACCCAATGAAAAACAACCAACAAAGAAGACAAGCTTTAGTTTATCACGCCAAACCCAAACCTGGAAAAACCGAAGTTGTGCCTACCAAAAGCTATCGAACGCAAAGAGACCTTGCGCTTGCCTATTCCCCTGGGGTTGCGATTCCTTGTCAAGAAATTGAAAAAAAGCCAGATGATGTTTACAAATACACCAATAAAGGTAATCTGGTAGCGGTCATTTCCAATGGAACTGCCGTTTTGGGATTAGGGGACATTGGTCCAGAAGCCTCAAAACCTGTGATGGAGGGAAAGGCACTGCTTTTTAAAATTTTTGCAGATATCGATGTTTTTGATATTGAGATCAATGAAAAAGACCCCGAAAAATTCATTCAAACCGTAAAAGCCATTGCACCTACTTTTGGTGGAATTAATTTAGAGGATATCAAAGCTCCAGAAGCTTTTGAGATTGAAAATAGACTTAAGGAGGAGCTCGATATTCCCTTAATGCATGATGATCAGCATGGAACTGCTATCATCTCTTGTGCCGCATTGATCAATGCCTTAGAGTTGTCTGATAAAAAGATAGATGAGGTCAAGATCGTCATCTCTGGGGCAGGAGCTGCGGCCATTTCTTGTACCCGTCTTTACCAATCTTTTGGTGCTAAAAATGAAAATATTGTCATGTTGGACAGCAAGGGAGTCATCAGGAATTCCCGACCAGATCTGAGCAGCCAAAAAGCAGAATTTGCTACGGATCGAGAAATTGACACCTTGGCTGAGGCTATGATTGGGGCAGATGTTTTTATTGGATTGTCCCAACCCAATATTTTGAACGAAAAAATGTTGTTGTCCATGACCAAAAACCCTATCGTTTTTGCTATGGCCAATCCCACTCCCGAAATCGATTACGATTTGGCCTGTAAAACCCGAGATGATATTATTATGGCCACGGGAAGGTCGGATCACCCCAATCAGGTGAATAATGTTTTGGGATTTCCATTTATTTTTAGGGGTGCACTTGATGTTAGGGCTACCAAAATCAATGAAGCTATGAAAATGGCCGCAGTGAAGGCACTGGCAAAATTGGCCAAACAATCCGTACCAGAGCGGGTCAATATTGCTTATGAAGAAACAAAGCTCAATTTTGGTAAAGACTACATTATTCCCAAACCTTTTGACCCCCGTTTGATCGTTGAGGTACCCGTTGCGGTTGCCAAGGCAGCCATTGCCTCTGGAGTTGCTCAAGAACCCATTGAGGACTGGATGCGATATGAGTTGGAGCTGGCCGAACGATTGGGAGGACATCAAAAAATTCTCAGAATGATTCATGACAGGGCGAAATCTGAGCCCAAGACCATCGTTTTTGCTGAGGCTGACCAGTTGGATGTGATCAAAGCCGCCCAAATTATTCATGAGGAAAGAATTGGAATCCCCATTTTGTTGGGCAATAAAGAAACCATTCAAAACCTGATGGAGTCCATTGAATTTGAAGAAGATGTAAAAATTATTGATCCCAAAACCGATGAACATATTGAGAGTCGGCGGCGTTATGCCAAAGCCTTTTGGGAAACGCAAAAAAGAAGAGGTAAAACCCTCTACGAATGTGACAGTTTGCTACGAGAACGGAATTACTTCGCCGCTATGATGGTCAGAGAGGGAGATGCTGACACCATGCTCTCTGGTTTTTCAAGAAAATATCCTGCAGTAGTGAAACCCATTTTGGAGGTCATGGGCAAGGCCAAAGGGGTGGATAAAGTTGCCGCTACCAATTTGATGCTTACCAAAAGAGGTATGCTTTTCCTGTCCGATACCTCTATCAATGTAGATCCCTCTTCCAAAGAATTGGCCAAAATAGCCCATATGACCTCTCAAACGGTCAAAATGTTTGGGGTGGAGCCTGTGGTTGCCCTTTTGTCCTACAATAACTTTGGATCTTCTCCTTTTCCTCAGGCCAAAAAAGTATCCCAAGCTGTCAGCTACTTGCACCGTATGTTCCCCGATCTGATTGCCGATGGGCCTGTTCAATCTGACTTTGCGCTAAACAATGAAATGTTGGGAGAGCGATTTCCTTTTTCTTTCCTCCACAACAGAAATGTCAATACCTTAATTTTCCCCAATTTAGATGCCGCCAATATTACCTACAAAATCATTAAGGAATTGGACAACACCTTGTCCATAGGACCCATTTTGATGGGGCTTCAGCAGTCTGCACATATCCTTCAATTGGGGGCTTCGGTCGATGAAATCGTCAATATGGCAGCCATTGCTGGGATAGATTCCCAAGAAAAATTAAAATTGAAAGCAAAAAAATGATAACACAAATTAAAGGTAAGCTCGTTGAAAAAAATCCAACTCAAGTTGTGGTGGATTGTAATGGTATTGGCTATGAGATCAATATCTCACTGTACACTTTTTCCAGTCTTTCGTCTGATGAAAATATCAAGCTATTCACCCACCTTCAAGTCAGAGAGGATGCACATATTTTGTATGGATTTTTTTCGGTTTTGGAAAGAGCAGTATTCAGACTTTTAATTTCTGTGTCTGGTATAGGAACTAGCACTGCAAGAACGATGCTATCTTCTCTTACTCCTGTCGAAATACAGCAGGCCATTGGAACTGAAGATGTCGCCACCATACAGGGGGTGAAGGGCATTGGACTAAAGACAGCACAGCGTGTAATCATTGAACTCAAAGACAAAATCAAAAGCTTGCAAGGAGCTGATGAAATTCCTGTTTTCAAAAGCAATACAATCAAAGAAGAAACGTTATCAGCATTAGAGGTTCTTGGCTATTCAAGAAAAGCCTCAGAAAAAGTCGTTGATAAACTCATTCAAGGTGCTCCTGACAGTTCGGTCGAGGAATTGATTAAATCCGCCTTGAATAAACTTTAAATCTCTTTGGTCTATAAAAAAAAGAACAAAAATTTAAGTTTAAATTACTTTCTTCTCGCTCTACTGTTGATGTGTGGATTTTCGATGTGGGGACAGGTGGAAAGCAGTTATGACTTGTCCAAATCCAAGCTTACTCAATCGAGTGCTATCAGCTCAAAATACACCTACGACCCCCTAACGGGAATGTATCACTACACCGAAACCATCGACGGTTACCCCATCAATACCCCTTTGGTAATATCGCCAAAAGAATTTCAAACCATGGTATTGGCCGAACAGATGAAAGGATATTTTCAAGGCAAAATCGCTGCCCTAACGGGAAATGCGGAAAACCTATCTGAAACCCAAAAAAATCTCCTTCCTGAGGTTTATGTCAACAGTAAATTTTTCCAATCCATTTTTGGTAGTAACGTGATTGACATTGTTCCCCAGGGATCGGTTGGAATAGACTTGGGTGTCCGATACCAAAAAAATGACAATCCAGCGGCATCTCCGAGAAACCGTAGAAGTTTTGGTTTTGATTTTGACCAGAGGATCAGTCTTAGTTTGTTGGGTAAAATTGGTGATCGATTACAAATCACAGCCAACTATGACACAGAGTCAACTTTTGACTTTCAAAATTTGGTCAAAATTGAATTTAACCCACTTCAATTGGCAGATATTTCTGATATCATACCCGAATCAGTCAATGCGCAGAATGAAATGATCAATTCTAGAACGGATAACCTTTTGTCGAGTGCTAAAAATATCGCTGGAAAAGCATCGGGCATACAACAAAAAATTGGAGATTATCAGAGTACCTATAACGAAGCCAAACAAAAAATCCTTAACCTTAAATCAAAAGCAGATGCTCTTTCCGGTCAGAGTATGATGGGCTTGGGGAATAATGTTACGGATTACCTCAACGGGAAGGTTACGGAGGATGCGATCTTACAAAACATCAGTATTGGAAACATCAGTATGCCTCTGAACAGTAATCTAATTCAAGGGGCACAAAGTCTCTTCGGAGTAAGAACCGATCTTAAATTCGGAAAAACCTCCATTTCGGCTGTTTTCTCTGAGCAAAGATCACAATCCCAGAATGTAGTTGCTCAAGGAGGTGGAACCCTACAGGAGTTCAATATTTTTGCATTAGACTATGAAGAAGACCGACACTATTTCTTGGCACAATATTTTAGAGATCATTACGATCAATTTCTCGAAAACTATCCTTACATCAATTCTCCAGTTCAGATCACTCGTGTTGAAGTTTGGATTACCAACAGAGGATCACAAACCAGAAATATCCGAAATATCGTTGGATTTCAGGACTTAGGAGAAAGTGATCCGAGCAAGACCAAACTCGATGACAATATCACCAACTTTTTTAACGTAAATGGTTTTTCAAATCCTCCTTCTAATGACAATAACCGATTGAACCCTGAGACCATTGGCAGTGGAGGAATTTTGAGCAAAGAAATTCGTGACATTGCTTCGATTTCCCGTTCATTTGGTGCCTACAACAATGTCGTCAATGAGGGTTTTGATTATGCTGTTTTGGAAAGTGCCAGAAAACTCAGCCAAAGTGAATATAAGCTTCATCCCCAGTTGGGTTATATCTCTCTCAATCAACGCTTGAGCAATGATGAAGTTTTGGCTGTAGCCTATCAATACACCTTTAGGGGCAAAGTCTATCAAGTAGGAGAATTTGCCAATGGAAGTGTTGAAACCACTGCTGTCACCTCCAATCCAACCGAAGAAAGCCAAAGTATTGTAAATAACAATTTGGTGGTCAAACTGCTTAAAAGTAACATTACGGATGTACGTCAACCCATTTGGGACTTGATGATGAAAAACATATACAATACTGGTGCTTTTCAGCTTGCTGAAGAAAATTTTAGACTCAATATTCTCTATTCTGATCCATCGCCAATCAATTATTTGACTCCTGTTGACAAATCTATTTGGCCTGAGAATATGGACAACAGAGTCCTTTTGAATACTTTCAATTTAGACCAACTTAACTTTTATCAAGATCCACAACCTGAAGGAGATGGATTCTTTGATTATATCCCTGGGATTACCATCGAAGCCCAATATGGAAGAATTATTTTTCCTAATATTGAGCCTTTTGGGGAATACCTTTTTGAGCTACTAGACGATCCCACCTCACAAAGAGAACAATACAAAAACATTGAAACTTACAACGCAAATCAGAAAAGATATGTTTTCAATGAAATGTATCACAAAACCAAAGCTGCTGCTTTGGAAACAACTGAAAAAAATAAATTTCAGCTAAAAGGGCGTTATAAATCAGAAGGAGGAGATGGAATTCCCATTGGTGCATTCAATGTCCCTAGGGGATCCGTTAACGTAACAGCAGGAGGTAGGGTACTGCGGGAAGGTATTGACTATACCGTTAATTATGCCATTGGTAGGGTCAAAATTTTAGATCCTGCTTTGCAAGCTTCCAACGTACCCATTAACATCTCTGTTGAAAACAATTCCTTTTTCAATCAACAGAACAAAAGATTTTCTGGAGTCAATATCGTTCACAAAGTCAATGATAAAGTTGTTTTTGGAGGAACATTATTAAACTTGAGTGAAAATCCACTCACTCAAAAAGCTAACTATGGAACCGAACCGGTAAACAATACTATGGTCGGGTTCAATACCAATTTTTCTACTGAACTCCCTTTCTTAACCCGTTGGGTAAATAAAATACCCACGATTAACACCAACGTACCTTCCTTGCTTTCTTTTAGGGGTGAAGTAGCCAATCTTATTGCCGGTATCCCAAAAAACACTCAACTCCAAGGGGAGTCCAATGTATATATTGATGACTTTGAGGGAGCCCAAACCAACATTGATATCAAGGGTTTCAACTCTTGGAAACTTTCCAGTATTCCCTTTAAAAACTTTAAAGGATCAGAAGTCAAAAACAACGACATCAGCAGTGGCTTCGGAAGAGCCAAACTCGCATGGTATTCCATTGATCCAATCTTCTATGCTGGGGGGAGACCATCGGGAATCAACAATGACGATATCTCACTCAATTCGACTCGAAGGATTTTTATTAAAGAAATTTTTCCCGAACAAGATCTTGTACAGGGGACTACAACGGTTCAAAGCACACTCGATTTGGCCTATTATCCTAGCGAAATAGGACCCTATAACAACGTGACCGAGGAAGAATTTATAGGGGATACTTCCGAAAATTGGGCAGGAATCATGCGACCTATTAATGCGACCAATTTTGAACAGTCCAATGTGGAATTTATAGAGTTCTGGTTGTTGGATACTTTTAGTGAAATAATTTCTGAGGATGACGATTTGGGCGAACTTTACTTCCATTTGGGAAATATTTCAGAGGACATTCTAAAAGACGGTCGAAAACAATTTGAAAATGGTTTACCCGCGCTTAATGGACAAAATTTAGTCCATGAAACCCCTTGGGGAAAAGTACCCTCCACCCAGTCACTGCTCTATGCCTTCAATACTGTTGCAGAGGACAGGGATGTTCAAGATGTTGGATTTGATGGCTTGGACGATAACCAAGAGCGATTGATCTACACCAATGGACCACCAGAGGATCCTGCACGAGACAATTATCAATTTTTTGTGGCAGCCACAGGAGGGGTTTTGGATCGTTACAAAAACTATAACGGTACTCAAGGCAACTCTCCCGTTGCTTTTTCTGACACCGACAGAGGTAATACAACCGAACCAGATTCGGAAGACATCAACCGAGATCAAAGTATGAATACGATCGATAGTTATTTTGAGTATCGCATACCCATATCAAAATCAATGGGGGTTGGCAATCACCCTTTTATCACCGATGTTCGTGAAAATGTAAAAGTCTCTGTACCCAACGGAGATGAAATAACCACCCGCTGGATTCAATTCAAAATACCAGTACAAAAGGGTTACTATGAAGACACTCAGTTTGACGAATATTTTGAGGCCATCAACAATATAGAAGACTTACGTTCTATCCGTTTTATGCGAATGGTGCTTAAAGGATTTGAGCAACCTACTGTATTGCGATTTGGTACCCTAGATTTGGTGCGGGGAGATTGGCGTAGATACAACCAAAAACTAAACAATAACCTGCCCAAAAATAATAATACTACAGTTGACATCAGCACCGTCAATATTTTAGAAAACGAAAACCGTATTCCTGTAAACTATATCTTGCCCCCCGACATTCAAAGAGAACAGGTCAATAACAACAATACCATTGTTCGTCAAAACGAGCAATCCATGTCCATGAGGATATGCGACCTTCAACCGATGGATTACAGGGCTGTTTACAAAAACGTGAATGTGGACATTCGACAATATAAAAACCTTAAAATGTTTTTACATGCCGAATCCATCGTAGGCCAAAAACCTTTACCCGGAGAGGGAACTGGGGATGATTATAACCGACGTATGGTTGCATTTATCCGTCTGGGAACAGACTTTTTGGACAACTATTATCAAATCGAAATTCCACTCAAACCTACCGACTATTCTGAAAATTCATCCAACCAATTTACTGCTGAAGAAGTGTGGCAACCAGAATCCAATGCCTTGGAAGTATCCATCAAATTACTGGCAAAACTTAAAGCCGCTGCTATCAATAATTCTGGTTTGGGCAAGGTGTCCTATTTTGATGAAGACTTGAATCCCGTCAGCGAGTTTTCCCCCATTAGTGCACTTCCCGGTTTTAAGAAATATAAATTTGCTGTGAAAGGAAATCCCTCATTGGGATCCATAAAGACCTTGATGATAGGGGTAAAAAACCCATCTCAGCAGTTGGGAGATGATTTGTGTGGGGAAGTTTGGTTCAATGAATTGCGCATTGCAGGAATCGATTCCAAAGGAGGTTGGGCAGCCGTTGGTGCCATGGACGCCAATTTTGCTGATTTGGCCACCGTTGCTGCTACAGCTCGAATGTCAACCATTGGCTTTGGCTCCATAGACCAAACGCCCAACCAAAGCAACAGAGAGGATATGAAACAATATGATGTGGTGACCAACATCAATCTAGGGAAACTCTTGCCAGAAAAATGGGGAATTCAATTGCCTCTCAATATCAATGTAGGGGAAACCTTTATCACCCCCGAGTACGATCCTTTTTATCAAGACATCCTTTTGCAAGACCGATTGGATGCGTCCAAAAGAACTTCCCAAAGAGATTCCATTAACGAACAATCCATAGACTATACTCAAAGAAAAAGCATCAGTTTGATCGGGGTGAGAAAAAATAAAACAGGGAATAAACCCACCCGCTTCTACAGCCCAGAAAATTTTGATTTTTCATATGCCTATAACGAGTTGCAACACCACGATTATGAAATCAAAAATCAAACCGATAAAAACCTTCAAATGGGGGTCAACTATGGTCATTCCTTCAAATCATTGGAAATCAATCCATTCAGAAAAATTAAACTTCTCAACAGAAAGCGATATTGGCAATGGCTAAAAGAAATTAATTTCAGTCCCATTCCCAATAACATAGAAATGACCTCCAATATCAATCGAGATTTTAGCAGCCAGCGTTTTCGTCAGGTATATATGGAGGGCGTTGATGCAGGGAAACAACTTCCCCTACCGGATTTACAACTGAGAAATTATTTATTTGATTGGTCCTATACCATCAGCCATAATCTGACCCGTTCTTTGCGCTTCAATTTTACAGCCTCCAACAACAACATCGTTCGAAACTTCTTCGAAAATGATCCCAATAATCCCTTGGGAAGGGTCAACAAAAATTTGGACATCTGGGATGGCATTTGGGATACTGGTCAAACCGACCGCCATTTTCAGACCCTATCATTAAACTATAAAATACCCTTGCGATTAATTCCTTTTCTCAATTTTATTGATGCCAATTACAATTACACTGGTGATTTCAGTTGGCAAAGGGGGTCCAACGCCATGGCAGCCGTGACCTCTGAGGACGGTTTGCCACTAGGTATCGTCAACACCATTCAAAACGCCAATACCAAAACCTTGACCGGATCGGTTTCCTTTGATAAACTTTATACCATTCTGGGATTAAAATCCAAAAAGTCTCCTTTTGATCAACCCTTTGCAAGAGTGGCGGCCAATAATCCTCAGGCTCAGGAAGAAGAGAAAAAACCAAAAAATAATGCATTAAGGAAAGGAACCACTTATTTCGTTGACCTTCTTTCATCCATCAAAAGAGTACAATTCAATTACTCGGAAAACAACGGCAAGGTCATTCCAGGATATCTGCCCAATGTAGGATTCTTGGGTACTTTAGACCCCTCTTTTGGTTTTACTTTTGGAAGTCAAGCCGATGTTCGATACGAGGTTGCCAAAAGGGGATGGCTGACCAATTTTCCCAATTTCAACGAGCCTTTTGTTCAAGTTCACAACAACAAACTCAATATTTCTGCTCAGATCATTCCCCTCAAAGACCTCACCATTGATTTGAATGCCGAACGGAATTATTCAAACAATCTGTCTGAAAATTATCTGATCCAGGACAGGGATTATCTCGCCCTTAATACCAATGAGTTCGGGAATTTCGGAATGTCTACCATTTTGATCAAAACAGCTTTTTCAGGTGGAACGGGAATTGTCAATCAAAATTTTCAAAATTTTAGAGACAACCGCTTGATCATAGCCAATCGCTTGGCAGCGATGAATGGAACTTCACTCAGCAATCCCGATAACGATGGTTTCCCCGAAGGATTCAATAAAAACCACCAAACTGTTTTAGTAGCCTCTTTTCTCTCTGCTTATTCTGGAAGCGATCCCAACAAAATATCGTTTGATCCTATTCGAAGTACTCCGCTACCCAACTGGAATTTGAAGTACACGGGCTTGACCAAAATCAAATCTTTGTCCAAAATCTTCAATCGTTTTTCCATAACCCACGGTTATCGTTCGAGCTATACCCTTACCAATTTTCAAACCAATTTGGAATACGACTCCACCCAGCCCTTTCTGAAAGATCCTTTGGGTAATTTCAAAACCTCAATATTTTACTCCAATATCAATTTGGCTGAACAGTTCAATCCTTTGATCCGTTTGGATGTGGAGTTCAAAAACTCACTTAAAATCCTCGCAGAAATGAGAAGAGATAGAGCTTTGTCGTTGAGTTTGGACAATAGCCTGTTGACCGAGCAAAGCGGTAATGAATACATTATGGGGATGGGCTATCGGCTAAAAGATCTCCGAATCAGAACCAATTTGGGAGGGAGAAGGGTTACCCTGAGTGGGGATCTCAATCTTAAGGCAGATTTTTCCTACAGAAAAAACATCACTTTATTGCGTAATTTGGAATATGATAACAATCAGGTAACTGCTGGTCAAACCCTAATGTCTATCAAATTTTCTGCAAACTATAACTTGTCCAAGAATCTGACCAGTGTATTTTTTTACGATCACAATTTCTCTGAATTTGCCATTTCAACCGCTTTTCCCCAAACCTCTATCCGGTCGGGGATTACCATTCGCTATAATTTTGGAAACTAAAAGCGAATTGTATTACTTTGCGTTTGTAATTTAAAATAAGGTCAATGAATATTCCCTCCGATCTCCTGTACAGTAACGACCATGAATGGGTCAAACTAGACGATGAAATTGCCACCATAGGCATTACAGACTTTGCCCAACGTGAGTTAGGAGATATCGTCTACGTCGAAATTGAAACCGTGGGAGATGTTTTGGAGCGAGAACAAGTTTTTGGAACGGTGGAAGCCGTCAAAACCGTTTCTGATTTATTCATGCCCCTTAGTGGTGAGGTTTTGGAGTTTAATACTGAGTTGGAAGACACCCCAGAGGCCGTCAATGACGAACCCTATGAATCGGGTTGGATGATCAAAATTAAAATGGATAATCCCGCCCAACTGAAAAATTTATTAAGCGCAGATCAATACAAGAAATTGATTCAAGCATAGAATGAAATTACATAGAAAAAAAAATCTTGTTTATAATCTATTTTTTTTTAGTTTAGCATACTAAATACATTCAACATAATGCAACCCAAAAAGAACGAAAAAGCGGATTTATCAAAAAATAGCAGTCTGTATTTCATCATAGGCTTATCTTCAGTTCTATTTATATCATGGCAGGCCATTGAATGGAAAACTTATGACAGAAGTGGCTATGGATATGAAGCATTGAACGTTGAAGATGATGATGATGAAGAAATCCCAATTACAGAGCAAATCAAAGTCCCACCACCACCTCCACCACCACCGGCTCCAGAGGTTATTGAGGTTGTAGAGGACGAGGAAGAAGTAGAAGAAACAGTTATTGAATCCACTGAGACGGATCAAGAAGAAATCGTCGAAGTTGAGGAGGTTGAGATAGAGGATGATTTTGAGGATGTTGATGTTCCCTTTGCCGTGATTGAAGACGTACCTATTTTCCCCGGTTGTGAAAGGGTTTCCAAATCCAAAAGAAGAGAATGTTTTCAAGAACAAATAAATAAGCACATTAGAAAAAATTTCCGTTATCCCGAAATTGCTCAAGAAATGGGCATCCAAGGAAGGGTTTATGTGAATTTTATCATATCTAAAGACGGTTCTATCAAGAACATCAGAATGAGAGGCCCAGACAAAAACTTGGAAAAGGAAGCTGCAAGGATTATTGGCAAATTACCCAATATGACCCCTGGTAAACAAAGAGGAAGACCAGTAAGGGTTCCCTTTAGTATTCCCATCACTTTTAGATTGCAATAACCTTCTCGGCTATGAGTAGCGTGGTTAAGTACTAAACTTTACAATTACTTATAGCCATTATTGACATTTTGTTTTTGTAGTCAGTCATTAATTCAGTCCAAATATCGATTTATTGTCCACTTTGACTTCCGTTTCGGTATTCCAATTTCTCGCTTTACATTCGCCCATTAATGATTGACTGTGCCAATCCATTACCCAAGCAATATGCATTAAATTTTCGCTAAACTCATTGATTTAGGTGTTGCTTTGAATTCATATTTATTTTCTGGCATCTTTACTTGGAGAGGAATTGAATTAAGAACTTATGAAAGGGATATAGAACTGGATATTCTCAGTTTTATGGACGATAACGATGAGGACATTCCGATTACGGAAATGAAAATGACTCCACCACCACCACCTCCTCCTCCTGCCGCCCCTCCAGTTATTGATGTAATACCTGACGATGATGATAAAGAAGAATCTTTTATAGATCCCATTGAGTTTGATCCAGATGAGATTATTCCGATAGACAAAGTCGAAGTAAAGGATGTTATAGATAATATAGAGGTTCCCTTTGCCATCATCGAGGACATTCCTATTTTTCCTGGTTGTGAAAATGTATCCAAAAAAAAGCAACGCGACTGTTTTCAGGAAAAAATGAACAAACACATTAGAAAAAATTTCACTTACCCTGAAATTGCTGAAGAAATGGGCATTCAAGGAAGGGTATATGTGAGTTTTATAATTGGTACAGATGGAAAAGTGGTTTTGGTAAAGCCCAGGGGACCAGATAAGAATTTGGAGAAAGAAGCCCAACGCATCATTGAAAACCTTCCACAGATGATACCTGGAAAACAAAGAGGAAAGGCCGTAAGGGTGCCCTATTCTATTCCTATTATGTTTAGGTTGCAATGAGTTTGTCAATAGCATCTTAAAATCATCATACAGGTTTGCACATGGATAATTTGTAGCTTATCTTTGCCGTTGGATATTTGATGATGAAGACCCATTCCAACAGTCTACCCTTAGTAAGTTTTAACTTTGTCTCATTCGTAGGGGATTTCCTGCAACTCACAAAGTTTCGTTTGGCCATGAGCGTTGTGTTTTCCTCAGTAGCAGGTTATTTACTCGCCGTAGATCAAATTGACGTTTCCATACTGTTGGGGCTGTTTTTTGGTGGTTTTGCGATGGTGGGTGCTTCCAATGCTTTCAACCAATGGATCGAAAAGGATAAAGATGCCTTGATGGATCGAACCAAGACACGACCGCTTCCCACTGGGCGTATGAGTAACTTTACCGCTTTGGTGATTGCCTCACTGCTGACCTTGCTTGGAATTTATATTCTGAACAATATCAATTTCAAGACCGCTATTTTCGGGGCACTATCCATATTTATTTACACCTGTATCTATACCCCCCTAAAATCGGTTACTCCCCTTTCCGTATTTGTTGGAGCTTTTCCCGGTGCCATTCCATTTATGTTGGGATGGGTGGCTGCCACTGGCAGTTTTGGGTTAGAACCAGGGGTTCTTTTTATGATTCAATTTTTTTGGCAGTTTCCTCATTTTTGGGCCATCGGTTGGATGATGGACGATGACTACAAAAAGGCAGGATTCAAGATGCTACCCACTGGAAATCCCGATCGGGTTACTGCGTTTCAAATTGTATTTTACACCTTTTGGACCATCATCATTTCGATTTTGCCCTTCACCCAGTATAGTGGCACTTTGACCCTTTCGATAGGGGCAGTTGTTGCCTTGGTTTTGATCGGAATTTATTTCCTTTACCACGCCCTAAAATTGATGCAAAAAAAGAGCAAAAAAGCGGCCAGAAAATTAATGTATGCCAGCATTGCATACATCAGCCTTTTACAAATAATATATGTTTTAGATAAATGGATCTAGCAATGGACGAACAAGTAATAAAAGAGAACAAAGCAAAAAAGATGATGCTCTGGGTCGGGATGATCAGCATGTCCATGACCTTCGCAGGATTGACGAGTGCGTATGTTGTGAGCAGTTCTAGAGCAGACTGGTTGTCCCAATTTGAGATGCCCAGTGCTTTTGCCATCAGTACACTGCTTATTTTATTGAGCAGTATTACCTTCTTTATGGCGAAAAAATCCCTAGAGGCAATAAAAATTAAGCAAACCAAAACATGGGTGTTGACCACTTTTTTATTGGCACTGCTGTTTGTTTATTTTCAATTTAAAGGGTTTGGAGACATTATTGCCAAAGGTTATTACTTTACCGGTGCAGAAAGTTCTATTACAACCTCCTTTTTATATGTTTTGGTTTTGTTGCATTTGGCGCATTTATTTGTCGGGATGATCGTCCTTACGGTAGTTTATGTAAGATTGCTTCGAGGCAGCTATTCAGGATCCAACACTTTGGGTTTTGAATTGGCCCATTTGTTCTGGCATTTTCTTGACTTCTTGTGGATTTATTTGTACCTATTTGTGGTGCTGTACAGCTAAAATATATAAATTTGTGATAACTAATTTGAATTTGACTTTATGGAATTAACTGCAGCTGAAAAAGAGGCCAATCTTTGGGCTGGAGGTCAGCGACCACTCAAAGCCAGTTATGGTAAACTGATGATGTGGTTTTTTATCGTATCTGATGCACTTACCTTCTCCGGTTTTTTGGTTTCCTATGGCTTTTCTCGTTTTAAAAATATTGATTCTTGGCCTATTGCCGATGAGGTTTTTACTCACTTTCCCTTTTTACACGGTGTAGATGCACCCATGTATTATGTAGCCTTGATGACCTTTATATTGATTTTCTCCTCTGTTACTATGGTATTGGCTGTGGATGCGGGACATCATATGAACAAATCGAAAGTAACTTTTTATATGTTGTTGACCATCATTGGAGGTGCAGTTTTCGTTGGATCTCAAGCTTGGGAATGGAAAAACTTTATCAAAGGAGAATATGGAGCTTTAGAAACCAAGGGAGGTCAGATTTTGCAATTTGTCAATGCGGATACAGGTAAAAGAGTCGCTATTGCGGACTTTGCTGTTTCTATTCCAACCGAGCGCAGCACGCACAAAGGAAGCAACGGGATTTGGTATGAAAGCGAAGGGTCCTTAACTACTTATTCCTTAGCCGAAGTAGTGGAAGGTTTTGAATCCACCGAAAACTTGGTCATCAGGAGTGAAAAGTTGGATGAAAAAGGTCAAAAAATTGTTCTCTCTCGAGACGATTCTCTGGATAAAATAGAAAATGCCGTTGGAGTAGTGGAAGGAGCCAACCTCATCCACAACGAATATGGAAACCGACTCTTTGCCGATTTTTTCTTTTTCATAACAGGTTTCCATGGCTTCCACGTTTTTTCTGGGGTCATCATCAACATGATCATATTTTTTAATGTCATTGTCGGAACCTATGAAAAAAGAGGACATTATGAGATGGTAGAAAAAGTAGGACTCTATTGGCACTTTGTCGATTTGGTCTGGGTATTTGTATTTACATTTTTCTATCTCGTTTAATCCAAAAATTATAACTAATGGCTGAAGGAACTCACAAACTTGCAATTTTTAGAGGAGCTTTAAAGTTCAAATCTAACGTTCAAAAAATTTGGGGCGTTTTAATATTTTTATCAATAGTAACCACCGTTGAGGTAGCGTTGGGGATCATCAAACCCGATTTTTTGATGAATTATTTCCTCAGTATGAAATTGTTGAATTGGATCTTTATCATTTTAACACTTGTCAAAGCCTATTATATCGCATGGGACTTTATGCATGTCAGGGATGAAACAGGCAGCCTTCAGGGTGCCATTGTTCTGCCGTTAATCATATTAATTCCTTATCTGATTTTTATTTTGATACTCGAAGCCGACTATATTTTTGAAGTGATGAATAGCGGATTTGTCAGTTGGAATTTTTAGAATAGATCGGACATATTTTTATGAATAAATCTTTTAAAAAATATTTTGTCCTCTTTATCCTATTTGTATTTCCAATAGTCATCTATTTGTTTTTTGCCTCTGGCAAAAATAATTTTGCGCTGTTGCCCGTTTTGACCAAAGCGGTGGACGATGTTCATCAGTGGAATACCCTTTCAGGAGAGCCTGTCCAATTTCAAGACCGTATTACCGTATTGGGTTTTTGGGGAGATGACCTCTCCGATAAAAAAGGGGATGCCTTGAACTTGAATCAAAAAATATACAAACGCTTTTATCAGTTCAAAGACTTTCAGTTTGTTATGGTTGTGCAAGAGGGTCAACAGACTCAGGTTGAGGAACTCAAACAAGAACTAAAGTCAGGTGTAGGAACCGATTTGATCAAGTGGCGTTTTGTTTTTGGAAGTGATGATCAAATCACAAGTTTATTTAAAAGCCTAAAAACCCCTTTGCAACTCTCCGACGAAAAAAGCTTACCCTATGTTTTTATCATCGATAAAGAACGCAGTCTGAGAGGGCGTGACGACGACGAAGACGGGGGAACCCTTTTTGGTTTTAATGCACAGTCTGTGGCTGAAATCAACAATAAAATGGTAGATGACATTAAGGTAATCTTGGCCGAATACCGCCGTGCATGGAAGAAGTACAATAAGAATACTCCCTAGTATGAAAAACTTAAGTTATATAGGTTTAATCATCATTCTGATTGTTTTTGGTCTTTTGTTCATCCCCAAGATCGTTGATCGAGTGGCAAACAATACTCAGGTCGAAAGCAATCGATCTGTTCCAGCAAAACCCTTGGCTTACATTAAACTCAACGGTGAAGCCAAAAAGGTCCCTGAATTTTTGATGCGTAACCAAGACAGTTTATTGATTGGTAATGAAGATTTCAGGGGAAAAGTTTACTTGGCGGAATTTTTCTTTACCCGATGTCCCACCATTTGCCCTATCATGAATAAGAATATGAAAATTTTGGACGATCGTTTTGGGGATCGCCAAGATTTTGGGATTGCATCTTTCACCATTGACCCCGACAATGATAAGCCCCATGTATTAAAAAAATATGCAGAGGACTATGGTGTAAAATCCCAAAATTGGCATTTTTTGACCGACGAGAAATCTACGGTATATGAACTTGCCAATTCAGGATTTAGTATCTTTGCAGGGATAAATCCTGCTGTAGCTGGAGGTTTCGAACACCAAGGCTATTTTGCCTTGATCGACAAAAACGGGTACATCCGTTCAAGGGTCGATCGTTTTGACAACCCCATTGTCTACTATTCTGGTTTGGATAGAGAAGATCAAGACGTGCAAGGTGTGGAGATGCTACTAGAGGATATTGAAAGGTTATTAAAGGAATAAAACCCATTGAAATGAAAGAGCAAAGTGTAAGTGATCCCTCTAAGAAATACAGTAAACTCATCACAGCAGTATCCATTTTAATCCCTGTGGTGGTTGCGGTTCTCTTTACGGTGAGATTGCCCAATGTAGCCCCTCTTGATTTCTTACCCCCTATATATGCTGCCATCAATGCATTGACTGCTTTGATTTTGGTACTGGCCTATGTGGCGATTCGTCAGAAAAAAATTAAAGTCCACGAATCATTGATGAAGATTGCCATTGCCTTGTCTTTGGTCTTTTTGGTCATGTATGTAGCCTATCACATGACCTCAGACCCCACTCCTTTTGGTGGAGAAGGTGCCGTAAAATACATTTACTATTTTATCCTTATTTCTCATATTATACTTTCCATTGGAATCATACCCATGGTATTGATCACCTATGTGAGAGCCATTTCAAAAAGATTTGAAGATCATAAAAAAATTTCCGTCATTACTTTCCCTATATGGTTGTATATCGCCATAACGGGGGTAGTGGTGTATTTGATGATAGCACCATATTATTAAACCTATGCGTATTTTAATATCATGTTTGTTGATCCTATTTGTAGTTGCAGAGTCTTCCGCTCAGTGTTCTATGTGCAGAGCAGTTTTAGAATCGGGGGATGCCCAAGAAACTGCCAAAGGAATCAATAATGGGATTATCTACCTTATGGCTATTCCATATCTTTTAGTTGGTCTTGTGGGCTATCAAATTTTTAAGATGCTTAAAAAATAACCTAGTATTTTCATTGGTAATTATTATTTTTTCAAACATTATAGATAGTGTTAAACCTTCTAATATTAGACAGTTATAATTAATCGAAGTAACTTTGTAACCCAAATAAATAACTACCATGATTAGTATCAAAAATCTTCATAAGTCCTACAGGATGGGTGACAGTTCTCTGCATGTCCTTAAAGGAATTGATTTGGATATCAAAGAGGGAGAGTTGTTAGCCATCATGGGGTCATCAGGATCAGGCAAATCCACCTTGCTCAATATATTGGGAATGCTCGATTCGCTTGACGAGGGAGAATATTTACTTGACAATGTATTGATTGATGGTTTGACTGAAACTACTGCAGCCACTTACCGCAATAAATTTTTGGGATTTATTTTCCAATCTTTCAACCTGATCAATTATAAAAATGCATTAGAGAATGTTGCTTTGCCACTTTATTATCAGGGTTTAGGAAGAAAAATCCGACAGGTAAAAGCACTTGAATATTTGGAAAAAGTAGGTTTAAAAGATTGGGCGACTCATTTACCCAGCGAGCTTTCTGGTGGTCAAAAACAAAGGGTGGCCATCGCTCGAGCCATGGCTTCTCAACCAAAAGTTCTTCTTGCTGACGAGCCTACTGGAGCATTGGATTCAAAAACATCTAATGAAGTCATGGGGCTAATACAACAAATCAATAATGAAGGTAAGACCATTTTAGTGGTTACTCATGAATTGGATATTGCAAATATGTGTAAAAGAATCGTTACCCTCAAAGATGGGGTGATTGTTGAAGATCAAAAAGTTGAGCAGGTTATAGCGGAAAAATATGTTTAGCAGAGACCGTTGGCAAGAGATTTTTGAAACCATTCGAAAAAATAGGCTTAGGACTTTTCTGTCTGGTTTTACTGTCGCTTTGGGGATTTTTATTTTTATCGTTCTCTTTGGATTTGGGAATGGATTAAAAAACACCTTCAAACAGTTTTTTTTAGATGACGCTACCAATACTTTATGGATCTATCCTAGCACAACCTCCAAACCCTATAGAGGTTTCAAAGCCAACAGAAGGATAGAATTCGATAACAGTGATCTGGAAGACATCAAAGACAACTTTAAATTCTTTTTAGAAGACATTACCCCCAGAATCAACAGAAACGCCCAGGTGAAATACAGAGGCGAATCTGACAACTATTCCACCAGAGCGGTTGCTCCTGCCCATCAGTTCGTGGAAAAAACCATTATTATGAATGGACGGTACATCAATCAAGATGATGTGCTCAATAAAACTAAAAATATTGTCATTGGTCGTTTGGTGGCCAAGGACCTATTTAAGAATGAAAATCCCATTGGAAAATATTTAGAAATTGGATCCAGTGCTTTTAAGGTCGTTGGAGTATTCCAAGACCAAAGTGGAGATCGCGAGGAACGATTAATCTACATGTCCTATACCACCCAGCAATTGATCGAAAAAAACAACGATAAAATTAGTTCTATCATTGTTAGTTTTCGACCAGAGTTTGGCTATAAAACGGCCTTGGTATTTGAAGAACAATTGCGTCTTTTTTTAAAAAAGAAAAAGTCCATTGATCCCAGAGATAACAACGGAATTAGAATCAGAAATCTAGCCGACCAAATACGTCAAAACCAACAGTTTGCGGGCGTATTACAGATGATTGTCACTTTTGTAGGCATTGGGACTTTAATTGCTGGAATCATTGGTATTTCCAATATAATGGTATTTGTGGTCAAAGAACGCACCAAAGAGTTGGGGGTCAGAAAAGCCCTTGGCGCCACGCCAAAAAGTGTGATTGGTATGGTCTTACAAGAGTCTATTTTTATTACAGTACTTTCCGGTATTACAGGAATGATTGGCGGTATGGCACTCTTGGGTAATATGGGAGATCGGTTGGAAGAATTTTTCATCATTGATCCCTATGTAGATAGTATTACTGCGATAGTGTCAACCGTATTACTGATTCTATTCGGAGCCATTGCTGGCTATATTCCAGCCAAAAGGGCTGCCCGCATCAAACCCATAGTAGCTTTAAGAGATGAATAGTTTAAAGGTCATTTTTGATTTTGATACTTGGCAGGAGATTTTCGGATCCATTGCCAAAAACAAAACCCGAACCATCATCACGGTGATTGGGGTATTGTGGGGCATATTTATATACATTACCCTATCAGGTGCGGCCAAAGGTTTGGACAATGGTTTTGAACGCGAATTTGAAGACATGGCCATGAACTCCATGTTCGTCTGGCCGCAGAGAACCAGTGTTCCCTATGCAGGTTTCAAAGTCGGAAGATATCCGCGTTTTACCATTTCCAATGTTGAAGATCTAAAACGGCAAATCCCCGAAATTAAATACATCGCACCAAGAAACGCAAGGGGGGTATTTGGAGGCAGTCTGCCGGCAAGCGTGGTTCACAAAGAAACCTCTCGTACTTACAATATCTATGGAGATTTTCCTGAATACACCAAAATTGCCACTAAAAAAATATTCAATGGCGGTCGATTTATCAATGAAGAAGACCAGCGGTTCAATCGTAAAGTTTGTGTGATTGGTGAGCGTACCCAAGAGGAATTATTCGATGAAGATGAAGACCCCTTAGGAAAATACATACGGATCAATAATGTCTATTTCCAAGTGATTGGGGTTCACAAATATCTTGAAGGGGGAGGTTTTGAAACCGATGGTGATATTTTTATTCCCTTTAACACCTTTAGAAATTTATACAACACTGGTGAATACGTAGATTGGTTTACCATTGCTGCCTATGCGGATGCTGATGTGGTTGCCGTGGAAAAAAATGTCAAGGATGTTTTAAAAAAAATCCACAAGGTGGCTCCTGAAGATGAAAGAGCATTTGGATCGTTCAACATCGGAGAGGTATTTAACCGTATCAGTGGCTTTGCCAATGGGATGACCTTTTTGTCTCTTGTGGTAGGCTTAGCGACCATTTTGGCCGGGGTCATAGGAATTGGAAACATACTGCTGATCTCAGTCAAAGAGCGAACCAAAGAGCTGGGAGTAAGGCGTGCACTGGGTGCCACTCCTGGGGAAGTGAGGGTTCAAATTTTATTGGAGTCTGTATTTTTAACGGTTATTGCAGGTATAGTCGGCATCATTTTAGGTGCAGCTGTTTTGGCCATCATCAACTTGGCTACGCAAAACCAATCTGATTTTCCATATACCAATCCCACTGTTCCCATTCCATTGGTAGTTGGCGCTTTGTTGACCATGGTAGTATTGGGAACTTTGATAGGACTAATCCCTGCCCAGAGGGCAGTAAGTATAAAACCCATTGACGCATTAAGAGAAGAATAATAAATACATTTCAACATGAAAATTATTAAATATTTAGGAATTGGCTTACTTGTTTTCGGAGCCATTTTTGCAACGCTCTATTTTATAAAGACCAATAGCAAACCGCTGGTCGAGTATGAGGTTCAGTCTCCTGAAATTCAAAGTATTGAAAAAAAGACAGTAGTCACCGGGACAGTAATTCCTGAGGATGAAGTAGAAATTAAACCCCAAATTTCCGGTATCATTGAAAAACTGTTCGTTGAGGAAGGTGATTTGGTAACCAACGGAGACCTGTTGGCCAAAGTGAAGGTCGTTCCCAACGAACAAGCTTTGAATACAGCCAAAGGAAGGCTATCCAACACTCTGATTTTGTTAAAAAATGCCGAAGTAGAATTCAATAGAAATCAATCCCTATTTGATAAGGAAATCATCTCCAAGCGAGATTTTGACAATGCAAAATTGACTTATGATCAAGCAAAGCAAAATGTTGAAAATGCAAGAACCGATCTTCAGATCATTAAAATGGGTTCTGCAGGAGGTTCTACCACTGCCAATACCAATATTCGTGCTACAGTAGCGGGAACCATACTGGAAATACCGATTAAAGAAGGGGACCAAGTTATTGAGAGTAATACATTTAATGCTGGAACTACCATTGCCACGGTGGCCGACTTAAACAAAATGATTTTTGAAGGGAAAGTAGACGAGGCAGAGGTTGCAAAACTGACCGTTGGAATGCCACTCAAGGTAAGTCTAGGGGCTATTCAAGACAAAGAATTTGATGCTCAGTTAAAATTTATAGCTCCCAAAGGCAATGAGGAACAAGGAACCGTTCAATTCAAAATTGAAGGGGACGTTTACTTAGACAACTCGATTTTTATCCGGGCAGGATATAGCGCGAATGCCTCCTTGGTGCTCGAAAAAAAGGACAGCATCATGGGAATATCAGAGGCACTGTTACAATTTGATAAAATCACCAATGACCCTTATGTGGAGGTAAAAAACGACAAAGAAATATTTGAACGAAAAAATATCAAATTAGGAATTTCCGATGGAATCAATGTAGAAGTCATTTCGGGTTTGAGTATAGAGGATAAAATAAAAGTTTGGAACAAGACAGAACCCATCAAAATTGGGGAGGAAGAGGAAACTGAAAACAAATAATTAGATATGAAAGCAATCCAATTCTTATTGACTGTAATTTTACTGTCTTTAGGCATTGACCTCAGGGCACAGACCCAACCCATGACCCTCGTGGAATGTGTTGAGATGGCTGTTGAAAAAAACATCAACATTAAACAAAGCGAACTCGCCCTGAATGATGCCGAAATCAATAAAGACGATGCTACGGGTAACTTTTTCCCAACCTTAAATGCTCAGGCTAATCACACTTGGAACGTTGGATTGAATCAGGATATTACCCGAGGACTCCTAGAAAACAAAACGACACAGTACACCTCCTTTGGGGCAAGTATTAATGTTGATTTGTACAATGGCCTCAGAAACTTAAATCAGTTGCATCGTGCCAATCTTTCCATTTTGGCAGGAGAATATCAATTGGAAGATATGAAAGACGATGTTCGATTGATGGTGGCCAATGCCTATTTGCAAATACTTTTTAACGTCGAAATATTAGAAGTCCAGAGATCCCAATTGGCTATTACCCAAAAGGACGCGGATCGAACCCAAAAAATGATCGATGCCGGAACCATGGTAAAATACGATTTGTTGGAAATTGAGGCAACGATGGCAACTCAAGAACAGTCAGTAATTCAGGCGGAAAATAATTTAAGGCTATCCAAAATCAATTTAGCACAGATGCTGTTGATTACGGATTATGAAAATTTTGATGTGGTAAATATGGACATAGAGGCACCATTTGGGCAGATTTTATTCCAGAAGCCCAAGGATATTTTTGAAAAGGCATTAACCCACCGAAAAGACATTAAACTTTCCATAACCAATATCGCCATTGCTGAAAAAGATATAGAGTTGGCCAAGGGAACACTTCAGCCGAGTCTCAGTGCTTTTTACGGATACAATACACGTGTTTCCTATGCGGATAGGATTACAGGAGATGGAATATTCTCAGATGTTCCCATAGGATTTGTATCCTCGACCAAAGATCCTGTATTGCGCTCTGTGGAGGGCAACAGGGCTATTGGCCCGATTCCTTTTGGAGAGCAATTTGACCAGAACGCAGGACATAATTTTGGTCTGAGAGTAAACATTCCTATTTTCAATGGCTTTGTAGCCAGAAACAGGGTGGAGCGTTCCAAAGTAAATCTATTGCGTTCTCAAAATCAATTAGAACAAGAAAAACTCGATCTTGAAAACACCATCAATCAAGCCTATAACAATGCAGAAGGAGCGTTTAAATTCTATGAAGCAGCCCAAAAAACAGAGTTGGCAAGAAAAAAAGCTTATGAAGATGCCATCAATCGTTTTGAGGCAGGTGTGATGAATATTTTCGATTTTAATCAAATCAAGCAACGCTTTGAAACAGCCGCATCAGATTTGGTAAGGGCCAAGTTTGATTATATTTTCAAATTGAAAGTCCTCGAATTTTATTTTGGTATCACCATTAATCTATAGATTTATAAAGCTTTAGAGCGCTTAGGACCCATTGATTTTCTATTTTTGTGTGGTGAGTGTAATACTGCATATAGAGACCGCCACCAAGAACTGTTCTGTTGCCATCAGTAGATCTGGGACCATACTGGCTCTAAAGGAACTCCATTCGGAGCAATTCAGTCACAGTGAAAAGCTTCACGTTTTTATTCAAGAGGTATTGAAAGAAGCCCAATTGGAGATGTCCGCTCTCGATGCCGTAGCGGTGAGTAAGGGACCAGGTTCTTATACTGGCTTGAGAATCGGAGTAGCAGCCGCAAAAGGCATTTGTTTTGCTTTGGATTTGCCTCTTATTGCAGTAAATTCTCTTCAAATTTTATCCGAAAAGTATCAGGACAATAATCAAGCATTATTATTCCCCATGTTTGATGCCCGTCGGATGGAGGTTTACGTAATGATCCTTAACGAAATGAAGGAAGTCGTAAAACCCACCTTTGCTGAAGTTTTGACTGCTGAGAGTTTTAAAGAATTTCCAACCGATGTTCAGTGGGTTTTTATGGGTGAAGGTGCCCAAAAATGCAAAGAATTATTTGAGGCCAACCATATCGTATACCGGAGCGACATTCAGCATCCTTCTGCTGCAGAAATGGTTCCTTTGGCCTGGAAAGCATTCCAAGCTCAAAAGTTTGAAGATGTGGCCTATTTTGAACCTTTTTACCTTAAGGATTTTTACACCACTGCCAAGAAAATTGGCGGATAACTTATCCGTTGACGGCCTCTACCAGTTCAACTTTACCGGGAAGCATTTCCTTTAATATGTTTTCGATACCATTTTTGAGGGTAAAGGTAGAGGAGGGGCAGCCACTGCACGCACCTTGAAGTACTACTTTAACCCTTTTGTCGGCATCCTCGTAGGAGTCAAAAATGATGTTTCCTCCATCTGAGGCTACAGCAGGTTTGACGTATTCTTCCAGAATCTTTACAATCTCTTGCTCAGTATCATTCAGCTCTTGATTTGGATTTGTAGTGTTTGAATCTTGACCGAATGAAACAAAAGAGGGGTCCAATATGGTTTTCTCTTCCTCCAAATAGGATTTGATGAATCCTCTGATTTCCATAACAACTTCCTCCCATTGAGCAGTATCGTTTTTGGAAACGGAAATATAATTTTCATCCATAAAAACTTCTTTGACAAAAGGAAAATTAAAAAGTTCCTTGACCAAAGGGGCTCCTTGTGCACTATCGGTATTTTCGAAAGAGAGTGTCTTGTCGGTTATTTTTTTATTGACCACAAACTTCATGGTTGCAGGGTTGGGGGTGCTTTCCGCATAAACCGTAACGGGTATTTTTTCAACTTTTTTCACTTCATTGAGAATCGCCCCACCTTCATTGAGGTAGTCTTCGATTTGTTCTGCAACTTCTTGGATCACTTCTTCCCATTCTAAAATTTCGAAACGTTCCACGATCAATGTACTGTTTTCCAGCGCTACCTTTTTTACAAAAGGTAAGAAAAACAACTGTTTAACAAGAGGAGCATCAGCAGCTTGATCGATATTAATAAAGGTCTTAGATACTGAAATATCTAGGGGAGGAGTAATGCTAAATTTTGCGACAGTGGCTCCCTTTTTACAAGTGGCTACGATGCTGATCTTTTTCATCTTTTTTTTTACAAATTTAGCAAAAACAAATCCAAGGATCTTAAAGATCAATTTTATAATTTAGACATCAAAGCACAATTATGTTGATTAAGTCAGTTCGAGGATTTACACCTCAATACGGTAAAAACTGTTTTTTTGCTGAAAATGCAACCCTTATCGGTGAGATCATTATGGGAGACGATTGTTCTGTATGGTACCAGGCCGTTGTAAGAGGAGACGTAAATAGTATACTAATGGGGAATAGGATTAATATTCAAGACGGGGCCGTGATCCATGGAACTTTTGAGCGGTCAGCTACCATCATAGGCGATGATGTGTCCATAGGTCACAATGCCATTGTTCACGGTTGTACCATTAAGGATAGGGTTTTGATTGGAATGGGAAGCATTATTATGGATGATAGTGTGGTAGGCTCCAATAGCATTATTGCCGCAGGCAGTGTTTTACCTAAAAACACTATTGTTCCTGAGGGCTGTGTTTATGCTGGTATTCCTGCCAAAAAAATCAAAGAAATTAGCCCTGAATTGCAAAAAGGAGAAATCGAACGTATTGCGGCCAATTACATTCAATACGCCTCTTGGTTCAAATAAGGCAAAAAAAAACTCCCACGAATGGGAGTTTATAGTTTTGATGGATATAGACTAAAATCCTAATTCTTTTTTAACATCGGCCATAATGTCTTTTCCTTTGGCAATGATGACGCTACCTCCAGCAGAGGAATCCAATACGTAATTGTATCCCAAATCAGTAGCAACTTTATCAATAGCAGCTTTGGCCTTGTCAATAAGAGGCTTCATCATATCAACAGACTTTTTTTGTAAATCTTGGGAAACTGTTTGCTGATACTCTTGGATATTTTTTTGCATGCCTTCCAACTCTTTTTGACGAGATTGATTGGTGATTTCGGTCTGATTGGCCGCATCGGCAGCATAGGTTTGAGCTTTAGTTTGGAATTCCTTGTAAGTAGTTTCCATCTCAGCAGTATAAGACTCTTCCAGTTTTTTTAATTCTTTTTGAGCGGCAATTACCTCAGGCATCTCGCTGATTAATTTTTGAACTTCAATGTGCGCTACTTTGGCTTGGGCATTGACCGTACTCAAAGGAGCAAATAAAAACATCAGGGGTAAAAATAGGATTTTAATTTTTTTCATTATTTTAAAATTTATTATTTTAATTATTCAATCCGTCTAGGACTTTGTTAGCAGAATTTATTTTTTCTTTTCTTTCTTTTATTCTCTCTTGTGACTGAATTCTTCTTAAAACTAGGTCGCTAATATCGTAATTTTTTGCCGAATACAACATAATTATATCAGAAGATCGATCGAAGACAAAGTCATACTTTCTCTCCTTAGCAATATCTTGAACAATACTCAATACCTGATCTTGGACGGGTTTTAAGAGTTGATTCTTTTGGATCATCATATCCCCTTTGGGTCCAAATCTTTTTTCTTGAAGGGAAACGACTTCGGAGGCAAAATCTTTGATTTCCATTTCTCGGTCAGCGATGAGCTCGGGAGTCAACAATATTTTCTCAACAGCAAATTGATCTTCTATTTGTTTAAGTTGGATTTTTTTTAATTCAATTTCCTTTTTCCATTGGGCGATTTTTTCGTCGAGCAACTGATTGGCAGTCCTAAACTCCTTGTTTTTACTCAAGATGACATCCATATCAATGTAGGCAATTCGCGCTCCTCTTTGGGCTTGAATGGAGAGGGAAACGGAGCACAATACTATAGAAAGAAACAATTTTGTTTTCATGAATATGAGGAACTAAACTTTTAAATGTAAACGCTCAAATTGGTAGATTATTTTAACACTTAAGGGATTTAGTGATTAAAACTGTTGCCCGATGATGAAATGGGTCTCCCACCCGTTGGGACTGTCGTTGTTGATCAGTGGACTGTCAAATCCATAACCAAAATCGATACCTAGTAATCCAAACGCTGGCATGAAGATCCTAACGCCCATTCCTGCAGATCGCTTGGAGTTAAAAGGATTGAAGTCTCTAAAACTGTCATATCCATTTCCCGACTCCAAAAATGAGAGTGCAAAAATCGAAGCACTCGGTTTAAGGGTGATGGGATAACGCAGTTCGAATGTAAATTTGTTATACAATAGAGAACCGTCCCTACTGGAAAGCGATTGGTTTTTATAACCCCTAAGTGAAATGGTTTCTCGACCATCAAGGGCATAATTTTGCATTCCGTCTCCACCTAAATAAAATCTTTCGAATGGGATATTTCCACGTTCTTGATTATAGGTTCCTATAAAACCAAAATCGGTTTGGGCTTTAAAAACAAGTTTTCCAATGATGCTGGTATACCACTCTCCTGTAAATTTTAGTTTGTAGTATTCCAACCATCTAAACTTTTCTTGATCGATTTTGGCGACATCGGGGTCACCGTTAGGCAATTGAAATTCTCTCTGATTCTCCAAATTGCTAAAATCAATTCCGTTGATCAGGGAGTAGGGAGGGGTAAATTTTCCACTGACGGTAAATTTTGAACCTCCAATAGGGAAAATAGGATTGGTGAATGTATTGTTTCGCGACAAAGCTATCGTATAGGTAAGGTTGTTGGCACTTCCATCCCCAAAAGTGAACAAGCCCGTGTAATAATTGTTGAGATTGTAATACTGAAAGGCAATGGCTTGGGAAAGAGTAAAGAAGTCATCAGGTACTTTTAGTCTTTTGGCCAAACCTAGGGTCAACCCACTGATTTGAAAAAATTGGCTTTCATCGGCTCTTCCAGTAAGATAATCGTAGCGGTATTGAACAGTATGGGATAATGAGGTAGAAAATTGAACTGGTTCTCGACCTCCCATCCAAGGTTCTGCAAAACTAAAACTATAGGTGCTGTAAAACTGACTGGCTTGAAGCCTTAAACTCAGGCTTTGACCATCCCCCATGGGTAGGGGTTTATAGGTATCAAAGTTAAAGATATTTTTAAGGGAAAAATTATTAAACGACAGTCCAAGGGTACCGATGAATCCTCCACCACCGTATCCTCCCTGAAGTTCAATTTGGCTTGCTCCAGCTTCAACCAATCCGTATTCAATATCTACTGTACCAGCATTGGGATTTACATTTTTAAATTGGGGATCGATATTTTCTGCATCAAAAAATCCTAGTTGCCCCAGTTCTCTTACCGTTCTAACCACCATGTCCTTGCTGTACAACTCTCCAGGTTTAGTCCTCAACTCTCTGTAAATCACATGATCGTTGGTCTTTGTGTTCCCGATCACAGAAATTTTATTGAAGCTTGCCAGTTTACCTTCAGATACCCTTATTTCAAAATTGATGGTATCATTTTCAGCACTTACCTCGACCGCATTGATGTTTGAAAATAGATAACCATTGTTTTGGTACAAATTGGTAAGGTCGTTGGCGTCAGGCTTTTCATCCGCAATTCTCTTCTTCAATAATACGCCATCGTAGGTGTCTCCTTTTTTGATTCCCAACAACTGACTGAGTTGATAATCAGTATAAACCGAATTTCCCAAATAGGAGATGTCTCCAAAGTAATATTGGTTACCCTCTTCCATATTGAAATTGATCGTGATGGAATTGTCATCGTTGGTAACTAAGGTGTCCTGAATAATTCTAGCATCCCTATATCCTTTTTCTTTGTAAAAGTCCAATAGGTTATGCTTTCCTTCTTCAAAATCTTCTTCTATAAATTTGGATTTTTTCCAAAACCTCAAGGGAAACTTTTGTTTGGTTTTTTTGAGTTTTGACCTCAGTTTTTTATCCTTGAACACTTCGTTTCCTTCAAAGTTGATGGCTTTGATTTTCACCCGCTCACCCAAATCTATATTGACCACCATTTTAAAGTTATTGGAATTGATGGTGTCGGGAATAGTATTAAAGGCAACTTTGGTATTGAGGAAACCTTCTTTTTGAAATTTATTAATGATGTAATTCTTGGTATTGGACAAGAAGCTTTCTGAAAGTTTTTTTCCGGCCTTAAGCTCAGTCTCTGTAATCAGTGGTTCAATTTTGGACTTTTTTAATCCATTGATTTTCACTTCACTCAATGAAGGCAATTCCTCAATCTCGATATCCAATGCAACACGGTCTCCGTCAATATGGTTGATGTAGAAATTGATGTCACTAAAAAGCTGTAAGTTCCATAATTTGTTGATCACAGAACTGATCTTATCTCCTGGGATGTTGATTTTTTGCCCCTTTCTCAATTGGCTGTAGGAAATTACCGTTTGATCGCTAAATGTTTTGATGCCACTTACCATGATGGTATCAATGGTGTACAATTTTCCCTTGACATACTCCTCTAGATTCTGTGCTTGGATGGAAAAAACACCCAATAAGAAAAATGAGCAAAAAACGGTATAGAATGGGTTGAATGATTTACCCAAGAAGTTGCTTACTTGTTTTTCCAAATCTGCGCTCTCTTTTTTGGTAACTGGTTAATGCTTTGTGTAAATGTTTTTTTGTAAAATCGGGCCATAGTACTTTAGAAAAATACAATTCTGCGTAAGCAATTTGCCATAATAAAAAATTGCTAATTCTCTTTTCTCCACTGGTTCGAATCAGTAAATCCACATCTGGCAAATTTTGCGTGTAAAGATGCTCATTTATAATGGATTGGTCAATTTTTTCGGGAGAAATTATATTATCTTTAACTTTGTATGCCAGTTGCTTCAACACATTGGCAAGTTCTTCTCTGCCACCATAACTAAGGGCCAAGGTCAAAGTCATTTCAGTATTATTTTGAGTTTGATCCACCACATATTCCAATTCGTTTCTAACGATCTCTGGAAGTTGACCGATGTTTCCTATCACATTCAATTTGATTCGGTTTTCGAGGAGTTTTTCAAATTCACTTCTGAGGGTATTGACCAATAATTTCATTAAAATGCCAATTTCTTCCTCTGGTCTACTCCAATTTTCGGTCGAAAAAGCATAAAGGGTAAGATATTCAATCTTGAGTTGAACGGCTTCTTCCACAACCTCCTGAACGGCTCTAACGCCATGAGAGTGTCCGTGAATTCTATTTTTTCCTTTCTTCTCGGCCCAACGACCGTTCCCGTCCATAATTATGGCGAGATGTTTTGGAATATCATTTTTAATGTCGCTCATGATCATTCTTTACAATAACACGGCAGATCGCCAAAGGTAAATGAAATTGTTAAACCAGTAAAAACATACCAGTCATTATTGTTTATATTTCCGAATTTCAAATTATTGGTAATACTTTCTTCTGTTTCAGGAGCACTTCCATCCAGGTTGTCTGTTAAAGTATATCTCACCCCCACTTCCAAACCCATTACCACAAAAGGAGAAACGTTAACCTTTGCCCCAATAATGGCTGGTAAAGTAATTTCCCCTCCTTTGCCGTATTCTATGGTCTCCAAGGTATTGGGTTCGTGGTAAAAAAGGTCATACCTTATTAAACCAGCCCCAAGAAACAAGTAAGGTGCTATTTTTTTTTCGCTACCATGCAGGTTAAAATCGTAAAAATTGAATTCCATTCCCGCCGAAAACTCCATGATCTGATTTTCAAATCGATACCTTCGATTGAATCGGGCAAAATCTGCAGGTGAGTAATCACTTTTTTTAATATTCATGATCATGGCATTGGCCCGAAAGGAGTAGCGGGTTGTTCGATTCCATTTATACACCAACCCAAAGGTTGGATTTTCGGGAAAAACGAAGTAATTAGCTCCAATGTCTCCTATATAGTTTCCACCTCCCAAAAAAGCACCAACTTCGTGAAATTGTGCTCTAGAATGGAGGTGAAGGCAGAGAAGTACAAAAAAAAGCCAAAACCGTTTCATTTAAGTTTAGGGTAAAAAATTAGGGCCATAAATTAACCATCATACCCATACTCTTAAACTTACAAATGCTCGAATTATTGCCTATTTCGGGCATCATAACCCCAAAAAAGCTTGTCGCGAAGTGTTTTGAAATAATTGTCTCCTTCCAGTTCTACAGTGAAGACAGAAAAAGGAGCTTTTCTAATGTGAATCTGTGTGTCGTTTTCGATGGTAAAAATTCGAGAATCCAAAGACAACAAATGATCTTCTCCTCGCCCATCTACACTGATTTCTATTTCGGCTTTGTCTGGCACCACTAGGGGTCTGATGTTCAAGTTATGAGGGGCAATAGGATTGAGAACTATGCCTTCAGTCTCTGGAGTCAAAATAGGACCTCCACTGCTCAAAGAATAGCCCGTTGATCCCGTAGGAGTGGCAATAATGAGCCCATCGGCCCAATAGGTAGTCAGAAATTCCTTGTCGATTTGGGTAGCGATGCTCAACATGGCCGTCGTATTTTTTCGGTTGATGCTGATCTCATTTAGCGCATAGCCAAATTGGTCGATTTCAGTCGATGGAGCAGAAAGTTCCACGGCCAACAATGCCCGTTTAACCAATTTGAATTTTTCATCAAAAAATTTGTCCAAAGCTTCATTGAGGGATTCTTTTTGGAGACTGGTCAAAAAGCCCAACCGACCCGTATTGATTCCCAGTATTGGCGTTTCTGTGTCTTTTACAAAAGGAATAGAACGCAATAATGTCCCGTCACCGCCGATGGTAAACAAGAAATCATGATCTGGTTCTAGGGTAGCATTGGCATCGAAAGCACTGTATTTTTGGGCTTCCGCTGGCAGGTGTTCCGTCAGCCGGCCGTCCAGTGTCAGTCGGTGGCCTTTTTCTTCCAAATACCCAATGGTAGCCTTGGCAAACTCAATGGTTGCAGGGGTATCAAAAGCACAAAAAACAGCAATGTTCATCGCAAAAGCTTAGGATGTAAAATTACAAAACTTTATCGGGTGAACCTTTTAATAGTGGAAATTTAGCCGATGCCACCAATAGTTATTAATTTTACAGTCTAAATGGAAATCATGACTCAGTTAAGTGTTAATATCAACAAAATTGCAACACTCAGGAATTCCCGAGGTGGAAATGTTCCCGATTTGCTTCATGTTGCAGCCGACCTTCAAAGTTTTGGAGCTCAGGGGATCACCGTTCATCCCAGACCAGATCAACGTCATATCCGATACGATGATGCTTTGGCTTTGCCCAAAGTCTTGACCACAGAATTCAATATCGAAGGCAACCCCATACCCAAATTCATCGACTTGGTCACCCAGATCCAGCCCGATCAAGTGACATTGGTTCCCGATGGCGAAGACGCCATTACCTCCAATGCAGGTTGGGATACCATCAAACACAAAGACTTTCTCATTGAGGTCATCAGTGAGTTTAAAAACCATGGCATCCGCACCTCCATCTTTGTTGATCCAGTGGAGCAAATGGTCAAAGGAGCAGAAAAAACGGGAACCGACCGTATCGAATTATATACCGAAGCTTATGCCCAAAAATTTAAGAAAAATCCCGAAGAAGCTGTGGCTCCCTATACCCGTGCGGCCATAGTGGCCAACGACTTGGGCATCGGCATCAACGCCGGACACGACTTGAATTTGGAAAATATCGCCTTTTTTACGCAAAACATCCCCCAACTTTTGGAGGTTTCCATCGGTCATGCTTTAGTGTGCGAGTCCCTCTATTTGGGATTCGAAAATGTTATCCCCATGTATTTACAACGGCTGAGTTGATGGATATTCTATATTCCAATATCATTGGGTCAGGAGACAATCATTTGATCATTTTGCACGGCTTTTTGGGAATGGGGGACAACTGGAAGACCCATGCCAAGAACCTGGCCGAAAAAGGCTATTGCGTTCATCTGGTGGATCAAAGAAACCACGGTAGGAGCTTTTGGAGTGAAGTTTTTGATTATGATACTATGGTGGAGGATTTACGGATTTATATGGATCATCACAGATTGGATCAAGTGATTCTTTTGGGGCACTCCATGGGCGGGAAAACGGCCATGGGTTTTGCTTTGGCTCATGCCAATCGCATTCAACGATTGATTATCGCAGACATCGCTACCAAATATTATGCCCCGCATCACCAACAAATATTAGCGGGGCTGAGTACCCTCAACTTTGATGAGATCAGCTCCCGAAAGGCCGCTGAAGAGCATTTAGAATATTATACCCCCGATGGGGGTACCCGTCAGTTTTTACTTAAAAACTTGTATTGGGTTTCCGACGGACAATTGGGATTGCGTGTGAATATTGCTGTATTAAAAAACGCCGCAGAAGCCATAGGGGCTGCCATTTCATCCCAAAATACCTTCCAGTATCCTACCCTTTTCCTTTATGGGGAATATTCCAACTACATCAACCCCCAAAACGATAGGGAGACCATTTTAAAAGCCTTTCCCAAAGCAGAATTAAAGGAAATTAAGGGTGCCGGACATTGGTTGCATGCCGAACAGCCAAAAGTGTTTTTTGATATATTGATGCAGTGGTTATGAATGCTTCGTTTTCCATTTTCTACACTTCAAATCTAAAATGTGATATAATATAACAAAATGGTACAATACTAATTTATCCCTTTATTTTTGCCCCGTTATGATCAAACCCCATATTCGAAAAGCCGTAAAGTCTGATGCAGCATCCATTTTATTTTTGATTCGTGAGTTGGCGATTTTTGAAAAGGAGCCGGAGGCGGTTATCGTCACTGAGGATCAAATTGAAAGAGATGGTTTTGGAGACCGTCCTTTGTTTGAATGTTTTGTAGCCGAGGTAGCCGATCAAGTGGTCGGAATGGCGCTCTACTACCCGCGTTATTCGACTTGGAAAGGCCCTACTTTTCATCTGGAGGATTTGATCGTAACAGAGCCGATGAAGGGTAAGGGCATTGGTACCCAATTGTACAACGCCTTTTTAGAGCATGCCCATGAAGTGGGGGTAGAACGAGTTGAGTGGGCCGTTTTGGATTGGAACCTTCCGGCCATTAATTTTTATCAAAAAAGCGGTGCTACTGTTTTGGACGATTGGAAAACGGTACAGATGGACAAAAAAAGCATCAACAACTATATTTCAAAAATTAATTCACAAGAATGAAGGTATTCAAGTTTGGAGGCGCCTCGGTCAAAGATGCTGAAGGGGTAAAAAATATAGTAAGTGTATTACAACACACAGGTTTTAGGGATACTTTGATAGTGGTATCGGCCATGGGCAAAACCACCAACGCCCTAGAACAGGTGGTACATTCCTTTTTTGAAAACAAAGAACAGTTTCCCCATGACCTCCAAATGGTCAGGGAAAATCACCACCACATCATTGGGAATTTGTTCGATAAAGAAAATGCCGAGATCACCCAAACCATCGATGCCTTTTTTGATGGGGTTTTAACCTATCTAAACACTACCGAGGCCAAGGAATACAGTTTGGTTTACGATCAAGTGGTGAGTGTAGGGGAGTTGGTTTCTACCACCATCATCAGTCATTACATGCAGCACCAAGAAATGGAAAATCAGTGGTTGGATGCCCGTGAGTGCATTAAAACGGACGCTTATTTCCGAGATGCTAATTTACATTGGTCGGAGACTGAAGTGGCCATTCAAGATGCAGTTGCAGGAAAAAGCACTTTGATCTCCCAAGGTTTTATCGGTAGTGCACCCAATGGACTGACGACGACCTTGGGTCGGGAAGGATCCGACTACAGTGCCGCCATTTTTGCCTATGCCTTGGATGCCGAGTCGGTGACGATATGGAAAGATGTTCCTGGGGTATTGAACGGTGATCCTAGAAAGTTTAGCGATACGGTTTTATTACATCAAATTTCATACCGTGAAGCCATTGAGTTGGCTTTTTATGGCGCCTCAGTCATTCATCCCAAAACCTTGCAGCCGCTCCAACGCAAGGAAATCCCTCTTTATGTCAAATCCTTTGAGAATCCCGATGATCCTGGAACAGTAGTTTCCAAGGGAAAAACCCTTGATCCCTTAGTTCCTTGTTATATTGTAAAAAATGACCAAACTTTATTGAAATTGTCCTCCAAAGACTTTTCTTTTATCGTAGAGGAAAATATCAGTGATATTTTTGCACTATTGCACCAATACCAAATGCGAGTAGAGATAATCCAAAACTCGGCCATCAGTTTTTCCATATGTATCTATAATAAATATAGTAAGTTGGAACCTTTATTGGAAGCGCTAAAAACAAAGTTTAAGGTCGAGGTTGATGATGGTGTGTCTCTCTATACGATTCGTCATTTTGACAAGCCTGCAATTAATTTCATCAAAAGTAGCGTTGGGGAAATACTGTTAGAGCAAAGAACAGTAAATACTGCACAGTTTGTTGTAGGAAAACCCGTCTAGAGAAACAGTTTTTTGACTTTATCGACAATGGTAGTAGCCAGTTTGACATGACTTTCACGGGTCCATCCGGCCACATGCGGACTCAAAATGACATTGTCTGCGTCCATAAGATATTGCAGTGCAGGGGGTAATTCTTTTTTGTTGAAGATGGAGGAAAAAGATCGGGTTTCATATTCCAAAACATCCAGACCAGCTCCCATGATTTTAACAGATTGAAGTCCAGCGACCAAATCTTCTGTGACTACTGCCGACCCACGGGCGGTATTCAGTAGCCAAAAGGGCTGAGCCATTGCTTCGATAAACTCTTGATCGATCATTCCACGGGTCAGATTGGTTTGTGGAATGTGGAGGCTGATGATTTCACATTCGGCTTGAAGGGTTTTCCAATCCACTTGTCGGGCGTATTCATCCCCCACATTTTCCAAAATATCGTAACAGAGGGTATTGACATCAAAACCAGAGATTTTTTTGGCGAAGCTTTTTCCAGTATTTCCATAACCAATGATGCCTAGGGTTCTGCCGGAGACTTCCCATCCCCGGTGTCCTTCCCGATCCCATTGTCCAGACTGAATGGAGGCATGTCCAGCGTTGAGTCGATTCATCAGAGACAACAACATGCCCAAGGTGTGTTCTCCCACGGCATTTCTATTCCCCTCGGGGGCGTTGATCAGATGAATATTGTGGGATTCGACGGCTTTAACATCTATATTTTCAAGACCTGCTCCCACACGACCGATGAATTTGAGTTTTTTGGCTTGGGTTAAAAAAGTTTTATCTATAGGGTATTTACTTCGGATGATGAGGCCGTCGTACTGGTCCAATTTGGCCATGATTTCATCGAGTGAGTCAGTGTAAGCCAGGTCGTTTTGAAAACCCAAGGCTTGCAGTCCCTCGATCAGGGCAGGGTGGTTTTCCTCAAGATGTAAAACTTTCATGTACAGTAATTAAAAGCCCAAAAATATTTTGGCCATATAAAAGAAAAGGAAAATCCCAAAGATGTCATTGGCAGTAGTGATAAAAGGCCCAGTAGCGATGGCTGGGTCAATTCCTCTTTTGTTGAGGAGGATGGGGACAAAAGTGCCGATAAGAGCAGCGATGATGATCACGCCCATCATGGAACCAGCGATGGTGAGGCTTATACTGAGGTCTTGTTGGATGATAAAACCAAAAATAACAAGGATGATGGCAAGGGCCAAACCATTGATGAGGCTCAGTCCAATTTCTTTAAAAAGCAGGTTCAGCATTGAACCTTTGACTACATTATTGGCAAGGCCTTGCACGATGATGGCGGAGGATTGCACTCCCACATTTCCAGCCATGGCGGCGATCAGTGGGGTGTAGAAAAATAAGCTTCTGAGTTCGGGGAGTTCCATCACTTGCTCAAAGTCCTGAAGGATGAACACACTACCCAAACCACCCAAGAGTCCGAGAAAGAGCCAGGGCAACCGGGCTTTGGTGAGTTCGAAAATACCGTCGTCGGCTTCTACATCATTGGAAATACCTGCCGCTAATTGGTAGTCTTTTTCGGCTTCTTCTTTGATTAGATCGACGATATCGTCGATGGTGATCCGCCCCACGAGTTGTTTTTGGTGGTTGACAACGGGGATGGCTTCCAAGTCGTATTTGGACATGATATCGGCGACTTCTTCTCCAGGTTGGTCAACCGTAACGTAATCGACATTGGGAATATAAATGTCTTTGACGATGGCTCTGGAGTTGGCGGTGATGAGATCTTTGAGGGAAAGTCTTCCTTTTAGAATATTTTTTTCATTGACTACATAGATGGAGTGAACCCGAGTTACCTCTTCTGCTTGAGCACGCATAGCATTGAGGCATTTGAGTACGCTGAGTTCTTCCTCTACCTTTACCAATTCTTTGGCCATCAAGCCTCCTGCAGTGTTTTCGTCATAGGAAAGCAGTTCGCGTATGTCTTCCAGATGCTCGGTGTCAGAGATTTGTGACATGACCCGTTCTTGACGTTCTTCGGACAGTTCGGCAATTAGGTCGGCAGCATCGTCAGTATCCAGTTCTTCGATTTCCTCTGCAATTTCTTTTGCCGAAAGGTTTTCCAAAATTCCTTCACGAATGTCTTCGTCAACTTCAGCAAGGGCATCGGCTGTTTTATCGCTATCTAGTAGTTTAACCAGATAGGTCGCTTGATCGGCAGAAAGTTCGTTGATGATCTCAGCAATATCGGCGTAGTGAAGGTCTTTGAGAGTATTTTGCAGTTTTTTGTTTGCACCATTATCGATCAACTCCTCGATGAACTTTATCCCGTTTTTGTTGATTTCAAATTTTGGCATTTCCCACTTTTTTGGTCAGTTCTATGAATTGCGCCGAGGATAATTTTTCGGGCCGCAGGTCAAAGATACTATCTTCTAAAATAAGTTTGGGAATGTTCAGGCTTTTAAGGCTATTTCTCAAGGTTTTTCGGCGTTGCTGAAAACTGGTTTTGACAACCTTAAAAAGTAACTTTTCGTCAAAATCTATTTTTAACTCATCTTTTCTTTTGAGGGAGAGTACTCCTGAATCTACTTTTGGAGGAGGCGAAAACACTCCAGGGGGGACACTAAAATGATATTGGGTATGGAAATAGGTTTGACACAAAACAGAGAGTATGCCGTAGGCTTTGGTGCCAGGGTTTTCGCAGATTCTTTGGGCGACTTCTTTTTGAAACATACCACAGAAAAATGGGACATATTGACGATACTCCAAGGCTTTAAATACTATTTGACTCGAAATATTGTAGGGAAAATTTCCAATGATGGAGAAGTTTTGGCCTTCATAAACTTTTGAAAAATCCATTTTGAGAACATCCTCACTGAGGATGTTTTTATGGAATTCAGGATATTTCTGATTCAGGTAGGCAACAGACTCGGTGTCGATTTCAACGAGTTTTAAGTTTTTGTAGTGAGGAATCAAAAATTGGGTGAGCACTCCCGTACCAGGACCTATTTCTAAAATATTATCACAATATTGATCTTGAAGTAAGTCCACTATTTTCTGAGCAATATTTAAATCATTCAAAAAGTGTTGTCCTAATTTTTTCTTAGGAGATACGAGCCTCATCAGTATTGTTTTATGATTTCGAGTTGACTGCTAAACAGAAGCACAGCTTCCCCAAAGGCTTGCTTGATTTCCTCTTTTAAGATTTGGTCTTCATTTTTTAAAAAATTCTGGAGTGTATCTTGGTCGGAGATGTGATATTGAAGAGCATAGACAACCCCCTCTCCTAGGTTGTTGGCGTTCAGTTTAAGGATGGAGGTGTTGTTTATTCTTTCAGATTTCGAGATTTGATCGAGTTGTAGATCAACCCATTTGACCCATTGTTTTTCAACCTCTGGTGCCACATTGCAGGTTACATTATAGACTATCATCGATCATTTGATTGTTTCAAAGCCGGTGTAGGGAATCAATGCTTTTGGGATGTTGATCCCATTGGGGGTTTGATTGTTTTCGAGCAGGCCTGCTAGCACGCGCGGGAGAGCCAAAGAACTGCCGTTGAGGGTATGTACAGCTTGTTTTTTTCCGTTTTTGTCTTTGTATCGCAGTTGCAAACGCTCGGACTGAAAGCTGTTAAAAGTTGAGACAGAACTGATTTCTAACCATCTTTTTTGGGCGGTGGAGTAAACTTCAAAATCAAAGGTCAATGCCGCAGTAAATCCAAGGTCGCCACCACAAAGTTTTAAAATGCGATAGGGGAGTTCCAATTCCTCTAAAATACCTTTGACGTGATCGATCATTTGATCCAATGCCGCTCTGGAATTATGGGGTTCTTCGAGCCTAACGATTTCCACTTTGTCGAACTGGTGTAGTCGATTGAGCCCTCTTACGTTGGCGCCATAGCTTCCCGCTTCTCTTCGAAAACAGGGGGTGTAACCGGTCATACAAATGGGTAAGTCTTTGGCCTCCAGCAGTTGGTTCCTAAAAAGGTTGGTCAAAGGAACTTCTGCAGTGGGGATAAGGTAGAGTCCGTCTTCAGGAACGTGATACATCTGTCCCTCTTTGTCGGGCAACTGCCCAGTTCCGAATCCAGAATCTTCATTGACCAAGTGAGGCACCTGAAATTCGGTATAACCTGCAGCGGTGTTTTTATCTAAGAAATATTGAATCAGTGACCTTTGGAGTTTGGCACCTTTCCCTTTATAAACGGGAAATCCAGCACCGGTGATTTTACTGCCTAAGTCAAAATCGATCAAATCGTATTGGGTGGCCAATTCCCAGTGAGGGAGAGCATTCTCCTCTAAATCGGGTATGCTTCCCGCACTAAATATTTCTTCATTGTCATCTTCAGAGTTTCCAGAAGGTACACTTTCGTCGGGCACATTGGGGATTTGAGTTCGGAGGGACAAAAGGGCTACTTCAATATTTTGGAGCTCCTCCTGTAGGGCTTTTCCAGCGGTTTTTAGATCGGCCGTTTGCCCTTTTAATGCATTGGCTTTTTCCGTTTGTCCTGATTTAAAAAGGGTTCCAATTTCTTTGGCCAGTTGATTGTTTTTGGAAAGGGTTTCGTCCAATTGACTTTGAAGTGCTCTTCTTTTTTGATCTGTTTCAAGCAATTGATCTATCAGTTCCGGCTGTGGAAAATTTCTTTTGGCTAATCCCTCTTTGATTTTTTCGGGCTGTTCTCTCAGGTATGCAAGCGGTAACATGTGATTGTTTTTTCGATGCAAAGGTAGAAGAAACCAATGGATTAATTCAAATTTAAAGGTATTTTGGAATTAATTTTTGACAGCTTTTTTGGTCTGAATTCAGTTGGTTCCTCAATGCATCCAAAGAATCGAATTTCTGTTCGTCTCTGATTTTCTCCAAAAGTTCGATACGGAGCTTTTTGCCATACAAATCTCCTTTGAAATCAAAAAAATAGGTTTCAATCCTGGTTTTTTTACCGGAAACAGTGGGTCGCTTTCCAACATTCATCATTCCAAAGTATTTCTTATCAACCAGACTGGTTTGCACAAGATAAACCCCATTTTGTGGTTTCAGTTTGTAATCCTCTTCAATTTCTAGATTGGCAGTAGGATAGCCCATCTCTCTTCCAATTTTGTCTCCTTCTACAATAGTACCATTGAGAGAAAAGGGACGTCCCAAATATTGGTTGGCTTTTTTAATTTCGCCAGAGTCAATGGCGTTTCTGACCTTGGTAGAGCTTACTGCTATGGATTCGATATCTTGAGCAGGAATTTCTTCGACCGTAAAGTTGTAATCCATGCCAAATTGTTTTAAATCTTCAACTGTTGCCTCTCGGTTTCGTCCAAATCGGTGGTCGTATCCAATGATAAGTTTGGAAATGCCAATCCCATTGACCAAAATATCTCTGGTGTATTCTATGGCGGTCATTCTGGAAAATTCCATAGTAAAAGGTTGAACGATCAAAACTTCGACCCCCAGTTGTTCCAAGAGTTTTGTTTTTTCCTCCAAGGTATCGATCATTTTGAGTTGGGTTTCTTTTTGTAAAACCATCCTCGGATGGGGAAAGAAGGTAAGTACTATGGCACAGAGATTTTCTTTTTTGGCTTCAACAACCAAATTGTGGAGAATTTTTTGATGTCCAAAGTGGACACCATCGAAAGTGCCAATGGTCAGAATAGCAGGTTTTTGAGGACGATAATTTGAAATATTATGGATGACCTCCATCTATAAATTTTGAGATTACTCAAAAGTACATCTAAAATTCTTCAACATTAATATTGTTTTTTTTTAAATTATGAAAAATTTAAAATCCAATTTTGACAATATTTCGCATTTGTCTTTATTTACTTTTCATACTATTTATTGGTTTGTCAGGTTCCCATGCACAGCAATTTTGGTCATTGGCCACGGATGATCCCATCGGGCATTTACCCATTTCGGATGATAAGGGGCGCTTTGTGATGGATTTGGATGCGGATGCTTTTCAAAATACATTGACCCATTCCAAGGGGATTGATTTTTTGGCGGGAAAAGGTCAATTGGAAATGGTTTTACCCAACGAATGGGGTAGGGAGGAAGTTTTTGAGCTTAAAAACGCAGCGGTATTGTCTGCTGACTTGCAAGCTGCATTTCCCAAGATCAGAACTTTTGTTGGAAGAAGCAAAGAACGCCCCAATGTTCATATCAGACTTTCCCATACGCCAATAGGAATCAATGCTTGGATACGTTATCCCAATGGAGAAAGTAGATTTTTACAACCATTAGGGGGGCATCAAAATCGTTATCTTTCTTATGCGCGATCAGTGGAAAATGCTTTAGAAAAATTGGATTGTACGACTTCTCTTATAAACAATTGGAGAGATTTAGGCTTTCTGAATACCGACTCTAAAAGTTTTAGAAAAGCAAATTCAGACGTCATCAAAACATTCAGACTGGCCATTTCTACCACTGGGGGCTATACCTCTTTTTGGGGAGATGATGATCCTTCCAATGGAACCAATAAGGAGGATGCCTATGCGGCTGTGGTCAGTACCATCAATCGGGTTAATGAAATTTTCGAAACGGAATTGGGTATACACCTGGAGCTGGTTACAGGAATCGATTTGATCTACCCTAATGTTGATACTGACCCCTACGATAAAAATTTAAATTCAGAAGTTCAAAAGGTTTTAGACGATAATTTTGGCGAGGAGAATTATGACATAGGCCATCTGTTTGCTTATGCCAGCAACGGAGGAAATGGTGATGCCGGTTCTGTGGGGAGTGTTTGTCAAAATGGTACTAAAGGAGGAGCCTTTAGCGCACATTCTTTTCAGGGGACTACAACCGATCCTTTTCTGAACGATCACTTTGATATTGATTACGTGTCCCACGAGATGGGTCATCAATTTGGGGCCTTTCATACTTTTTCTTTTAGAAACGAGTTTGAAGGTTTCAATTCAGAACCAGGAAGTGGTTCGACCATTATGGGATATGCTGGTATTGTTGGTTTTGACAATGTGCAACGCCATAGTGATCCCTATTTTCATTATCACAGCATACATAATATCAATCAGTATATTGATAACAAATCTTGTTATTTATCGGTTGCAAATGAAAATCAAATTCCCACTGTCTCTGCCGATCGAGATTATACCCTACCTGTGGGGACGGCCTATGAGCTAGAAGCCACTGCTACTGATCCCGACGGGGATACGATTTATTATTGTTGGGAGCAATTGGATTCAGGTCAAGTGGATGCCGCCAACTTTGGGCCTTACAATCACTTGGGGGCTCAGGCCAGATCCTTTCCGCCTTCCCTCAGCCCCATCAGAACGATTCCACAAATGGAAGCAGTTTTGGAGGGCAATTTGACCATAGAAAACCCCCAGACAGGAGGTCAATGGGAAACCGTGTCTTTAGTGGATAGAACAATGACTTGGGCAGTAACGGCTAGAGATCGATATCCGGCATCTGAAGGTGCTTTGGGGAGAATGGCTTTTGACATTAAAGTTCTTAAAATCATCTCTGATGCAGGGCCGTTCAAAGTCACTTCGCAAAATCAAGAGGGAATTCTTTGGGAGGCAGGATCCAAACAAACTTTGACTTGGGAGGTTGCACAAACCGATCAGGCACCCATCAACACAAAATTTGTCTCAGTACTTTTGTCTACAGACGGAGGAGAAACCTTCGGAACAACCTTGCTTTCCTCCATAGCCAACGATGGGGAAGAGGTAATAACTGTTCCGGGAGGAATCAGCTCTGAAAAGGTTAGGATCAAAATTGTACCCGACAACTCCATTTATTTTGCGGTCAACTCCAACGACATCGAAATCACCCCAGCTCTTTTTGTATTGACATTTGACCGTTATGATCAGGAGGCTTGTCAAGATCAAGTGACTTTTGCTTTTGATTTCGAAATTTTTTCGGATACTGACCAAAGTGTAAGCTTGAGTTTTAGCGAGCTTCCTTCCGCCCTTTCGGCTCAGTTTTCCGAATCTCAGCTGACGGATACAGACCTGTCTGGAACCGTAAATATTTCTGGTTTTGAAAACCTTCCCGCTCAGGATATGATTTTGACTTTAAGGGCTGAGGGACAGACTTTGACCCGTTCGATTGATTTGGAGGTAAAAATCAGAGAAGATGACTTTCAGGAAATTCAACTTTTGACTCCTGCCAATCCGGAGCAAGAACAGAGTCGAACCGTAAGTTTGAGTTGGACTGCACTTCAAAACGCAGACCAATACAAGGTTGAAGTCTCTGAGGCGGAAACCTTTTCGAGTTTTACCCTTTCCAAAACTATCGATTCCTCTTCTACTGTTCTAGTAGGTTTGGATTTTTCAACGCCTTATTTTTGGAGGGTTAAGCCTATAAATGCTTGTGGTGAGGGAGCCTATTCTGAGGTGGGAAGTTTTAGTACTTATTCGGTCAATTGCAAGACTTTTGCTTCGAGTGGTTTACCGATTCAAATGGTTAATGCGAGAACCACGTCGGTAAACTTGGACATTTATGACCAGACGGTGATCGAAGACCTCAATGTAAATGTAACCATAGATCACAGCTATATTGAAGATATATCTTTATACTTGGTTGCTCCAGATAATACCAAAGTTAAATTAGCCCAAAATCTCGGTTATGATCAGGATGATTACAAAGAAACGGTCTTTGATCAAGAGGCTATTGCTCCCATTGTTTTTGCATCAGCTCCTTTTACGGGGAGTTATCGACCCCAAGGAGATTTATCAGTCTTAAATGGAAAAAATCTTAAAGGTACATGGAGACTCGAGGTAGAGGATCAGTTCGATGATTCATACGCAGGTTTTGTGAATGCCTTTTCGATAAGTGTATGTTATATAGGTTCTGTTGTTTTGGATTCGGATAATGATGGGGTACCCGATAATTTGGACAATTGCCCATCCATTACCAATGAAGATCAGTCCGACTCTAATGGGGACGGTTTGGGAGACGTTTGTGATCTCTATTCCAACGATAATTTTAGTTTAAAAAAGTCAAACCCCACTTGTGTTGGAAAAAATAATGGCTCCATTTCCATTTCAGCTGTGGCTCATTTCGATTATCAATTAATCATCAGTGGACCTAATGGTTTTGAAAGACAAGAATCATTTACCCACAAAAGTGAAATAAAGATTTCCAATCTGGCCATGGGAGACTACACAATTTGTATTAGCTCTCCCAACAATTCTGATTTTGAACGTTGCTATTCTACGGCATTGATTGATCCAGATCCTCTAAGTTTAGTCACTCAAATTAATGCAAAAGATTTATCGGTAACTGTTGATTTATCAGGGGCAGAAAATTACAGGCTTCGTCTCAATGGCAATCATTATACCTATAAAACGGGAAGGCATCATTTGGCCCTTCGGGCAGGTTTGAACACCTTGGAGGTTACTACAGATTTGAGTTGTCAGGGAAGTGTGGTGAAAGAAATATACGTAGCAGAGGATTCGAATATTTATCCCAATCCTGCGTCAGAAACTGTCCATATTGCAGTTGGAGGTGGTGCGATGCAAGCGGAAATTTTATTTTATAATTTACAGGGTGATCTTTTGTATCAAAAAGAAATTGTCCTTAATCCATTTAATAGAAGTTGTCAAATTCCGGTAGATTATTATCCTCCTGGTGTGTATTTGATTCGGGTGATTTCGGGTGAAAGAATAGAAAATTTTAAACTCTTAAAGCGTTGATGAAAAGGTATTTGTTTTTGATTTTATTTTTGTTGGTGGCTTGTGAGAAAGAAGTCATTCCCGATCCTGGGGCAGCACTTTTGATCGACCCTGGCAATAATGATAATTGTAACACTGCTGTTGTATTGAGTGATCAGAAGAGCCAAGTAGATTTTGTGTGGCAAGAGGCTACTAATTCAGACGAATACGAATTGGTGGTCAGAGATGTTTTAACCAATGTGGATCAAAAAAAACGAAGCATACGCCTTTTTTCAAGTGTGGTTTTGGATCGTGGTAAACAATATTCTTGGTGGATCAACTCCAAATCTGAAAAGACAGAAAACATTACCAAAAGTGAAGTTTGGACTTTTTATCTGGAGGGGCTTCCCATCAGCAGTCACTTCCCTTTTCCTGCAGTATTATTAAGTCCAGAGAAAAACTCACAGATCAGTTTAGAGAATGGAGTTTTTACCCTGAGATGGGAGGCGGTTGATTTGGACAACGATATAAAGAGTTATGATGTTTATTTGGGTGCTGATCCCGATGATTTGAATCTGGCCGTAGAAGGCTTAACGACTACCAGCGTTTCTGTCGAGTTGATTCCAGATCGATATTACTATTGGAAGGTCACCACCAAAGATGAGCAGGATAATGTTTCCCATTCGACGATAGGGGTTTTTAAGACGTTTCCTTAGGAGGTTTGGTGTTGAATTTATTCATGGTTCTGTCCAAGCCCATTTGGGTGAAGCATAGAACAATATCGCTGCACTGTGGTAATGCTTTGGCAACCTTTTCTTTTTCGTTTTCATTGAATTTTCCCAAAACAAAATCGACCTGATTGAATGATATTTCTTCGCTTTTGATACCAAACCGAAGCCTGGGATAATGTGGAGAGTTGAGTTGTGATTCAATGTCTTTTAGGCCGTTGTGACCACCGTCACTGCCTTTGCCTTTTAGTCGCAATAATGCAAAGGGGAGGTGAAGGTCGTCTGTGATGATGAGGATGTTTTCAAGGGCTATTTTTTCCTTTAAAGCCCAATATCTGACCGATTTTCCACTGCGGTTCATAAAGGTGGAAGGTTTGAGCAGAACAATTTTTTTGCCCTTGTGGTTAAAGCGTCCTATTGCTCCCAATTTGAGATCTGTCATTTGAATCTCAAACTTTTTTACCATAAAATCAATGACTTCAAAACCAATATTGTGCCGGGTTTTATGGTATTCATCACCTATATTTCCCAAGCCTACAATCAAGTATTTAGTCATATCAATTGGTTTTGATTTGCCAAAAAGCCACCTGAATAGCATATTGTAAAATTAAAAAAAGCATCTCAAGAGGAGACGCTTTTTTTGTATAATTGATTGATAAGTTGATTATTCTTCTCCAGAGCTGCTTTCGCCCTCTGCAGTTGCTTCTGCTCCTTCTTCTGAAGCTTCTCCTTCTAATGCTTCTTCTTCAATACTCATAGAAACTCTAGAGGTTCTGACTTTACACACTACTGTATTGTCGGGATGGAGGAAGGTGAAATTTTCACTTTCCAAATCGACAATTGAAATTTTATTTCCCAATTTGAGTGTAGAAATATCAACATTGATAAGATCGGGTAAATTTTTAGGTAATGCTCTAACCTTGAGTTTACGTTTGTTGATGACTAAGGTCCCTCCCTCAAGCATCACTCCAGGGGCAGACCCCTTGATGATAACGGGTATTTCCATATTCACCTCTTTGTTGTCGGACAGTTGATAGAAATCGACGTGTAAAATTTTGTCACTTACAGGGTGAAACTGAATGTCTTGAAGAATGGCATTGATTTTTTGATCACCGTTGATATCAAGAACAACAGTGTGTGCATTGGGGGTGTAAACTAATTTGCTGAAATCGAGTTCATTTGCGGAAAAATGGAGTGGGCTTTCACCTCCATATAATACGCAGGGAACTTTATCAGCATTACGTAGGGCCTTGGTCGCAACCTTGCCTACGCTTTCTCTTTTGGATCCTTTGATGGTAATAGATTTCATGAAATTGTTTTTACATTACAAATTTTGAACTTATTGACTGATTGTAATGAACATTTTTCATTACCTCAGCGAATAACGGGGCGCAAGATAACACTTTTACTTTAGGGTGACTAACTTTTGGAGGGATAGAATCGGTAACGATCAATTCTTCCAGTTGTGAGCTTTCAATTTTTTCATAGGCATTGCCAGAAAGCAGGGCGTGTGTACAAATCGCACGAACAGAAACAGCTCCGCGTTCTTTCATCAAATCAGCGGCTTTGGTCAGTGTTCCAGCTGTGTCAACCATGTCGTCTACTAGGATTACATTTTTCCCTTCAACGTTTCCAATGAGTTCCATATGCGAAATGATATTGGCCTTTTCTCTTTGTTTGTAACATATGACAACATCACTACTGAGAAATTTAGAATAGGCATAGGCCCGTTTGGATCCCCCCATATCGGGAGAGGCAATTGTCAAATCGGATAGATTGAGTGAATTGATATAGGGCAGGAAAATGGTGGAGGCAAACAGATGATCTACGGGTTTTTCAAAAAATCCTTGGATTTGATCGGCGTGCAAGTCCATCGTGATGATGCGAGTAGCTCCTGCGGATTCTAATAGTTTTGCAATCAATTTGGCTCCTATGGGAACTCTGGGCTTGTCTTTTCGGTCTTGTCTTGCCCAACCAAAATAGGGCATCACTGCTGTGATATGGCGGGCTGAGGCGCGTTTTGCTGCATCAAGCATCAACAGCATCTCCATCAAGTTTTCGGAAGAGGGGTGGGTAGATCCTACAATAAAAATTCGAGCACCACGGACGGACTCTTCAAAGGAAGGCTGAAACTCCCCATCGCTATAACGTGAAAAGTTGACTTTTCCAATTTGAATTCCAAATTGGTCGGCGATTACTTTACCTAGGGTTGCACTTTGTGTACAAGCAAAAATTTTAGCGGGAGTTTCCATAAAAAATAGTTATCGACAAATTTAAAAATAAATTAATGCATCAGCTTATTGATGATTTTTAAATTGGGGGCTAAAATATTTTATTATTTTTGTGCCCTACTTTGATCAAAAGATCAAATTGCCTCGGTGGCGGAACTGGTAGACGCGCTGGATTCAAAATCCAGTTCCCTCGGGAGTGCGGGTTCGATTCCCGCCTCAGGTACAATAAATCTAGCAGCAAATGAGTTGCTTAACAAAAAGTAAAAAAAACCCGCCTTGAGTTGACTCAAAGTGGGTTTTTTACTTTTGACTAAGTACTGTTTTCTGCCATGCTATTTAAAACGGCACCCTTAATGTATTGGTATGAAAGTTATG
>DGPN01000014.1 GCA_002390455.1 Flavobacteriaceae bacterium UBA4439 | reverse complement strand
TGATTTACAACTTGTTGAGGTTTTATTTTTACAACAAACATCAAATGGGGCACTTCCCCCATAAGTCAGGAGTATTATCTCAGCAGAACAACTGCCTCTAGCTATAAGTACTAGAGACTTTGGAAAACGTAAAGAAAATGTGAGAAAAGATCAAAAGAATAAATAACTGAATACTAAAAGTCGTATTAATTAATTTTTGTTAGGAAATTTTGATTGAATTTGTTCTTGATAAAATCGATAGCAATTTGATCCACCAATCCCCTTAGTTCATTTTCAAATGTAATCTTGATACTTTGTGGATTTTTTAACCAAAGATCAATCTCATCTAATTGTTTTAGAGAGAACTTTTTTAAGACTTTAACCCCCATTTTATTTAAGGAAACAGCGTTATAGATCTGTTCAACATGACCCTTCATTGGGATTACTAACAAAGGTTTGTTTAAGAATAATGACTCAGAGGTTGTGGTAAATCCGGCATTAGTAATTACTCCATCCGCACCTGATAAAAGATTTAAAAAAACATCTTCATCTATTGGGTATAAATGAGAAGAACCAATTGACTTTTTTTGTGATATGTTTCTTGAAAAAATATGCCACTGTCGGTGGGGTAGTTTATTTGTAATCTCAAGAATGGACTTTTCTTCATAAGCAGGTAAATAAACGACAATACCGTTTCCATTGAAGGGTTTTAATTTCTTGACTTTTGATCGAATGATAGGAGGATAAATTTCTTCGTTGAATTTCTGATAGTGCAATCCATATCCTATTTTAACTGGAGCAAAAAATTTGAGAAAACGAATTGTAGATCTAAATCGTTTTTTTGGTTTGGGGATACCTTTTTTCCAAAGAGATAGCTGGTTACTTATTCCAAAACAGAGAACTCCTTTTAATTTACAAGACCATGCTGAGATTGGTTCAAAATCATTAATCACTAAGTCGTAATCTTGAACTCGTAAAAAGATAACATCCCAAATAAATAAAAATAAATTATTTTTTAAAAGGGTTTTTATCCAATCTATCCCACCTTTTTTATTGTAGTGTAGTGTTAATCCCTTAAGGTGTTTTTTGATTGGATAACCCAGATCCAATTGAGGTTTTGGACCACTTGTAATAACATCAAACTGAAAACGACGATTCATGTAAGGAATAAGTTCCTTAGCACGAGAAATATGTCCATTCCCAGTAGATTGAATTGCGAAAAGTACCTTCACTGTTTCTTTAGAATATTAAATTCAGTCATCATTTCATCAAACAATTCTTTATTTGATTTTTCTTCATCATTTATTGAGGATTTTTCAAAACGGGATGATTCGTGATTATAAATTGACCATTTAGAATTGTTATACTCTAATGCGGTCAAATTCTCTACCCAATCTCCCGAATTCAAGTAGGTAACCGTATTATTTCCTGTTTTAAATTTTTCGATTTTGGGGTGGTGGATGTGTCCACAAACCACATATTTGAAATTATTTGATGTGGCAATTTCAACGGCAATATTTTCAAATCGATTGATATATTTTACAGCACCTTTTACACTGTTTTTGATTTTTTTGGAAAACGACATTTTGTTACGCCCTGTTTTTTCCAAAATAAAATTGATGAAACTATTGATTAAGATTAGAAAGTCATAACCAACCCCACCAAGTTTAGCGATCCATTTTGAATATTGCATAGTGACATCAAAAACATCTCCATGGAAAAACCAGGCTTTCTCTCCATTGAGTGTTAAAATTACCTTATTAACGATGACAAATTTGCCCATTTTGAAACCTTTGAATTTCCGGAGCATTTCATCGTGATTTCCTGTTACATAATAAATTTCTTTTCCTTGAGTAATCCACTTAAGGATGTATTTGATTACTTTCATGTGAGATTTGGGCCAATATCGTTTCTTGAACTGCCAAATATCAATAATGTCACCGTTTAAAATAACGATTTTAGGGTCAATAGATTTAATATATAGAAGTAATTCTTTTGCGTTACATCCGTAGGTGCCTAGGTGAACATCGGATATCACTACAAGATCAACAGATCGAACTTCTGACATTAAAGATTTTCATGTAAAACAAGAGAAAACTTGATTGTCTTAGATTAACTTAAAGTTAAAACTTAAATAAGTTTACGTAAAATGAGTAGGATTATATGACCTTATAAATTTAACAAACTTCAGAAAACCTAAAGAAATAAGAGAAAAAATGAAGAAAACAACTTCTGTTAAATCTAATAGTATATCAATGAGTTATAAATAGTAATGAGTATAGGTGGGACCATCAATACACCCTCTAAGTCATTGACTATGAGGATTTTTTATGACGCCTTTGGTCAACCAAATTCTTTAGTTTATATATGAGGAAACCCCGACGCTCCTTGTTTGCAGAAGCCCAATTTTCTAACCACAACGGTTGTTGAGTTATGGCTTATACATAAATATATACTTACTATATTTATAATCTATATCTTGCATCATCATCTGATTTTTAATGAAAAAACGGGTATTGTTTTTTGGAATTTTCTTAATCGCATTGGCTTGTAGTAAAAGCGATGAAAGTTCCCCCTTGGTTCCAGTAAAATATACCCTATCCGTTGAGGTATCTGAGGGAGGAAGTGTGAGCACATCGGGCGGTCAGTATGAGGAAAACACCAATGTTTCCATCACTGCAACCCCAGATCAAGGATATGAACTTTCCGGTTGGACCGGAACTACTCTTACGGGAAATTCAATCAGTGTAAAAGTGAGTTCTAATCAGACCATCACGGCCAACTTTACACGATCAAAATATACCCTGACCATTGGCACTGTTGGAGGTGGATCCGTAGCCCAACAAGTGCTCAACTCCTCCAGAAGTGATACGGAATACGAATCTGGAAATACCATCCGATTAACGGCCACACCGCAAAATGATTTTTTGTTTTACGATTGGCAACAAATGCTCGATAATCTCAGTCAAAACAGTTTTGAAAATCCTTTGAAGGTTGAAATGGATCAATCCAAAACGGTTACGGCCACATTTCAAGAGAAACTACCTCTTATTAATCCGGAAAATACCGATAAGAATAATACTGTCGGGAAATGGAAGATCAGAAAGAAACGTCCTGGCGCTCAAGAAGAGTCATCCTCTGGTAGAGCAGTTGCATGTAATATCGATGTAATTATTTTGAGATCCGACAATTCCTTTACTATGATGACCGAAACTGCAACCATAACAGGGGAGTATTCAATCGATTCTGAAACTACGATAAGCCTAAACCAGCGTTGGATTGCCCAACGAGGAAATACAAAAATTGGAACCCTTACAGATATTAAACTAAGCAATGACTATTTAAGTTTTAATATTGAGTTAATCGGTATCTGTGATGAGCAATTGGAGGCCGACAGGGATCTAACCTATGTCGAGGCAACAGACCCTCTGGCACCCTCTAATACAGTGACTCAAACAACGGAAACATCTTCCACAACGACCAGTAGTGGCACTTCCACAGGCTCATAATTTAATCCTAAAGATTTGCCATTTTCCCAGCCTAAGGTTTGAATGCAGGGGTGAAGAGCAAATGATAAAAATGGCTCAGTTCCTTTTGGGGTCTATTTTCCCCAATAGATTTAGAATTACAGTAAGCAATCCGATGATAAACTGAAGGACAAAAACCCAAAATGCCCCTCCTTCACCGAGGTTGACAACAGCACTCAACATAAAAATAACGCCATAGATATACCAAAAAAACTTTCGATAAAGTTTTTTTTTAGTTTTAGAAATTTTCATCATTTTCACCGAAAGAAAATGGATCATTCCAACCACAACAAAAGTTCCGAGTAAAATCAAAAGGGCTTTTTCCATATTCTAAATTAAAAATTTTTTGATTACATAGAGTAACTTGATGGGCCAGTGATCCAAAACCTCCACAACACCTATCATTTTGAAGGAGATTTTAAAACCTTAAAAGGAGCCCCTGGAACTTGGCACGAGGGATACCCTAAAATTCAAAGGATTGCTTATGGTGGTGGCGATGAAAGAAGCCATTGACAGTGGCATGTTCGATCCGGAATATTCACCAGAATGGGATCAATCGGAAGATGCAGCATCAGTAGCCTACAAAGAATACTTATACTTATTGAATTACAATATGTGGGAAATGAGCGAGTTTTGGAAAGGACAGAGTCTAGCTCCGGAATGGAATGATGCCATGCGAACACCCGATGGGATTCTAACCAATAACCCTTTGGGATATGAATTATTTAACAACTACATCAAACCCGTTCTTTCAAAACCTGACTTTACAACCATCAGATCCATTTTTCAAGACAATGATCTAGGTGAGTCAGGATATATTGCCGATTATGAAGCCGATATCAATACCGTTTTACCCCGTGAAGATTTGACGCTAGAGGGAATATTCAACAATTAGTTTTAAGTCCATAGAGAATGATATTGGGATGATAAGACCCATAAATTATCGCGAACTCTAGGGTTATTTCATCGCTTTGGTTTTTCCCAAAAAAACACTGACTCCTTTTTGGATGGGGTTCCCTGTAGTTCGTCGAAAACTTACCAGTTGGCCAGTGTGATAAATGGCATCGGACAAAGGACCATTTAATAAATTCCAGACAGGAAACCTGCTTATTTTACCATCTCTTTCAAAAACCACGTTCATTTTATGCACCTCCTCTTCACTTTTTCCAGAATACAATTGGGCAGATTGGTCAAGATTGGTCAAAATACTTTGCCTTAAAAACCTATAATCTTCGGGTAGAGCGCTCAACGGTCGTTTATTGGGAGTAGAAGAGTAGGCATTCAAAATCATCAATGATAGCCCGTAAATGTGCTGTAAAGTTTCTAATGAAGAAGCACCGTCTTTGCTGGGGCGATAGGATAAATCCTCAGTACGCAAATCCTTGGAAGCCCAATAAAAACGATAACCCAAGCCTTGGATCATTCGGCTGATGATGTCACCTGCTTTTAGTGTCGATGGGGGTGGTGGAATTTCATCCATGGGGAGCCTTTCTTGAGCCATAATAAATGTATTTGTAAGTAAAAAAACATAAATATAAAAACGCATAAGGGGTCAAAATTTAAATTCAATTACTCATAAATATAAGAGAATCAAATCGAAAATCTATAGCGAGATAGGCTATGGGGATTGAGAGGAAAGAGTTCAGGTTTGTGATGACTGAACAGATGATGAATATCAAAAATGACAAATGCATTCATTTGAGGCCTTGCCCAGTTGATCACAAACGGGTATTGACAACGTTATTGAATATGGATCCAAAAGTATAACTCAACCCCAGCGAAACCCTGTTTTGATAATTTGTAGAGATTTGTCTTTGTCTGAGTAACAAATCCTCAATGGAGGCTTCCCCTTTGGGAAGATTGATCTGATCTCGGATCAATTGAAAATTCCCCGAAATTCTGAGGGACAGTCCTCGGATAAGTCTCAGGTTGATGTTATTGTTGAGCGTAAGTCTATTTTGGTCTGGTTCATCCAGAAACTGTGAGGCCACCAAGTAAGAGTAAATACTTCCCCATTTTTCTCTGTATCTCAAATTTAAGGTTAGTGATTGATTGAACATTTCTTGTTTCACAAACCCATAGATTGTTTCTTCAATATATTTAAATGAATTGAAGCCAATCTTATAGGCCAAAGTCACCTCCTTGGTCAAAACTTCAGAGTAGGGGAAAAAATTATACTCCAAAGCTGGGGAGAAGTTAAAATAGGATTCGTAGTTTCTGAAAGTATCATCGAGGTAATTTCCGAAAACGCCCGTGGAGAAATGATTGGAAAGACTCTTGACGATACTCCCCGAAAAAAAAGTTCTTTGTCGTTCGCTGTTATAACTTTCATCGTCTCCCGAAAAAAACTTGATTGATCGAAGCATTTGAAAATCGGATCGGATCCGCCACAACTCCGAAACCCGATCTACTTCCATACCCAATCTGTATTCCTCTTCTCTAATACTTTTTTGGTTCTCTAAATTAAGAGATCCCGAAACCTCAAAAACCCAATTTTTCCATTGGTCCAATGACAATTCCTCAGGATTGACTTTTTTATTCCCGAAATTCACTTCCACTTGATCTTGAAATGAAGTGTTCTGTAAAAAGTAAACCATACCCAGTTTATAGGTTTTCAACAATTGATCTCGGGCTTCGACAAAAGTGAGATTCTTAGCAAGATCAATACTGATTTGGTTTTCTAAATTTTGGAAATCATTTTTGCCTTTGTATTCAAAAGAGTAATTCCTTCCCCCACTGGCATTGGTAATTTCAAAGACAAAAACTTCAATATCCGAGAGCGTTCTGTCTCTTACGTAGTCAAATACTAAAGTGTTTTGTTTGATAAAATCGTCATCGCAACGACAGCTGAGAAAAACTTTGACTTTCTCCGTTTGAGCAGAAGTTTTAAAATAACAGAATACTATTAATATGCAGAGTAATGTATGCTTCATAAAGAAAGGCCTAAATTAATAAAAAAAACAGATTTTCTTATGACGTAGCAAGCAAAAGCTCATTTTAATGGGCAATAGTCAAAACGCCAAAGACGAATAATGTGATTGCCTCCGACAATAATTATGAAGGTGTTGGTCAACTTTGGGGACCAACTTTAGAATAGAAAAATATTCATTTGATATTACGTCAATGAATGATCTCATCCTCCTCGAAAATAGCCAGAGGTTCCCATTTTTTGGAGGAGAAATGTGTACTGAAATTTTTCTGAGGGATCCCTGGGCTTGTTCTCCCATTTTTAATGGCAGTTTTAAAAAGGGTGATCATCTCATTTTCTATTTTTGGATGTTGACCGTAGAGGTTATTCATTTCTTCTGGATCCTCTTTCAGATTATAAAGTTGGAATTTAGGTAGTTCTTGGGTTTCTTTTTTGGAAGGTCTGGGGTAACTCCAGCCTCCCGATCCCGGACAGAAAATAAACTTATACGCTCCTTTTCTGATGGCGAAACTGCCATTGATGGAGTGATGGATGGTAAATGATCTTTGGTAATCACTTTCGGTTACTTTTGAAAAGGTAGGCAGCATGGAAAAACTGTCCTCTCCTTCATCATCTGAGAGTTTTTCACCCAATATATCCGCACAGGTGGCCAGTAGGTCGGTCGTACAAATAGTCTTTTGTGAAACCATCCCCGCTTGAATTCTCCGAGGCCATTTCACGATAAAAGGTACCCGATGGCCCCCCTCAAAAATATCAGCTTTGTGTCCTCTATACACTCCACTGGGGTCATGTCCTTTTTCTCCAAGTACTTCAAATTTTGCTTCGGGAGAACATCCATTATCACTGGTAAAAATGACAATTGTATTGTCTGAAATCCCCAGTTCATCCAACAGTTTATTGAGCCTTCCTACCCGATGGTCGATCTGCATCACAAAATCTGCATAAGGGTTCAAGCCACTTTTTCCTTTCCATTCCTCGGTGGGCAGTATGGGAGTGTGTGGAGACGGTAAAGGCAAGTATAAGAAAAAAGGCTTCCCTTTTTCATTCATCTCGGAGACATAAGCCTCAGCTTTATCAAACAGATGTGGAGTAACCCTTTCATGGTCAAAGTCGTTGGCAGTAGGGCCCTTTCTCCACCAGTGGTAATCCCCTTTTCTTTCAGTTATATTTTCAACCTGAGCAGTAATCTTTTCATTTTCTACATAGACGTAAGGCGGCATGTCCAAAGAACCGCAGTGGCCATAGGCATAATCAAATCCTAAGCCATTGGGACTGTTGGTGATTTTTTTCGTAAAATCAATTTTCTCAAAAATTTCTTGGTTCCTGATGGGTTTATTTTGAAAAGCACTATCCTTTAAGGCCCAATCCCACCCTAAATGCCACTTGCCAATAAAGGCGGTTTGGTAACCATTGTATTTCAAGAAAGAGGCTACTGTAGTTCTATTGGGAGGGATTAATGCTTGGGAAGTACCACTCAAAACTCCTCTTTTGAGGGGACTGCGCCAATTATATCTTCCCGTAAGTATCCCGTATCGGGTGGGGGTACAAACGGCGGAGGACGTATGCGCATCCGTAAAGATCATTCCCTGTCGCGCCATATGATCCAAATGGGGTGTTTGGATTTTTCCCTCTTTATTGAAAACTCCTAAATCTCCATAACCCAAATCATCTGCCAATACATAAATGATATTGGGAGCAGCCGATTTCATTTCCTGACGACAGGACAAAAGCATAAAAATCAATAATAATAACAGTAGGTGAAATGACTTTTTCATCGTAATTTTATTAGAATAATTCTTGATAAAATTCTTAATAGTGCAAAATAAATGGGAGCAAAACCCTAGTAAATTAGTTAAAAAATTTCAATTTAAAGATTTTGAAGAAGCTTTAAAATTCATCAACAGTGTTGGTCAAATAGCGGAATCGATGAATCATCATCCCAAAATCGTCAACCTTTATAATACCGTAACAATCGAACTGTGGACTCACGATCAAAACGCCGTTACGGACCTGGATTTTCAACTGGCGGAGGAAATAGATCGCAGAATGGGATCAAATTAAAAAACGCTAATTTTATCATTTTTCAAGTGTTTTTTGGTCATTTTTTCTCTTTTTNNTTTTTCAACCAAAAACAGCATTTTCTGTTTTGTACAATAGGCCATATTTTAGCATTTAATGTCTTGATTAAAAAAAATTATATTTACACTTAACAAATATCAAACATGAAAAAAGTATTACTTTCAATTGCACTCATATACTGTCTCAATCTTTTTGGACAGAAAGAAGTTTATGAAATCAGAACTTATGAGCTTTTTCAATATTCCAATTTTAAAAACTTCAACACCTATTTTGAGGATCATTTCATTCCTTTACTCAATCAACAAGGAATCAACAACATAGGTGTATTCCGAGAGGTTTCAGAGGATTTGCCCAGAAAGATTTATGTGTTTATCCCATTTGCCGATATGGAGACTTATCTGCAAGCACGGTCTGTAATGGAAACAGACGCCAAACTACAAAAAGCTTCTGCCGAACTCAGTCCCGTGAATAAGCCTATTTTCAATAGATATGAGACGTCCCTTTACATGGCCTTTGACGGAATGCCCAAAATGGTGAAGCCCGATGACAAAAATCGATTTTTTGAACTACGGACTTATGAAAGTCATTCCGAAGATGCCTACCGAAGAAAAGTCAATATGTTCAATGAAGGGGAGTTGGAATTGTTTAGTGAATTGGATTTTGGTTCTGTTTTTTTTGGGGATAAAATTGCCGGAGATCGAATGCCTTGTTTGACCTATATGTTGGCTTTTGAAAGTTTAGAAGAACGAAATGAAAACTGGGGACAGTTTGCAGATCACCCAACTTGGACTAGATTGAAAAGCGACCCAGCATACAAAGGCAGTTGTTGCTCCTCCATCACCCGAGCTTTTTTAACTCCCATGTCGTACTCTCAATTATAATCCATGCGTATATCACTTTTGCTAGGCCTATTGCTGATCAACGCAGCATGTAGTCCAACAGAGCAGTCTATTCCAAATATCGTTTGGTTGACTACCGAGGACAATGCTCCCCACCATATGAAATTGTACAACGAAGATGGTGTCTCCATGCCTGTTATAGAGAAACTGGCAAAAGAAGGGATTGTTTTTGACAATGCTTTTTCCAATGCCCCGGTTTGTTCCGTGGCACGAAGTACATTGATCACTGGCTGCTATGCACCCAGAGTTTTCACCCAATTCCACCGAAGAGCCCAACATGCTCCCCTTCCTCAGGGCCTGATGCCATTTCCCTTTTACCTCAGACAAGCGGGGTATTATACTACCAATAATCACAAACAGGATTACAATTTTATAATGCCCGAAGGCGTGTGGGATGAGTCATCCAAAAAAGCAACTTATAAAAACAGAAAACCGGGCCAACCGTTTTTTCATGTACAAAATCATACCGTAACCCACGAGGGGAGTCTACATTTTGACCAAGTGGCGATAGATAATACTGCAGAAGAAGATCTGGAACACATCAAAGTTTTTCCTTACCATCCTGATACCAAAACCTTCCGATACAGCTACCACCATTTTCAGAACAGACATGTATTGGCAGACCAGCAAATGGGAAAATTCATTGCCGATCTAGAGGACCAGGGGCTTATGGAGGATACTATCATTTTCTATTTTGGTGACCACGGAGGGGTATTGCCTAGAAGCAAGGGATATGCCTACGAAAGTGGACTACGAGTTCCTTTGGTAGTTTATGTTCCTGAAAAGTGGAAACACCTTTTTCATCACAGTAAAGGTTCTAGGGCAGAGACTTTTGTTGAGTTTGTCGATTTGGCCCCTACAGTACTTTCTTTGGCAGGGATTCCCCCTTCAAAGGGTATTGACGGAACAGCGGTTTTGGGAGCATACTCAGAAGCCTCAAAAATGAAAAAAAAGAATTCAACCTTTGGTTATGCCGACCGCTTTGATGAGAAATACGACTTGATAAGAACTTTAAGGGTTGGGAAATACAAGTACATCAGAAATTATCAGCCCTTTAACATAGATGGTTTATTTAATTTTTACCGATACAAAATGCTTGCCTATCAGGAGTGGGAAGCACTTTATAATGATGGAAAGCTTAACGCAAAACAGCGTCAATTTTTTGAGTCCAGAGGCCCTGAGGGATTATACGATATAGATCAAGATCCCCACGAGGTCAATGACCTTTCGGCAAGTCCCGAACATCAAGAAATTTTGGCGCAGATGAGAAAGCAGCTACAAGAAAAACTTCTTGCCTTGCCCGATCTTAGTTTTTATCCCGAACCCTATTTGCTAGATCATGCCCTCGATAATCCTGTCGTCTTTGGACAAAACAATAAAGATGAAATCAAGGAATTGATGCAAGTGGCGGATCTAAATTTATCCCGTTTTGAAGAAGTTCAAGAAAAAATTAATCAAGCATTGAAGGATGACAATCCTTGGAAAAGATATTGGGGCTTGGTGGTTTGTAATTCTTTTGGAGAGAAGGCAAAATCATTGGTGCCTCAAATCAAAAACTTATTGGAACAGGATGATGAAAACTTAGTCCGCACCCGTGCCTTAGAATATCTTTTGCTGAACCAGGAATCTGTTGATCGCAGAATTGTTGACACATTGCTGAAAAACGCCAAATCAGAGACAGAAGCCAATCTCATTCTCAACAGTTTGGCCTTAGTAAAAAGCTCAAGACCTCAATTGAAATTTAATTTGTCCAAAGAAATTTTTCCACCTGAATGGTATGACAAACCCAATGATTTGGTCAACAGAAGAATGGATCATTTAATCGGTAATCCGTAATTATATGGGATCCAATGCAAATGAGGAACGAACTCCAAGAATCTATAGAAAAGCCAAAGGACAGATAGTTGTGGAAGGTAAGGTGAACCTTACCGATTTGGAGGGAAACCCTATCAAACACGGCAACAGATTTACCCTTTGTGGATGTACTAAATCCAAAGACATGCCTTTTTGTGATGGTTCACACAAAATTTAGAACTCTCTTTTTCCAAATTCACTTTCGATAAACTTGGTAGTGTTTTTTCTATTATTGAAGTTATAACTCAAGCTGAGCAGTATCATATCTACTTCATAAACATAGTTGGTGGTGGTGTAAAATTCACCTGATCTCATGGTGGTAATCCTTTGTTCATTCGAATTGAGCATCCCCATATCAATATTTTTCCATTGGAGCGTTGCGGTCAATTGATTGTTCCAAAAACGTCGGGACAGGGTTAGGTTAGGAGAATAGTATTCTGAGTCTCTTCCCTGAGCGGTAATCCTGTTGGAAATATAATTAAAGTTAAATTGAGCAAAAGCCAAGTCCGAAAAACGATAAGTAGCGTTTATATTATAGTTGCTGGCATAGGCATCAGTATTGACAGTGCGGCCGTCAAACGATCCTTTGATGATGGTATAGTAGTAGTTACTGGAGATTAAAAGTTTAAATTTTTTGCTTAAGGTGTAATCTGCGGTCATTTCTCGACCTATTATTTTGGCATTGCCAACGTTGGAGTAGATGCGGTTTAAAATGGTATCATTGTAAACAGTGTTGACCCTATTGATCAAATGATTAACATTGCGATAGTACAAGCTTGAAAATATATTGCGCCCTTTTTTACTTTTATAATTTACACCCAATTCCACTTGGTCGATCAACTCAGGATGTAAGTTGGGGTCGCCTTGTTCAAGGGTTTCTGAGTGTTCTCTTTCAGGAAACGGATTCATTTTAAAGGTAGTGGTACGTTCGATTCTCTTGCTGTATGCAAGGTTAAAAGAAAGCCCATCCTTCCATTGGTATATTATACTCGCAGAAGGAAAAAACTTGGTAAAACCCAATGAATAGTCTTGGTCTAATTTTCCAGTCTTATCTTTTAAAGACAAGTCCCTTTGCATGTTTTCCATCCGCAGTCCAGCGGCAAAACTCCATTTTTCAATACGAGTATTGTATTGTAAATAGCCTGCATGTATGGATCGTTTGAGATTTACTTCACTCGAGAACTCAGGAACCAACTCAAAAAGTTGAGTTTCATTATTTTTTCGCTCATACACAAAATCACCAGTATGGTCAAGTTTTCTGAATTGATAGCCTATTTTGAGGGTACCAATACTCAGTGGTTTGAAATCATAATCCAGATTGAATCGCACGCCATAGAGAGGATTGTCGTTGGTGTTGTATTCATCCTGATAAACGATTTCATTGTCGGGGTGACCTAAATTTCTATTGGTGGTAGGGCCTCCTAACAAGGTGTACTCATAGAGAATGGAAGTATTGAGCTCAGCCGAATTGTCAAAACGATGACCGTAATCCAAACTTCCCAAAACAAAATCACTTTTTCTGATCCTCAGATTTTCGTTGTAGTATTGAAATTGGTAGTCCTTTTCATCAGAATCCGAGGTGGCACGATTATCATAATAGACAATGTCTGCAGTTCTGTCTTTGCTTCTTTTTCCGGCATAAAGTCCGAGAGAAAACAGATCCTGATCCGAGAGTTGATAATCTGCAGTCAGTCGTCCAGAATAATTGATTTCATCAAAGCTACGTTCTCCGTCAGAAGGAAATTGGGTTAATTTATCTCCAATAATAGTATAAACATCGCCTTCTCTTCTTCCTGAGAGGTCATTTCTTTGAAAGCTCAATCCGGACGAAAAATTCCACTTTTCTCGAACGGTATTGTAGGTGATATCCGCACCAAAACGTTGAGAGGGTTGTGCATTGTCGTAGTCTTCGATAGAAGGGGCACCTATGAGGGTATTGATCTGAAAATAGTCACCCTCTATTGTATTTTTAAGGGTCAGTATATTGATGATTCCCGCCTTTCCCTCTGCATCGTATTGAGCCGATGGAGAAGTAATAATTTCGATACTTTTTATACTGTTGGCGGGGATTTGGTTCAATAAACTTTGAACATCGGACTGTATGGGCTTGTTGTTCAATAACACTACAAATCCAGCGCTTCCCCTGAGGCTGATTTCGCCCAATCCGTTGAAACTCAACGAAGGTAAATTTCTAATGACATCAATTCCTGTCCCGCCTCTGGCACTCGTATATTCACTGGCCGAGTAGATCTGGCGGTCAATTTTATTGAGAACAACTGCTTGTTGGGCATCGATAATCACTTCATCCAGTATGTTTCGGCTTGTTTGCAGTCCGATGATTCCTAGATCATAGGGAGTGTTTTTTTGGGCAACAACATTTTCGGTCTCTAATTTCTGATAGCCAAGAAATGAGATTTCCACAGTAAAGGTACCCCCACGAGAAATGGGAAGAAAAAAACTACCGTCAGGTTTTGAAATGGTTCCTTCCAAAATTTGACCGTCCTGTTTCAAAATTATAGTTGCGTAGTCAATGGAATTATTGGTGTTTTTATCCATAACAATTCCTGAGATTTGACCTTGAGCACAAAAAGAAATTAGACAAATAAAAATCAGAAGGATTTTACTTTTTCTAAACATTTTGAAATGGATTTATGGTATACGGTTAAAAACAGTTCCGTAAAAATAGCATTTGAATTTATTAATAATGATAAAGATTGTCTTTTCTTCTTTCCATCAGCAGCTTTAGTTTACCCATAACCTTTGGAGAAAGGTCTTCAAGCTGTCTTTTTTTAATAATAATGGAGAATGAAGTCGAATCCTCAACCATCTTTTCTAGTGTATTGGGGGTGATGACTTTTATTTTTCCTTTGGAGTAAAACTGACTGGAATAAGATTTGAAAGGAAATGCATAAAGTCTCGAAGGTTCAACTTGAGGGTGAAACACCAAGTTTTTGTCTGTACTTTCCGAAAGGATTTTTTGGGTGGGCTCCAAAAAGTAGCTGCTAATCAACAAAATGGGAAGCCCGACGGCCATATACAGAATGGTTTTTTTTGTTTTAAGCGATGACCAATGATGCACAACTAAAAGGGCAATGGGAATCATTATGGGAAGGGTATAAGTATGGATCAAACTTTTTGAAAAAGAGAAGAAAAAAGGTGTCCACAATATCCAAAGCCATAGGAATAACTGCCAAGGGTCATTCCAAACTTTTTTTAATCCATTTTTGAGTTGACCCAAAAGGACAAAAGACCAGGGCAATGCACCGGCCAGGAGAAATGCCCAAATTATACCTAAAGGTTGTTGTTTGGGGAAACCGTATTTATCTCCGGCCCAAGAAGAATCAATGAAACGCAGAAAATGTTCTCCCACCACAAAATAATCAATAAAACCAGGGGAATTGATTTCCATTAGCCAATACCAAGGCAGGGCTATTGAAAGGATCAAAAGTCCTCCCAATACCCAAGGGATTTGAAATATTTCCTTTAATGAAATTCGTTGGCGAAGGCACCACAAGAATAAGGGAGGAAAACTAAGTACCCCAATGATTGGGCCTTTGGCCAGTAGGCCTAAACCAATTCCTGCAAAAAAAAGCAATCCTGAGATCCTACTTTTTCCGGACTGCATGAATTCCCAGAACCCGATCATCGTTAGACCAACGGAAAAGGAAAGCATCAAATCGGTGGAGAGAACGCCAGCATGGAGAAAAAACTCTGGAAGTGTAAAAAGGACAATTCCAGGGATTAAGCCGTTAATTTTTTTTTGGTGAGCGTAGGGGATCAATAATAAAGCAATTAATACTGCCATGATCCAAAAGGGAAGTCTCAAGGCAAATTCGGAAGTGCCCAGTAGTTTGATAGAAGCGCTAGTGAGCCAAGCAGACAGGGGCGGTTTGGCCCAAAAGGGGATACCGTAATCAATTTGTGGGACGATCCAATTTCCCGTTTCTGCCATCAATCGGGCGATCTCTCCATAGCGCGCCTCGGTTTTATCTGTCAGTGGAATGACAGCATTGAAAAACAAGCGTATTCCAGCCAAAAGAGCAAAGATCAACCCATAGCGAGACCCAAAGTCCCTCTTTATTTTTTCTTTTAAGCTCAACGTTTATAATGTTTTGATATTAGATAAAGATCCCACCACAAGCTAAAAAAATACAGTGGACTCACCCTCGAGTCTGGGGCGTCCACCCAAGCCCTGAGAGGAATTTCCCGAATTTGATTTTGAATCTCAGATCTACCAAAAAGACGAATCATTCTAAAGAAAATTTCAACATCAAAAAGCCATTTGGAAATAAAGACTTCATCGAATATTTTTTCGGCGATTTGGAATTCAAAAATTTTACAACCGCATTGAGAATCGTAAATACTTAGTTTTAAAGTATTGGAAATGGCAGTGGCGACCAATCTTCCTAGGAGAAAACGGTACCATTTTCTTTTGATTTGATTGTCCAGCTTCAAAATTCTCGATCCAAATGTGAGTAATACCTCATCTTTAACATATTCTGATAGCCGGAGACATTCTTCAAGGCTAGTGGCTAGGTCTGCATCCAGATAGGCTACTTTCAGGAAATTTTTTTGAAGTATTACTTGGCGCACTCCCATTCGAACAGCATTGGCTTTTCCGCTATTTTGGGGCATGTTCAGGACTTCAATTTGTTCGGGGAATTGATCTTTTAAGGCCCACAGCACCTCATGGGTTTTGTCTTTAGAACCATCATTTACAAAAAAAACAGACACTTTGGGTTGGACAGAGAGGAAGTTTTTAAACTGAGAAACGGGCAAGCGATCCGCCTCATTATAGCAAGGGATTACGATGGCCAGATCTTTCTGCATAGTGCCTAAAGATAAATATAATTCTAAACTACATTGCTAGAGATTCTATTAAAACAAATAAATAATAAAGCAAAAAATGCGAGCCCATCGGCTCGCATTTGACTTATAGATAAGGATAGCTTAGAACGCAGGACTCGTTGGTATCTGCTGTCCTAACTTCCCTAAATTACATATTATGTAAGACATTTGACACCTCCTTTCTATATTCGTTAGACATTGCTGTTGTCACAGCTTTAATTTCTCATTATAAATATAGTAAGAATTTTTTTTTGTCAATTATTTTACAATATTTTTTAATGTCAATCCTTGAACTAAAATTGTAAACAACACAATTACATAGGTCAGAAAAAGGATGAGGGCTTTTCCCTCCCCAATGTCATCGGGGAGATTCAATGCCAAGGCAACGCTCAATCCTCCTCTGAGTCCTCCCCAGGTAATGATCAAAGCGGTTTTCTTCTCAAACTTTTTGAACAGTGATAAAAAGGCTATGGGAATGCTTACCCCTATTCCTCTGGACAACACAACCAAAACAATGACCAAAAGGGAAATGGTGATAAATGGCATTTGGAAAGATTCGAAAATCATGATAATCTCTAATCCAATAAGAATGAATAAAATGGCATTTAAGGTTTCATCCAAAAGGTGCCAAAATTTGTAAACATAATCACCCATGGCCTTTTGGACACCGTCTTCTTTATTGTCCATATCTAAATTTTGATTCAAAAATAACCCCATCATTACAACCCCTAAGACAGCAGAAAAGTGAAAATGGTGGGAAATGATAGGCAGTAATAGAACCAAAGATATGGTGATTAAAACTTCCAATTCGGTATGTTCATTCTCAATGTATTTCAAAAGTTTTAGGCCAAAGTAGCCCATTACGCTTCCTAGAGCAATGCCGCCTAGGACTTCGGTAATAAATAAGCCCCCTACTGCAGCAGCAGTGATGTTTTCAACGCCATCTTGTTTGATGTTCAAAAGGGTTAAAAAAACCACTACTCCAATACCGTCGTTGAAAAGAGATTCACCAGCAATCCGGGTTTCGGTGATGGAGGACAAGTTCATTTTTTTGATCATGGCCAAAACGGCGATGGGGTCTGTGGGTGCTATCAAAGCACCGAACAAAAGACAATCTATATAAGTCAAGCCCAAGTTGTTGAGTCCAAATAGGGGTTGCTCAACCAACCAATAAACCCCAGTACCAACGGCAAAGGTGGAGAAAATCACCCCAAAGCTGGCCAAGAGTAGAATGGTTACTTTGTCTTTTAATAGTTCATGAACGTTGACACTTATCGCTCCAGCAAAAAGCAAGAAGGGTAACATCACGTTGACCAGTAATTCGCTAAAGTCAAATTCTCTAGTAATTTCTGTTACTGTTTCAAACACTTGAGGAAAAGCAACTCCGACCACGGTAACAACAATGGATAAACAAAGTGCTAAAATCATTAAACCAATGGTTTGTGGAAGCTTTAGAAGGCGGATGTTAATCAGCGTAAAAATGGCGGCTAAAGTAATTAATATAGTAGATAATTCAAGAATGCCCATAAATATTAGTTTTTATACAATATAACCTAAAAATTTCTATGTGTGCAAACGATGAAGTTTAGAAATGTATTTTCCGATCATATCAAACTCCAAGTTGACCGTATCTCCCTTTTGGATTTGGTGGAAGTTGGTATGTTCGTAGGTGTAGGGAATGATGGCTACAGAAAAGTGATTCTCACCAGAGTTAACTACGGTTAGACTGACTCCGTTGACACAAATAGATCCTTTCTCTATGGTGATGTTATTTTGATTTTGGTCGTACTCGAAGTCAAAAAACCAGCTTCCTTCTCTAAAATCAACTCCCGTGCAATAACCGATTTGATCCACATGACCTTGAACAATGTGTCCATCCAAACGATTGTTCATCATCATGGCCCTTTCGAGATTGATCAGATCACCCATTTTAATGCTTCCAAGATTGGATTTTTCCAAAGTTTCTTGAATGGCTGTAACGGTGTATTGATCGGCTGCTGTATCCACTACAGTGAGACAAACACCATTATGGGCCAAGCTTTGATCTATTTTTAATTCTTGGGTCAAACTACTTTCAAGGCTAAGGTGAAGATTCTCTTGGTCTTTTTTCAAATCGACCACTTTGCCAAACGCCTCAATGATTCCAGTAAACATCAGTTAGATTTAATTACATTTGTGATGTAAAATTAGGAATAAAAGCAACACCAATGTTGGGTAAAATAAAGCTGGGCATTTCGATAGGAGATCCAAACGGAATTGGAATAGAAATCATTTTAAAAATTTTTGAAGACCGAAGGCTTTTTGAATTTTTTACTCCATTGATTTTTGGCCCTATTAAGCTATTGGAAAACCAAAAAAAACATTTTCGGCTCAATTCCAATTTCGTTCTAAAAAAGAAAAATCATCAATCAATTAAACCCCAGTTGGAAGTATTTGACCTGCCTATGCCCAATGCTAAGTTGGTTTTTGGAGAAGCCTCAAAAACTGCAGGTGCATTGGCTTTCGAATCTTTAAAGTCGGCCACCCACGCTCTAAAAAAGGGAGAGATTGACGCCTTGGTTACTGCTCCAATCAATAAAGAAACCATTCAATCCGAGGATTTTAAGTTTCCAGGTCATACCGATTATTTGGCCAAAGAGCTTGAGGGAAATAGTTTGATGTTTATGGTTTCTGATATGCTGAAAGTCGCACTGGTCAGTGACCACATTGCTGTCAAGGAGGTTTCCACCGTGCTTACCTCTGAACGGTTAAAAGAAAAAATACAACAGTTAGAGAATTCTTTACAACAAGACTTTAACATCAGCCGTCCCAAAATAGCAGTATTGGGTCTAAATCCACATACGGGAGACAAAGGAGTGATTGGTAAAGAGGACGACGAAGTGACTCGCCCACTGCTAAAAGAATTGTCAGGAGCAGGCCATTTGGTTTATGGCCCCTATGCTGCCGATAGTTTTTTTGGTAACCAAACCCACCACCAATTTGACGCTATTTTGGCCATTTATCACGATCAAGGTCTGATTCCTTTTAAGACTTTAACCTTTGGTGAGGGAGTCAATTTTACGGCTGGACTCAGTAAAATAAGGACTTCGCCAGATCATGGAACTGCATTTGAAATTGCAGGAAAAGGCGAGGCACAAACGGAATCTTTTAGAAATGCAATGTTCTTGGCCCGCAGTATTTACCTAAATAGAAAAGAAAAAAAGCCCTTAGTAGATATAATTAAAGGGAAAAATGGGATAAGGACATCGTAAAAAGCTTTTTTTTTATAAATTTGCAGGCTTAAAAGTCGGAAGGATGAACCAGTTTTCAGAATTCTTAATTCCGTTTATCGGTTTAAAGGATGGCATACATCGATTCGATTATAAGATTGACAATAAGTTCTTTGAAGGCTTCGATTTTTTAGATTTTCAAAACGCCCAAATTCAGATTGATTTGGTTTTTGAGAAAAAGTCAACCCTTTTGGAGTTAAATTTCAGTGCTAAAGGTCATGTGAAAGTCCCTTGTGACATCACCACAGAACTTTTTAAGCTGCCCATAGATACCGCTTTTAGATTGGTGGTAAAATTTGGGCCAGAGGAAAATGGTGATGATGATGAGATTTTGATTTTACCTCATGGTTCACATGAAATTCAGATAGCTCAATACATCTATGAAATGATTGTATTGTCTGTTCCCCAAAAGAAAGTCCATCCCGGAATTGCCGATGGGACTTTAAAATCGGAGATTTTGGAAAAATTAAAAGATCTACAGCCCCAAGAAAACCTTCCATCGGATAAAACAGATCCAAGATGGGACAAATTGAAAGATTTATTAGAATAATATATAAAAACTAAAAGCGACAAAAATGGCGCATCCTAAAAGAAAAATATCGAAAACCAGAAGGGACAAAAGAAGAACGCACATCAAGGCGGCGACCCCTCAAATAGGCACTTGTACTACCACAGGTGAAGCCCATTTGTACCACCGTGCCCACTGGCATGAAGGCAAACTTTATTACAGAGGTAAAGTTTTGATCGACAATAACGAAGTTATCGAAGCCTAATTTAGATTAACAAATTTCACGAAGCCCTTCATTTATTGGCGGGCTTTTTTTGTGTACAAAGATTTTGTTTCTCTAAAAAACTACTATCTTCACACACATTATTGACAGTTCAAAAGGAAGCAATCTACTGATGAATTATATCAATCCAAGCCCTATAAAGGCATCTATAACTGCGGTAGGTGCATATGTTCCTGAGGAGCGGCTTACCAATGCTGACTTGGAAACGATGGTAGATACCAACAACGATTGGATTGTGGCAAGAACGGGTATTCGCGAAAGAAGGATTCTCAAAGACCCCGCCAAAGGCACTTCTTTTATGGCCATTAAGGCCGCTCAAGACTTGATTAACAAAAGAAATTTAGATCCCGTAGAAATTGATGCGGTTATTGTAGCTACCATAACTCCCGATATGAATGTTGCGGCTACTGCTGCATATGTGGCATCGGAAATAGGTGCAATTAATGCGTTTGCATACGACCTGCAGGCGGCTTGTTCCGGTTTTCTCTATGGAATGTCCAACGCCTCCAACATGATTGTCGGGGGCCGTTATAAAAAGGTTTTACTCATAGGGGCAGATAAAATGTCCTCTATAATAGATTATTCCGACAGGACAACTTGTATTATTTTTGGAGATGGTGCAGGAGCGGTACTTTTCGAAGGGAGTGTTTCTGGATACGGATGGGAGGACGAGTATTTTAGATCCGATGGCAGTGGAAGAATGTTTTTGAATATCAAGGCAGGAGGATCATTGTTTCCCACTTCAGAAGAAACCATCGAAGGCGGAATGCATAAGCTCTATCAAGATGGAAAGACTGTATTTAAGTATGCCGTTTCGGAAATGTCCAATGCGGTTGAGCAAATCATTCAGCGCAATAAGATTGATCACGAAAACATTACCTATTTGGTTTCGCATCAGGCCAACAAAAGAATCGTTGATGCTGTTGCCAAGCGTGTTGGTTTAGCCGACGAGAAGGTAATGTCTAACATTGAATATTTTGGAAATACAACAGCGGCAACATTACCGCTTTTATTAAAAGATTACGAATCAAAACTAAGTCCTGGAGATAAGTTAGTTTTTGCTGCTTTTGGTGGAGGTTTCACTTGGGGGGCAGCCTATTTGACGTGGGCTTATTAAAAAATTTAATCATTTGAATTATGGAAATTAAGGAAATTCAAAACTTAATCAAATTTGTTGCAAAATCAGGAGCTCACGAAGTGAAACTTGAAACAGATGATTTTAAGATCACCATCAAAACCAATGCTGATGCTCTAGTCCCAGAAACACAAACCACAGTGCAAACCATACCCAGTATGGTAGTGCAGGCATCACAGCCACCAATTGCTGCGACAGAAGCAGAGCCGCCTTCCAAAAAGGAGACTGAGTCTGCCAATAATGAGGAAGAAAATCTCATTACGATAAAATCGCCGATGATTGGCACTTTTTACAGAAAGCCCTCTCCGGACAAAGATGTTTTTATCGAAGTGGGGGATACGATTAAAGAAGGAGACGTATTGTGCGTGGTAGAAGCCATGAAGTTATTCAACGAGATTGAATCTGAAGTCAGTGGTAAGATTGTTAAAATTTTGGTCGATGATTCTTCTCCAGTTGAATTTGACCAACCCCTGTTTTTAGTTGAACCGGCTTAAACTTCTTCCCAATGTTTAAAAAGATTTTAATTGCCAATCGTGGCGAGATCGCCATGAGATTAATTAGGACTTGTAAAGAGATGGGCATTAAAACCGTAGCAGTATATTCTACTGCCGATCAGGAAAGCCTTCACGTACGTTTTGCCGATGAGGCAGTATGTATTGGCCCTCCTCCGAGTTCGGAGTCCTATTTGAAAATGGCCAACATCATGGCGGCGGCAGAAATTTGTAATGCCGATGCCATTCACCCGGGTTATGGGTTTTTGTCTGAAAATGCTAAATTCTCCAAAATCTGTAAAGAACACGGCATTAAGTTTATTGGCGCTTCGGCGGAGATGATTGAAAGAATGGGGGACAAAGCCAGTGCAAAAGCCACAATGAAAGCAGCAGGGGTTCCCACCATACCAGGCTCCGAAGGCATATTGGAATCTTTTGATCAAGCCAAAAAAACTGCCAAAAAGACGGGCTATCCAGTTATGCTAAAAGCCACCGCTGGTGGAGGAGGTAAAGGCATGCGGGCAGTGTGGAAAGAAGACGATTTACTGAAAGCTTGGGAAAGTGCGCGACAAGAGGCCTCAGCATCCTTTGGGAACGACGGGATGTATATGGAAAAACTCATTGAAGAACCCCGTCACATCGAAATTCAGATTGTGGGAGACTCCAATGGAAAAGCTTGTCACTTATCCGAACGCGATTGTTCAGTACAAAGGAGACATCAAAAACTGACCGAAGAAACCCCTTCACCGTTTATGACTCCTGAGTTGAGGGAAGAAATGGGGTCTGCTGCGGTCAAAGCTGCGGAGTACATTAAGTATGAAGGAGCGGGAACCGTCGAATTTTTAGTAGACAAACACCGCAATTTCTACTTTATGGAAATGAATACCCGTATTCAAGTAGAACACCCCATTACAGAACAGGTCATTAATTTTGACCTTATCAGAGAACAGATTATGGTCGCTGCAGGGGTCAAAATTTCAGGAGAGAATTATTTGCCTACCATGCACTCTATTGAATGCAGAATCAATGCCGAGGATCCTTATAACGATTTTAGACCCAGTCCTGGAAAGATATCAACACTACATTTCCCAGGAGGTCATGGGGTAAGACTTGACACTCACGTTTATGGTGGATACATCATTCCGCCCCACTATGATTCTATGATAGCCAAGTTGATTACTACAGCTCAAACAAGAGAGGAGGCCATCAATAAGATGAGGCGTGCATTGGATGAATTTGTCATTGAGGGGATAAAAACCACCATTCCTTTCCACCGCAAATTGATGGATCATCCAGATTATATTTCGGGAAATTATACCACTAAATTTATGGAGACTTTTTCGATGGAGGATTAGTAGTAGACCTTTCTTTATTTAATTCATTTAATGAAATTTCAAGTCCAACCAATTGTTCTCTAATGGTTCGGTTTTCTTTTTTTAATTCTTCAATTCTTTCTTCCAAATCCGACACCAACGGAAGCATCGCAGCGATGGCTTTGGAAGATCGGTTTCCATTGATGTAGTAGGCCATTTTGGATTCCTTGACGGATGAGCTTTGTTCTTTCAACATCAATCCTTCTCCTGTGATGAACCAATGAGCGTTGATATTGGTGTTTAAAATGAGCATTTGGGTTTGTTCTAGGGTAATAATTCTTTGCCCTGTCAGAAGTTTGGACACTACCTGAAGAGGTTGATTCATCAATAAACCAATTTCGGTTTTGGAGCTTACGGCCTCACTCATCATTAAATATTTCACTACCTCAACAAAACGTCGGGTCATTTCATTTTTAAAAACTTCACTGGCCATATGTACAAATAGTATAGTATTAGACAATTAATATTTGATGCATCGAATGAAAAAAAAGTCAACTTCATATGAAATAGATAAAAATTTATTTACTATATAAAAACCTTTTCCTCCTTTTAATCCAACACATAAATGTAAAGTAAAATTTTTATAATTTTAACAAATTTTTTTAAAAAACATTTCCAAATTGTCTCGTAGTTTCCAAATAAGAAACAAATAATAATTATATTTGAAGTGCTCCAAATATAATTATCATGAAAAAAAACAAACTTCAACGCCCTTCTTCATTATTTTATTTTCGCGGGAATATAGATGTGATTTTGTTTCTATTACAAAGGGAACTCAAAGGAGGGAAAGTTTCACAATTATGTGCCCCATTGGGAATCAATACTGAATTTTTTTATCCCAACTTAGGAACGCTGATACTTTCATTAATGGACTTGCCATACAGATCAGAGTCTTTGATGAACTGGTACGAAAAAAAACTGCATAAGTGGTCTGCCAAAGTTGATTTGGAGAACCACAATGATATGGCCGAAATCACCCTAGAATTCTACTATTTTCTAAAACATAATTTTAAAAAGAAATGGAAAGATTAGATCAAATTCTCTTGGAGTAAGTATTCTGCAATTTGAATGGTATTGGTTGCGGCTCCTTTTCGAAGGTTGTCGGCTACTACCCAAAGGTTGAGTGTTTTGTCTTGTGACTCGTCTTTTCTTATTCTTCCCACAAAAACTTCATTTTTACCTTCGGCATAAATAGGCATGGGATAGGTGTTGGTTTCGGGATTGTCTTGTACAATCACGCCTGGACTTTCGCTCAACAGCTTTCGAATCTCTGCCAGATCGAAGTCTTTTTTCAACTGAACATTGATCGATTCACTGTGTCCTCCTACTACGGGAATCCTAATTGCAGTGGCAGAAACTCCAATTGAATTATCGTTAAGGATCTTACGAGTTTCATTGACCAATTTCATTTCCTCTTTGGTATAGCCATTGTCCATAAAAACATCACATTGAGGGAGTGCATTGCGGTGAATGGGGTATGGATATGCCATTTCACCTTTTTCTCCTTTGTACTCATTTTCCAACTGTTGCACGGCTTTGACGCCTGTTCCTGTAATCGATTGATAGGTGGATACCACAATGCGTTGAATTCCGTAATTTTCTTGTAAAGGTGCCAATGCCACCAACATTTGAATGGTAGAGCAGTTGGGATTGGCAATGATTTTATCCGAAGAGGTTAATTGGTTTGCATTGATTTCCGGGATGATCAGTTTTTTGGCGGGATCCATTCGCCAAGCAGAGGAATTGTCGATTACCAAAGTACCCGCCTCGGCAAACTTGGGTGCCCATTCCAAAGATGTTGATCCACCTGCAGAGAACAGGGCAAGATCGGGTTTCATGGAAATGGCTGTTTCTAGTCCTACCACTGTGTAGGAGTTACTCCCACAAATCACTTTTTTCCCTACAGACCTCTCTGAAGCGACGGGAATCAATTCTGAATACGGGAAATTTCTCTCAGACAGGATCTGAAGCATCACCTCTCCAACCATTCCTGTTGCACCAATAACTGCTAATTTCATGGATTAAAATTTTTGGCAAAAATAAGCTTTATGTAATTGTCTACAACTTCAAGGGGTTTTTTTTCAAAATCTTAAAAAACTGTTTGATTTATAACAGTTGTTTCTGAATTAGCTTTTTAGGACTCTTGGAATACGATTTCCCAAAGCAGTGAGCAGTTCGTAGGAAATGGTTCCGGCATTTTCTGCCAGTTCATCTGCCCTGATCCCAGATCCGAGGATTACCACCTCGCTCCCTTCGTTGCAGGGAATGTCGCCAATGTCTACCATGAGCATGTCCATACAAACATTGCCGACTATATGGGCTTTCTGACCATTGATCAATACCCATCCTTTACCATGACCGTATTGCCTTGAAAAGCCATCTGCATGACCGATGGGTAAAACCGCTATACGAGTGTTTTTAGGGGCTTTCCAACCACAATTATAACCTACGGTTTCGCCCAATGTGATCTGGTGAATTTGGGTAATCTTTGTCTTGAGTTGGGCAATAGGTTGCAGTGTTTTGTTCCATTCTGGATGGTTGGCAAAGCCATACAATCCAAGCCCAATTCTTACCCAATCCAAATGATATTCAGGATAGTTGAAAACCCCTGAGGTATTCAAGAGATGGAAATCGGGTTTTTGGCTTGAAGCTTGACTGTGCTTGTCCATGATTTGTTTGAAAAGGGAAATTTGATTTTCTGTCTTCTCGTTTGGTTTTGGAGCTTCTGTTTGAGCCAAATGGCTGTATATGGATTTGAGGTTAAAAGAAGAATCTTTTAATTGTTCCATAATCCAGTCTGCTTCATTAAGATGAAACCCAACGCGGTTCAAACCAGTATTGTACTTTATGTGGATGGGGTAGGTCGATTTTTTTTCGACTCTAAGCGCCTGTTTAAATTTCTCCCAAGTCCTTTTGCTGTATAGTACAGGTTCAATTTTATGATGGATAATTTCTCTAAAACTTTCAACCTGAGGGTAAAACACCATCAAAGGGATTTTAATCCCATATTCTCTTAGTTCTACAGCCTCTTGGGCATAGGCAACTGCCAAAGCCTCTACTCCTAGGTCAACTAATTTTTCGGCAATGGGCCCAGATAGGCTCCCATAAGCATTGGCCTTGATGACCCCTATCATTTTGGAATGGTGATTGAGTCTCTTTCTGAGGGAACTATAGTTGTGTTCTAACTTTTTTAAGTCAATTTCAAGAAGGGTCAATATTATTTCTTTTTGTTGTTCTTTTTTGCTCCCTTTTTTTGGTTTCGCTTGGCTGATGCCTCATAGAATGCGGCTCTGCTAAGGGGCTCGTAGTCGTCTTTTTCACCCAATAGAACTAAGTCCTCTTGATCTGATTTTCTATTGCTGTATAGGGCCAAATTTCCTGTTTTAGTACAAATGGCATGTACCTTGGTAACATATTCTGCCGTGGCCATTAATGCAGGCATGGGGCCAAAAGGATTTCCTTGATAATCCATATCCAGTCCTGCAACAATCACCCGCATACCGCGGTTGGCCAAATCATTGCATACCTCCACTATCTCATCATCAAAAAATTGGGCCTCGTCAATGCCCACTACCTGGCAGTCATTGGCCAAAATGGGAATATTTGCTGCGGCAGGAACCGAAGTCGAAGGAATCTGATTCGAGTCGTGGGAGGTAACCATTTGATCGTCATAGCGATTGTCAATGGCTGGTTTAAAAATCTCTATTTTCTGATTGGCGAATTGGGCGCGTTTTAGTCGCCGAATCAACTCCTCTGTTTTTCCTGAAAACATAGAACCACAGATCACTTCGATCCATCCAAATTGTTCTTTGTGGTTTACAGGATTTTCTAAAAACATTTTGTAATTTACAGTCAAACAAAGGTATTAAAACAAAGCATTGTAATTGTATAATTTATGCCCAATAAAATCCATCAACAACTCGAACAACTGGCGAAAGAAATTCTGGAGATGGAAGAACCTTATGACTATCAAAAGGTTTACGATGCTACTTTGTTGCTCTTCGAACGTCTGATTTTAATCAAAAATGCAGAGGGATTTAACAAAGATTTTTGGCAAGATTTAGAAAACAATTTTGATCAGACTATGGACTTTATCAAAGTTGAATCGGAGTCTGAGTCGGCTCAGAAAAACTTTAATGAGCGCGAAGAATTGCCTCCCATTATGGATACCATTAAGGAAATTGTCAAAGAAATTCCCGAAAAAACCCCTTCAGTAGCCGATTTATTCCAAGATAACACCAAAGAGTTATCTTTTGAGCGCAAAGAAGAGGCTCCTATAATCGAAAATGAAGTACAGAAGAGTTTGAATGATAAATTTTCAAAAGGACTTCACATAGATTTAAACGATCGATTGGCATTTATCAGACATCTCTTTGATCAAAATGCCAATGACTATCAGCGCGCCATTTCTCAAATTGCCACTCTTGAGTCTTGGGAGCAGGCCAAAAAATTCATATTGGAAATGATAAAGCCTGACTACAACCATTGGGAAGGCAAAGAGCAATATGAAATTCGTTTTTTGAAAATTATAGAAAACAATTTTCAATAGTATTTACATTATATGAACGACCAAAAAGAATGGGGGAGCTTTTCTTAGTACCAACACCGATAGGCAATTTGGGAGACATGACCTACAGGGCAGTAACCACCCTAAAGGAGGTAGATTTGATCTTGGCAGAGGACACTCGAACGAGCAGTAAACTGCTGAATCATTATCAAATTACCACCCCAATGCAAGCGTTCCATATGCACAACGAACATAGAAAGATGGAGGAGGTAGGATCAAAATTGACCTCAGGAATGCATATTGCACTTATATCTGATGCTGGTACTCCTGGTATTTCAGACCCCGGTTTTCTTTTGGTTCGTCATGCATTATCTCTCGACATAAAAGTAAGTTGCTTGCCTGGGCCCACTGCCATGATCCCCGCTTTGGTTCAAAGTGGAATGGCTTGTGATCGATTTGTTTTTGAAGGATTTTTACCACCCAAAAAAGGAAGAAACAAACGCATAGAAAAGCTTGTGGATGAAAATCGAACCCTTGTCTTTTATGAATCTCCACACAAGCTACTTAAAACCCTTACCCAATTTTCTGAAATTTTTGGTTCCGAGCGAGGGGTCTCTGTTTCGAGAGAACTTTCAAAAATGTACGAAGAAACCTTTAGAGGAACTTTGAACGAAGCTTTAGATCATTTTAATGCCCAACTCCCCAAAGGTGAATTTGTGATTTGCGTGGCTGGATCTCAAAAAAAATAATCAAGATGCATTGGAGTCCCAAACCCATTCCCAACGAGGATAAAGTGAAGCAACTTCAACAGTTGATAGGAGTCCCTTATGAGATTGCTTGTCTATTAGTTCAAAGAGGTATCGAAGATTATGATACTGCCAAATCCTTTTTTCGACCCGAACTATCAGATCTGCACGATCCCTTTTTGATGGGGGGTATGCAAAAGGCTGTTGATCGTATTTTTCAGGCCATCGATAGAAGTGAAAAAATCATGGTTTATGGAGATTATGACGTTGACGGTACCACCGCTGTGACTTTAGTATTTTCTTTTTTGAGGCAAAGTTATCCTCATTGTATCTATTATATCCCCGATCGATATGAGGAAGGTTATGGCATTTCGACCAAAGGAATTGATCAGGCCAAGGCCGAACATGTAAGTCTAATCATAGCGATGGATTGCGGGATCAAAGCCACCGATAAAGTTTCTTATGCCCAAACTTTGGGGATAGATTTTATCATTTGTGACCACCATTTACCAGGGGAAGAGCTTCCGAAAGCCGTTGCCATTTTGGATCCCAAACAAACCGACTGTCCCTATCCCTTTAAAGATTTGTGTGGTTGTGGTATAGGATTCAAGCTTATCCAAGCCCTGACCCATGAGATGGGAGGGGTACTGGAGGATATCATACCTTTTATGGATTTAGTGGCCATGGCGATTGCGGCAGATATTGTTCCTATGGTAGGAGAGAACAGAATACTTACCCATTTTGGAATTCAGCAAATTCAAGAAAATCCCAGACTAGGGATTCGTTTTTTCATCAGTCAAATCAAAAGAAAAATTAATGTTTCTGATTTGGTTTTTGTCCTTGCTCCAAGGATAAATGGCGCAGGTAGGATCAAACACGGCAGTCATGCTGTTGCCCTACTTTTGTCAGAAGACAAGGATGAAGCACTGTCTCGTGCCAGGGCCATAGAATTATTTAACAGCGAACGAAAGGAATTAGACCAAAAAATTACGGCTCAAGCGTTGGATCAAATCAAACAAAATCAAGAGGAAGAGTTGTATTCAACAGTTGTTTTCCAACCCGATTGGCATAAAGGTGTAGTTGGGATTGTGGCTTCCCGACTCATAGAAACGCATTACCGCCCTACGGTAGTTTTTGCAGCCTCAGGAGATTATTATACTGGTTCTGTTCGCTCGGTCAAAGGAGTAGATGTCTATCAAATTTTAGAGGCTTGCCAAGAGCACATTGTCCAATTTGGAGGACACCGTTATGCCGCCGGTTTGACCATTAAACCTGAAGATTATCTTTCTTTTAAAAAAGCTTTTGAATCCACTGTGAAACAGAAAATAGACCCGGAACAACGGATTCCCTCCATGGGATATGACCTTGAAATGACCTTGGATAAAATCACGCCAAAATTTTATCGAATAATGGCACAAATGGCTCCTTTTGGCCCTGGCAATATGCGACCTGTATTTTTGACCAAAAATTGTTTGGATGGGGGGGGGACAAAAGCTGTAGGGGCTGATCAAAGTCATCTAAAACTCGAAGCAATAGACGATTCAAAAGCCAGCCTATCGGGTATTGGATTTGGGATGGCAAACCATTTAAGCAAAATCAAAAGCAGGGATATTTTTCAAATATTATATACGGTAGATGAAAACGAATTCAGGGAGGTGAAGAGCTTACAACTCAAACTTAAAGACCTAAGATTCTAGATTAATTTCTGAATTTTTTGTAAAACTTGATCAGTCCTTGTGTTGAGGGATCGTGGTGATCAATTTGCTCTTTGTCAAAATCCTTAAGGATGTTGTTGGCCAACTGTTTGCCCAATTCCACACCCCATTGGTCGTAGCTAAAGATATTCCAGATGATTCCCTGAACAAAGATTCTGTGTTCGTATAAAGCAATGAGAGACCCTAAGTTGGCAGGGGTAAGTTGTTCGATAAAAAGGGTATTGGAGGGGCGGTTGCCTTCAAAGACTTTAAAAGGGAGAAGTGCTTCGATTTGTTCTGCAGATTTTCCTTGTTGGGTCAATTCTGCCCTTACGGTTTCGGCATTTTTTCCTTGCATCAAGGCTTGGGTTTGAGCGAAAAAATTGGACATCAATTTATCCTGATGATCGTTCCCGTCGTGGAGGGGTTTGGCAAAGCCGATAAAGTCTGCAGGGATCATCTTTGTACCTTGGTGCATCAATTGAAAGAAAGCGTGTTGGGCGTTGGTGCCCGATGCTCCCCAAATGATATTGCCGGTTTGATAATTAACCGGTTGACCGTTTCGGTCAACTCCTTTTCCATTACTCTCCATAATGGCCTGTTGGAGATAGGCTGGAAGATTCCTTAGGTATTGAGAATAGGGAATGATGGCTTCGGTTTCTACCCCCCAAAAGTTATTATACCATACGGTAATCAAAGCCAAAAGTACAGGCATGTTTTCTTTGAAATCGGCGGTTTTAAAATGTTGATCCATTTTACCAGCTCCTTGTAGTAAAGCATCAAAATTCTTTGGGCCTACAGCCAAACAGATTGACAGTCCGACAGTACTCCATAAAGAAAAACGACCTCCTACCCAATCATTCATCGGGAAAATGTTTTGGGCTTCAATTCCAAACTCGGTGACCTTTTCCAAGTTGGTCGAAACTGCGATAAAGTGATTTCTGATGGCCGATTCGGGGGCGTGATTTAGAAACCATTTCCTAAGGGTACTGGCATTGCTTAGCGTTTCTTGGGTGGTAAAAGTTTTTGAGACAATTACAAAAAGGGTCGTTTCAGGATCAACTTTTTTGATCACTTCTTCCACATGATCGCCTTCGACGTTAGAAACAAAAGTCAATTGGAGGTGATTGCTATAAAACTCAAGTGCTTCGGTTATCATTGCAGGGCCTAAGTCTGATCCACCAATTCCGATATTGACCACATGTTTGATGACCTTTCCTGTATGTCCCTTCCACTTTCCGGAAATCACTTGGTCGGCAAAATCAAACATTTGTTTTTTGACTTCTTCAATTTTTGGAGTAATGTCTTCTCCATTGACCAATATAGAAGACGGGCTGAGCTGTCTCAGTGCAGTATGGAGAACGGCTCTGTCTTCAGTCTCGTTGATCTTTCCACCTTCAAAATAGGCCTCAATGGCTTGACTTAGGCCGGATTCTTCGGCCATTGTGGTAAGAAGGTCTAGAGTTTCTTGATCCAGTAGATTTTTGGAATAATCTACATAAAAAGACTCCCATTGCAGGGACAGTTTTTTGACTCGGTCTGCATCTTCAGCAAAGTAGTCTGTGATTTTTTTTTGAGCGTTTTTTTGGAAGTGGGATTCCAGTAATTTCCAAGATTTGAGGGACAATGGGTTGTGCTTATTGAATGTCAATGTCTGAAAGGGCTAAAGCTGAGTTAATGTAATTAAATTCTGGGGTGAAAGATATGCAATCGAGCTGGGTTTTCAAATCGACTATGGCATTTAAATAATCAATTTTTAATTCTTTGGAAATGGGTTTGGCATCGGGGAGTTTTTGTTTGAAAGGATCTACTTGTCTGCCGTTTTTCCAGAATCTATAGCACACATGGGGTCCTGAGGTGTAGCCCGTCATACCTACCGTCCCTATGACTTGCCCTTGGGTAACCCATTGTCCCACTTTTACCTTTCGGCGTTTCATGTGGAGGTATTGGGTGCTATAGGTATTATTGTGTTTGATGGTAACATAGTTTCCGTTCCCTCGTGTATAGGAGGATTTCACGACGACACCGTTGGCAGTAGCCAGTATGGGAGTGCCTACATTAGCAGCAAAATCTGTACCGCGATGAGGCTTGATGCGATTGCCATAATAGGCAATTCTGCGCTTGAGATTATAACGTGAGGTAACTGGTCCAAATTTTACTGGTGCTTTAAGAAATGCTCTTCTTAGGTTTTTGGCCTTATGATCGAAGTATTCTACAATTCCTTTGATTGAATCGGGTTGAAATTCGAAGGCATAAAAATCTTTCCCAGCATGTTCAAAAATAGCCGCTTTGATGCGTTCAATTCCAATAGACACAGTATCATCGACAAATTTTTCGGTATAAATCACCTTGAATCGATCCCCTTTGTGGAGTCGGTAAAAATCTATATTCCATGCGTATACATCGGCTAGATAATAAGTTAGCTGGTCGTTTAATCCGCTAGCGGTCATGGTTTCATAGAGTGAATTTTCGATCAGACCATTTCCTTCCTTGGTAACTATTTTAACGGGTTTGACCACCTTTTTACCATAAATACTGTCTCGTAGCTGAACTACGGTATAACTGTCAATTTGGGGTTCGTATATAAAGACTTTGGGGGAAGCTATACTGTCTTTTGAGAAGAAAAGACTGTAATATTTTCCTGCTACTAATCTCTTGACGCTAACCTTATTTTTTATGACTTTTAGAATGTTGTACACCTCGGGATAGTCAATGCCGTTGTCTTCAAGAATAGAGCCGAAAGTATCTCCCCTTCTTATTTTCTTTTTTACCACCCTGAACTGATCCAAGTCAAAGCCATATTTCATATTTTTAGGCTTGATTACAACTTTGGCCTCTGGGGAATCAGCTAAAGCGACTTGCTTTTTGGTCTCACAGGAAGAAACCGAAATAAGAATTACAAATAAATATAGTTTTACAAAAATTTTATTCAAAACTGTGAGAATTAATTTTTTGTTTGATACAAATTTCTTGCTTTATGTGCTGAACCACAAAGCTTTTAACAAAAAGTTATACAAAGAGTAATAAACAATTAGAATGGTCTAATCGAATTGGACTTCAAAAGGAGCCACTAAATTCTTGAATTTTTCCAAATCCACCTTGATAGAACCAATGGCTAAATCGGCTTGCATTCGAATGGGAATTTTATTACCATCGTCTGTGATCCAAAGGGTAACGCTTTCCTGTTCCCTAAAAACCCTGCCAGATTGAACATAGGGTCTAAACTTCATACATTGAATTTTGCCAAACTTTGTATGAAGGGGTTCTTTTCCCAAAAACTTCATTTTGAAAACATAATTTTCTTTATCGAAAAACATGTTGATACTAAAGGTTTCATTGGGCTTTAATTTATCATCGGGATAAAATGCCCTGAGGTAGTAAAAGGCAGAGATCAAATCTTGAGCACTATTGGAAATTTTAAAAGTATTCTGTTTTTTATATTTGAGGTCATTGACATGTGCTAAATTTTGATTGTGATCAAAATTAATCTCTAAATTTTTGGTGTAACCTCCTTCGTAGATATCGCGAATAAACCAATAAGGGATAATCTTTTTTTCATCAAAATAGCTGTCGTAGTGATCTTCTACCTTAAAAAACCAACGGGCGAGCCCAGTTGTTGTTCCATAGCCTTTGGCATGTAAAACCGGTTTATCGTTCAATGTATCTTGTGAGAGTTCAATGGTAGCATAGCTGGCATTGAAAAAACCGTAGTGGATTCTAAACTGAAACCATTCTCCTGCCTTAAAAGGAAGCTTTGCCTCAGAAGGGGTATCATATACGGTCGTTTGAGCGAATCCGAATAAACCGATGCAATAAACAAAAAGAAATAACAGTTGTTTTATTTTCATGGCCATCTTTGGACAAATTAAGCAATTGATAGTAAAGTCATTTTTCAGTAGCTAAGAAAAAGGAAAAAAATTAAAGTTTCTGTAGTTTTTGAAAAATTTTAACTCCTTTGACCTCCCCCAGTAGCTGAATGATTTCCTTTTCTGGAGCACCTTTGATCCTTTTGAGGGATTTAAACTTTTTGAGTAACATTTCTTTGGTTTTAGGGCCAATGCCTTCTACTCCGTCTAGAGGGGATTTTAGGGCGTTTTTACTCCGGATGTTGCGATGTAGCGTCAATCCAAAGCGATGCGCTTCGTTTCTGAGCTGCTGAATGATCTTTAAAGTCTCTGATTTTTTATCCAAATACATTGGAATGCTGTCGCCCGGATAATAGATTTCCTCCAATCTTTTGGCGATACCAATGATGGCAATCTGACCCCTGAGACCCAATCGATCCAAGCTTTTTACAGCCGAGGAAAGTTGTCCCTTTCCTCCATCAATTACGATCAGTTGGGGGAGCGGCTGCCCTTCATCGGAGAGGCGTTTGTAGCGTCGGTGTACCACTTCTTCCATAGAGGCAAAATCATCAGGTCCTTCAACGGTTTTTATTTTGAAATGGCGATAGTCTTTTTTAAAGGGTTTGCCATTTCTAAAAACGACACAGGCTGCAGTTGGATTAGTTCCTTGGATGTTGGAATTGTCAAAACACTCGATGTGAATGGGTTCGTTTTGGAGGCGCAAATCCGTTTTCATCTGCTGCATTAACCTTTTAATGTGGCGTTCTGGATCTACGATTTTAATTTGTTTAAAACGTTCCAATCTGAAAAACTTGGCATTCCTTTGGGAAAGGTCCACTAGCTTCTTTTTATCCCCCAATATGGGGACTGTAACTTTGATTTTAGGACCCAAGTCCACTTCAAAAGGGAGGTATATTTCTTTGGATTGAGAATTGAAACGTTGTCGTAAATCAACAATGGCTAGAGGTAACATTTCTGCATCGGTTTCCTCCAGCTTTTTTTTGATTTCGACAGTATGAGATCGGATAATGGAACCAAAAGCCACTTGAAAAAAATTGACATATCCATAGCTTTCGTCCGAAATGATGCTAAACACGTCCACATTGGTGATTTTGGAGTTGACCACCGTTGATTTGGCTTGGTAATTTTCCAGTGATTCCAGCTTTTCCTTGATTTCTTGCGCTCGCTCGAATTCCATATTGGAAGCATATTGCCCCATTTGGGTTTTGAATTGATCCAGTGAACGCCGGAAATTGCCCTTGATAATGTCTCGAATGGCTGCGATGTTTTGATTGTATTCTTCCTCATTTACTTTTGACTCACAGGGTGCCAGACAATTGCCGATATGGTATTCAAGACAAACTTTGTAGGATTGTTTTTGGATTTTTTCTTCAGACAAGTCGTAGTTACAAGTGCGAATGGGATAGAGTCCCCGAATGAGTTCGAGTAAGGTATAAACTGTTTTTACATTGGGGTAGGGTCCAAAATACTCCGACCCGTCTCGGATCACCTTTCGGGTACTGAACACTCTGGGGAAAGGCTCTTTTTTGATGCAAATCCACGGGTAGGTCTTGTCGTCCTTGAGAAGAATGTTGTAACGGGGTCGGTATTTTTTGATGAGGTTGTTTTCCAGCAGTAGTGCATCTACTTCCGTAGGAACCACTATGTGTTCCATACGGTAAATTTTTTTTACTAGAATTCGGGTTTTGGCATTGTCGTGTACTTTGGTAAAATAGGAAGTCACCCTGCGTTTTAAGTTTTTCGCTTTACCCACATAAATCACGGTATCATTTTTGTCAAAATACTGATAGACTCCAGGATCGGAAGGGAGTGTTTTGAACTGTATGGCTATGGGAGGTTGTTCCATAGGACGAAGTTACGTTTTTCTCTATGCAATAGAAAAAACCCCTTTTAGGATAGAGATGGTCAAATATGCTTAATTTTAAAGACAAATTTTAAGAAATTTGAGCAACAAGGAAGCTTTACGAAACGAATACCGTAAGCGAAGAGATGTTTTAATGGAAGATCAAATCGCTGAATGGAGTATAGAGATTTCCAATCGTTGTTTGACATTGAACATTTGGGGGTATTCCCAGTACCATCTTTTTATGACTTCCGAAAAAAACAAGGAGGTGGATACTTCTTACCTCCTTTCCATTCTTCAAGGAAAAGACAAACAGCCTGTTGTTCCCAAAATGGTCGATGACCAGTCTCTGGAACACTACTTGCTCACGGATCAAACTCCTTTAAAATTGAACCACTGGGGCATTCCTGAACCGCTTTCTGGAATTACTATAACTCCCGAACAAATTGAGGTGGTTTTTGTGCCCCTTTTGGTCTTTGACCTGAGAGGTCATCGAGTGGGATACGGCAAAGGGTATTATGATCGTTTTTTGGGAGAATGCCCCAAAAACACCATTAAAATTGGTCTTTCTTTCTTTGATCCTCTTTCCAAAATTGAGGATATCGATGCCAATGATATTGCATTGGATTATGCCATTACTCCAAGGGAGGTTTATGTCTTTTGATTAAAATTTTCTTTGGTTTGTTGCCCAAAAATCTTTTTATTAAAAACGATTAAAATTCCCACTCCTATACTGATGGCTGTATCGGCAATGTTAAAGACATATTGAAAAAAAGTATAGTGTTCACCTCCTATCCAGGGCATCCAATCCGGCCAATTCCAACTTACCAGCGGAAATTGTAACATGTCCACTACATGGCCCTGAAAGATGGGGGCATAACCTCCTCCTTCGGGAAATAACGTGGCTACTTGACCGTAACTGTGGGAAAAAATGAGGCCGTAAAATACGGAGTCGAGAATGTTTCCCAAAGCGCCCGCAAAAATCAAACACAGCGCCCAACGAAATAGATTGGATGTTTGTTTGCGGATGTTGTCCCACAACCAATAACCAATTCCTGCAATGGCGAACAAACGAAAGATGGTTAGCACCAGTTTGGCGGTTTTGTCAGAGAAAAAGGGGAAAATATCATTGAGTTTGGTTCCCATGGCCATTCCTTTGTTTTCCACAAAAAGGAGTTTGAAAAATCCCCAATCAACGATCGCACTATTCCCATAAAGGGAAAGCGGATAATTGAGTTTGATGAAAAACTTGGATGCTTGATCCATCAACAGTAAGACCAATACGATGGCTATGGCTGTCGTAAGGTTGATATTAGAGACCTTAAATTTCAAACGTTATTTTTGCATGTTTTTGGCCTCTATGCTTAAGGTCGCATGGGGAACCAGTAAGAGTCTATTTTTGTTGATCAATTTTCCAGTCACCCGACATACGCCATAGCTTTTATTTTCTATTCGAATCAGAGCATTCTTTAGGTCGCGAATGAATTTTTCTTGTCGGATGGCCAACTGTGTATTGGCTTCCTTGGACATGGTTTCAGAACCCTCTTCAAAGGCCTTAAAGGTGGGGGAAGTGTCGTCCGTTCCATTGTTCCCATCATTCATATAGGCACTCCTTAACAATTCTAAGTCTTCTGTCGCTTTGTTGATTTTTTCTTCAATTAATACTCTAAAATGATCCAATTCTTCATCGGAATATCGAGCTTTTTTTTCTTTTGCCATCTTAGATCTTTTTAATGGTTATTTGTGTTTTAATATTGTCGAACACCACCTCGGTTCCATTGTTTATTTGCGTGGGAAAATCAATTTTTTCTCCTAAGGTCTCCGAGCGTATGTAAGCACTGTTATTTTTAATTCTTTCTTTTAAATTATCGTCGGCCAAAAAGCTGATATCTATTTTATCAGTTACTTCTAGTCCGTTGTCTTTTCTGATGTTTTGAATGCGATTGACCAACTCTCGAGCAATGCCTTCATTTATCAAATCTTCGGTCAATGAAATATCCAAGGCTACGGTTAGACCGTTACCATGAGCGACCAGCCAACCTTCAATATCTTTGGAAGTGATTTCCACTTCGTTGAGGTCTAAAATAATATTTTTTTCATTAAGAGGGATATTGATTTTACCTTCCTTCTCCAGAGTTCTTATTTCAGCTTCCCCAAAAGCATTGATCTTACCAACTACTTTCCCCATATCTTTCCCAAAACGAGGCCCTAGGACTTTAAAGTTGGGCTTGATTTCTTTGACCAAGATATTGCTGTTATCATCAATCAGTTCAATGGATTTGACGTTGACTTCCGAACGTAACTGCTCCTGAATTTTTTGGATTTCATTTTTTTCCTCGAGGTCATTTACGGCAACCATCAGGGTTTGTAGTGGCTGTCTTACTTTAATTTGTTCCTTTTTCCGGAGTGAAAGGGCCAAGGAGGTGATGTTTCGGGCTTTGTTGATGCGATTTTCTAGGGCTGAATCGATAACATCGGGATGCACTGAGGGAAAAGTTGATAAATGCACCGAAACGGATTTTTCGGTGACGGTTTTGTAGGTCAAATCTTGATACAAACGGTCACTGTAAAAGGGAGCCACAGGGGCTGCCAATTGGCTTATTTTTAGAAGGCATTCCCAAAGGGTTTGATAGGCCGCAATTTTGTCTTTTTGATATTCTCCTTTCCAAAAACGTCTTCTGCACAATCTCACGTACCAGTTGCTCAATTTTTCCTGAACAAATTCGGAAATGGCTCGGGTTGCTTTGGTAGGCTCATAGTCTTTGTAGAAAGCATCCACTTTTCCAATCAAACTGTTTAGTTCAGATAAAATCCAGCGATCCAATTCAGAACGTTCGTCAAGGGGAATAGGGGTTTCTTCATTTTTAAAATCATCTATATTGGCATAGAGACTGAAGAAGGAATAAGTGTTGTGCAAGGTGCCAAAAAACTTTCGTTGTGCCTCGCCTATGCCGTCTAAGTCAAATTTGAGGTTGTCCCAGGGGTTTGCGTTTGAAATCATATACCAGCGGGTGGCATCTGCTCCATATTGGTCAATGGTCTCAAAAGGATCTACAGCGTTGCCCAAGCGTTTAGACATTTTCTGGCCGTTTTTGTCCAATACCAATCCATTGGAAACCACATTTTTGTATGAAATAGAATCAAAAACCAGCGTGCTGATGGCATGAAGTGTGTAGAACCAACCACGGGTTTGATCTACACCCTCTGCGATATAGTCGGCAGGGAAGGCAGTTCCATTATCGATTTTTTCTTTGTTTTCGAAAGGATAGTGCCATTGGGCATAAGGCATTGAGCCGGAGTCAAACCAAACATCGATCAAGTCTTTTTCACGTTGCATGGCTGTCCCTTTGGAGGAAGTTAGTACAATCTCATCGACAATGTGTTTGTGTAGGTCTATCTTGTCGTAATTCGCTTCACTCATATTACCTACTTCAAAATTGGCCAGTGGATTCGTGCTCATATGACCCTTTTGGATAGATTTTTCGATTTCCTCGTACAATTCCGCTACGGATCCAATCACTTTTGTTTCTTCTCCCTCTTCTGTTCTCCATACGGGGAGTGGGATGCCCCAAAATCGGGATCTAGACAGGTTCCAGTCATTGGCGTTGGCCAGCCAGTTGCCAAATCTACCTTCGCCTGTGGCTTTGGGTTTCCAGTTGATTTCTTGATTTAGGGCTGTCAGTCGATCTCTGACCTCTGTAACTTTGATGAACCAAGAGTCTAAAGGGTAGTAGAGAATGGGTTTATCTGTTCTCCAACAATTGGGATAGGAGTGAACGTATTTTTCGACTTTAAATGCTGCATTTTCCTCTTTGAGTTGAATGGCGATTTGCACATCGGTGGATTTGTCGGGAGCCTTGCCATCATCGTAGTATTCGTTTTTGACGTATTGTCCAGCCAAACTTCCCACTTCAGTTCGGAATTTTCCTTGTAAGTCTACCAGCGGAACTTTGTTGTTGTTTTCGTCCAAAATTAAAAGCGGAGGAACCTCGGGAGTTGCTTCTTTGGCCACCTTGGCATCGTCGGCACCAAAAGTCGGTGCGGTATGAACAATCCCAGTCCCATCTTCAGTGGTAACGAAATCCCCCAAAATGACCCGATAGGCATTTTCAGGATGATCTACTGGCTCTGGAGCTTCACGCCATATTTTTTCATATCTAATATTGAGGAGCTCTTTCCCTTTGAATTCTTTTTCAAGGAAAAAAGGGATTTTTTTGGCACCTTGAGTATAGTTTTCTAAAGCCGAAAAAGCACTTTCAGCCTCATATTTTCCAGAGAACTGTTTGCTCACTAAGGCTTTGGCCAATATTACGCGTATGGGTTGAAAAGTATATTGGTTGAAAGTATGGACGAGTACATAGTCAATTTTTGGTCCCACGGTCAGCGCGGTGTTGGAAGGCAGCGTCCACGGTGTAGTGGTCCATGCCAAAAGATAGAGGGGAGTATTGCCTTTTAGAAAATCAGGGAGTGAATCCTCTTTGGTCTTAAATTGTGCTGTTACGGTGGTATCACTTACGTCTTGGTAGGTGCCTGGTTGATTCAATTCGTGTGAACTCAGTCCAGTTCCAGCTTTGGGAGAGTAGGGTTGGATGGTATAACCTTTGTATAAAAGCCCTTTTTCGTGAATCTGTTTGATCAACCACCAAACGGTTTCCATGTATTTGGAAGTATAGGTAACATAGGGATCGTTCATATCCACCCAATAGCCCATTTTCTGTGTTAATCGATTCCAAACGTCGGTGTATTTCATCACAGCCTCCTTACAAGCGGTATTGTATTCCTCGACCGAAATAGAGGTTCCAATGGCATCTTTAGTAATGCCCAATGCCTTTTCAACTCCAAGTTCGACGGGTAATCCGTGGGTATCCCAGCCTGCTTTTCGATTTACTTGGTAGCCTTTTTGGGTTTTGTAGCGACAAAAAATATCCTTAATGGTTCGCGCCATAACGTGGTGAATACCTGGCATTCCATTAGCCGAAGGGGGACCCTCATAGAAAATATAGGGAGGACGGCCTACTCTTTCTGTGATGCTTTTTTCAAAAATCTGGTGTTCCTCCCAGAAGTTCATTATTTCTGAAGAGATTGCGGGCAAATCCAGTCCTTTGTACTCCTTGAAAACCATGTCAGGCGGCGTTTATTAAAGTTGCGAAATTAAGGATTTTAGGCAAAAAAAAAGTATTTTAAATTTTAACCTTCAATCCTAACTGTAAACTCCTTCCCTCAGCAGAGATGCCTGAAGCAAAAGTTCTGTAATGGAGATCAAAAATATTTTTTAGTCCTACATTGAAAGTAATGTTTTTTCTAAACTGATATTGGGAAATAATAGACCATATATTCCAAGAGGGCATACCGTAATATTTGCTTACATCTTCTAGGGCATTGGGGTTCACCACTGGAGTTTCGTTTAGTCCGTCTTCGCCTCCCCAACTGTAATCTTTAGGGTGTTTTCGCTCACTGAACTTCCAAATCAGTAAAGTCCTCCAATTTTTTATTTCATGAGAAAGGGAAAAGGTTCCGAACAAGGGAGCGATTGAGGGCATGGGACCATAATCAATGTTCTGATCGGCGGTTGTGTAGGTAACTCCTCCCCCGATTTCAAATGGATCACTCAGCATCCATTTTCCCTGAAGGGAAGCTCCATAGATAAAACGGTTTCCTAAATTCTTATTAGCTTGGGTAAATACTTCTTCCCCATTGTACAAAATAGTGTTTTCATCCGCGGTACTGGCGTCTGAAAAAACAATAAAATCAGACCTTACGATATGTCGGGAAACCAGAGTGGTAAAACCTCTTAGGTCAATAAAATTGATTTTGTTTTGTCCAGTAAATTTGATCCCAGTTTCAAAGGTATAGGCGTATTCTGGTTTTAAAAAGGAGTTGGGAACCAACAGAATTCCATTGCTCTCTCTGATTTTTCCGATGTCATCAATATTGGGTGTTCTGAATCCACTGGAAATCAAACTATTAATTTGCCATTTTTCGTTGGTTCGATAGGTCATGGCCAAAGTATAGGTCAAAGCCTCAGATTGTAAATCGACTGAGGAGAGAAGTTTGTCCACTTGTGCAGTGTCATTCCAACGGGCAATAATTTTTGATCTGCTGAGTCTCAGTCCTCCATTGATGGTTAAGCGATCGTTAGCCTTATAAATCCAATTCAAATAACCAGCAAAACTAGAGGCACTACTGCCATCACTGGGGTAGCGGGAGGGTATAGTGGTTTGGTCACCGTAACCGATGATGTCTTCCAAATCAATAATCAGGCCTAAGGAATAACCTTGGGATCGAATTTTGTTATAGGTCCATTCCAGACCGTAGGAAAGGGAATGTCCTTGGGCGACATTTCCATAAAAATCAGCATTAATGCTATAAACATCAACATTTTCGATTTGATAGGAGCGGGTCAGGCTTCCGAATTTTCGATTGACTCTAGATTCTTCTACATTTTGATAAGCAGCGGTAAGCGTTCCTTTTTTCAACCAGTTTTTCCCTAAGAAAAATTTGAGTTGTGGGGAGAAAAAAAATCTTTTTTGGGGTCCGTAGTACCATTCACTAAATCGAAGACTTGCATCGCGCTCCTCTACCAGTTTATCGTATCGATCAATATCGGAGGATTCCGAATATTGAAGGTTGATATTCAAAAGCATGTCGCTGGGAAGTCGAACAAGGAATTTTTGAAAAACATCAAATTGATCGTAAGCTGTGTTTTTTTGAATATTAGGATTGGAATTACTTGTGGGCATTTCACTGTATTGATTTCTACTGTTGAGCGAGTAATTGGGAGTCAATCCCCAATTCGAAAAACCGTGATTTCTTTTTTCGCCAATTCTGATGTCACCAAAATTAGAATAACTCACACTGGTTAGACTGCCCCAGTTTTTATAACTCAAGGCGGTATTTACATTATTTACAAAAGAGAAATTGGCTTGATTAAAGGTGGATGAAAACTCAGATTTTACCCGAGTTTTACTGTTCAATTGAGGGGATTTGGTATAGTAGTGTATGACCCCTCCCAATGCGTCGGATCCATAGCCAACGGAGGAAGATCCAAAAGTCACTTCCACTCTTTCAATATTGTGAGGGTCGATGGTAATGGCGTTTTGAAGATGCCCCGACCTGTATATGGCGTTGTTCATTCTCACTCCATCAACTACGATCAAGACCCGATTGGCTTCAAACCCCCTCAATACAGGACTCCCTCCTCCACCTTGAGATTTTTGAATCCTGATGTTGGGATTGATTTCCAAAAGGTCTGCTCCAGTTGCTACTCCACCGATTTCAATTTCTTTTTGAGAGATAATTCCTACTTGCTCGGCTATTTTATCTCTTGTGGCTTGAGATCGGGCTACAGAAAGTACCACTTCTTCCAAAACTTCATCCTCCGAGGTCAAAGGGATAACTTTTTTTCCTTGCAAAATTTCAAGAATTGAAATGGTCAAGGGTTGATACCCCATCAGACTAAATTTGATTTGTCCCTCGCGGGGAAAATCATTAAGAACTACTTTTCCTAGGGCGTTGGACAGTAGGTTATGACTCCCATCTTCTGAAAAAACAACTACATTCTCCAAAGGATTCCCTGTCACACTATCTTCCAACCATATGTCTTGACCCCAAAGATTGTGGAGACCCAAAAAGGGAACATAAAGCAGAAAAAAACAATTTTTAACGAAAGATTTCATGGAGTATATCGACTGATTTCAGTTTTCCAAAGCCCTGTAAATGTAAATTAAAATAATCTATCAAAATACTTAACAACTTTGGTCTGAGTGAACTGGGAAAGGTTAAGTCTTGTAATTTCTCAAAATTTGTAGCAATTAATTTTTTAAACGCAAACACAAGCTCTCCTCCGATGACATATTTGGAGGGGGATGAATTGCAAAAACAGCCACTTTCTAGATCAAAACAGTCTTTCTCCACTTCTGTTTGATTGGGATAGAATCCAAAATGTTGGCTGAGGTCTATCATAAACTTTAAATGAAAAAGCGGTGAAAACTCTTTTTGCTCTAAATGAATAACGTTTTTTTGAATAAAATGGTATAATGTGGCATTGGGTGACCCTTCTTCACTAATGACACGCGTGATTACTTCGGACAAAAATAGGGCTACCGCATTTTTTTTGATATCAAATGGAATTTCGATCAAAGGAAAACGCACCCTGGCTTCCTTAATAAAATGGAGTCCCTCTTTGTTCTCATTTTTTACCTGAGTAATCAGGTTGATGATACTGAGGGGCTGGAATAGTGATTTTTTCAGACTGCCTTTTTTGGAGGACAATATGCCTTTGAGCATAAAAGATTTCAACCCCAATTCTTTGCAATAGCAACGGGCAATTAGGCTGGAATCACCGTATTTCAGTGTACTGATAACAATGGCATCGGTTTCAATCAGCATGTTCGAAAGAAGGTTTAAACTACTCCTTGGGCAAGCATCGCATCGGCTACTTTTACAAAACCAGCAATGTTGGCTCCCTTGACATAATTCACATAGCCTTTTTCTTTTCCAAAATCCATGCAAGATTGGTGAATATCGGCCATAATGGATTGTAGTTTGGCATCTACTTCTTCCCTAGACCAATTATATCTGAGCGAGTTTTGAGCCATTTCTAATCCAGAAACAGCAACTCCCCCTGCATTGGAGGCTTTGCCTGGAGCATAGAGGATATTATTGTTGGTGAATTGGTGGATGGCTTCTGGAGTGGAGGGCATATTGGCCCCTTCACCAACACATATACAGCCGTTACGAATCAATAAAGCAGCATCTTTTTCATTCAACTCATTTTGGGTAGCACAAGGCAGTGCTACTTCACAGGCAACCTCCCAAGGGGTTTTGCCAGGGGTAAACTTTGCTTTGGGGTATTTATCAATATAGGCACTGATTCGCGCTCTTTTCAAGTTTTTTAGCTCCATAACGTGGGCTAATTTTTCTTCGTCGATGCCCTCTGCATCATAGATGTATCCAGAGGAATCAGACATAGTCAATACCTTCGCCCCCAATTGTATGGTCTTTTCTGCAGCGTATTGGGCAACATTTCCACTTCCAGAAATCACAACTTTTTTGCCTTTTAGACCAGTACCGTTGTGCTCCATCATCTTTTGGACAAAGTAAACTACTCCATAGCCAGTGGCTTCGGGTCGGATCAGTGATCCACCCCAAGAAATTCCTTTACCCGTCAAAACCCCCGTAAATTCGTTTTTCAATCTTTTATATTGTCCAAACATATAGCCAATTTCTCTGCTCCCAACACCAATATCTCCAGCTGGAATATCTCGATTGGGGCCGATGTGGCGGAATAATTCTGTCATAAAGCTTTGGCAAAAACGCATTACTTCAGTGTCTGTCCTTCCTTTGGGGTTGAAATCTGAACCTCCTTTTCCACCTCCCATTGGAAGGGTAGTCAAGCTATTTTTGAAGATTTGCTCAAAAGCCAAAAACTTGAGAACGCTCAAGTTTACACTGGGGTGAAAACGCAAACCCCCTTTGTAGGGACCAATTGCAGAATTCATTTCTATTCGGTAACCCCGGTTTACTTGAATTTCCTCTTGGTCATCGATCCAAGCGACTCTGAAGGAAATCACCCGCTCGGGTTCTACCATGCGCATCAGAATGTTTTGACCGTAGTAAACATCATTTTCAACAATATAAGGGATAACCGTTTCGGCTACCTCAGTGACTGCCTGCATAAATTCAGGTTCATTTTGATTTCTTTTGCTGACATCAGCCAGAAAATCTTTGATTACTTTATCCATTGAATTGATTATTGACCATCTAAATTTACGTTTTTAAAGCGGTATTGGATTTAAATTTTAATCAAAAAGTGCTGAGATTAATGTTTCAATTTTCGAAACTGCCAGGACTTTGATGGATCCGTTTTGTTTACCAATTTTGGCGAATTTGGAGATTACTATAGTATCAAACCCCAGTTTTGATGCTTCTTGTATGCGCTGTTCTGTTTTCGGCACAGGTCTGATTTCACCCGATAGTCCCACCTCTGCTGCAAAGCAAAAGCTTTCAGAGATATCTATATCGTGATAACTGGATAATATGGCAACGATGACCGCCAAATCAATGGCTGGATCCGCGATAGAGATTCCTCCTGTAATATTGATAAAAACATCTTTTGCACCCAAAGCAAACCCAGCCCTTTTTTCCAAAACGGCCAAAAGCATATTGAGTCTTTTGGTGTTGTAACCAGTAGTGGTTCTTTGTGGAGTGCCATAAACTGCGGTACTGACCAAGGCTTGAATTTCAATCATCAACGGGCGAATACCTTCAATGGTTGCTGCAATGGCATGCCCACTCAATTTTTCATCTTTTTCCGAAATCAAAAGTTCACTGGGGTTACTTACGGCTCTCAAACCGGTGGATTGCATTTCATAAATTCCAATCTCAGAAGTTGCTCCAAAGCGATTTTTTTGGGTTCTCAAAATACGGTAGATGTGATTGCGGTCTCCTTCAAAATGTAATACAACATCCACCATGTGTTCCAGTATCTTTGGCCCTGCAATTTGGCCGTCTTTAGTGATGTGTCCCACCAAAAATACCGGGACATGGGTTTCTTTGGCAAACTTGATAAATTCTGCGGTACATTCTTTAATTTGAGAAACACTCCCAGGACTACTGTCAATATAGTCGGTGTGTAGAGTTTGTACAGAATCAATAATCACCAATTCTGGAGCTAAAGTTTCAATTTGAGCAAAGATATTTTGGGTTTTTGTTTCACTAAGGACATAACATTGATCTGAGGAGGTATCCATCCGGTCGGAACGGATTTTGATTTGACGCTGACTTTCCTCTCCGGAGACATAAAGGACTTTACAGCCTACGGTAATGGCAATTTGCAACAGTAGTGTAGATTTACCAATACCAGGTTCTCCTCCCAAAAGCATGAGCGCTCCGGGAATGATTCCGCCTCCCAAAACTCGGTTCAATTCAAGATCTCCTGTATTGATTCTTGATTCAGAGGAAATTTCAATCTGATTGATTTTGAGAGGTTTTGAAATTTCACTGGTTTTTTTTTGGGTTTTCCAATTTTTTTTGTCGGGTTTTTCTACGATCTCTTCTGTGAGGGTATTCCACTTTTTACAGGAGTTACACTGGCCTTGCCATTGGGCGTGTTGTGTCCCACAACTTTGACAAAAGAAAGAGGTTTTGACTTTACTCATAACGACAATTGAAAAAACGGGTTTTATTTTTGGCGATTAATCAAAGGTAAAGCAAAAAATGCCATGGCACCAAAAGTGACTACCATTAGCGTCTGGCATGTCCACATAATCCATCCAAAAGCCAAACTAGATTCTTTGGAAATCCCAAAAGCAATCAATACTAGGGAAACGGAATAGGGGTAGATGCCTATACCTCCATTGGTTGCAGAAATGGACAATCCTCCTACAACAAAAGCTGGAATTAATGCGTTTATTCCAAGGCTTTCTGTTTCAGGAATAGAGAATTTGACGATCCAGAACATCAATACGTACATGGTCCAAATAAAAACAGTATGAGCTATAAAAAGCCCTTTATTTTTCATGTATTTGATGGAAATCATTCCCTCCCAGATGCCTTGGAAAAAATATTTAATTTTTTCAGTAATGGGGTGGGTAGATTGAAGGAAAAATTTTCTACAAACGAAGAATACCATTGCTAAAATGATCAGGCTGAGTCCCGTTTGAATGAAATTCAAATCTTTTAGATTTAGATACCCTATGATCATATCATATTGCAATCCCAGTGCCAAAAGGATGCAAAGTAGGAGTAAAATAAGGTCGACGACTCGTTCTGCAATGACGGTTCCAAATCCTTTTTGAAAAGGGATATTTTCATAGCGATCCATGGCTGTGGCCCGAAGTAATTCTCCCGAACGGGGGATGCCTAGATTTGAGAAATAACCGATTAAAACGGCCAAAACAGAATTGATTGTTCTGGGACGAAAACCTAGTGGTGCCAATAGGTATTGCCAGCGCACTGCTCTAGAAATATGACTTAATATCCCGAAAAAAGCAGACAGTAATACAAAACGGTAATCCGCATTCTTAATGTATTTAAAAATGTTTTGGCGGTCTTCGGGGGTTGTATTTTGATAACTTAGGTATATGAAGAATACCCCTATTAATAAAGGGATTATTTTTTTTGAAAGAGAAATCGCTTTTTTCAAAACCTAAGTCAAACGATTGGTGCTTTCGTCAGGAAAGATAACTGTAGGCTGAAAACTCTTAGCTTCCTCAAAATCCATCTGAGCATAGCCAATAATGATGATGATGTCTCCTTTTTGAACTTTTCTGGCTGCAGGACCGTTGAGGGTAACTTCTCCCGTTCCTCTTTTTCCTCCAATGATGTAGGTTTCCAATCTTTCACCATTATTAATATTGACTACTTGAACTTTCTCCCCCACCAAAAAATTACCAGCGTCAATTAGATCACGGTCAATAGTGATGCTCCCAATATAGCTCAGATCAGCATCGGTAACTTTGACTCTATGGATTTTCGATTTTAATACTTCTATTAGCACGCGGCAAATTTAGTGATTTAAGACATATCCAAATTATCTATTAACCTAATTTTTCCCAAATAGGCTGCGATAAAAGCCCGACCTTGATGGACAGGCTGCTCTAAATCGATTTCTTTGAGTGTATTGGGGTCTGCTATTATAAAATAATCCAATGTTATTTTATTGTGTTTTTCAAAAAAAGCATTGACCATGATTTTGAGCGAGCGGTAAGGCACTTTTTTGGCGTTAGATTTTGCGATTTGTAATCCTTCAAACAATTTTGAAGCTTGTTTTCGCTGATCGGCGGTTAGCAAACTGTTTCTAGAACTCATGGCAAGTCCGTCTTTTTCTCTTACGACGGGGCATCCAATGATTTTAGTTTTCAGCTTTAGAGATCGGTTTATATGATCTATGATCAAAAGTTGTTGAAAATCCTTTTCGCCAAAATAGGCTCGGTCTGGGGAGAAAGTTTTGAGAAAATGAGCCACTACTGTAGCCACCCCTTGGAAGTGTCCTGATCTTTTTTCTCCCTCCATCATCTGATCCAATCCGGCCAGGTCAAAAGATTTTGCTTCCACAATATTACCATATACATCATCTGCTTTGGGAAGATATACCAAGATTTTTTCGCTGATTTTTTCTATTTGTAACAAATCTTCATCAATGGAATTGGGATAGTTGATCAGATCGTTTTTGTCATTAAATTGAGTAGGATTGACGAAAATACTGATCAAAACGCTTTGATTTTCTTGTAATGCTCTTTCAATCAAAGACAAGTGTCCGAGGTGAAGAGCACCCATAGTTGGAACCATCCCAAGGGGTCGAGTTTCATTTGATAAGTACTCAGCCAAAGATTGGGAAGTTTTGAAAACCTTCATTTAGTAAAAAATTAACAAGCGTAAATATACAGAATTCAACATATTCCGTTTAATTTTCGTAATTTCGCAAAACTTTATATCCTTGATTATTATAGAGATTTTATGAAAGACAAAAAGGTTCTGAATATCTCGTCTGAAGTGGTTCCATACCTCCCACAGACCAATCAAGCGATTAATTCATTTAAAATTCCCAAAAATATTAATGATCACGGTGGTCAAACCAGGATTTTTATGCCCCGTTATGGTTTGATCAATGAAAGAAGACATCAGTTACACGAAGTAATTCGTCTTTCTGGAATGAATTTAGTGATCAACGATGTCGATATGCCATTGATCATCAAAGTGGCTTCAATCCCCAAAGAGCGAATGCAAGTCTATTTTATTGACAATGAGGAATATTTTAAAAGGCGAGCTATACTTAGAGATGAAAATCAAAAACTTTTTGAGGACAATGACGAAAGGATGATTTTTTTTACCAAAGGGGTGATCGAAACGGTTAAAAAGTTGAATTGGTCTCCCGACATCATCCATTTGCACGGTTGGTTTACCAGTCTTTTTCCGCTTTATCTCAACACCTATTACAAAGATGAGCCCATATTTGCCCATAGTAAAATCGTAACTTCTGTTTATGCCCAAGATTTTGAAGGTGTTCTTTCTAAACAAATCCACAAAAAAGTGGCTTTTGACGGCATATCGGAGGACTTGATTGAGCCGCTAAAAAACGCCACCTTTGAAAATTTAGAACAATTGAGTCTCAACTTTTCAGATGGCTATGTGATGGGTGATGTTGAAACTCCAAACTCGTTTGAAAAGTACTCGAAGGATAAGGAAATACCTGGACTCCACTACCAAGAGTCTCAAAATGAGGATGCACTAGTTCAATTTTACACTAATCATATTCTAAAATAACGCATGTATTTTTTGAGGATGTTCATCAATCGTGTGACTGTTCTTTTGGCATTAACCCAGATCATATTTTCATGTGATAAGGAATACCATGCAGTTGGGTCTGAACTATTACTTCCCACAGCTCTTAAGTCAAAAACTTTTGAAGCTCCAGTTACCTCTTACCAAAGTAAGGTAAACTATTATCAAACCGATGGCTTGCCTCTGGCACAACTGGGAAAAATCAGCCTGCCAGGCATTGGGACTACCCAAGCCGAAATCACTACCAAGTTGTCCGTCTCCCCAAATCCTTTATTTGGGAGATATACACAAGAGAGAGAAGATGAAGGGGACGAGGACAATCCAGCGGTTATTGACGAAAAAGAAACCGTAACACAGGTTTATCTGGAAATACCTTTTTTCAACAATACAGATGACAGGGATGGGGACGGCGTTATCGACGCTTTGGATCTTGACCCTGATGATCCGCAGAGCGATACCGATGGTGATGGAATTACTGATATCAATGAATCAAATGGAAACCTCAACCCATTGAGTGAAGATACTGATGGGGATGGTGTTTTGGATGACGTCGACCAAGATAATGCAACATTTGATAGTGAAAACAAGGTTTATGAAATTGATTCTATCTACGGAAATCGTCTGGCACGATTTGACCTGAAAGTATACGAACTCAAATATTATTTGTCCAATTTTGATCCTGCTACTGATTTTCAAAAACAATCACAATTTTTTTCCAACACCGATTATTTTGAAAGTGGATTTTATGGAGAAACACTTCACGATGGCTCTTACCAACTTGATTTTGAGGAATTGCGCTTCAACTTCGAAGAAGATGATCCCGAAACTGAAGATGTTGACGAGCGAGAAACGGTACAAACTCGCTTGACCCCAAGAATCAGAATTCCACTTGATAAAGCTTTTTTTCAAGAAAAAATATTAGATCAAGAGGGAGAAGCGGTTCTTTCCTATGATGATAATTTTTCCAGACACTTGCGAGGACTGATCATTAAAACAGAGAATTTTGATGACGATTTGTATATGCTTTTGGACATCAGAAATGGAAGAATCATGGTTGAATATGAATACGATGAGGTAGACATCAATGGTACTGCCGACGATACTTCTGACGATACCACCATAAAGGAATCAAAAGAGTTTCAAATCACTTTCGGATTAAATTTCAATACCATAAAAAACACTAACCTAAACGCCAATATTGATCTAGAGATTCTTGCGGGTCAAACCGATAAAGCCTCTCAACGCATCTACCTGAGTGGAAATGGATTGTTTTCCACATTAAAACTATTTGATGACGGTCAAGGAGGCCAATTTTTGAAAGACATAAAGGGCAATAATTGGGTGATCAATGAGGCCAATTTGATGCTTTATATCGACCAAGACATGTACAGTCCACAGGAACAATCTCAATTTCCAGATCGACTCTATTTGTACAAATACGACTCTGGAATTCCGCTTACCGACTTTAGTATTGACAATACTGTAAACAATGCCGTTAGGAATAGAGATAAATTTATTTACGGAGGAATTTTAGAGAAGGATGACGATGACAAGCCACATCATTATAAATTTAGAATAACGGATCACGTCAATCGTCTTATTTCAAAAGACTCTACCAATGTAAGGCTAGGATTGGTTCCTTCCAATGGGCTTAACTTCCTCAACCCTAAAAGGGCACAAACGGTGGAGGATAATTTTATCAATTACCCGTCCACAGCAATTCTCAATCCAAAGGGGGTCATTTTACACGGTTCTGAAAGCCAAAACCACCCCGAAGGAGGCCTGAAATTAGAGATTTTCTACACAGAGTATTAGAACTATAACTTTACTAAGGAACACAAATAGGGTGAAAATCACCCATTCATAACCTTTACTAATTAAAATTATAAAAACAATAGAAAAAAACTATAATGATAAATTATAATTCTAAAATAATCTTTTTATTTGTTTTTTTCGGGAGTAGTAATAAGAAAAAACTATTACAAATATTTTATTGATAGTATTTGCCTAACATAAAGTAGCCCTACACAACCTATTGTGATCGATAATCCAATTTTCCATCCCCATAATGCTCCCGTCAATAGAAAAATTCCAGCCCACCAAAAAAGAAATAAGATCAATCCAGCACTCATTTTAATAGAGCTGTAAAAAACAACATCCTTGAAAAGCCCTAGAATTTTTTTTATCCCCAATAATGGCGGAAGGTTGGGTATGGAGAGCAAGCCGATCAATAACCGATGCCATTTTTGTTTTTTCAATTCTTTCTTTGGGCTTAGGCTTTGGTCTTCAATCCCTTTTTTTAGGTCATGGAATGATTTTTTGGTATTTCCACCGTGAATTAATTTTTTACTATCTTCATAATGCTCATCATTTTCGGGGAGCCACATGCACTTTTCCATTTCTGTTCTTAGGCGTGTTTTGATGGCATTGAGTCGCTCTGGCTTCTCTGCGGATGTTCCGATAAAAGGCTGTATTAAAATCCCTTCTCCAAAAACCAAATGCAAATCACAAAATGGATTTCTATGGTGGCCGTAATTAATCCCCACTGGAACAATATAAATTGGGTTTTCTGAATTTTCTTGGGTCTCGTAGACCAATCGACTGCTTCCTTTTGATAAGGCTTGGAGGTAAAATTCGTCGTGGTGTGCAGCTTCTGAAAACATCATAATCCACTGATTGTTTGAAAGTAGATTCTTACACTGGTCAAAAATGGCTTGATTTTTTTTCAGGTTGGAATAGCCATTTCTAATCCTGTAAACCGGAAGCATATTAAGGGCATCCATAAACCATTGAAGCGGCCCGCCAAAAACATCACTTCGGGTCAATGAGGTTACGGGTCTCTTTATATGGCATCCTATCAATAGTGGATCCAAAAAGGCTCCTTGGTGATTAGGGGAAAACAAAACCCCACCATCTTTGGGAATATTCTCTAGACCATAAATTTTGATCTTCCTGAAATAACAATTGATGGTAAATCGGATGGTATATTTAATGAAGTAATAAAAGAGCTTCTTCATTGACTAAAAAAAGGATGATTTTTCTAATTTGGGCATCGGATTTCATCTTATCA
>DGPN01000028.1 GCA_002390455.1 Flavobacteriaceae bacterium UBA4439 | reverse complement strand
GGATCTTCACTTGGTGCTGTTGGGAACTGGGAATTGATCGGTTCTGTGGTGGTCAACACCTTCTTGGCTTCAGCAGCAGGTGGAATAGCCACTATGTTCTACACCTTTTTTTCTTATGGTAAAATTGACATCACCATGGTGATCAATGGAATTTTAGCAGGATTGGTTTCCATTACAGCGGGATGTAATGTAGTAGGCCCTATGTCTGCAATACTTATTGGTTTTATTGCTGGGATATTGGTAGATGTAGCCGTTTTGTTTTTCGACAAAATGAAAGTTGACGACCCTGTTGGTGCGGTAGCTGTTCACGGTATCAATGGATTATTTGGAACTCTTGCCGTTGGATTTTTTGCGATAGAAGGAGGATTGTTTTTTGGCGGAGGTTTAGATCTTTTGACCACCCAATTGATCGGTGTAACCATTATTGCCTTGTTTTCTTTTAGTATTACCTTTATAATAATGAAAGTTTTAAAATCTACCGTTGGGATAAGAATTACCACCGAGGAGGAAGAAGCAGGAATAGATTCTGTTTCCTTTGGTGTTAAATCCTATTCTAACGAATAAATAATACCTATCAAATATGAAAAAAATTGAAGCAATTATTCGTAAGTCAAAATTTGTTGAAGTCAAAGCGGCCTTGCATAAAGTGGACGTCAATTTCTTTAGCTATTGGGATGTAACTGGTGTTGGAAACGAGAAGGAGGGACATGTTTATAGAGGAATTACCTACAGTACTTCTGAAATTCAAAGGCGTTATCTTTCCATCGTAGTAAACGATGATTTTGTGGAAAAAACCATCGATGCCATTTTGAAATCGGCGGCTACCGATCAAGTGGGTGATGGAAAAATATTTATTGTTCCTGTGGAAGAGGCTTACAGAATCCGAACAGGAGAAAAAGGAGGTCAGTCGTTGAATTAGAATTCAACGGATACCTTTTATTACTCACTTGATTTAAAAGACAACTTATGAAAAATGGAATTCTTGCACTGATTTTTTTAACCTTTTTTACACTTTCTGCACAGTCAGATGATCGACCCAACTTTGTAGTTATTTTTTGTGACGATTTGGGCTATGGTGATATCGGGAGCTTTGGTCATCCGATCATCCAAACACCCAACATAGACCGTATGGCTGTGGAGGGGCAAAAATGGACCCAATTTTATGTTGCCGATCCGGTTTGTACTCCCAGTAGGGCGGGCCTATTGACTGGGAGATATCCCATCAGAAACGGAATGACTTCTTCCAAAAGGCATGTCTTTTTTCCAGATTCCCCCAATGGTCTTCCTTTGGAAGAAATTACCATTGCTGAGGTTCTAAAAACCCGTTCTTATGCTACCGCAGCCATAGGAAAATGGCATTTGGGACATTTACCAAAATTTTTGCCTCAGCAACAGGGTTTTGACTATTACTTCGGCATACCCTATTCCAATGATATGGACAGTGATCAATGGGGAAAATACCTCAAGGAGGCCGAAGATCCAGACTATTTTTCAAAAACAGAATTTTTTAACGTACCACTGATTGAAAACTCCCAAGTGATTGAACGTCCAGCGGATCAAACCACCATCACCAAGAGATATACCCAAAAAGCGGTTCAGTTTATTGAGCAAAATAAAGAACAACCCTTCTTTTTATACCTTGCCCACAGTATGCCACACATTCCTCTTTTTGTTTCTGAGGAATTTAGAGGCAGAAGTAAAGCCAGTTTGTATGTAGATGTGATTGAGGAAATTGACTGGAGTGTTGGTGAGGTGCTGAAGACTTTGGAAAAGAACCAACTGGATCAAAATACCATAGTGGTCTTTACTTCCGACAACGGCCCTTGGCTATTGTTCAAAACGCATGGAGGTTCGGCGGGTCCTCTCCGAGCGGGTAAAGGTACCACCTTTGAGGGAGGCCAACGAGTACCTACAGTTTTTTGGGGACCTGGCAAGGTTACTCCGGGTGTGATTAATCAGATGGGTGCTACCTTAGATCTATTGCCCACTTTTGCAAATCTGTCTGGGGCTCAACTTCCATCCGATCGAAAACTAGACGGTTATGATTTATCACAAGTTTTGACCAAAAAGGCCAAAAGTCCTCGTAAGGATTTTTACTATTGGGCTTTTGCCGAACTACACGGCTATCGAAACGAGCAATACAAAATCCATATCAAGCAGAGAGAAGTCATCCATTATGGAAGAGAAACCATAGTACTGGAACGCCCAGAACTGTATGACCTAAAAGCCGATATTTCTGAAAAACACGACCTTGCAGATAACTTTCCAGAAATACTCTCCGATCTGATGGGGACTATGGATTTGCACCTCAAGGATGTCGCCGACGCAATCCCTGATCAGTTGGCCGATCGAATGCCAAAAGACTAATTTTTTAATTCCATTCATCGAAATTTCCGTTGGCAGTAAAAATGCAGTATCGCATAGGGGTAAATTTTATACATACTTTTATAAGTTTATCCAAAGTTCTAGCATATGGATTTTGATTATTTGTTTTACAACGATTTGCCCAAAGGAGTAAAGTCGGTCTATGTAAATGGGAAAAGAATGACTCTAGGAGAATTTAATGAGGCTAAAAAGGAATATTTGTCTAAAAAAAAGGAGGACATTGAACCTTAGGCACCTATTGGAAATTGTTATTATTTTACTTTTAACTATATTAGTTTTTATATATTTTAAAAAGTAGACTGGTGCGTAATATTTTCCTATTGGTTTTGTTGGCTAACTTTTTCTTGCTGAATGCTCAACAACCCCAGCGACTCAGAGATTCTATTAAAAAATATCAATTTCTAAACCCCAATTTGGCCATCGAATATGGGATGAAGTATGTTGAACTTAGAGATGGAGATGTCCCAGACATTGAGATGGTGGCAACCTATGCCAAGATAGGCGAAGTTTTGCTATACATGGAGCTCTATTCTTCAGCCTTAGATTACTTTAATTCAGCAATCCGCATTCGGAGAGCCCTGGGGATTAAAAAAAAGGGTAAAAGTTTCACCCCCAATTCTCCATGGATAGTTCTTAACATTGGGAATATTTATTTTAAAAATAAGAATTATGAAAAGGCACTTGAGAAGTTCGAGGAAGCAAGGACACTTTTTGACATGGCAATTAAACCTCAAAATAGACTAAACGGGCTCAACACCTCAAATTCAAATATTGGATTGGTTTATGGCGCATTGGGACAATACGATAAGCAAGAGGAAATATTTTATAAGGTATACGATAATATAGTTTCAAGTCCTTTAGAAAATAAGGGAAGAAAAAACTATAATTCAACTGTATTGTATTCAATGTCACAGATTCTTTCTGTGAAACTTTTGAGGGGTGACGTAATTTCAGCTGAAAATAAATTTAAGGAGATTATCGAATTTTATGAAGTTAATAAAAGCAAAGAATCGGATTTACTTAATTCTGTTTTAATTAAAAATTATGGAAATGTCTTTTCAATTTTGGGGGCTTATTATCAGAGTAAAAAAGAATATAAAAAAGCGATTGAAAACCTACATAAGGCAATGGAGTTTTATAAATCATTTCCAGTAGATCTCAATCTTACCGGATCGAGGCTTTCCGAATGTTATTTGGCCATCGGTAAGATCGATACTGCAAAAGAAATAGCTTTAAAAAACTTAACTTTCAAAAATATTAGCGATAAAGAAAAAAAATATAACTATTCGGTTCTTGAGAAAATCTACAAAAAAACTAAGAATAAAGATTCCCTTTTGAGCGTTAAAGATTCTTTGATCTTGATATCATCGGGGTCAAATTCCACAAAGATTATAAAATCACTAAATGACCTGGAAACTCAAATACTTTTATCCAAATCTGCAAGGGAGATAAATGATAATAAAATTAAATATAATACCTATCTGTATATTTTAATAATAGGCTCAGTTATATTGTTTTTCTCACTTGTTACCATAAGAATTAATTACAATTATCAGAAAGAAAGAGGTGTAAGATTGGAATTAGAAAAAGAAAAGGTTACCGATGAATTGAATCAAAAAAACAGAGAGCTGGTTAGTAAGACAAATTTCATAATTCAAAGAAATGATTATTTAAAGAATCTTCACAAGAAAATATTGAGTCCACAAAAAGAGGAGGATCTTTCAAGTAAAATGCTTTACAGGGAGCTAAATAGGGTCATCAATTCAGAAAAATCTTATGAGGAATTTGATATGATGTTTGTCAATGTTTATCCTGATTTTTACAAAAATCTCAACAAGATATCCAAGCTTTCCCAAACAGATTTAAGGCTGGCTTCCTACATTAAGATGAATCATAACAACAATGAAATAGCCAATATTTCTGGAATTTCCTTAAGGACTGTAGAAAGTCAGCGTTATAGGCTAACTAAAAAGTTAAACCTAGATAAAAACCAAGACCTCAACTCTTTTTTGATGGCACTATAGTCAGGATAATTTACCTTACTGCATTTTTACTGCATCTTAACTTATTACATCTTATTTAATTACATTATTGATTTATATTTAGTTTATTGTATGAATAAATTATATAACAATGGTTTCAGAACAAAACTTTGAGGTTGAGTTTGCAAAAATTTATCCAGATTTCACAAAGAATCTCATTCAGACTTGTGGTGATTTAACATTCACTGAGGTTAAAATTTGTATGTATATCCGTTTAAACTATTCTAACAAAAAAATCCTGGAGTTTATGGACATTTCCCATAGTACTTTGTCCAACCTTCGATCTAGTATTCGCAAGAAATT
>DGPN01000044.1 GCA_002390455.1 Flavobacteriaceae bacterium UBA4439 | reverse complement strand
GAGTCTCCCGATAAGGGTGCTTTTTCCATCATCCACACTTCCTGCAGTTGTTATTCTTAAAATTTCCATTGGGTTAGTTTTTAGAAGTAACCTACTTTTTTTCTTTCTTCCATAGCGGCTTCGGATCGTTTGTCGTCCATTCTTGCACCGCGTTCAGAAATCGAAGAGCCTTTAATTTCTTCGATGACGGTATCGAGATCGAGGGCTTTGGAAGGAACGGCAGCGGTACAACTCATATCACCTACGGTTCTGAATCGAACATATTCTTTAAAAGCATCTTCCCGTTTGTGAACGATAAAATCGGAGCAGGGCATCAATTGTCCGTCTCTGTCAAACACTTCTCGTTTGTGGGCAAAATAGATGGAGGGGATTTCCAGCTTTTCATGTCGGATGTATTCCCAAACGTCGAGTTCCGTCCAATTACTGATAGGGAATACCCTTACGTTTTCACCCGAATGGATTTGACCGTTGAGGATGTCGAATAATTCGGGACGTTGCAATTTTTCGTTCCATTGACCAAAATCGTCACGTACAGAAAAGATGCGTTCTTTTGCTCTTGCTTTTTCTTCGTCCCTGCGGGCACCCCCCATACAGGCATCGAATTTTAGCTCTTCAATGGTTTCGAGTAGTGTAGTGGTTTGCAGGCTGTTTCGGCTGGCGTATTTGCCTTTTTCCTCTACAACTTTTCCTTGGTCGATACTTTCTTGAACACTTCCAATATGGAGCTGTACTTGGTAACGTTTGACCAATTCATCTCTGAGACTGATGGTTTCAGGAAAGTTGTGTCCAGTATCAATATGGAGCAGGGGAAAAGGAATTTTGGCAGGGAGGAATGCTTTTTGGCAAAGGTGTAATAAGACGATGGAGTCTTTACCCCCAGAAAAAAGCAGTACTGGTTTATCGAATTGTCCGACCACCTCTCTGATGATGTAGATGGCTTCTTCTTCCAAATAGGATAGGGTATTCATTGATTTACTATTTTTGATTCAAGTGGAGTCCACATTCTTTTTTACTTTCTTCCCACCACCAGCGTCCGGATCGAATATCGTCTCCATCATTTATGGCTCGGGTACAGGGGGCACAGCCAATACTGACATAGCCCTTTTGGTGCAGACTGTTTTGTGGAACTTGGTTTTTTTCCAAATAATGTTCTATACTTGATAAATCCCAATGGGCCAAAGGATTGAATTTAGGAAGTCCAAAGGCATTGTCATAACCAAAGATTTCAATTTCATTTCGAGCGGTGCTTTGCGCAGCTCTTAGTCCTGTGATCCATAAATCCACGCCCTTGAGTGCTTTTTGAAGTGGCTTTACTTTTCGAATACCACAACATTCCTTTCTATTTTCGACACTGTCATAAAAACTGTATGGCCCTTTTTCACTGATGAGTTTTTCTACTGCATCGGTATTGGGAAAATAGGTGATGATGTCTTTTTTGTATTTTTTTTGGGTGTAATCAAAAACCTTATGGGTTTCTTCAAAAAGTCTTCCAGTATCCAAAGTGAAAACTTCGATGGGATAATTGTTTTTGAAAATGACATCGGCGATAACTTGATCTTCTTGACCAAAAGAGGTAGAAAAAGCCATGTTTTTAAAACCCAACTGCATCAGGTGGTCAAAAGCTTCCTGTAGAGAGTAGTTTTTGAAAGTAGTGTTGAGTTCTTGGATGCGATGATTTTCCATTTTAAATTATTTTTTGCCCCATTGGAGTCTGTTCCAAAGGCGTTCGTGAAAGAAATAAAGTACGATTTTGGTTCCCCATTCTATAAACCCTATCGATAAAGCTTGTGAAATGGTTCCGGTAATGAGATAGGCAATAAGAATGGTGTCCAATGTTCCTACCAACCTCCAACTGATTGCTTTTAGGGCGCTTCTAGAGATGGATTCTTTTGGGGCACTGCTCTTTTTGTCACTATTTTTACGACTTAAATGAAAATCTAAAAACATATAACTATACTTTGATGGCACAAATTTATAAACTAAAAGTCTATAAAAAAAATAAACTCTATAAACTTTATAGGAATTAAATGTTTTACTAATTAATTTTCTATCTTAGGCCAGTAAATTATGATATCAAAGAAATGTAAATACGCCATCAAGGCATTGCTTTATCTGGCAGATCACCAGTCTGAAGATCGTTCTATATTTTCTTCTGAAATTGCTGAGCAAGAGAAAATTCCCAAAAAATTTTTGGAGACGATTCTAAGGGAGCTTCGCAATTTTAAATTGTTGCAAAGTCAAAGGGGGAAGACCGGAGGTTACCGTCTTATCAAAGATCCCAAGGATATTTATTTGGCGGAATTGATCCGTCAGGTAGATGGACCCATAGCCATGCTGCCCTGTGTCTCGCTGAATTATTACGCCTCTTGTGAGGAGTGTGATGAGGAAAATTGTCAGATCAAAAATGTTTTTGAGCAGGTCAGAGACAAAACTCTAAAAGTGTTAACGACCACTTCTATAGATTCTATGCGCAGTAAAATCTAGAGACGATTGATAAAACTTCCCAAAGAGTCTTTGAATTGAATTCCTTCAAAGGTTCTGAGTTTATTTAATTTTTGATTGGCTTCTAGCCCCCACAAAAGGAATTCGACCATAAAGTAATAATCTTTTGAGTCAAGTTCCGATTGAAACTTTTTCATAATCTTTTTGATGGAAGGGATGCTATCCAGTGCTTTTTGGTGATTTTTCTCGTCCGAATCCTCTTCGATAAAGAGTTCATTTTCCTTAAAAAACCATCCTAAAAGTTCATCATAGGGGCCTTCCGCATCGGGTTTTTCCAGTTTTTCGACCTTGGGAAAGTAGAGCGGAAATAGGCTTTGTATGGCCTTGGAGATCAAATGATATGCGACTTCACTTACTCCTTCTTGCTCTCCTTCGTAAACCAATTCAATTTTTCCATTGATGGCGGTAATGACTCCCAAAAAGTCACTCATTCGGATGGAGGTTTTGGAATCATGGGTAATCAGTAACCGTCTTTCGGCAGTACTGACCAAGTTTTCAAAAGCGGTGATGCTCATACGGGTACTTACACCGCTTTTGGCATCAACATACTCACTTTTTCGGGCTTCAAAACCAATTTGTTCCAAAAGGTCTTTGGCCAATTCAGGAATGTGGATTTGTGTTTGGTTTTCTCTGGTGATGGTGGCTTCTTGTTGGGTAATCCTCTTGGCAATTTCAATATTGTGCGGGTAGTGGGTCAAAATCTGAGATCCAATTCTGTCTTTGAGTGGGGTTACGATGCTTCCTCTGTTGGTGTAATCTTCAGGGTTGGCCGTAAACACAAATTGAATTTCGAGGGGCAATCGCAGTTTAAAGCCTCTGATCTGAATTTCTTTTTCTTGAAGGATGGAGAAGAGGGCAACTTGTATCCTTGCCTGAAGATCGGGAAGTTCGTTGAGGACAAAAATACATCTGTGCGCACGAGGAATCATACCGTAGTGAATTACCTTTTCGTCGGCATAACTCAGTTTGAGGGTAGCGGCCTTGATGGGGTCAACATCACCAATCAAATCGGCTACCGTAACATCGGGAGTAGCCAATTTTTCAAAGAAACGTTCATTTCTGTTCATCCACTTAACAGGAGTTTGATCACCTTTTTCTTCGATGAATTCTTTGGCCCAACGCGAAATGGGTTGAAGCGGATCGTCGTTGATTTCGGAACCAGCGACAACGGGAATCCATTCGTCGAGAAGATCGGTCATTTGTCGCGCCAATCTAGTTTTTGCTTGTCCTCTCAAGCCCAGGAGGTTGATGTTGTGGCCAGAAAGTATGGCCCTTTCTACATCGGGAATTACAGTATTTTCATAACCCAGGAGTCCCTCAAAAGTATTTTCCCCTTTTTTGATTTTTTCCCTGAGATTCTTGGCGAGTTCCTCTTGGATACTGCTAGATTGATAATTGGATTTTTTGAGTTCCTTGAGTGTTGTTATTTTTGGTTTTTCCATGGGTTATCCAAAGCGTTTTTTTCTGTTTTTTTCATAATCTTCAAAAATCATTTCACCAAGGTTGTTGAGTCCGGTATAAAAAGCCTTTCCGTTATTGGCCATGGTAAATTCTTGAACAAATTGTTTTAGATAGGGGTCAGAGGCAATCATAAAGGTGGTGATGGGGATTTTGATTTTTTTGGCCTGTCGGGCCATTGAGTAGCATTTTTCTACAATGGACCTATCGAGTCCTGCACTGTTTTTATAGTAGCTACCATCGGGCATCTTGAGGCAACTGGGTTTGCCGTCGGTAATCATAAATATTTGTTTGTTGGTATTTCTTTTTCTTCGAAGCATGTCCATTGCCAGATCCAAACCAGCAACGGTGTTGGTATGGTAGGGCCCCACTTGTAAATAGGGCAATTCTTTGATGGATATGGGTCGGGCATCGTTTCCAAAGACCAAGATATCCAGAGTGTCTTTGGGATAACGGGTGGTGATGAATTCGGCCAACGCCATGGCCACTTTTTTGGCGGGGGTAATTCGATCTTCGCCATACAAAATCATACTGTGGCTGATGTCGATCATCAAGACCGTACTCATTTGTGATTTGTGATGGTTTTTTTCAACCACCAGATCGTCTTCGGTAATTTTAAAGTCACCGATCCCCGAGTGAATTTGTGCATTTTTGATGCTTTCGGTCAAGACGATATTTTCCAGTGAATCTCCAAATTGAAAGCCGCTAAGGTCTCCAGATTTATCATCCCCTGCCCCTTGATGCTGGGTGTTGTGGTTGCCCAATCCTGACTTTCTCAACTTTCCAAAAATTTGCTTTAAGGCGTATTCTCTGAGTAGTTTTTCTGTCTTGGCTGTGATTCCCATTGATCGTTCGCTGCCATCGGGTTTGATCTCGGCTTTGACATAGCCCTTGTCCAGAAGGTCATCGATAAAATCGTCTATGGTGTAATTTTCGTCGGTTAGCTGATATTCCTCATCCAGTTCACGAAGCCAATCGATGGCTTCATCAAAATCGCCCGATGTATGGGTGATCAACTCCTTAAAAACTTCAAACAGTTTTTCGAAGGGGGATTGATCTACTGATTGGGCTTGTCGGAATAAAATTCCTGTTCTTGAGTTAGAAAAATTCATTCAATAAATGATCATAGCTATATGATCCCAAAGGTAATTTAAAATCACACCAAAGAAAAGCGATTGGATGCAGAAATTTCGGCTTACATTTCCAAGGATCGGATGTATTCTTCCAGTAGGGCCAAACCTTCAGTGTGCACACTTTTTCGTCCGATTTCGGGCATCATAATTCCAGGGTCAGTACTATTGTATCTATAGATCATAATGGAACTCTCGGGTTTGCCCGGGACGATACTATATTTGAGATTTCCCGATCCTTTACCCGCGGCAATGGGGGGTTTGAATATTCCTCTTCTGCGATCGTTTTGTTCATGATAAGTGAGGTTGAGCCCTGAATTTTTGGCGGGACCAAGGTCATTGTGACAATGGGCACAGTTGATGTGAAGATAGGCTTTGGCCCTGTCCTCTAGTGTCCCAGAATTTTCTTGGTTCCAGATGGCAAAAAGCGGACGTTGTTCTTTGGGGGGCAGCCCTGTAAGTACTTCTTTTTTAGCAAAGTAATCCAGTTGGTCATGAACCATTCCCTCATAGATGTTTTTTCGGTTGAGCTGACCCGCTATGGGACCGATAGGGGAAATTTCCTTACCTACCATATGACAGCTTTTGCACTGGGTTTGGTTGGGGATTACATAGTTTAGGTTTTGACTTTTTCCCTTGTGATTGGTCCAACTCACTGGAGTTTCGCCTCCTATGATATTTACAAAAGCATCGGTTTGTTCTTCATTCCAAACATAGGAAAGTGTTTTCCATGATTGGTTTTGCTCTTTGATCAACAAACGGGTTTCTACGATATGTTTTTCTCCTTCTGGATTTCTAAAGTCCGAAGGATAGTAAAAGTTTTTGATGATAACGCTCCCAACATCAAAGTCCATGACACCCTCGGGGCGGTAAGACATTTTTTTACCCTCGGGGAGATAGATGAATCTTTTTTTGTGGGAGTAGTCTGAAAAAAGAGCGTTGTTGAGTTCATACTCATAGACATTCTCGGCGGGCTTTAGGTCGGATATTTTACCCTGAAAAAAGGGATATTCGGAGAGCTTGCCGATTTCATCGGATACGTGATTGCTAATGGCGATTTTGGGAACTACTTTTCGGGCGATGGGTGCGCTTCCTTTTTCTACTTTATTTTTGCAAGACACTGTCAAGATCGTAAAGATCCCCAAAAAATACAAATATCTCAGAGGCAACATTTATATGGATTTATCAAATTCAATTTCACATTCATAATTTCCAACTTCATTAGTGAATTCACTAAAATCATTTGCTGCATCTAAAGCAACAAAGTTAATTGCACCATTATTTTTGATACAGAATTTATATTCAGGATTGATTTGTTTGCCTTCGATATAATAGTCTTTTGGAAATATACCATCATAGGCAATATCAGGGATTTTCATTCCATTTTTAAAGACCCACAATTTTCCAAAATCGTTGTCCAAGGCAGGGAACCAATATTTGTTTTTGAATAGGTTGTTGTAAATAAATACCCTGCCAGGATAAGCGCTGTACTGGGTATCACTTTCATAGTCGTTCTCTATCTGCCTGATTCCATTGGGGAGTGCCTGTTTTTTCTTTTTCTTCTTTTTGTTTTTGGGAGGGACATAAATTTCATAGCTGACAATAGAGCTGTTAATGGTTTTATGATTTTCGATGATGTTGTCATAAAGGGCAACCTTTTTGGTGGCCATGATGATGACGCCCGACCCCCTAGGCACAGTGCTAACAATGGAGCCTTTTACACCAAAGTTTTTGAGGTTGTTGTCATGAATGTGGTTGTTGTATGCTTTGACGTCTTCACCGTAAACCGTCAAGTGTGGGAGATTGAAAATTAGTAGGCCTCCAGTGTTTTGGTAAATTTCATTGTCGTGGATTTCGACTTGACTGCTGTTTTCACTTTCAATGCCTGCTACATTATAATAGGCTTTGTTGTTTTTGACCACCACATTTTGAGATTGCCCCACATAGATACCAGCATCCGAGGCTCCTATGGCTTCACAGCCTTCGATCAACAGGTTTTTACACAAAACAGGATACAAGGCATAGGCTCCATTTTGGGTGGAGACTTCTCCAGTCCATGCCGAGCGAATGTTCCGCATGATAACATTTTCTGAATCCGTGATTTTTAAATTATCCCCAGCGGCATCTTCGATGGACAAATTTTCAATGGTCAGATTCTTACAATTGGAAATCCGGATTCCCTCCGCACCTTGTTTTTGTCCTTTGAAGGAGAGAACGGTTTTTTCGATACCCTTGCCCCTGAGGGTGATATTATTCTTTCCATCCAAAATCAAAGATTGAGAAAAAAGATAGTGACCTTCGGGCAGTTCGATCACGCTGCTGTCTTGGGCGGTGATGAACGCCTCCAATATGGGAATTTCCATATCCAAATAATCCCTATCGGGGAGGTAAGAAGGCATTGGTGGGGTTTTGAACAGCAAAAAACTAATAAGTGCCAAAATCCCTAGGGCGGAGAGAATAATTTTTGTTTTCAAATCTTAATTTTTTTCAGAACATTTCAAAAATAACCAAATAAAATTTAAATAGAGGAATCATTAAAAATGTTATATTTGCAAAGCATTATGAAAAATTATCTGAGGCGACCATTGAGTCCCTCTTTTTTTTGAAATGAATTTTAATCAAAAAATTGAAGATTTGTTGTCAATGGCATTGGAGGAATACCCCAATATTTTTTTGGTGGATCTCAATATCTCTGCCGACAAATCGATCAAGCTTATATTGGACGGAGACGAAGAAATCAATGTCAAAGATTGCATCAACATAAGCCGAGCCATTGAAGGTGCTTTGGATAGAGATGAGGAGGATTTTAGTCTAGAAGTGGCCTCTGCGGGAGTAGGAAGTCCTTTGAAGTTTCCAAGACAATACCACAAAAACTTGGGAAGAAAATTGGAAGTCATCTCAAAGGATGGATTGAAATTTGAGGGAGAATTGACCCATGTAAAAGAAGATTCCATAGTGTTGCAATGGAATCAACGAGAACCCAAACCTATAGGAAAAGGTAAAGTAACAGTAACTAAAAAGAAAACCCTAATGTTTGATGAAATCAGTCAAACCAAGGTAATGATCAAATTTTAATATTCAGAAATGGAAAATTTAGCATTAATAGAATCTTTTTCAGAATTCAAAGATGAAAAGTTAATAGACAGAGTAACCCTAATGGTGATTTTAGAGGAAGTTTTTAGAAACACCCTCAAAAGGAAATTTGGTTCAGATGAAAACTTCGACATTATCATCAACCCAGACAAGGGTGATTTGGAAATATGGAGAAACAGAATCGTTGTTAAGGATGGTGAAGTAGAGGATCCTAATCAGGAAATAGAATTGACGGAGGCTCAAAAAATCGAGCCGGATTTTGAAGTAGGAGAGGACGTTTCGGAGGAGGTAAAGCTGGTTGACTTGGGTCGAAGATCCATTCAAACGTTGAGACAAAATCTTGTCTCGAAAATTTTCGAACACGATAGTACCAATACTTTTAATCAATTTAAAGATCGTACTGGCGAACTATTTACCGCCGAGGTTCACCACATCAGAAACAGAGAAGTAATTTTGTTAGACGATGATGGAAATGAAATTATTTTGCCCAAAGACCGTCAAATTCCCAATGATTTTTTCCGTAAAGGAGACAATGTAAGGGGGGTGATTGATGTGGTTGAATTGAGGGGCAACAAACCTAGGATTATTCTTTCTCGAACTTCTCCCGTCTTTTTGGAGAAACTATTTGAGCAAGAAATCCCCGAGGTATTTGATGGTTTAATTACCATCAAGAAGGCCGTTAGAATTCCTGGAGAGAAAGCCAAAGTGGCTGTGGATTCCTACGACGATCGCATCGACCCTGTTGGGGCTTGTGTCGGTATGAAGGGTTCACGTATCCACGGTATTGTTAGAGAGTTGGGTAACGAAAACATCGACGTAATCAACTACACCAACAATTTACAATTGTTTATTACCCGATCTTTGAGCCCAGCCAAAATCAATTCCCTAAAAATCGACGAGGACACAAAAAGGGTTCAGGTTTTTCTCAATCCCGAAGAAGTTTCCAAGGCCATTGGTAGGGGCGGTCACAACATTCGTTTGGCTGGAAAGCTGACGGGATACGAAATTGATGTATACCGTGAGGGAGTAGAGGAAGATGTAGAATTGGCAGAATTTACAGATGAAATTGATGGATGGGTCATTGAGGAATTCAAGAAAGTGGGACTGGATACTGCTAAAAGTATTTTGGAACTCGATACAGCCGATTTGATCAAAAGAACCGACCTTGAAGAAGAGACCGTTGCTGAGGTCATCAGAATTTTAAAAGCAGAATTTGAAGAATAAACGTAGGGATTTTTCCTACTTTTGACAAGGAATTAGACATATGGCAGAGATTTCAACCGTAAGATTAAACGTTGCGCTTAGAGAATTAAATATTTCTCTAGATCGTGCTGTGGAGTTTTTGGCACAGCAAAATATTGAAATTGAAGGCCGACCTACTTCCAAAATTTCTAAGGACGTTTACCAATTACTCTTGGATGAGTTTGAAACAGATAAATCCAAGAAAGACGCTTCCCATGAAATCAGTGAGGAGAAAAGAAAGGAGAAAGAGAGCTTGAGAGTTCTTCAGGAGAAGAAAGAGCAAGAGCGACTAGAGCAACAGCAGAAAAGACAGGAAATTATCAAGGCCAAGGCATCGATCAGCAAGCCAGTGACCTTGGGAAAAATTGATCTTGACGTTGCGAAACCGAAAGCTGCATCAGCTCCCAAAGAGCCCACTCCACCAGTAGCCGAGCCTACGCCTCCACCCAAAACCGAAACTACGCCTCCCCCCAAAATCGAGTCAGCTCCTGTAACCAAAGACAAAAAGGAAGGCACCGCAAAATCCGATAGCGAAGCTCCAGCTCCTGCTACTCCAGAGAAAAAGGAGGCCACAACGCCCACCCAAGAAGGAGACGCCAATGCCATAAAAACACAATACAAAACTTTGACAGGCCCCAAGAAAACGGGTCAGACCATTGATTTGGATGAGTTTAAGAAGAAAGAAAAAGGGGTAGAAGATGCGCGTAAACGCAAAAGAAAAAGAATCAGCAAGGATGCTCCGCCCAAACCCAACAACAGGAGCAACAACAACACCCAAAACAGACAAGGAGCGAACAGAGGTCGTACCAACCAACAGCCCGTTAAGGCTGAGCCCACAGACGAAGAAGTACAAAAGCAAATTCGTGAAACCCTAGAAAAACTTCAAGGGAAGTCAAACAAATCTAAAGGGGCCAAATACAGAAGAGACAAAAGAGATCAACACCGTCAAAAATCGGAAGACGAACAGGCAGAACAGGAAGCCAGTAGCAAAATCCTAAAAGTAACGGAATTCATTACGGTGGGCGAAATCGCTACCTTGATGGAAATAAGTTCCACGGAAATCATTTCCGCATGTATGTCCTTGGGAATTATGGTAACCATGAACCAAAGATTGGATGCAGAAACCTTGAGTATCGTTGCCGACGAGTTTGGATATCAAGTGGAATTTGTCAAAACTGAGTTGGAAGAAAGTATAGTGGAGGAGGAAGATCAAGAAAGCGATCTAGTATCACGAGCTCCTATCGTAACGGTAATGGGTCATGTGGATCACGGTAAGACTTCCTTACTGGATTATATCCGAGAGGAAAATGTAATTGCCGGAGAATCGGGAGGGATCACCCAACACATTGGGGCCTACTCGGTAACGCTCAAGGACAATCAAAAAATAACATTTCTGGACACTCCAGGTCACGAGGCATTTACTGCCATGCGAGCTAGAGGGGCCCAGGTTACAGACATAGCTATCATTGTGATTGCGGCTGATGACGACATTATGCCACAAACCAAAGAGGCCATCAGTCATGCTCAAGCCGCTGGGGTTCCTTTGATTTTCGCCATCAATAAAGTGGACAAGCCCAATGCCAATCCTGATAAAATCAAGGAAGCCTTGGCTGGGATGAATCTAATGGTAGAAGAATGGGGTGGAAAAATACAATCACAAGACATTTCAGCCCTCAAAGGAACAGGGGTCAAGGAATTACTCGAAAAGGTATTGTTAGAAGCCGAACTTCTAGAAGTCAAAGCCAATCCCAACAGAAAGTCTAAAGGAACTGTTGTTGAAGCTTATCTAGACAAAGGTCGTGGATATGTTTCTACCATCTTGGTTCAAACGGGAACTTTGGAGATTGGAGATTACCTGTTGGCAGGAAAACACAGTGGAAAGATCAAAGCCATGTTCGATGAGAGAGGAAATCCCCTGACCAGTGCACCTCCATCCACCCCAGTTTCTATATTGGGTCTAGACGGTGCTCCACAGGCGGGTGATAATTTCCATGTTTTGGAGGACGAAAAAGAAGCCAAGCAAATTGCCGCCAAAAGAACACAGCTCTTAAGAGAGCAAAACGTAAGAACACAGCGACACATTACCCTAGATGAAATCGGTAGAAGGATTGCTCTTGGAGAATTCAAGGAGTTGAACATGATCCTAAAGGGTGATGTAGATGGGTCTGTCGAGGCCCTTACGGATTCTTTGCAAAAGCTATCCACCGACGAAATACAGGTAAACATCATCCACAAAGGGGTGGGTGCCATCACAGAGTCTGATGTATTGCTCGCCTCGGCCTCCGATGCCATTGTAATCGGATTTAATGTAAGGCCAATGGGTAATGCAAGAGCCATAGCCGACAAGGAAGAAATCGATATTCGATCCTATTCCATTATCTATGACGCCATCAACGACGTCAAAGATGCCATGGAGGGTATGTTATCTCCAGAGATGAAAGAAGAGATTACGGGAACAGCTGAAATCAGAGAAACCTACAAAATCTCCAAAGTAGGAACCATCGCAGGTTGTATGGTCACCAGTGGAAAAATTTACCGCAGTTCTGGTATCCGTCTGATACGGGAAGGAGTGGTTGTTTTCTCTGGAAATTTGGCTTCGCTCAAGCGATTCAAAGATGACGTTAAAGAAGTAGCCAAAGGTTATGATTGTGGTATTCAGATTAAGAATTACAACGACATCAAAGAGTTGGACGTATTGGAATGCTTCCAAGAGGTAGCCATCAAGAAGAAGCTTTAATCTTTGATTTCCAGTAGGAAGGCTGCTGGATAGTTCCTTTTAACTTCATTGAGTTTGTTCAGTCCAGAGTAATAGTCTTTGTATCTGCCTACCTGAACCTTGTAATTGGGGGTTTCGAAACTCAAATTGACCTCCCAATCTGGAAAAGTTTCCTTAAAATTATCGTACAATTCCTGTGCTCGCTTGTTGTCGCCGTAAAACAATTGGATGGTATAAAACTTTGAGGCGTAATTTTCTGTATCAATTTCAATTTTGGTCGTCATCAGTTTTGTGATGGTCGAATCTTGTTGAATCTCTACATAACCCTTTTGTGCTTTCAATTCATCTACGCCTGCAAAGGCGAAAACAACTATAAATACAATGCTAGATAAGGAATTATTCATATCACAAAAGAACAAAAAAAACAAAAAA
>DGPN01000015.1:7283-111126 GCA_002390455.1 Flavobacteriaceae bacterium UBA4439 | reverse complement strand
AGAAGATACAGAGGGAAATTATATGATTCTTCAAACTGCACTAAGAGTGCTTGAAGGAAAAAATAATTATAACGAAACCTCCATGATGCTCTATAGAATGGCACCCAATACGGCCATCAGAAGCATTGATTCTTTTAATGACTCAGCTTTGGCTTTTGGAGGAGACAATGGCATATTGTACATTTTAAACAGTCTCAATCTGAGCACAATTAAAATCCCCATTAATGAGAGGATTAGAAAAGTAAAGTTTGTTGACCCAAATAATATCTTGGTAGGAACATTTCGAGGAAATGTTTACAAGGTTGACTCTTCGAAACGATTTGTCAAAAACTCTGAAACTAAGTTATACAATTCAAAAAATCCAATCGTTGATCTCCACATAAATTCCATTGAGGATGAATTGATTATATTTTCCAACCACGAAGTAATTTTCTACAATGAAAATACCAAAACTTTTGATAGTAAAAAGGTGAGTTTTGAAATCAAGGGTATCGATTTTTATAATGATCAATTGTTTATCGCATCGAGCAATGAGATTTTTATTTACAATGGTAAAAACATCATCAAATTACCATTGGATAGTAATCATTTGGTGAAAGAGGAAATTCAGACGTTTATATTATCCAATGAATTTCTTTTTGTAGGTACACAAACTGGAAAGATTCTAACCTACATCAACTCCAATCCCATGAATGGGCAAATACCTCTTGAATTTTTGGGAGAGCTTGAGCTGCATCGTTCTGGAATCACTAAACTCTATTTTGACGAACAAAACAGTACCCTTTACTCTGCTAGTTTTGACAACCAGATTCTGAAATATAGGGTTGAAAAGTCCAATTTTGATCGAGCCGTCCGAGAATTTATTTCTCTGATCGGGCATGAAAAATGGATTTGGGATCTTGGATTGGCCAAAAACGAAGACGGTAAGGAACTGATTGTAACTGTCGATGAAAACGGAAATGTTTTGACTTGGTACAAAAACTTGGCTGACTTGGCAGCTAAAGTCAAAAAACTACTCTCAGAAAAGACAGAACAACAGTAGAAAGATATAAGTATCCATTGATATTTTGAAGTTTGTCTCTTAGAAAATCTTAAAACAGCCCCAAGCCCCTTCAATCCGTTTTAAAACACTAAATTTGCGCGTCCTTAAAATTGAGAGGGGGTCGCTTTAAATAATCATCTTTCCTTTTTTGGTTCAAACAAACCAATAACACCATCAATAAAAACTCATAAACCCATATGAATTGTGTTAACAAGCTTTTCCTAAGATGAGAGAAAAAAATAGAAAAAGTTACTCCCCAAGAAAAAAAAATAAAGTAGAAAGGGAAAGAGCAATCGAATCCCATTCAAAAAATAAAAAAAATGAATCTTCAGAAGGAGGTAAATCCTCAAAACAAGGAGAGCGTCTAAATTCTGGTTCAGGGAGACGAAAAAAATTCAACCCCCGATCCAAAAGCAGTAATGCAAGATCGGGAAGTAGATCCGGAGGCAGGTCGGGAGGCAGGTTCAAGAAATCTGAACTAGATCCGAGTATGATGGTCAATACGACCATTAAGCCAAAAGAGGATAAAAAAGATATTCAAACCCGGACATTTGAAGAATTAAATCTCAACCCCGAACTTCAGTCAAGAATTAACAAAAAGGGCTTTGTAAAAACCACAGAGATTCAGGACAAGACTTTTGAAATCGTTTCTGAAGGAAAGAGTATCATCGGTATTGCCAATACTGGTACTGGAAAAACAGGAGCGTTTTTGATCCCTATCATTGACCGAATCTTATCCAATAAAAACAAACACAAAACCATCGTTTTGGTGCCCACCAGAGAATTGGCGCAACAGGTGGAACAAGAGTTTAAGAGTCTGAGCAGTGGATTGAAAATTTTTAGCAGTTGTTTTATTGGAGGGACCAGCATCAATAAGGACATAGATAAACTCAGAAGACTGAACCATGTGATTATTGGAACACCAGGTCGTATCAATGATATGATTAACCGTAGGGCATTGAAATTACATGATTTCTCTAAAGTAGTTTTGGATGAATTTGATACCATGTTGGACATGGGTTTCCTTCAAGAAGTTCAAAAGATCATTGATCAGATGCACCAAAGAAATCAAACCATACTATTTTCGGCCACAGAAAACCCAAAACAACAAAACATCATCGATAACTTGGTGAAGCAATACGAAAAAGTAAGGGTCTCTGAGGGTAAGGCCAATACGGACAATATCTACCAAGAGGTCATCAAACCCAAAGACGATATCGAGAAAAATCAAATGCTGGTGGATCTTTTGAGAAAAAAGGAATTTAAAAAGGTCTTGATTTTCTCTGAAACCAAAAGACAGGTTTCCAAATTGTGTAATATTCTCAAAAAATTTGAGTTAAGAGTGGACGAAATACACGGAGACAAATCCCAACAATATCGTTCCAAAGCCATTCAGAAATTTAAAACCGGAAGCATACAGATCATGGTTGCTACCGATGTTGCCTCAAGGGGAATCGATATCGACAACATCACTCACGTCATTAATTACAGGGTTCCCAGTTCGAGAGAAAGCTATATTCACAGAATCGGACGAACCGGAAGAGCTGGTAAGGAGGGTAATGCCATTACATTTATCTAAGAACTGACCCAAGTCAGTTTATAGCAGTGTAAGTGCATACAACTATTTCTTAGGGTTTAATGCAGGTTTATTCCATTGATACAAATACTCCAAAATGGGTTTCAGTTTTCGAGCGTGTTTTGTCAAGGAGTATTCTACTTTTGGCGGGCTTTGATCAAACTCTTCACGAAGAACCAATCCATCCTTTTCCATTTGCTTAAGTTGTTCCGACAGTACCTTTCTGGAAAGGTTGGGAATCGAAGAGGCCAAGGTTGAAAAACGCATTTGACCACTCATCAATTGAAAAAGTATGGGTAACTTCCATTTTCCACCCAAAATTTTCATGGCATTTACGATAGGACAAAACGGTTTTTTAAAACTCACAGCTATGATTTTCTACAAATTTAAATATACATAAAATTATCAGTTACTTTATGTAACTAAAACTATATCTTAGCAAAAATTTAATTAACCATGAATAAATCAAAAAACTCATTTGCTGAAAATTGGGGGAAGTTTGTAATAAAACACAAGTGGGCAGTCTTGCTATTGACCATAGTCTTAGCTATGGGCCTGGGCTCCCAAGGTAAGATGGAATTTGACGGTGACTACCACGTATTCTTCAGTAAATCCAATCCAGAACTTGAAGCCTTTGATGGTCTGCAAGAAAAATATTCTAAGGTGGATAATATGATTATGGTTTTGGCGCCAAAAAACAAGAATATTTTTACCAAAGAAAATTTGATCGCTATTGAAGAGTTGACCGCTGAGGCATGGAATACTCCTTATTCCTCAAGGGTAGATGCCTTGACCAATTATCAACACACCCGAGCTGAAGGTGACGATTTGTATGTTGAAGATTTATCCTATGAGTCGGAAAATCTCACTGCAGAAAAGATAGAAGAAATTAAAAAGATTGCCCTAAATGACCCTGTATTGGTGAATCGGCTGGTCAATAAAGAGGGAAGCGTAGCCGCCGTTAATGTAACGGTTCGTTTACCTGGTATTGACAGCGCCAAGGAAATTCCAGAAATCACTGTGGCCAGCAGAGCCATGATCGCTGCATTTGAAGAAAAACATCCTCAGTTTGACGTTTATGTATCAGGAAATGTTCCCCTAAACACCGCCTTTTTTGAATCCTCTCAAAACGATTTGGCTTTGATTGGAATTATGTTTTTAATTGTTATTGCGGTAACCCTATTGCTAACGAGAAATATTTTTGCAACATTAGCTACTTTGGCGGTAGTAATGCTTTCCATCATAAGTGCCGTAGGATTTATTGGCTTGAGTGGAATAAAACTTACCGCTCCATCGTCGGTTTTCCCTACCATGATTCTCACTTTGGCAGTGGCCGACAGTATCCATATTTTGGTAACCCTTTTGCAAAAGTTCAGAAAAGAAGGCTATCAAAAGAAGGAAGCCATCATCGAAAGTATGCGACTTAATTTTATGCCAGTCTTTATTACCAGTTTGACAACAGTAGTAGGATTCTTAACTTTAAACTTTGGTGAAGTACCTCCCTTTTGGCATTTAGGCAATATCACGGCTTTCGGAATGTGCATGGCTTTTTTATACTCCACAACTACCCTACCCGCTTTAATGGCCATTTTCCCGATATGGAAAAGTTCCAAAAATGAAGCGAAAAATAACAAAGTATCTTTTTATACCACTTTGGGACAGTTTATTGCCAAACAGCCCATTCGTCTTACCGTCATTTCTTCTGTTTTTATCATTGGAATGACACTAATGGCCCTTCAAAATGTTTTCAATGACAGTTTTGTAGATTATTTTGATAAAACCGTAAAGTTCAGAACAGATAGTGATTTTATCAATGAGAACCTCACAGGGATTTACAATGCTGAATTCTCCATTGGAAGCGGAGAAAGTGGAGGAATCAACAATCCTATTTATTTGGAAAAACTAAATGCTTTTGAGGAGTGGCTCAAAGAGCAGGAGGAAGTTATTCATGTGAATTCCTTTGCTGAGGTAACAAGAAAAATCAACAAATCAATGCACGGAGACGATGCATCCTACTATAAAGTACCGACCAATCGACAAGAAGCTGCGCAATATTTATTGCTCTACGAACTTTCGCTCCCTTTTGGTTTAGATCTCAATAATCAGATCAATGTAGACAAATCAGAAACCCGATTGACAGTGGTGCTTCAAAATTTGGGTAGTAAGAAAATGTTGGAGTTTACTGAAAGAGCAGAAAATTGGCTAAAGGAAAACACACCCGAGTACATGCACGCCATTGGTGTAAGTCCTACCGTAATGTTTGCCAAACTTGGTTTTCGTCAGGCTGACAGTATGATCAAAGGTAACATCATCGCTTTATTATTAATTTCTCTTGTTTTGATGTTGGCATTAAAAAGTTTTAAAATGGGTGCAATCAGTCTGATTCCCAACCTTACTCCCGTAATCGTAGGATTTGGTTTTTGGGCGCTATATTTGGCTGAAATCAATACAGGCATGGTAGTCGTCTTCGGAATGACATTGGGGATTATTGTGGATGACACAGTTCACTTTATGAGTAAATTCCTCAGGGCCAGAAGAGAATTGAACTACAACGCAAAAGATTCAGTGATTTATGCTTTTGAGACTGTTGGCAGGGCATTGGTCATCACTACCTTGGTTTTGGTTGCCGGTTTTACGGTACTTTCTACTTCCCCTTTTGCGCTCAACAGTTATATGGCCAGAATAACAGTGGTCATTATCACTGCGGCCTTGGTCATCGACTTTATCCTTCTCCCCTCCATATTGATATTGGCCTACAAAGAAAAAAGTACTTTGAAAGAAGCGAATTAATTTGATAAACAAATATTTAAATAAGATGAAAAAAATAATACTTACACTGCTTTTGACTTTTCCAATATTGGCAACAGCTCAAACAGCCGAAGAAAAAGGTCTTGAAATTGTTTCAAAAGCCATAGAGGCAGATAGAGGCTTTGGAAGTTCCTCAGTTGATTTGAAAATGGTGTTGAAAAACAAAAATGGTCAATTGAGCGAAAGAACTCTGAGTAACAAAACACTGGAGTTGGACGAAGACGGAGACAAGTCCATGATTGTATTCACCAGTCCCAAAGATATCAAAGGAACCTCTACCTTGACTTTTACTCACAAACAGGGAGCAGACGATCAATGGTTGTTTTTGCCTTCAATCAAACGCACAAAACGTATTTCATCCAGTAATAAATCAGGTCCTTTTGTGGGAAGTGAATTTGCTTATGAAGATTTGTCGTCTGTCGAATTGGAAAAAAACACCTATAAATTTCTGAAAGAAGAAGGAGACTTATTGTATGTCGAACAATATCCGGTAGACCCAAAATCGGGATATAAAAAGAGAATTGCTGTTTATAACCAAGCGAAAGATTACCGTTTGGAGACCATTGAATTTTACGATAGAAAAGGAGCATTACTCAAAACTTTGAGCTATACTGAATACAATCGCTACAAGGACAAGTTTTGGAGAGCCAGTAAATTTGAAATGGTCAACCACCAAAGTAAAAAAGAAACCTTATTGTTTTTTAACAATTACAACTTTGAAATAAACCTAAAAGACGAGGATTTTACCGAAATGGCCTTGCGCAGAGCTGCTAACTAATCTTTTCCATAAACAATACGGCCTCCTAACAGGGGGCTGTTTTTTAATTCATGAAGTCATCTAATTTTTTTTTAGCTTTCATCTTCTTGTTCTCCGTCATTGTGATGGCACAAACCGAGAAAGATGAGGTAAAAACGACTATTGAATGGGAGTTCAATGCTCAATATCGCCATTTCTATGATGCCCCTCAATTTGACAATCAGTTAAAAGATTATCCTTCGATTGGCATCCAACCAACATACTCTTTTGGTTGGGAAAATGGTTATCAAAATTTTATAGCCTCAGCCTATTTTAGTATTGATCGTGATGAAAATAGAAGATACTGGGATTTGAGGGAATTCTACTATCAAAAGGCCCAAAACAATTGGGAATTGAGTGTAGGGTTTAAAAAAGTTTTTTGGGGCGTAACAGAGAGTAATCATTTGGTGGACATCATCAACCAAACCGACGCATTAAAAAGTTTTGATGGTGAGGAAAAGTTGGGCCAACCTATGGTTCAGTTCAGTTGGTTCAGCTCCGATTGGGGGAGCTTGGATTTGTTTTATTTGCCCTACCACCGCAAACGTGGTTTTGCCGGAGAAAAAGGACGCTTTAGATTCAGTACTGTTCTAGAGGCTGACGCCATTGGTTACGAAAGTGACAAGGAAGAATGGCACCCTGATTTTGCCGCCAGATGGAAACATTACATTGGTGTACTGGATATTGGATTGTCTTACTTTTCAGGAAACGGAAGAGAACCCTATTTTGAATTTGATGATCGAGGAAATATTAAAGCCTTTTATCCCCTAATTGACCAGTTGGGTTTGGATTTTCAAATTACAGCAGGAGCTGTTTTATTTAAGTTTGAATCTATTTTTCGCAAAGCAGAGCAACAAGAATTTTTTGCCATGGATGCAGGCTTGGAGTACACTTTTTCAAACGTAAACAATAATGGCCTAGACATTGGAGTCCTGGTAGAGTATCTCTACGATGAAAGAGATGATTGGGCCTTATCGGGTCTTCAAAATGATGTTTTCTACGGTTCAAGAGTTGCATTTAATGACACTCAGGATACATCAATATTAGGGGGTGGTATATACGATTTAGATACACAAACACATTTATTTACTGTAGAAGCCTCCAGAAGATTGGCCAACGGTTTGGTTTGTTCAATAGAAGGTAGGATTTTTAGTGGAGTTTCGGATCAGGAGTTGTTCCTATTGTTTTTCAAACAGGACAGTTATTTTAGCTTCACACTTTCCAAATACTTTTAATCTCGAAATTACGATCTAAAGGAATCCATTCAAAACTATCGACTTTTGACCTTTGGAAATTTAATAAAAATAATCCCTCACATTGGCTTTTTCTTTCAATAAATCTAGGCCAACCAAAAAGTCATCGCTGGCTTGTAGGGTACCATAAAAATATTCTGCTTGGACTAAATTGTCTTCATTGACTTTGGTGTTCACCCCGTTGAAAAAACCGTGTTTGGCTCCTTTGTATATGATCAACTGACATACGTTATTGAGTTGTTTCATTTGTTCTTGGAAACTTTCTGCGGTCGCTTCGGGTACCAGATGGTCTTGATTTCCAAACATCACCAACGAGGGTGGCGTTTGATCAGAAATGTTGTGAAAGGGAGAAATCTCTTTGTATCGTTCTTTGAAAAGTGAGGCCCATTTCCCATTGGAAATTGGGTAGGATGTACAATGACACAGGAAATCATCCTCAATCAGCGCCTTCGCATTGGAGCCGTGATAACCATTAGGCCCATTGTCAAAAACCGGATTAAAAAGTACCATGGCAGCAGGTGTGGGATCAATGTTTAGATCATCTGTTGATTCATTGACGGAATGAATCGTGCCGGTGGCTGCGGCAATATGTCCTCCCGCAGAACCTCCCGAAGCAATGATTTTCTGAGGATCTATATTAAAAATAGCGTGGTTTTGTTTTAAGAATCGCAGGGCACTTCTCGCATCTTTGATGCATTCCACTGGACTGGTATTCTGTCGGCTTTCAACCCTGTAATCAAAAAGAAAAGAAGTCAGTCCGCGCTGAGAGAAATACAAGGCTTGCCTTTGAAAATGAGTATATGAACCTCCTCTCCAACCCCCTCCAAAAAAGAAGGCAATGGCTCCTGTTGACTTAGTATTTTGAGACTCTGCTGGATACCAATATACCTTTAGAGTATCTCCCTCAACAATTTTAAAATCCATCACCTTTAATGTTTTTTCAGCTAGAGGTAATTGTGACCAAGCCACAGTAAAGCAGAAAAAGGAGAGTACGATCAAGTTTATTTTTTTCATCTGTTTATTAATTAATTTAATTTCTGATCGGAAGTAGGAATGATCTTTGCGCTCAAATCCAGATCGGGAAATTCTTTATCTAGGGGAAACATGGGTCGATTGATTCTACGATAATCCAACCTTTCCAAATTTTGATCTACACCACCAGGGGTCAAGGCCATGGTCCACCCTCCTCTCATATCATAAAGTTCGGGAACTAAATATCCGATTTTTACTACCAAAATATCGGTATTTTTAGGATTTAAACCCAGTTGGGTAAAATCTTTTTCATAATGATAGGGTTTTCTTTTTTGGGTAACAATAACTTTTACACTGCCAACTTGTGCCACAGCTTCGACGGCTGCATGAAGATCGCCTTTGCGAATAGACAAGACCTTTGCTTTTAAGATAATGGGGCCTGCATACCGACCATCGACCATTGCTCCCACAGAACCAGTAACCATCGAGCCTTCTCCAGCGACCAATGCTTTTGAAATAAAGTCCGGACCAGGGATAGATGCGTAGATTAGCTCGGGACCTGAGTCACTTTGAAAAATGGGCATGGCGAGTATCTCTTTCAACGTCCAAGTCACATCTCCTGCCCCTCCTGCGGTGGGGTTGTCACCCATATCACTGATAATATAGGGTTTGTCCTTACTTTTCAGCGCCAATGCCATACTTTCTTCAAAACTGGTGGTGGGGGCAACGAAAACAAATTCATTTCTTACCTGCCAAAAGTGTTTTGCAAGCCGTTCGGCATTATCAACCACCGCCTGATGGTCGTCGCCTGTGACCATAACCACCCCGTGGTTACGGGGTTCATCCGCCCAAGGATAGCCCATCCAAATGGCCGCATCCAGAATACCCGCCTGGGACTCAACCTCTGGTACTTTGGCATATAGACTTTTCCCTGGTTCTATTCGGGTACTGGTTTTTTCACCGGGCAACAATATAGGTACAGCAATCCAAGCCTTGTAGGGCGGTTTGCCTTTTCCATTTTCGAGTCGATCCAAGAGATTCTCCAAGGCCCTCTGTTTGGATATTAGAGCGTCCTCGTGCGGTGCCATTCGGTAACAGGTAATCAAATCGGATTGATGAGCCAGGCGTTTGGAAACATTCCCGTGTAAATCCATAGAAGTAGAGATTAGGGTTTCTTTTCCTACCACTTTTCTAATTCTTGTGATCATATCCCCCTCCGGATCATCCAGTCCCACAACGCTCATGGCACCGTGAATGTCAAAAAAAAGTCCATCATAGGGTAGATTTTTTGTGAGTTCCTCTAACATCTTTTTCATTAATGATTCGTAGGCCTCACGGGTCACAATACCTCCGGGTAAAGATTTGCCTCTTAAAGCTGGAAACCACTGTGCCCTGCGTCTATTTTTACTTTCGGATTTCAAAAATGGATAATGTTTCATGATCTCCATACCCTGCTGGGCGTGGAAAGCATCTTCTGTGGTTTGCGCAGGGGAGAATGTGCTGGATTCAATGCCCAAACCTGCTATGGCAATTCTAGGTATTGATCGCGATGATTTGGCATTACAACTGAAGAGAATCGATATAACTAGTATAAAAAGGATATTGAAATAAGATCTCACGAAGTTTTTTTTTGAAATGGATATGCCAATATAACAAATCAATTAAAAATTTCAAATCACCAATATCATTAATAGCGGTAATTATTGACTTCAGTTAATTGAGATAAAACTTTATTGTGCTTTTCTTTTTCTTTCGTTTTCGTCCAAAAAGATTTTTCTCAACCTCAAAAAGTTGGGAGTTGCTTCGACATATTCGTCGGATTGAATATACTCCAAGGCTTCCTCTAAAGAAAACTTAATGGGTGGGGCAAGACTTACTTTTTCATCAGTACCTGAGGCCCTTACATTGGATAGTTTTTTAGTTTTAGTCACATTGACGACCAAATCATCCATTCGACTATTTTCACCGATGACTTGACCGGTATAAACTTCTTCATTGGGAAAAACAAAAAATTTACCCCTTTCCTGAAGTTTATCAAGTGCATAGGGTATGGCACTGCCCTTTTCCATAGAGATTAACGACCCATTGATTCTACTGGGAATTTCCCCTTTATAGGGCTGAAATTCGATAAAACGATGATTCATTATGGCCTGACCTGCAGTGTTGGTGAGCAATTGATTTCTCAATCCAATAATCCCTCTTGAAGGAATGATGAATTCACAAAGCATACGATTGCCCTTGTTTTCTAAACTGATCATTTCACCTTTTCTGAGAGTAACCATCTCAATGGCTTTTCCAGACAAATTTTCGGGCAAATCAATCGTAAGTGTTTCTATGGGTTCACATTTGACCCCATCAATATTTTTGATGATTACCTGTGGTTGACCTATTTGCAATTCATATCCCTCTCTCCGCATGGTTTCAATCAATACAGAAAGATGCATTACCCCACGGCCAAAGACTAAAAATTTATCTGCTGAGTCGGTGGGTTCAAGTCGTAAGGCCAAATTTCGTTCCAACTCTTTTTCCAGACGGTCTTTGATGTGACGGGAGGTTACAAACTTCCCATCTTTTCCGAAAAAAGGAGAATCGTTGATCGTGAATAACATACTCATGGTAGGCTCATCGATGGCTATAGTTGGTAACGCCTCTGGATCAATTGCATCTGCGATGGTATCTCCAATATTAAAGGACTCCAAACCTATGATGGCACAGATGTCACCTGCTTGGACTTCCTCGACTTTTCGTCTTCCCAAACCATCAAACACATTAAGTTCTTTAATTCTCGACTTAGTGATTTCGCCGTGTCGATCAACAAGGCTAATATTCATATTTGCTTTAAGAGTCCCACGGTTGAGCCTTCCAATAGCAACCCTGCCCGTGTATGGGGAATAATCTAGTGAAGTGATTAGCATTTGTGTATTTCCACTTTTCACTTCAGGATCAGGTACATGTTCCAAAACCATGTCCAAAAGAGGAGATATAGAGTCTGTAGGGTTTTTCCAGTCTTGACCCATCCAATTGTTTTTGGCAGATCCATATACCACTGGAAAATCTAATTGCCACTCCTCTGCACCCAGATCAAACATCAGATCAAAAACAGCTTCGTGAACCTCATCAGGTCTACAATTTTCTTTATCCACTTTGTTGATGACTATTAGAGGCTTTAATTTTAAATCCAATGCCTTTTTCAGCACAAATCGGGTTTGAGGCATCGGCCCTTCAAAAGCATCGACCAGTAATATTGCCGCATCTGCCATGTTGAGGACTCGCTCTACCTCTCCTCCAAAATCGGCGTGACCTGGAGTATCGATGATATTAATTTTGACGTCCTTGTATTGTACGGATACGTTTTTGGATAAAATCGTAATTCCTCTTTCCCTTTCTAGGTCATTACTATCCAAAATCAAATCTCCCTTGTTTTCATTGTCACGAAACAATTCACAATGAAACATGATTTTGTCAACCAGAGTTGTTTTTCCGTGATCAACGTGGGCGATGATGGCAATATTTTTTATTTCGGACATGAATTCAAATTAATGAGCGCAAAGATAGTTTTATATACTTACTTATGGCTTTATAACGGATTGAATTATGGATTTAGAGCGTATTGAAAACAATCATTTGTAAAAATGATTGGTAAAGTTTAATACTTAAATAAAAAAATTAAATTTGTTGTGAACCAAATAGAATAAGCATTGCATTCAAAAATTTTAGTCACAGGTGGTCTTGGGTATATCGGATCCCATACCAGCGTTGAGTTAATTCAACAGGGCTTTGAAATCATCATCGTAGATGATCTTTCCAATAGTTCTACTGAGGTTTTAGAAGGTATAAAAAAAATTACAGGTGTTTCTCCTGAGTTTATAAAACTCGATTTAAAGAATAAAAACGAGGTTAATCAATTGTTTGACAACCATCCTGATCTTATCGGTATCATTCATTTTGCAGCCTACAAAGCTGTGGGAGAAAGTGTAAACCAGCCTTTGGAATATTACGAAAACAACATAGGATCTTTGGTCTATTTGCTTCAAGCCATTGAGAAAAAAGGCCAAAGATTTTCATTCATATTCAGTTCTTCTTGCACGGTTTATGGTCAAGCAGATCAACTTCCCATCACTGAGGAAGCCCCCATCAAAAAAGCAGAATCGCCCTACGGAAATACCAAGCAAATAGGAGAAGACATACTCTATGACGTCACCCGATCTAACACACTTTTAAAGGTCATTTCACTGCGATATTTCAACCCCATTGGGGGACACTCAAGCATTGAAATTGGAGAGTTACCCAAAGGAAAACCACAAAATCTTGTTCCTTTTATTACCCAAACTGCTGCCGGAATACACCAAAAGCTGAATGTATTCGGTGATGATTACCCCACAGCTGACGGAACTTGTGTTAGGGATTACATTCACGTTGTAGATTTGGCCAAAGCACATGTGGTGGGATTCAAGAGAATGTTGGCCGATGAACAAAGTGAAAATTTTGAAGTTTTCAATTTAGGAACGGGAAAGGGCAATAGTGTTTTGGAAGTCATCAAGACTTTTGAGAAAGTCTCAGGTGTTTCCTTAAATTATGAAATTGTAGACCGAAGGCAAGGTGATATTGTCGCTGCATATGCTGATACATCAAAGGCCAATAAAGTTCTTGGATGGCATGCAAAAAATGATTTGGAAGTGTCGTTGAAAACTGCTTGGGAATGGGAAAAAAAAATACGTAATATTTAACCAAAAAATAATAATATGAATTCTAGTTTTGAATTTTTAGACTACCTCATTTTTGTCATATACGCCATCGTTATTTTAGGATTGGGACTTTGGGTTTCAAGAAACAAAGAGGGAAAAGAAAAGAGTGCTGAAGATTATTTTTTGGCAGGTAAATCACTACCCTGGTGGGCAATTGGTGCCTCTTTGATTGCCGCCAATATCTCTGCCGAGCAATTCATCGGAATGTCGGGATCAGGATTTGCATTGGGTTTGGCTATTGCCTCCTATGAGTGGATGGCAGCCATCACACTTATTATTGTAGGGAAATACTTTTTACCCATTTTTATAGAGAAAAAATTATATACCATTCCAGAGTTTGTTGAGAAGCGTTTTTCTTCTCAATTGAAAACCATTTTGGCGATCTTTTGGATTTCTCTCTACGTATTTGTCAACCTTGCATCAGTAATGTATTTAGGCGGTTTGGCCTTGGAAACCATCATTGGTATTGATTTGATCTATGCGGTAATTGGTCTCGCTCTTTTTGCAGCGGCTTATTCCCTATACGGAGGTTTGACAGCAGTGGCTTGGACAGATATCATACAAGTGGTTTTTCTTGTATTGGGGGGCTTGGTAACTACCTATTTGGCCTTAGATACCGTATCCCAAGGACAAGGAGTAATTGAAGGATTAAAAACCATTTATGATGCAGCTCCTGACCGTTTTGAAATGATTTTGGATAAAAGTAATCCCGAATACAACAATCTTCCCGGTATTGGGGTATTGATTGGAGGTCTTTGGGTAGCAAATCTTTATTATTGGGGATTCAACCAATACATCATTCAAAGGACCTTGGCCGCCAAATCACTTAGAGAATCTCAGAAGGGAATTCTGTTTGCGGCTGTACTTAAATTAATTATACCATTGATTGTAGTAATACCTGGAATCGCAGCTTATGTGATCGTTAATGATCCTGAAATTCTTGCAGGACTGGGAGAAAGTGGAATGATGAATATTCCTACAGAGGGAAAGGCTGACAAAGCCTACCCTTGGTTGATGCAGTTTTTACCTGTTGGTTTTAAAGGAGTAGCCTTTGCTGCTTTGACTGCTGCTATTGTTTCCTCACTGGCTTCTATGCTCAACTCAACCTCAACCATTTTCACGATGGATATTTACAAGCAGCTGATCGATAAAAATGCCAATGATAAAAAAATGGTAAGAGTAGGAAGAATCTCTGCCGCTGTAGCTTTAATCATTGGAGCTACCATGGCACCTTTATTGGGGGGTATAGATCAAGCTTTTCAATTTATACAAGAATACACCGGTATTGTAAGTCCTGGAATATTGGCCGTTTTTGTTTTGGGATTATTTTGGAAAAAAACCACCAACAAAGCCGCTATATGGGGTGCATTGAGTTCCATTCCCATTGCAATGTTTCTAAAGGTAGGGTCCAAAGGATGGGTAGATGGTAACTCCCTTGAAGCTTTCTTCCCCAAACTTCCTTGGATGGATCAAATGGGATTGACAGCACTTTTGACCATGGCAGTAATTGTATTGGTTAGCATCAGGCAAAACAAAGGAGCTGAAGATTCTAAAGCCATCAATTTACCCAAAGAAATATTCAAGACCTCTCCCCTATTTAATATTGGAGCTTTTGCAACACTAATAATTTTAACTGTCATATACGCTCTATTCTGGTAAATCCTAAATGAATATTGCGCCTGTATTTCAAACAATATTCTGTAGTTGTGAATATTTGCCTGTGTTAAGAATTTAATGACTGCCTTGGCTCCTTGGTTATTTAGCTATACTACTTTCTCCTAATTCCATATATGATAACACAGGCTCAGCGCTATGAAAAAAGTTGCCATACAGGGATGTTTAAATTAAGAAAAAGAAGGGTACAAGGCTTGCCTCAACCCACGATCTACTCCTGATGTATTGTTAATATAACTTCATTGGTGTCTGTATCTTGTCAAATCTGCAAAGCCTATTGATCCTAATACCACTCAATACTATTTCAGGGTAATAAACTGAATTGAAGTTCACCCTAGGGCAAAAAAAAACCCTCACAATGTGAGGGTTTCTTAATAAGGTAATCTAAATATTACTCAACAACTTTAAGCTGTACTTTTCTTTCGAATTTCACCCGTCTGTTTGCGGATCTTCCAGCGGCAGTTTTGTTATCAGCTGTAGGTTTAGTTTCACCATATCCTATCGTTTCTAATCGAGAAGCATCAACACCCATACCTACAAGTGCATCCTTCACACTATTGGCTCTTTTTTCAGAGAGTTTTTGGTTATAACTCATACTACCATCACTTGAAGCATGACCTTCAATGATCACATTGACGTTACTGTAAGTACTGAGTAAATCAGTAAGTTCTTTCAACTTCGCATTAGACTCATCCGAAATTACTGCACTGTTAACAACAAATAATAGGGTTGATTTTTCACCTTGAATAAAGGAGATTAATTTTTCGGGCACCTCTGGACAACCGTTATTCGCAGCTTCACCAGCTTCATCTGGGCAAGCATCGTCTTTATCAGCAACACCGTCTCCGTCACGGTCGTCTTCTGGACAACCATTGTTTGAAGCTTCACCAGCTTCTTGTGGACACTTGTCAACGTTGTCTGCAAGGCCGTCTCCGTCACTATCAGGGCAACCATTCATTTCAGCTGAACCAGCTGCATCTGGACAGGCATCGTCTTTATCGGCAACACCATCCCCATCAGAATCAGGACAACCATTAAGTTCAGCAGAACCTGCTTCTTCTGGACAAGCATCTTTATTATCTGGGATTCCGTCACCGTCGGTATCAGGACATCCTTCGAATTCCTTTAGGCCAGGTATTTCAGGACAAACGTCTTTTTTGTCAGAAACACCGTCTTGATCAGTATCTTGTGCACCAAACACATAGCTAAAACCTACTACATGCTGAAGATGATTGTAACTTCCTTTTTCACTAGAAGATCTGTAAGAAGTACTTGCATTTATAATCCAATTGTCAGAAATGAAAAAACTTACACCTGCACCTCCAAGATATGTTCTTCCCGCACCACTAGATGGAAACAAACCTTCAGAATCAGCATCTGCTTTAAAACTAGAGAGACCATATCCCGCAAATAAGTATGGATAAATGTCTCCTTCTGAAATATTGTATTTCAAAATCGCATCGATAGCGGTGTAATCTACATCAGCTTTGTCTATATCTAGGGAATTTAAGCTGTATTGAGCCCCTATGGAAAACCCAGCAGCAATATATCTGGATAAACTCAGGGATGGAACACCAAAACCTGTTGATGCATCTACTGAATCATCTTGTACGCCTACTAAATTTGCCCCTAAACTTACAGCCCATGGACTATCAGAAGTCTGAGCATTGGCAACAAAGACTGTTGTCAAGCTCAAAAGTATTATGGTAAATAATTTTTTCATCATTTATAGTTTTCACAAATTTAATAAATTATTATCAGAAACTAAAATCCAAGTTCTAATTCTGATTAAATATCACATATTTTAATGGCGCTCTCCAAAGACTTCATTGGATTGCTGTTTTTAGGGATAAACTCCTGAGCAACAAAACCTTTAAAGCCAGTGTCAACAATGGCTTTCATTATTGCAGGATAAAACAATTCTTGTGTTTGATCAATCTCGTTTCTGCCTGGAACACCAGCAGTGTGATAATGTCCAATAAATTGATGGTTTTCACCAATGGTTCTGATGACATCTCCTTCGTTGATTTGCATGTGGTAAATATCATAAAGTAATTTGAAATTACTGGAACCAATTCTTCGACACAATTCAAAACCCCAAATGGAGTTATCACACATATAGTCTTTATGATCTACCTTAGAGTTGAGTAATTCCATCTGGATGATGACTCCTTTTTTTTCGGCATGACCTAAAATTTTCTGGAGGCCTTCTACACAATTGAGCAGACCCGTTTCGTCATCAATTGCCCTTCGGTTTCCCGAAAAACAGATCAAATTTGTATAACCTGCAGCAGCAACCAAATCAATATGCTTAAGATAATTGTCCACTAAAGTTGGGTGATACTGTTTGTCATTCCAACCTTCTGTAAGACTGATTTCAGCCCCATTGCACATGGAGGAAGTCAAACCATATTTTTTTAAGATGGGCCATTCCTTTGGTCCAATCAGGTCAATGCCTGTTATTCCCATTGATTTGACTCCTACAGAAAATTCCTCCAGAGATATTTGACTGTAGCACCATTTGCATACTGAGTGATTGATATTTCCTTTCATATTAATTTGATTAAAGCCATCATTTTTATTTAAATCGTATAAATTTATTTGATCGATTATGGGCAGGCCCATAGAAGTAAGTGCCATTTGCTTTAATACTTCCCTCCTTTTGGTATCAGATTTTTTTTTCATGAGTTTATCTTACTTTACTTCTGATAACAATATTGTGCAGAAGTTTATTGGACAATCTTTTTAAATATACGCCCAATCTCTCTTTTCCTCCAAAAGAAATCTCCCATTTTTTTTGATCTACAGATCGAACCATTTTTCGAGCAAAATCTTCCACTACCATTCCTTTTCTGGTAGCAAGGTCATCTTCACCCAAAACAGAACCATCTCCCCTCAAGGAATTCATCGCAATGGGAGTTCTCACAAAACCAGGACAAATCATAGTTACAGCAATATTATCTTTTTGATGTTCCATCCTCATCACGTCAAAAAAACCGTGCAAAGCATGCTTGGCTGCAGCATATCCCGAACGGAAGGGAGAACCATATTTCCCCATGACACTGCTTACCACGACATAATGTCCATCTCCTTGTTTTAAGAAAAAAGGGAGCAATGCTCTACTCAATGCTATTGTACCCAAATAGTCAATTTCAATTAGTTTTTTAAAAACATCAAATTGGGTATCTACGATCAAAGACCTTTGACTGACTCCAGCATTGTTGATTAAAACATCGATCCTCCCGAAAAAATCAAATGCTTTTTGAACCCCGGCAGGAGCAGCATCAAAATCGCTTAAATCAATGGGTAATATTTTTATGTTTTCAGGGTTTTGGCACTCTGACTTGACTCGCTCCAAAGCATCTACTCTTCTTGAGGACAAAATAAGTTTTTCTCCTCTATCAGCATATATTTTTGCCAGTGCAGCGCCTATTCCTGATGAGGCTCCCGTAATCCAAACTATTTTTTTATTTTTTTTCATTAGATTTTTTTTGGTACCACGCCTCAACCCTGTTAATCGCATTGTGCTCAATGTCTTTCCAGAACAAATTAATATCAGCAAAATGGTAATTTTCAATCAGCGAAAGAAAAAACCGACCTGGAATTTGAGGCAGTGACGTCCATAACAATCCATCAATTACTTGAACACTAAGACTCTTGGGATAAATTACTAAATCTTCACTCATCACCCCTTTGTGGTCACTTATTTTTGAAGTGGTTTGTGTATTCCAACTTATGGGATTGGTGGTGACTCCCCCTTTATACCACCTGTCGTAGTTGTCGGGTCGTTTATCCATTTTGTAGGCGTTCCAACTGACAAACCCTCCTACATCGTTTGGATTCTCCAGTGGATGAATGGATTCAAAATCCTCGGGGTAAATTCTCGTTCCAATCAAATAAGCAGCCACCAGTTGATTTTGCAAAGGCTTCTCATCAAAAAATTCTTTGATCAATCTTTTGGCATGCATACTTCCTTGACTATGGGAGGCAATGATGATAGGCTTGCCCATGTTGTAATTTTCTAAATAATACTGAAAGGCATTTTTTACGTCCTCATAGGCAATTTCCCAAGCAGGTTCCGCCATTTTACTGTAGGGGTCTACAAAAACCCTATAATGTGCCTGTCGATAAAATGGCACATACAAGTCCCCTGCATTGAGCCATGCGGAAGCTTGATATTTTAAAGCCGTTTGAAAAACATCTTGTCGGATGGAAGAAGACCAAATATCCGCATTCCAATCTTTGATTTTCTTATCGGTCAAGAGCGTGGGATAGACAAAAAAAACATCTGCTTTTTTATCCTTTTTACTTTTTTCAAAGGTCTGCAATACCAATGGATATTTTCCGGGAAAAGCCGCCCAACTTTTGGAAGCAGCATAATTGGGTTTTTCAGGAAGACTTTTTGGGTCAAAGAGCATACTTTGGTATACCGGTTTGCAAGCCGTTGATAAAAAAAATATTAAAAGCGGTGCAAAAACTTTAAAATGCAAAAATTTCATTGATTTGATAAGCCATATTTAAGTTCAAAAACGGCTAAAGTTAGTATATTTACTAAAATTAGAACAACTTAAAATTATATCTACAAAACATGAAAAAAGTATTTTTTTCTTTTTTGATAGTCTTGCTTAGTGGCATCATAGGGTGTCAAGAGGCCACTGTTAAAGAAATCGAAATCAGCTTAAACGCTAAAAGCAACAGCAATACAAGTGGAGAAGTTAGCTTCACCGAAAAAGATGGAGTGGTTAGTATGGAAGCTCATATTTACGGATTGGATCCTGGTACCCATGCCATCCATTTACATGAAAAGGCAGATTGTTCTTCTCCCGATGGAAAATCAACAGGGGGACACTGGAATCCTACTTTTGAGCAACATGGAGCATGGAAAGAAGAATCTGGTTTTCACAGAGGTGATATCGGGAATTTTGAAGCAGATGACAATGGTCACGGCATGATAAAATTTTCTACTGATCTTTGGTGTATTGACTGTGACGATCCTATCAAAAATATCGTTGGTAAAGCTGTTATCGTTCATCAAGGAGCAGATGACTTAATCTCTCAACCCTCGGGCGCTGCTGGTTCACGAGTGAGTTGTGCAGGAATCGTCCAATAGTACTTAAGAAAAATTACCATTCTCGTTTTTTGTTGAGTTGCTCTTGGTTTTCCAGTTCATCCTTTGGAATTACTTTTAGGAATGATGGATGTTGCTCGATGGCATATTCTATTTTTTCAATGATGGTGTCAACAGATTCGTTGTCATAATCAATTTCTAAGGGAGATTTGATTTCCATGGATTGGAGAATGCCTCTTTTCTTGATTCTGATGCCTTTTTTATCAAAAGATCTTCTGAATCCATCAATGACAATAGGGACCACAACAGGCTTGTAACGCTTAATGATATGGGCTGTACCTTTCCTGATTGGCTTGAAGGGTGTGGTGGTGCCTTGAGGAAAAGTAATGACCCAACCATCGTCCAAAGCCCTGCCTATGCTGGAAATATCACTCATTTTTACTTGTCGATTAACATCCTCTCCTTTTGCTCTCCAAGTACGCTCTATGGAAACAGAACCTGCATAGGCCAAAATTCTGGGTAGTATGCCAGCTTTCATGGTCTCTTTGGCAGCCACAAAATATATATTCAACTTAGGATTCCACAGGTATCCAATGTTTTTTATTGAATCGTTTCGACCGCTTAAACTAGCATTAAAAACATGAAACATAGCTACTACATCGGCGAAATAAGTTTGGTGATTTGAAACAAACAAAACATTGTTTTCAGGCAGTTGTCGAATTACATCAGAGCCTTCCACTTGCAATTGATTGAATCCCCTATAGCGTCTATGAGACATGCATCCCATAGTACGGATGAGCCATTTTTTTAAAAACAAATAGTGACCAAAGGGATTTTTTTTGAACATCTTCCTAATCAAATGGTTCGAAACAAATATAAACTATTTGGGGTGTACTGAAGAGAATAACATTTTAAATTCGGACAAGATCATGGCGGTTGCACCCCAAACCTCATTTTGATCAAAAACATAAGCTGGGACATCAACTGAGACTGCAGAGGAAGTATGCTGCTTTGTCATCATAGGTATGTTGTCCATAAAATCAGTAAATGAAATTTCCAAAATGGCATCTACTTCTTTGAGGTCTGGTTTAAAAACACAAGGTTTTTCGATATAACCTACATAGGGTACAATCATAAAATTACTGGGTGGAACATAGAGTTCGGTCAGTGACCTTAAGTAATTTACTTGGTCTGCTGGAATTCCAACCTCTTCTTGGGTTTCTCTCAAAGCGGTCGACCATAGATCATCATCCAAAGGTTCTGGTTTCCCTCCTGGAAAGCTAATTTGTCCAGAATGGACGCCCTTATAAACCCTACGACGCGTTAGGATAAAATGGAGTTCTCCCTGAGTGCTGGGATAAAAAACCAATAACACCGCAGCTTTTTTAGGAATGCTTTTAGAGAGGAGATTGGACTTCAACTGTTTCATCCGATCAGGAGGAGCCAAAAGGGAATGGGCATGGCTTCCAGGAAGCTGGTTTTCTTTTAACTTTGTAGAAAGACTTAAAAAAGAAGTTAAATCCATGAAATGTTTAAAAATATTTTTGGGGCTTTTAATATTTGCACAAATTGGGTGTCAGGAAAAGCCTAAAAAAAATACGGTCAAAGCCAAAGTTCTTGAAAAAAAACAATTAAAAAAAGTTGTACCCAAAGAAGAAGAAATTTATTTGGATGACAAAAATGCCATTCCATTTTTTTATGAATACGCTAAAAAGAATAAAGAAAATAAAGTCAGAATCCTCACTAAATACGGAAACATAGACGTATTACTTTACGACAACACCCCTTATCACAGGGCGAATTTTGTTTATTTAACTAAGAAAAAATATTTCGATGGAACGATGTTTCACCGAGTAGTTCCCAACTTTATTATCCAAGGGGGCAATTCGGATAGTCGGAAAAGCATGAAGAAAAGACATCAGATTGGACGCTACCTACTCCCCCCCGACACCAAAAAAGGTCACTCCCACCACCGCGGGGTCATTTCTATGCCCAGTAGTGAAATCGACAATCCTCACAAACTCGCATCTCCTTATGAATTCTTCATCGTTCAACAATCCCCTGGGGCATATCATTTGGATGGCCATTACACCGCTTTTGGTGAAGTCATCAATGGAATGGAAGTTGTTGATCAAATCAACCAACTCAAGGTTGACAACAGAGAAATGCCCATCAATAATGTTTATATAAAAACAGAAATCATTAAGTAAACCCTATTTAACTTGATTATTTAATTTTTAAAACTCCTTTTTTAAGCCTAAATAACAAACATATAAGAATAAATTATTATATTTGATTAAATAATAAACATTACTAATGACACTAACACAACTCCACTACATGACAGCAGTTGCCGAGTACGGTAACTTTACGATTGCAGCCGATAAATGTTTTGTAACCCAGCCCACACTGAGTATGCAAGTTCAGAAATTAGAGGAGGAATTGGGGGTCAAAATATTTAACCGAGCCACCAAACCTATCGCCATCACGGATATTGGAGAAAAAATTTTGGTTCAAGCCAAAAAGATAACCGAGGAGGCTACTCGAATGCAGGACATTGTTTCCACCGAAAAAGGATTTGTTGGTGGTGAATTCAAATTGGGAATTATTCCTACAGTAATGCCCACCTTACTCCCCATGTTTCTCAATACTTTCATTAAGAAACACCCAAAAGTGGATCTTAAAATCGAGGAGTTGACCACTCAAAACATCACCAGAATGCTAGAAGAAGGACATCTGGATGCCGGCATTGCTGCGACTCCCCTTGGGATGGATCATATATTGGAACTCCCACTTTATCACGAACCTTTTGTTGGGTATATTCCTGAAAGCAACCCACTACATTCGATAGAGCAAATTGAAATTGACGATTTGAGTATGACCGATCTTTTGGTATTGGAAGATGGCCACTGCTTTAGAAATCATGTACTTAACCTTTGCCAAATGAATCGAATTGAAAGCAACCCATTTGATCTAAAAAGCGGAAGCTTTGAAACTTTAATCAACTTGGCAGATGAAGGTTTGGGCATGACACTACTCCCCTTTTTAAACGCCAACTCACTTACTGCTGATAAAAAGAAAAATCTGAGGTTTTTCCCCGACCCTGCTCCAGCAAGAGAAGTAAGTTTGATTCATTATAAGAGTCAATTGAAACTTCCTATTATCAACGCTTTGAGATCAACTGTCAGTAGTATCATCAGAGGAGCCATAAAATTCGAAAATATAAAAATTATCACTCCAGAAAGAAGCTAGAAGGAGGCATACAACTGGTTGGCCTGTAATTCTGGATGCTCCTTGGAAAAGAACAGAGCCCATCGGTAAAGTCGGACACCCTCTCTTTCTGGTAATGCAAGAATTGCCTTGTTGAGTTCCTTTTGAAACAAAACAACATTGAAACTCACTTTACGCAAAACGCTTTTGTAAAAAAAATAATTCGATGAAGTTTTTTTCGTGCTTTCCATATTCCCAAATCATGTCCAAATATATTTTTTTATATAAATACTAACTGTTGTAAAAATGTTAAAATTCCTTCCCTAAAAGTTAAAACTAATCCATAAAAATACCTCCACATTAAAAACACAGTGGTTATGGATAAAACCCTAAAGAGTTATATTTATGGAGTCTTCATTTTATCAGTCCAAACCTGAATTTTTAGCTTCAGAGGGTTCGTTTTTTAGGATATTGACCGTAAATCGATCATCATGGGCTTTGATGCCAAAGGCTCAATGATCACAGGATCCAAATGAGGTAGTGTAATGTAGGGTATGGCTACCAGTTCATTATACCATTTGTCTGAAATTTCATTTATCACTGAGGTTATTTTTCATTCTATAAATGTCAGCTTATTTGATATACAAAATTCCATTAAAAATGTTTCCAAATTATACCGATAGAGGATTTGCAATCTTTTTAATTAATCCTATATTTGCGCACCTATTGAAATACTGATAAAATTGTTTCGGGGTGTAGCGTAGCCCGGTCATCGCGCCTGCTTTGGGAGCAGGAGGTCGCAGGTTCGAATCCTGCCACCCCGACAATTATAATACCAGTGGCCTTTTTGGTCAATTCGGGATGTGGCGCAGCCTGGTAGCGCACACGCATGGGGTGCGTGGGGTCGCAGGTTCAAATCCTGTCATCCCGACTAATTTTTTTGATGGGAAAACAACCACCGAAGCAAGTCTGGATCAGCAAAAGCGTTGTGCCAACTATCGTGTTTGACCTCTGGATATAAAGTCAGTTTTACTGGTGCGTCTACTTTCTTCAACGCTTGATACATCCTCTTTGAATGTTCTGCCCAAACTACATCATCCTGCTCGCCATGAAAAATCCATAGCGGAGTTTTTTGTAAAAGCGGAGCCCAATTGGGATTTGCTCCCCCACATATGGGAAATGCAGCTGCAAAATAGTCTGGATTCCTACTCACCAACTCAAAGGTACCCATACCTCCCATAGATAAACCTCCAACATAACGGCGGGTGGGGTCAATGCGGTAATTCTTTTCAAGAAAAACCATCAAGGCCTCTACCATTTCCAATTGAGGATTTATTGGAAGGGATTTTGCGTAATTATATTTCTTCTCTAAATTAAGCTCGTAATTTCTTATTACATTAGCCCAATAAGAATCTTTAGGACATTGAGGGAAAACAACAATAGTAGGGTATTTTGCCCTGAATTGTTCTGTTTGAAAAAGATAGCTTCCATGAACCAACTGGGCTTCATTATCATTTCCCCGCTCCCCTGCTCCATGAAGGACGACCAGTAAAGGATAGGTCTTTTGAGGATTGTAATCTTTAGGTAAAAGAATCCTGTAGGGTAAGGTATCCCCTTGGTGTTCAAATAATTTCGCTTCATACACTTGACCAAAAGCAATAGTGATGTTCAATACTAAGAATAAAAAGTGATTTTTCACAAAAGTTGTATTTAATTAATTTGGTTTTTTATGGCTGAATCATCACAGTCAACAAAACCTGCTGCGTAGAGAAGTCCGTTGTAGAGAAACTGTAGTAATTTTGGGTTTTCAAAGCTTTGTGCATTATGAGAGGGTGAGGAATAAAAAACCCTACCTCTTCCGTGGCGCTTAATCCATGAAATATACTTGATTTTATCTTTGGGACGTGGTCGCTTCATTTTGATTTTATCCAATTCAAGGTACAACAAGGGTCTAAAATCGTATCTAAAGTATGCGTTTTTAAAAAAATAGGGTTCATCAAAATGAACAAAACCCTCGGGGTCAAAACTGTTTACTAAGGGATGACTGGGATCAACTAATTTTACGTGAACTTCTTGTTGGGGTGGGTGAAAATCAAAGCTCCCTCCGGCCATATCACTAAACTCCAACGAGTTGTTTTGCATTACAATCCCGCCGTGAAGCAGTACCAGTCCGTTTCCTTTTTTTACAAATTGAATCAAATTCTTTTCTAACTGATTGGCTCTCTTAATCTTTTGCTGTTCATTTAAAGAAGCATCTTTATTGAATACATCCCAGAATAAATCTCTTCGCTCACCACGAGAGCAGTTGTTGTTGAGTAAAACAACATCGAATTTTGAAAGTTGGTCTTTTTCGAAAACAGCGATATCTTTTGAAAGTGTAATTTCAAAAGCACCAGAATTTTGAGCAATCATCTCCATCACTGCCTCGGTATGAGGTATGGTCCAATGATTGAATCCCGTATGTAAGGAAAAAATCAATAATTTTTTCTTGTCTTTGGTGGGTGTTTTTATTTGTTCTTTCACCATTGATTCAATTTTTGTCTTCCACGCTGAAGTCAACTCAAAAGAAGGCAAACTTTGCCCTTGGATTCCGCAAAAGAAGAGCAGTGAAAAAACAAACAATAAAGATTTGGACTTAAATAACATTGAAAATTGATTGATTACATAACAAGATTACTAATTTTTAACAAGAAATAATTATTGAATTCACTAAATTTAGTCATAAATACGTGTGCGTACACGATATGTTGGCGCAATAAATAATCTGAAATAATTAACATTAATAAATATAGTAAGCAAAAATTTTGAGGAGTTATGGCACCCCTATCAAATCATAAATGGCTTTTTCGAAATTTAGAATTTATAGACTGTTTAGCAAGTTTTAACAGCCTGAACAATTATCCAATTGTCTAAATTATTAATTTACACCTGAAATATGAAAATTATCCAATTTTTGTGCCTAGTGCTTTGGGGATTTGTCCAGGGAAATGAACAGCCCTGTTTGTGTATATCCGTTGAAGACAACAAAGCCATTGGCGTCGAAAGGCCTATTTCCGTTGTTCTTGATGAAGAAAAAAAGGACTGTTGGAATCAAGATATGGTGTTGGTCAAAAAAACAGGTGCTGGAATGGAGGCTATTCCTTTTCAAGTTGACGAGAACGAGGGCAACAAAATTTGGTTTAAGCACAGCAGTGACTCAGGAATCAAAACCACTTATTGCTTTGAACGTAAAAAAGAACAAACCCAAAGAATCCAGTTTGGATACCAAAAAGAAAATGGTGATCTAAAGTTAAAGTTCGAAGATCAATCATTAATTCATTATCGATATAAAATGAAATCGCCGCCAGAAGGCATTGACAAACTTTACCAAAAATCTGGCTATATCCACCCTGTAATTTCTCCAAAAGGAGATACCCTTACTAGAATTCAACCGCCCGATCATTATCACCATTACGGGGTTTGGGGACCTTGGACCAGAACTAGAATCGATGATGTTGGGGTGGACTTTTGGAATTTGAAAGACGGCCAAGGCACTGTCTTGTTTAAGTCTTTCAACAACATCAATAGTGGAAACGTTTATGGTGGGTTTAGTTCACATCAAGAACACATTAATCTGACGCCAAAGAATAAACCTCAATTGGCAATCAATGAAAACCTAAGGGTCAAAGTGTGGAAAAATAATAATCCCGATCAGTACTTTATAGACTACACCAGCAACTTCAGTTCTCCGTTGGAAAATGGGATCCTCTTTGAGGCTTATCGATATGGAGGTGGGTTAGGATTTCGCTTTAAAGAGCAATGGAATAAGGACAATTGCGAGGTCATCACCTCTAGTGGAAAAAGTAGAACAGCGGCAGACGGCACCTCTGCAAGATGGTGTATCGTATATGGAGATTCCAGTGATGGAGATGGGAGTTCAGGGGTTCTTTTTATGAGCCACCCCCAAAATCAATCACACCCTGAACCCATGAGGATCTGGCCATTGGATGCCAACAAAGGTAGAGGAGATATGTTTTTTGAGTTTTGCCCCATTCGTCATAAAGAATGGAAAATTAAACCTCATCAATTCTATGAACTGAATTATCGTATGCTGGTTTTCGATGGTAAAATTACCCCTGAGGAAGCAGAAAAACATTGGAAAGCCTTTGCTTTTCAACCCTTAATAAAAGTTGTTAAAAAATAAACACATGAAAAGAAGAAAATTTATAGGTAAAACCGCATTAGGAACAGCAGCTATGGTTGGCTTCCCCTCCATAGTTCCGGCCAATGTGCTTGGAAAAAATGCGCCCAGTAACAAAATTAATATTGGTCAAATAGGTTGTGGGCGTATTGCTCGTTCCCACGATCTGGTTGACACCATGGCCTTTGATGCTGCCAATGTGATGGCAGTTTGTGATTTAGATTCCAACAGAATGAAAGATGGAAAACAGTTGGTCGATCAATTTTATCAAGAAAAAAAAGGAAAAACCAACTACAAGGGAACTAAAATGTATGAGGATTATCGTGAGATGTTAATGGACAAAGACATTGATGCGGTCTTGATCTCTACTCCCGACCACTGGCATGCACAACCCGCAATGGAGGCAGCCATGGCAGGTAAAGACATTTACCTTCAGAAACCCACCTCCCTGACCGTCGAAGAGGGAAGACAGTTGGTCAATGCCGTTAAAAAAAACAATGTCATCCTTCAGGTAGGAACTCAGCAAAGGGCCATGCCTCAATTCAGAATTGCTGCCGAATTGGTTAGAAACGGAAGAATCGGAAAATTACACACCGTAAAAATAGGACTTCCTGGTGACCCTGGAGGACCAGAAGCACCACCCATGCCCATTCCTGCGAATTTAAATTTTGACATGTGGTTGGGCTCAACACCTGAAGTAGCTTATACAGAAATTGGAGTGCATCCCCAAAAGGGATATGGCAGACCAGGCTGGCTAAGACATGAAAATTACGGTGCTGGGATGATTACAGGTTGGGGACAACACCACTATGACTCTGCTGCTTGGGGAATGAATACCGAATTGATGGGACCTTCATCGGTTCAAGCCATAGCAGATTTCCCCAAATCAGGACTTTGGAATGTTCATGGTGATTTCATGGTAAAACATGAATACGACAATGGTATCACTGTCCTTACCAGTGGAGGATATCCCAATGGGGTAAGATATGAGGGATCAGAAGGCTGGATATTTGTATCTCGAGGAGCTTATGTGGCCTCTAGTTCTGACCCTGTAGCCCAAGAAAAAAGTAAAAAAGCTTTGGACGCATCAGATCCCAAAATTTTAACCTCTGAAATTGGCTCCAACGAAACCCATCTATACAAAATTGACGATCAACACGGCAACTGGCTCGATTGTATACAATCTAGAAAAGCACCCATTTCGCCTGTGGATATTGGGCATAAGGCATGTGTGGTTTGTTTGATCAGTCATATCGCAATGAAGATCCCTCGAAAGCTTGAATGGAATCCAAAAACAGAAAAGTTCATCAATGACGATGAGGCCAATTCTCTTTTGAGTAGAAACCAAAGAAAACCCTATGGAACCAATTATTTAAAAGCTTAATCATAAATTAAAATGAAAACTAAATATTTTTACTGGATTGCAATTGCTACATTCATCATGGGTTGCACACCAAAAGAAGATAATTCAAAAGTAAAACTGATGACCCTCGATCCCGGTCATTTTCATGCGGCTTTGATCCAAAAAACCTCTTATAAAGACATTGATACAACCGTTGATGTTTATGCCCCTGAGGGGCCTGAGGTGAAAGATTTTTTAAATAAAATTGAAGGATACAACAGCAGATCTGAAAATCCAACAAACTGGACAGTTAAGACCCATTTTAGTGAGGACTACCTCGAAAAAATGATCGCTGAAAAACCAGGAAATGTAATGGTGGTTTCTGGGAAAAATTCCAAAAAAATCGATTATATATTGGCCGCTGTCAATGCGGGATTGAATGTATACGCCGACAAGCCACTGGTGGTAAACCAACAAGGTTTTGAAAAGCTGAAAAAGGTCTTTAAAATTGCAGCGGAAAAAAATCTTTTGGTTTATGACATTATGACGGAAAGATTTGAAGTAACTACAGGCCTCCAAAAAGCACTATCCATGCAACCCGAAGTTTTTGGAATGCTCCTAGATGGCTCTCCTTTAGAACCGTCCATCAGCAAAGAAAGCATTCACCATTTGTCAAAAATTGTTTCTGGAAAACCATTGGTCAGACCTGCATGGTTTCTGGACACCAACCAACAGGGTGAGGGCATCGTAGATGTCACTACCCATTTGGTAGATTTGGTTCAATGGGAAGCATTTCCTGGTCAAATCATTGACTCATCAGATATTGAAATCATTTCTTCCAAAAGATGGACCACTTCCTTAGCTCCCGATCAGTTTAAAAACATTACGGGTTTGGATAGCTATCCCGAATATCTTCAAAAAGATGTTAAATCCGATACCCTCAATATTTACTGCAATGGAGAAATCAATTACACTATTAAGGGCAAACACGCTAAGGTATCCGTGATTTGGAATTACAAAGCTCCAGAATGCACAGGAGACACCCACCAAAGCAGTATGCGTGGATCAAAAAGCGATCTGATCATCAAACAAGGTGAGGCTGAAAATTTCAAACCCACGCTTTATGTCACCTCCAAAGAAGAGGGAGATTTTGAGTCAACCCTAAAACAAGCCCTTGAATCCATTCAGGGAGACTATCCAGGAGTTACCGCAGATAAAGTATCAGATTCGCAATGGAAAATTGTGATTCCCGAAATACTTAAAATTGGGCATGAGGCACATTTCGGACAAGTGACGGACAACTTTCTCAAATATTACAAAAACAGTATATTGCCGGAATGGGAAGTCCCCAACATGATCACTAAATATTATACGACAACACAAGCGTACAAAAAGGCAATTAATTAATAATTTTTTTAAATTTATATCCAGATGAGAGAAAAGTTTTTAAAGTCATTGATGATCGGTGTATTCAGTTTAACTTCTTGCATATCTCAAGAAAATCCACCAGAGGTCAAAACACCAGACCAAACTAAGTTCACTACCGAAACCGTCGTTGATGGAATTGACATTCCTTGGGGAATGGATTTTATTAGTGAAAATGAAATTTTGGTTACTGAAAAAAAAGGCACCCTCTACAGGGTGACTAACGGAGAAAAAGCTGAAGTTTCAGGATTGCCTGAAATCTACAAAAGAGGTCAAGGAGGCCTTTTGGATGTTGCTTTACATCCCGATTATAAAAACAATAAAATTATTTATTTCACCGCCGGAGTTCACATAGAAGGGGATGAAGGTGGAAATACAGCTCTGTATTGTGGGGAATTGAATGGGAACAGCCTTTCCAATATAAAACTTCTCTATAAAGGTAAACCCAATACCAAAAAGGGTCAGCATTGGGGATCGAGAATTGTTTTTGACGACAAAGGTCATTTGTTTTTCGGCATAGGGGATCGTGGAAATCGCGATGTCAACCCCCAAGACCTCAATCGTGACGGAGGTAAAATCTACCGTTTGAATCTCGATGGAAGTATTCCAGAGGACAATCCTTTTGCAGATCAAGAAGGAGCACTGAAAGCAGTATATTCCTATGGACACAGAAATCCGCAGGGGATGACCGTTCATCCAGAAACGGGTGAGATTTGGGAAAACGAACACGGCCCAAAGGGTGGTGACGAAATCAATATTATTCATAAAGGAAAAAACTACGGTTGGCCAGTTATCACTTATGGTATAAATTACAGCGGTACCTCCATTACTGACAAAACATCGATGCCGGGAATGGAACAGCCTTTATACTATTGGCTTCCCTCTATTGCTCCCAGTGGAATGGCTTTTTCCAGTTCGAAAGTTTACAAGAAGTGGAAAGGAAACCTTTTTGTCGGATCATTAAAGTTTAAATATCTAGAGCGTTTGGTTATCAAAAGAGGGAAAGTAGTGAAACGCGAAAAAATTCTTAACGATATAGGACGGGTCAGAAACGTGAAAGAAGGCCCCGATGGTTATATCTATCTTGGGGTAGAGGGTAAAGGAATTCTCAAGCTAGTTCAGCAATGATAAAATCTAGATGATTACATATAACCTCAATAAAATTTAAAAATAATCCGTGAAAATATTTACTGGTATTTTAGGTTTGTTTATTTTTTTTGAAGGAATATGGCTCTATCAAGAAAAACCACTGGAACAAAGTATAGCCGATGGTGAAGAGATATACCAAGACTTCTGCATTCAATGTCACCTAGATACTGGCGAGGGAGTTTCTGGAGTCTTCCCTCCTTTGGCCAAGTCAGATTATTTGATCAATAATATTGAGTTGAGCATCAGAGGAATCAAATACGGCTTGAGTGGAACCATTACTGTCAATGGAGAAGAATACAATGGTGTCATGCAAGAACAAGGACTCGATGATATTGAAATTGCTGATGTAATGAATTATATCCTCAACAATTGGGGAAATGAATCTAAAGAAATGGTCACTGAAGAGCAAGTAGCCAGTGTAAATGAATAATTTATTGGATTTTGGGTAAAATTTATCGCTATTTCTATATCGTTATATTTTTAATTTTCTTGGTTTGGATGATCTTCTTAGACACCCACTCATTAAAGATTCACCGTGAATTAAACCAAGAAATAGAAAAACTTGAAACCCAAAAAAAAGAACTCATAAATTTGATTGAAAAGGATCAAAAAAATACAGATCAATTAATCAGCAAAGATAGTTTAGAGCGGTTTGCTCGTGAAAATTACGGCCACAAAAAAGAAAATGAAACGATATTCTACATCGAGATTGAAGACAGTTTGAATCTCTAAAAATTTAATTCCATTTTTCTCCAATCTAGTTTGTTATAATTTTTTAAGCCATAATTTTAATTGTATTTTTATCAAAATTTAGACAATAAAATGGCTAAAACTATCGCGATTGCTAACCAAAAAGGAGGAGTAGGCAAAACAACAACGGCTGTTAATTTAGCAGCCGCAATGGCGATCTTGGAAAAAAAGATTTTGTTGGTGGATGCAGATCCACAGGCCAATGCAACTTCTGGGCTTGGGATTGATGTTAAAAGTCAAAAGCTAGGAACCTACCAATTGTTGGAACATACGGCGACAGCCGATCAAACCATCATCGCTACCAGCACCCCAAATCTCGACTTGATTCCCTCACACATCGACCTTGTCGCTACAGAAATCGAACTGGTCGATAAAAAAAATCGGGAATACATGTTGAAAAAGGCTCTTGAATCTATTGATGATCAATACGATTACATCATAATAGATTGTGCGCCTTCGTTGGGACTGATTACCCTTAATGCGCTTTCAGCGGCAGACTCTTTGATCATCCCTATACAATGTGAGTATTTTGCTTTGGAAGGTTTGGGCAAGCTTTTAAATACAATCAAAAGTGTACAAAAGATACACAACAAAAATTTAGATATTGAAGGTTTATTATTGACCATGTTCGACTCTCGTTTGAGACTCTCCAATCAAGTAGTGGAAGAAGTTCAAAAGCACTTCGGTAAAATGGTTTTCAAAACCATTATACAACGAAATATTCGTTTGAGTGAAGCTCCAAGTTTTGGGGAAAGTATTATCGATTATGATGCCACCAGTAAAGGGGCCAAGAACTACCTTTCCCTCGCCAATGAAATTATAAAAAAGACGAAAAAAAATAATTAATGGCTAAGAAAAACAAAAAACAGGCTTTGGGAAGAGGGCTTTCGGCGCTCCTAGACGACCCTGAAAGAGAAATAAGCTCAGCCAGAGATGTCAATGCAGACAAAGTAGTGGGGAACGTCATCGATTTAGAAATCGATAAAATCGAGGTCAATCCCTTCCAACCCAGAACACACTTTAACGAAGAAGCCATCCAAGAACTGGCGGAATCCATCAAAGCCCTTGGGATCATTCAACCTGTAACAGTTCGGAAACTGGAGAGAAATCAATATCAATTGGTCTCGGGAGAACGCCGTTATCGGGCTGCAAAATCTTTAGATTTTGAAACCATTCCGGCCTTTGTGAGAATCGCCAATGACCAAGAAGCCCTCGAAATGGCTTTGGTCGAAAACATCCAACGAAGAGACTTGGATCCCATAGAAATTGCACTTTCCTATCAACGATTGATCGATGAAATCCAACTCACTCAGAACCAATTAAGTGAAAGGGTTGGAAAGAAAAGGTCTACCGTAGCCAACTATATGCGCTTACTTAAATTGGATCCTATCGTCCAAACAGGAATGAGAGATGGATTTCTTTCTATGGGTCATGGTAGAGCCTTGATCAATGTGGAAGAAAATGAAAAGCAATTGGAGATTTATGAAAAGATCATTGCCGGTTCCCTTTCTGTCAGAGAGACAGAGTTACTAGTTCAGAAAATCAAAAAAGGCCAATCCCCGAGCACATCCAAAACTCCCCAACCAATTTTTTACAATGATGCGACAGAAGAACTAAAAAGTTTTTTCAATTCTGAGGTCACTGTCAAGGGAAACGAAAAAGGAAAAGGGAACATTCAAATCTCTTTTAACTCTCAAGAGGAGCTTAACGAGATCATCAAAAAAATAAAAAGTGAAGACTAAAGTCTTACTCCCAATTCTCCTCCTGCTTAACCTCCAAGTTTTCGCGCAACAACTTCCCAAAGAAGAACAAAAAAATCGAAAACAAAGACTTATCGAAAGTCCTTTGACTCCCTCTAAGGCAGCATTTTACTCTGCTATACTCCCGGGTTTGGGACAGATTTACATAGGTAAAGCTTGGAAAGTTCCATTTGTTTATGGAGCTATTGGTGCATCGGTTTATGGCTACGTGTACAACCAAAAAGAATTGGATCGCTACAGATCAGCCTACAAAAGAAGAAACAGTGGTTACACAGATGATGAGTTTATTTTACTAATTCCCGACAAAACTAAATTGCTGGAGGGGATGAAATTTCACAAAAACTACAGAGATATGTCATTTCTCTTTATATTGGGGACTTATATGTTAAACATTTTGGATGCCAATGTAAGTGCTCATCTGATGCAGTTTAACATAAAAGACAACTTGAGTGTCAAGCCTAAATTTGAACCTGACGTTTTCGGCACGGATGCCAATGTTGGTTTACAGGTCTTGGTCAAACTTTAAAAAAAGATATGAAGTTTGCATTATTAGGATATGGAAGAATGGGCAAAGCAATAGAACAAATTGCTTTGGAAAGAGGCCATGAAATCGTTTGTAAAATAGATAAAAATCTAACAGAAGGTAAACTGCATGAAGCCGATGCAGCCATTAACTTTAGTATTCCAGATGCAGCGGTAGATAACATCTCCAGCGCTCTGAATCAAGGAGTTCCAGTGGTTTGTGGCACAACTGGCTGGCTGGATGCCTACCAACAAGTGACTCAAATTGCCCAAGAAAGAAATACCGCTTTTCTCTATGCCTCTAACTTTAGTGTGGGCGTCAATCTCTTTTTTAAATTGAATAAGGTCTTGGCCCAGATGATGAAGCCGCATAAGGAATATAAAGCTTCAATGGAGGAAACCCATCACATTCACAAATTGGATGCACCTAGCGGCACGGCAATAACATTGGCAGAGGGCATCATTGAAAACAGTGATCTCATCGACTGGAAGTTGGGTGAAAATGCTAAAGACAGCTTAAGTATTCAATCGCATAGGGAGGGTGAAGTACCCGGTACCCACAGTATTAAGTATGAATCCCCTATCGACGATATTACCATCGAGCACAAAGCCCATAATAGAAAAGGCTTTGCCCTTGGTGCAGTCATTGCCGCAGAATGGATGGTGGGTAAAAAAGGAATTTTTAATATGGATGATGTCCTAAATCTATAATCAAATGAGTGGAATTCAATGGATCATTTTCGGCTTGGCAATTCAAGTCGTTCACTTTTTAGGGACTTGGAAATTATATAAGGCAGCCGGAGAGGCACCTTGGAAAGCTCTCGTTCCTGTCTACAATGCTATCGTTTTACTAAAAATCATTCACCGTCCCAAATGGTGGGTATTGTTATTGTTTCTTCCTGTCATCAACCTTATGATCTTCATGGTTTTTTGGATTGACACCGTGAAACATTTTGGAAAAAGCAAAACCATAGACAGTGTATTGGCTGTTGTGACTCTAGGGTTTTATATTTATGTCATAAATTATCAATCCGATCCGAAATACATTTCGGATAAAAAAGACATTTCTAGGTCTGCCTTTAGTGAGTGGATTGGCTCTATTGTTTTTGCTGTGGTCGCCGCTACTTTTGTTCACAATTACTTTTTTCAACCCTATATTATTCCAACAGGATCGTTAGAAAGATCATTACTCATTGGTGACTTTTTATTTGTAAGTAAATTCCATTACGGTGCGAGAATTCCTTCAACCACAGTTGCATTTCCAATGGTTCACGACACTCTTCCAATAGTCAAGACCAGGTCATACTCCAACAAGCCTCAATTGCCTTATTTGCGACTTCCGAGGATTCAAAAGATCAAAAGAAATGATATCGTTGTATTCAATTGGCCTGCCGATACCGTTAGACAGTTTTTCGTCAAAGAGACTGGTGTCAAGAAACCTTTGGATAAAAAATCAAACTACGTCAAAAGATGTGTTGGTATAGCTGGAGATACACTTGAAATTATCGGTGGTTTTGTCCATATCAATGGAGATAAGAATGTATTGCCAGACAGAGCAAATGTGCTCTACAATTTTAAAGCATACAACAGCAAAGGGGTATCGTCTAGAAAATTATTAGAACTCGGTATTAAAGATTTTTACAGAAGGTTTAAAATCGAAAACATTACTCAAAACAGTTATGACCAACTGGCTCCATATTTAGTGGGTACGCAGGGAAGAGGTCAAGAAGATTTTATAGTGATTACCCGTCATACGGGATTGCCCATAGAATTGATAAGGTCGCTAGGGTTAAGGGTCAGTGAAATCCTCGAAAAAACAAAAGATTTAAATTTAACCGTCAAGGAGGCTGAAGAAATTGAAAAACAAAACTGGATAGACAGTATTGTTCAAAGGAACCAAAAAATCAAAACTCCCAATTTGTCTTTTTTCCCCAATAAAATACCATTTGATTGGAACCAAGACAATTATGGGCCAATTGTTATCCCAAAAAAGGGAGTAACTGTTGACTTAGATTTAAACAATTTGCCCCTCTACAAAAAAATCATCGTTGATTATGAAAAAAACAAGCTTGAAACTGACGGGAATACCTTGCTGATCAACGGAAAGAAAAGTACTCAGTACACCTTTAAAATGGATTACTACTGGATGATGGGAGATAATCGTCATCGTTCGGAAGACAGTCGTTTTTGGGGATTTGTTCCAGAGGATCATATCGTTGGAAAACCAGTATTCATTTGGTTCAGCATTGACGGAATTAATGATGGAATTCGAAACTGGAAAGTACGATGGGACAGAGTATTCTCGACCGTAGGTGGTTCTGGAGAACGGGTATCCTATTTCCCTTATTTTGTCATTCTCATTGTGATATGGCAAGGCTATGTTTATTACCGAAAGCGAAAAAGTAACAAGCGAGGCTAATGGTGAGTGGAGTTTGTCCTGCATACCTCCCCAATATCCACTATATGGCTTGGATGGTATCTCAAACACAAGTTGCGTTTGTTACTCACAATATCTACCAAAAACAAACCTATCGAAATCGCACAGAAATATATGGTGCCAACGGAAAGCTGAAATTAACCATACCCATTGTTCACGCCAAAAATCAAGGTCGTCAAATCGATGAGAATGTGGCCATTCACTATGAAAATGGTTGGCAAAAAGACCACTGGAAATCATTAGAAGCGGCCTACCGCTCCTCCCCTTTCTTCGAGTATTATGAAGATGAATTCTATCCTTATTACCATCAAAACTTTGAAAAACTGATGGATTTTAACATTGTCTTGATTGAAAAGATTCTTTCTCTTTTGGATGCCGAGGTGAATATCCTTAGAATGGTAAAAGTCGAGAAAGAATTTTCTGATTTGATCATCGCTAAGAAAAAAGTTAAAAAAGACAACCCCCACTATCATCAAGTTTTTCAATCCAAACACGGATTTATAAATAATCTGAGCATCCTAGATTTAATATTCAATTTAGGGCCGCAAAGTCTAGAATATCTCAGACAAGTCAAAAATTAAATTTATTTCCATTCCAGCAATGTTGAGATGGGTTTGTGATCTGAAAGCTTAATGTCATGGGTCTTAAAATTTATGACCTTGAATTTTTGATCTGTAAATATAAAATCGATTCGAAAGGGAAAGTAAGCCAGTTTATAGGTTGATCCCAAACCGTCACCCGACTGCATAAAAGCATCCAAACGATCGTCTTTTAAACGTTTGTAAACCCTTGAAAAAGCATTATTGTTAAGGTCTGTACAAATGATGGTTGGATAGTTGTTTTTTTGATCAACTTTATCAAATCGATCAATCTGAAGCTCTTGTTTCTGAACGACAGACTGTATTCTTTCAATGAATTTTTGAGAATGTTTTTGGGTGAAAAGGGTGTCTTTTAAATTAATTCTGAGTGATTCCAAATGTACATTGTAAATTCTAATGCTGTCTTTTTTATAAAAAAAGTCGGCATATAGAACACTGTTATTGGAATCTTCAAAGTCCAACTGGCCACGATTCAAAAGTGGATATTTCGATAAAATACAGAGTCCATTTTGTCCATTCTTTTTAGGTGAGGCAATGTATTGATGAGGATAGTTTTTAAACTTTGGACTGTATTCCTTGGAATACTCTTGCAAACAGACCAGATCAGGACTTTCTTTATTTATAAAACTTTCAATAGATTCAGGAACCGACTTGGAGTCAATCCATTCAAAACTATTAAACAATCTAACATTAAAACTCATCACTTTGATTCCACTGGAAATAGGGATGGCATTATTGGGAAATTTGTAGAGTTTTCCCCACTCCTTAAATCCAATTAAAAAAGAAAAAATAAAAAGGAGAAAAGGCCATTTGAATTTAATAACCCAAAAAATAAAGAAGAACACATTGATTAATGCAATTACGGGAACCATCAAGTTGAGAAATGGATAATGGTAAAAATCCCAGAATGTATCCATCAGAAAAAGCTGAAGTATCAACAAGACCAGATTGGCCAGCATTAAAATTTTAGACAGAAAGTTCAATTTCATAGAAAAGGGCTTCTTATATTATTTGCTAGTGTTATTCTTTACCAGCTCTAAACAAATAATCTTTTTCTTCTTTGCTCAGGCTGTCATAACCCGACTTACTGATTTTATCTAAAATACCATCAATTTTATTTTGATGATTACTTTCACCACTTTCTTTTGACGCAGCCGATTTATTTTGAGGGGCACGATAAACTGTTTTAAGATGTTTTCTTGCAAAAATAGACTGCCAAACACTCTGAAAACCCAATCCTATGTCTCTTCCTACGCTCAGTTGTCTGGCATATAAAAATCCCAATACTGCTCCACCTATATGTGCCAAATGACCACCTGCATTACCATAAGGGATTTGAATGACATCGAGGAAAAAGAAAGCCAAACCAAGGTATTTTAATTTTAGGTTGATAAAGAAAAAACGAATTTCCTGGTTGGGGGTATAAGTACAGATGAATATAAACACAGCCATTACTCCTGCAGAGGCTCCTATCATTGGTGGGTAAGTTCCTGCAAAAACAGGAAACAAAGCATAGCTTCCTACAAAAATCAAACCGCCTGAAATGACACCTAAAAAGTAGTTATTGATGAAAATTCGATCTGGAAACAGATTGAGGAGCAAACGTCCGGAATAATAAAGAAGCACCATATTCCACAATAAATGAAAAAACCCACTGTGAATAAAACTATAACTGATCAAAGTCCAAGGCCTTGTGATAAAAGTCCCAAGATTGGGGGAAAGTTGAAGCCAGTTTATGTATGCATTGGACGGAATATTAAACAAAAAGAAAAGTACATTGAGTAACAGGGGCAGCACAAAGCAAACTACATTTACTAAAATGATTTTTTCTGCAATGGAAAAAGTGGCAAACCTGTATTTGACATTGTCCAAAAAACTCATAAATCCCAACGATTGTTATTGTTCTCTTTTTTTTTCCAATACCACATCATGGCCAAACCAGTGATGGCTCCACCTACATGGGCAAAGTGAGCAATAGGCCCGATAGAGTAAGATGAAAACCCAAAGAAAAGATCTGCAAATATCAGAATGGGAACCAAAAACTTGGCTTTCACGGGAATGGGGGGGAACAAAAGCATCAATTGGGCATTGGGAAATATCATCGCAAAGCCCACCAAAACACCATAGAGAGCTCCCGAGGCACCAACCATTACAGAACGAAAGGCATTGAATGCACCCGACAATTTTCCCTCTCCAATCTCATTAATGGCCGCAGTAGGTAATTCAGCAGTTTGATAAAAACTGTCGATTTGAGGGGCTGTAAGTCCGAATTCACTCAAACCACTATTGACGCTATCCACCTGATAGTAATACAGTAAAAGCTGTAATGCAGCAGCACCAAGTCCTGTGGAGAGATAAAAGAATATAAACTTCTGTTTTCCCCACATTTGTTCTAAAGGAGTTCCAAACATCCACAGTCCAAACATATTGAAAAAAATATGGGAAATATCCCCATGCATAAACATATGTGTCAGGGGCTGCCAGATTTCAAATTTTGGGTTACTGGGATAGTGTAATGCAAACCAATCATATACTTGATTACCAAGGGTTAGAGTTGCCAAGAAAAAAATTCCATTGATGATCAGTAAGTGTTTTACTGTTTCGGTAACGTTCCGCATTAATCCAATTTCTTTTCTAATTCTTCTTTATCTAAAGTAATAAAAATCTTACGATTAAAAGGACTCGTCAAGGTGTCTTTACAAGCAAAAAAATCATCGACCAAAGCCTGTTGTTCCTCTACAGTAAGGGTCAAATTTCCTTTGATGGAAAGGGACTTGGATAATATTTTAGCCATGTAATCCAGTTGGCTAAAACTGACCACTTGTTCTTGATCATCGGGAGGAGAAAATATATCCTCAAAAAGCTGTCCCAACTGCTTATCGTCGCAAATGGCGGGAATACCCGTAATATGAAGGAGGTTATCATGTTGTTTTACCACAAACCCCATAGCATTTAAGTTGGCCTCCAATTCCCCAAACAAAGCGATTTGTTGTTGCGTCAATTCAATTTCCTTGGGAAAGATCAATTGTTGACTGACCATGTCTCGTTTGGTAATACTACTGAGAAATTTTTCATAAAGTACCCTTTGATGTGCTCTTTGTTGGTCAATGACCAAAAGACCAGAACGGGTCGTGGTCACAATAAACTTTCTCAGTAACTGAAAAACTTTTGGGGTTTGCTCTATGGCAAGTTTTAATTCTTCATCAGCACTATTATCATTTGGCATCTCCAATCCAGAATAGAGACTTTCCCAGTTGCTTTTAGAAGCTTTGGGAATGCCCTTATGAGAATCTTTAAAAGGATTAAAACTCGAATCAACCTCAATCGAAGGGGTGTTTGAAGGAAGCTTTTGTTTAAAATCGTAGGGGGTGTCCAAGTTGGGATCTCTTTCAAAATCCAAGACAGGAGCGGCTTGAAACATTCCCAAACTATGTTTGACCATTGATTTAATAATCGCATAGAGGTTTTGCTCCTCTTCAAACTTGATCTCTGTTTTTGTTGGGTGAATATTAATATCGATGGTCTTTGGATCAATTTGTATGTAGATAAAATAACCTGGATGAAATTGATCCCTCAACAGACCTTGAAAGGCAGAACTCACCGCGTGATTTAAAAAAGGACTCTTGATAAAACGCTTATTGACAAAAAAGAACTGCTGACCTCTAGATTTTTTAGCGAATTCAGGTTTTACAATGAACCCTTCAATCCCAGCTACTGTTGTCATTTCCTCTACTGGAATTAATTTCTCTTCTATCTTATTTCCAAAAATATTAGCAATTCGTTTTCTGAAATTTGCAGCCGGCAGGTCAAAAAGCTCTGTCCCATTTTGTAAAAATGTAAATCTCACTTCAGGATGGGTCAAGGCTACCCGATGAAACTCATCTATGATGTGTCGCAATTCAACTTTATCAGATTTGAGGAAATTTCTTCTTGCGGGGACGTTATAAAAAAGATTTTTTACGGCAATGGAAGTTCCGGTGGGAGCGACAGAAACCTCCTGATCTTCTACTTTACTTCCTGAAATTTTAAGACAGGTCGCGATTTCGTCTTCTGCCCTTTTGGTATGAACCTCCACTTGCGCAATAGCAACGATTGAGGCCAAAGCCTCTCCCCTAAACCCTTTGGAGGTTATGGAAAATAAATCTTCAGCAGATTTAATTTTGGAAGTCGCATGTCGATCAAATGCCAATCTCACATCGGTGGTAGACATTCCAATACCATTGTCGATCACTTGAATCATGGTTTTTCCAGCTCCATTAATCAATAATTGGATATCGGTAGCCTTGGCATCAATTGCATTTTCCAATAGCTCTTTGACCACAGAAGCTGGTCTTTGAATGACCTCACCAGCAGCAATTTGATTGGCCACATGATCTGGCAAAAGCGAAATAATGTCAGCCATTAGCCTTTAAATAGGGATAAATCAAAATCAATAACGTATAGAAAAATCAAAACCAAAATCAATATGATGATGACCAAGCGGGTAGAAATTCCTCGGTTACTTCGATTTCGCATCTTTAGACGAGCATCTTGCCATTGCTGACCGTAGTCATTCTGATTGTAGGTGTCTCTATATTTTGAAAATTTGGAATCAAAATCATAGAGGTTCCCTCCATCCTTCCCACTGAAGTAACGAGGGGTGTAATTGTACCTTCGGTTTTTTTTAAGTTTGAAAAGACTGATCTTCATACGTCATAAATTGATGATAGGGCATAGCAGTAATTCAATCAAATTTAACGAAAGTGAACGAAATTGCCATTGGGTTTGGCAATTTATAACGTAAAAATTACAGGCTGATCATCCTCAAAGCAGCGACGGCAGCCTCAACACCTTTGTTACCTTTATCTCCTCCACTCCTGGCCTTAGATTGATCGATGGTATCATCTGTCAAAACGCAAAAAACTACTGGCGCTTTACCATTGAGGTTGAGGTCTTTGATTCCATGGGCTACAGCATTTGAAATGAATTCAAAGTGTCTTGTTTCACCCTTAATGACGCATCCAATGACAATGATGGCATCAAGATCCATTTGTTGAGCCCTACTCGCTCCATAAATCAATTCAAAACTTCCTGGAACATCAATTCTGATGATATTTTCTGGAGAAACATTGTGATGGGTCAATGTAGCTTTGGCTCCTTGAAAAAGGGCTTCTGTTATCGTAGGATTCCACTCTGAAACAACCAATCCGATTCGAAAATTTTTTCCATCAGGAACTTTAAAATGATCGTATTGAGAGAGACTGTTATCAGCAGTAGCCATTAATTGAGGTTTTCTAGGAGACCTATTTGGACTTCAACCTTTCGTGCTTCTGCAGAATCGGGATATTCGGATTGGATCCTTTTAAAATATTCTAGTGCCGCACTTTTTTTACCCAAAGAAGTTCCCAAAATTCCCGCTTTAAAAAGATACTTAGGAGCACTGAAAGAATTATCACTGGACTTAAAAGCGGCCACATAATAATCATAGGCTTCTTCAGGTTGATCAATTTGAGCAAAAGCATCACCGATGGCTCCTTTTGCCAAGGCTTTCAACAATATGTCATCAGTGTCAAATTGATCGAGGTATTCGATGGCGTTGGCATAATCTCCCAAATTGAGGTAGGCCATTCCAGCACTGTAGGTGGCGAGTTTGGCCGCAGGTGTTCCTCCATAGTTGTCGATAATATCCAAAAAGCCATATTTTCCTTCTCCACCATTGAGGGCTCTACGAAACAAAGAATCAGAATCTTGACCATTAACGGCCAACTCAAAATAATATTGAGCTTGACTCAGTTCACTTATTGCCTCCAGTTTTTGAGGTTCAAAGATATAGTTCTGATAGCCCAAGTAGGACAAAACAGACAAAGCGATGATCGCTACACCTGCCAAAATAAAATTTTGAAATTTGGAGACCCATTGCTCTGTTCGAGATGCGGTAGTGTCTAATTTTTCAAACACCTCTGCAGTGGTACTTTCCACTTCAACCTGCTTTTCGTTACCAGGTGCAATTGATTTTTTATAACCTCTCTTTTTGTAGGTTGCCATCTTAGTTTTTTTAAGTTCCCAAAATTAACCTTTTTTAGTGCAAATCCAAAAACTCACAGCATTATGAAAATAAGCAGGGAAAATTAATTTAAATTTTGTTTTACCTTTCTGAACCAAACTATATTTGCATTCATGTTTTTAAAGCAATTGACCCTAACCCATTACAAGAACATTGAGGCCTCTCAATTCAGTTTTCAGGCTCCTATCAACTGTTTTATTGGGAATAATGGAATAGGCAAGTCGAATATTTTAGACAGCATCTATCATTTGGCCTTTACCAAAAGCTATTTTAACCCCTCCGGAGTCCAAAACATCCAGTTTGGAAAGGAGTTTTTTTTGATTGAGGGAAAATTCAATAAAGAGGGAAAAGAAGAAAAAATCAATTGTAGTCTCAAAAAAGGTCAAAAAAAGACCATTAAAAGAAACGGGAAAGTTTATGATAAAATCTCAGAACACATTGGGCTGATTCCATTGGTGATTATTTCACCAGCTGATCGGAATTTGATCATTGAAGGGAGCAGCACTCGGAGGAAATTTATCGATGGGGTCATTGGTCAAACAGATAAAAACTATTTAAAAAATCTTTCCGACTACAATAAAGTACTCGCACAACGCAATGCACTGCTGAAGTTTTTTGCTCAAAACCGAACCTTTGATGGGGACACTTTGGTCATTTACAACCACCAAATAAGTGAATTAGCACATCCCATTTACGAAAAGAGAAAAGCTTTTATGGAAGTGTTTATTCCCATATTTTTAAAAAGATACCAGAGCATCAGTAGCGGTGCAGAGGAAGTGGATATTCAATACACATCCCAACTTAGGGAAAATAAAATGTCTGATTTGATGGATCAAAGTTTAGAAAAGGATAAAATCCTGCAATTCACTTCTGTTGGTATCCACAAAGACGACTTGGATATGCAGATTTCTGAAATGCCCATCAAAAAATTTGGTAGTCAAGGGCAACAAAAAACCTTTCTGATCGCACTCAAACTAGCACAATTTGATTTTATCAAAGAAAAATCTGGGATGAATCCCATAGTTTTACTAGACGATATTTTCGACAAGTTAGATCAAGAAAGGGTAACTCAAACCATACAATTGTTTGACAATGAAAATCTTGGACAAATATTTATCTCCGACACCCACGAAGACAGAATCAAAGCGGCGCTGGAAATGAGTTCCTCTGCTTACGAAATTTTTAACCTTAGCTGATAATGCGCAGATATTTTATCCTCAGTTCGATAATCTTGTGTCTGGGATGTAAAAATGAAATTACACCAAGCGATCTTATCTTGCTAAATGGTTATTGGAATATTGAATACATCACGCACAAGGATGAAACTTTTTATCCCAAGGGAGCCACTACCCTATTGGATTTTTACGAAATGAATGAGAGAAATGGAGTAAGAAAAAAAGTACAACCACAGTTGGGAAATAAATTTTTGGTGACCGAAGATTTAAATAATTTTAAGATTACCTTTAAGGGAAAGAATTGTTATCTGAATTTTCAAACGGTTTGGGATCAATGGCAGGAGAAGATTATAAAATTGAATGAAAACAAACTGATTCTCGAACACCAAGAAAAAAGGTATCATTACAAAAAGTTTCACAACGAGCATTGATTCATGAAGTTATCCAAAAGAAAATTTGAACCTCAAACCATTGGTAAGGTATTGGACGAAATCGTTCAGTCAAAAGCCTTGAAAAGCGGAATTACCAATGCACGCATCAATGAGTTGTGGTACGAGTTGATGGGATCGCATATGACCAGTTACACAGAAAAAATTACGCTCAGAGGAAACACGCTTTTTGTATCGTTGAACAATGCAGCCTTGAGAGAGGAACTGGGATATGGAAAAGATAAAATTCTAGAAATGATGAATGAACAACTGGGTAGTGAAATACTCGAAAAAATTGTACTTCGCTAGAACATCTCTCTACCAGAAAAATGAAAAGCACCTTCAATTTCAGCATTTTCATTACTATCAGAACCATGTACTGCATTTTCACCCATAGATGTTGCAAATTGTTTGCGCAAAGTTCCCTCAGCAGCCTCCTCGGGGTTGGTGGCTCCAATTAAAGTTCTAAAGTCATCTACAGCATTATCTTTTTCGAGTATGGCGGCCACTATAGGGCCTCGACTCATAAAAGCTACCAATTCACCAAAAAATGGGCGTTCCTTATGTACTGCATAAAACAACTCCGCATCACGAAGAGACATTTGAGTCATCTTCATTGATACAATTCTGAATCCTGAAGCGATAATTTTATTGAGAATGGCTCCAACATGTCCTTTTTCAATGGCGTCGGGTTTGATCATGGTAAAAGTTCTATTGGAAGGCATAGCAGTTTTTTGTTGTAAATTTAAAAAAAATGCACATGTTTATTGTCTCCAACTCCATTAATTCAATTTTTAGACCATCGCTTTAAATCAGAAGGAGCAAATTTTGGTATATTTGAATACATGGATCAACAACTGCTCAAATCATTTCGAAAAGCACTAAATTCCCCAAAAAAAATAGTCATCATTCCCCACAAAAACCCTGATGGTGATGCCTTGGGAAGCAGTCTTTCGCTAAATGCTTTTTTAACCAAAACAGGACATGAATCTCAGATCATATCCCCGAATGAATACCCCGAATTTTTAGATTGGATGCCTGGCCAAAACGAAATTTTAAAATTCTCTCAGCTTCCTGATGAATCGTCTGAAAGGATTGAAAAAGCAGATATTATTTTCACTTTAGACTTCAATCAACTCAATAGAATTGATAAAATGACTCCCATTGTGGAACAAAGTAATGCTCTGAAAATAATGATTGATCACCACGAACATCCCGGTGACTATGCCTCAATTACCTACTCAGACTCGACCATAGGATCAACTTGTGAAATGGTATTTGAATTGATTTCCGCTCTAGATGACGATAAAATTGACCCCTCCATAGCGACTTGCCTCTACACGGGAATTATGACCGATAGCGGCTCATTTAGATTTCCTTCGACCACAGCCAGAACACATCAAATTGTAAGCAGACTAATAGAAAAAGGGGCAGTACCCCATTTCATTCATCAAAAAATATATGACACCTACTCCTTTGATAGGTTACAACTCTTGGGAACAGCCCTAAACAACCTAACAAAGATGGAGGGAGTTCCAGTAGTCTATATCACCCTTTCTCAAAAGGAATTGAACCAAAACAATTTTAAAAAAGGGGATACTGAGGGTTTTGTAAATTATGGTTTGAGTCTTTTGGGAATATCTTTGGCCGTAATTATGATTGAAAATGAGGCGGAAAAAATCATTAAAATGTCTTTTCGATCCAAAGGATCCTTTGATGTCAATCAATTCGCAAAAAAACATTTTAACGGAGGAGGGCACATCAACGCTGCAGGGGGTGTTTCGCACTTAACCTTGGCGGAAACTGTCAGCCGATTTAGAAATGCAGTCGCTGACGAAAAATCTTATTTTGATGTTTAGAATACTATTGTTCTCTCTTTTGATGGTTGGAGTGCTGAGTTGTCAAAACCTTGAGCCACGAAGACCCATTAACAAACAAAAGCAAAATTTTCTCAAAGAATCTGCGAAGAGGAATAAAAATATTATTGCCATCGAACAAACATTGTTTCGCCAAGCAATACAGCGTGAGGAAAAGCTTTCTTTTGAAAGTACTCCACAAGGCTTTTGGTATGCATATCAAAAAAAAATAAATTCCAATGGGAGCTACCCCAAAAAAGGCGATCGTGTAACTTTTAGGTATCGCATAGAGGATCTAAATAAAAACCTTCTTTACAATGAAAAAGAATTGGGGGAGATCAGTTTTTTTGTAGATCAAGAAGATTTGATACCTGCCCTTCGAGAAGGTGTCAAATATTTACGTTTGGGAGAAATTGGAGTATTTCTGTTTCCTTCCTACCTTTGTTACGGTTATCAAGGCGATGGAGAAAAAATTGGAATCAATCAACCTCTTCGTTTCACAATAGAACTTTTAAAACTTGAAAAAAAATAAAAACCTAAAGATGAAAAAAAGCAATTTACTGGGACTCTTTTTTGCAACACTAATAATGAGTTGTACTCAACAATATCCCGAATTAGACAAAGGCTTATACGCCAATATTGAAACCAATAAAGGTGACATCATCCTGCAATTGGAGTTAGAGAAAACACCCATCACCGTTGCCAATTTTGTTTCTTTAGCAGAAGGAAACAACCCTAAAGTCGCAAAAGAATTTTTGGGTAAAAAGTTTTATGACGGAATAATCTTTCACAGGGTTATCCCAGATTTTATGATTCAAGGGGGAGATCCCACCGCAACAGGCTCTGGCGGCCCGGGTTATCAATTTGTTGATGAGTTTACTGATTTGACCCACAGTGGACCAGGTATACTTTCTATGGCCAATTCTGGACCTGGAACCAATGGAAGCCAATTCTTCATCACCCATAAAGAAACCCCATGGCTCAATGGTAAACATACTGTATTCGGAAAAGTAGTTCAAGGTCAAACGGTCGTGGACAGTATTGCTCAAAACGACACTATCATGAAAGTGTCCATTATCAGAAAAGGAAGTGATGCCAAAGGATTCGATGCTCCAGAAGTGTTTTTAAGTTATTTTGAAGAACAAATAAAAGCGGAGCAAGAAAAAGCTGAAAAACAATCAGCCATCATGAAGGTAACGCAAGAAAAATTTAACAGTCAAAAAGCCAAAGCCACTAAAACTTCCTCAGGTCTCCAATACTTCATTACCGAAAAAGGAGAAGGCCCCAAGGTGACAACCACCAATAAGGTAAATACCCACTATGCCGTTTACTTTTCCGATGGAGTTTTACTGGAAACCAGTAAGTTGGAAACCGCTCAGGCTTTGGACATGGTAGATCCCAATCGCGAAGCCGCTGGAGCTTATCAACCCATCAAAGCCGATGTAAGTCCCGAAGCAGGTATGATTGAGGGTTTTAAGGAAGGATTGAGGCTTTTGAATGTTGGAGACAAAGCGACCCTGTTTTTACCCTATCAATTGGCCTATGGCGAAAACGGGAACCAAGTGATCCCTCCTAATTCCGATCTGATTTTCGAAGTTGAAATTATTGATCTGATTGAGTAGTAGAATATCAAATCCATTTAAAGTAATGTGAATTTCTGCACATGAGCAAAAGAACAACTACCTTGGTTTGGTACTCTGCTATCCCACTGTGGTTGTTGATAAGCTTTGCCCGCAAAAATCCTGAGTTTATTGAGAAATACTACAGTCGGGTTTTCTATCCACTGGTTTTCGATTTACATCGACATTTATTGGATTTGTTCCCCTTCTCCTTGGGAGATATCCTCTATTTTTCACTTATTCTCTATTTCCTCAGAGCAATTTTTATAAAATTCCCCCATTATAGGGTCAAACCACTAAGTATATTGGGAGATTTTGGATCAGTAGTTATTGTTGTGGCTTGGATTTTCCACCTCAGTTGGGGGTTCAATTACCACAGACTACCATTAAATCAACAATTTCAGATACCTATTGAGTATAGCGAACAGGATTTGGAGGATCGTTTGGATAAAATTATCGAAGAATCTAATTATTGGCACAATCGCCTTGTTTCTTCCGATACTATGGCGGTGACATTCCCTAATTTAATGGAAAATATTTTAGAAAAAATAAGTCTTTATCATCCTGCATATCACGAAACCCTCCTGAAAACCTCCAAGGTCAAAAAATCCCTGATGAGCCTCCCCCTATCCTACATGGGATACTCGGGATATTTAAATCCCTTTACACTTGAGTCACAGGTAAATGCCAAAATGCCCATTCAGAGTTTGATTACGACTTCACTGCACGAAACCGCACATCAAATGGGCTATGCTGCTGAAAATGAAGCCAATTTTATAGCCTATCTGTCCGCCATCAAGTCTGAGGATCTCCACGTTCAATACGCTGGAAATACTTTTGCATTTAGATATTTATTCAACGATTTTCACAAGCTGGATCCAGAGAAAGCAAGAAATAAATTAAAACTGTTGAACCCAGGTATTCTCAAAAACTTCAAAGAAGTGAACGACTTTTGGAAAAAATACAAAAACCCTTTTGAGGTCATTTTTGACAAAACCTATGACAGCTACCTGAAAGCCAACGGCCAAAAAAGTGGAATTAAGAGCTACAATGAAATGGTAGGATTGGTCATAAATTATCATAAAATGTAAAGTAATTTTGGTGTAGTTCTGTCAATTACCCAATAACTTTACAAAAAAAAGATTTGAAATACCTCAGCAGTTCCCACAACCCCCATATCAAAAAACTCATTCTTTTGATGAGCAAATCAAGGGCTCGTAAAAAAGAGAATCGTTTTGTCGTATTCGGTGATCGTGAATTGAATAGAGCGGTTGAGATGGGTTATAAAATCGACACTCTATTTTACAGAGAGGGTTGTGATGAAGAAATTATTGAGGTGCAATCGGAGGATGTTTTTGAATTAAGCACGGCTCTATTTGATCGCGTGAGTATGCGTTCGGGTTCTGAGGATGTCATTGCTGTATTGGAAACCAAAAGTCATCACATCAATGATATTTTTGTGAATAATGACAGTCGTATATTGGTTTTGGAGGCTCCAGAAAAACCTGGAAATATTGGAGCCATACTTCGTACTGCCGCAGCTGCCAGTTGGGATGCAGTAATCATTGCCAATCCCAAGACCGATCTATACCACCCCCAAATCATTCGAAACAGTATGGGAGGAGTCTTTAGCATTCCAATAGCTACCGATAGTTCGGAAGCGGTCATTTCGTTTTTGGAAGCAAACGCTTTTAACATCTCTGCCGCAGCGTTGGATTCCAAAGCAAAACACTTCAAAAGGGTCAAATACCAAAGACCATTGGCATTAGTTTTTGGGGCCGAAGACACAGGACTCGACCAAGAATGGCTAAAAAAAGCGCAACAGATCGTCAAAATTCCTGTAAAATTTCCAATTGATTCACTCAATTTGTCTGTTTCGGCAGGGATTTTGATGTATCACTGTGGAGACCAATGATTTTGTTGAATTAAAAGTTTCAAGTACCTTTATTATTGCTATGATTGTCAGTGAAGAAATAGAGAACAAAGAGATTGCAAAGCAGTACAAAGAACTGCTTCGAATCAGCTATCAAACCTTATCAAATGAAGATAAGAAATTGATCCGTTCTGCTTTTGACACTGCCGTCTATGCCCACAGAAATCAAAGGCGCAAGTCTGGTGAACCCTATATTTTACATCCCATTAGTGTTGCCAAAATTGTCGCACAGGAGATCGGTCTAGATGCCACTTCCATTGCAGCTTCCCTGCTACATGATGTGGTCGAGGATACGGAGTACAGTATTGAGGATATTGAGAAACTTTTTGGGATTAGTGTCGCAAAAATCGTAGAAGGTTTGACCAAAATTTCTAAGCTAAGTAAGGAAAATCAAGTTTCCCTACAGGCAGAGAACTTTAGAAAACTCTTGTTGACCCTCAATGACGACGTTAGGGTCATCATCATCAAAATAGCAGATCGGTTACACAATATGCAAACTATGGATGCGATGCCGGATTACAAACAGGTTAAAATCGCTTCCGAAACGCTATATATCTACGCTCCATTATCTCACAGGATTGGTCTGTATAATATTAAAACAGAGCTAGAGGATCTGAGTTTTAAATACACTGAACCCGAAAATTACAAGTTCATCAAAAGTAAAATCGAGGGGGGGAAGGAAGAGCAAGAACAGTACATAAAATCATTTTCCAAGATTATAGAGTTTGCCCTAGCAGAGGAGGGATTAGAATATCAGATCAAAGGACGCAGCAAATCCATTTTTTCGATTAACCGAAAAATGACCATGCAAAATATTCCTTTCGAAAATGTTTTTGACAAGTTTGCTATCCGAATCATTTACAAGGGTACGCATCGAAATGAAAAGTTTTTAGCCTGGAAAATCTATTCTATCATTACGGATCACTTTACCCCAAACCCCACCCGATTAAGGGACTGGATTACCGCCCCCAAATCTAACGGATATGAGGCTTTGCACATCACCGTAATGGGCCCCAACAACAAATGGGTAGAAGTGCAAATTCGATCGGATCGGATGAATGAAATAGCAGAAAAAGGATACGCTGCGCACCACAAATACAAACAAGGCGAACAAAAAGATATTGGTATTGACTCTTGGCTGGACAAGCTCCAAGAGGTTCTGGAAAGCAATAACGAAAATCCAGTTGATTTTGTAGAAAATTTCAAACTCAACTTATACGCCAAGGAAATTTTTGTATTTACCCCAACAGGGGAAATCAAGTCATTACCCAAGGGAGCTACCGCTTTGGACTTTGCTTTTAGCATTCACACCGAATTAGGAATGAAAACCAGAGGAGCGAGAGTCAATGGAAAACTCGTACCGCTGAGCAGGACATTGAAAAGCGGGGAAAATGTTGAAGTAATTACTTCTGAAAACATCAAACCCACTGCCAACTGGTTGGACTTTGTTCAGACCTCTAGAGCCAAATCAAAAATCAAGTCATCGCTTAATGAAGAGAAAAAGAGAATTGCGGTCGATGGTCGTGAGACCTTAAGAAGAAAATTAAAACAACTCAAGATCACCCTCAATGACAAAACCGTAGGGCATATGTTACGGTATTTCAATCTCAGCAACAGCCAAGATTTGTTTTACCGTCTTGGTCTGGGAACCATCAATAACAAACAGTTAAAAGATTTTTCAACCGAATTCAATGGGAGTTTCCTCAATTTTTTCAAGAAAAAAATAAGGAAACAAGGCAGTGCATACAAAAAAGAAGACAATGAAGAAATTACACAACGATTTGATACTTTGGTTTTTGGTAAGGAAAAAGAGAGTTTGAAACACTCCCTCTCCCCCTGCTGTAATCCTATTGCAGGTGATCCTGTATTTGGTTTTGTCAGTGTCAATGAAGGGATAAAAGTTCATAAAAAAGAGTGTCCAAATGCCCTATCTCTTCAATCTAATTATGCATACAGAATCATTAAAGCAAAATGGGTAGATTCTTCCTCAGATGAGTTTACAGCCATTTTAAAACTTTCTGGAATTGACAACATAGGAATTGTGAGTGAGGTTACTCAATCGATTTCAGGCGACATGAGTGTCAACATCAACAAATTGAGTTTTGACAGTGAAGATGGTGTTTTTACTGGATTAATCAGTCTAAATGTAAAAAATAAAACTATACTCAATAAACTGATTAACAGGATTTTAAAGATCAGGGGTGTAGATAAAGTTCTCAGGGAATGATTTAAGACCTATATTTGTAAAAATGGAAAAAAACAAATCCAATCAGGAAATTGTAAAGGAGGTTTTCGTAAACTTCTTGAACAAACATGCCCACCGAAAAACACCGGAGCGATTTGCCATCTTGTATGAAATTTATGACAGTGAGGAACACTTTGATATTGAATCATTGTACATCACCATGAAAAATAAAAATTACAGGGTAAGCAGAGCAACACTTTACAACACCATCGAGCTTCTTTTAGAATGTGGATTGGTCAGAAAACATCAGTTTGGCAAAAACCAAGCACAATACGAAAAATCCTATTTTGACCGTCAACACGACCACATCATCTTTACAGATTCGGGTGAAGTAAAAGAATTTTGTGATCCGAGAATTCAAAACATAAAAAAAACAATCGAAGAAATATTCGATGTTGAAATACACAACCATTCTCTTTATTTTTACGGAACAAAAAAAAGAGTAAATTCCTAATTTAATATGTCCGTAGACTTACTGCTAGGCCTCCAATGGGGCGACGAAGGGAAAGGTAAAATCGTCGATGTGTTGACGGAATCCTATGACATCATAGCTCGCTTTCAAGGTGGACCCAATGCTGGACACACCTTAGAATTTGAAGGGATAAAACACGTTTTGCATACCATACCCTCTGGAATTTTTCATCCAAGTGCCATTAATCTGATTGGTAATGGAGTAGTCATCGATCCAGTGATTTTCAAAAAAGAATTGGAAAATTTGGCTCCCTACGAAATAGATTTTTCGACAAAGCTATTGATCTCCAAAAAAGCCCATCTTATTCTTCCCACCCACCGGTTACTCGATGCTGCATCAGAAGCTTCTAAAGGAAAAGCCAAAATAGGATCGACTCTCAAAGGTATTGGCCCAACATATATGGACAAAACTGGGAGAAACGGGATGCGCGTAGGAGATATTTTGACCAAAAGTTGGAAAGATCGCTATCGAACATTGACTCAGAAACACATTAAAATGTTGGATTTCCATAATGTGGATTTGGAATATGACCTAGACGAATTGGAAACCCAATTTTTTGAATCCATCGAAACCTTGAAAAAGTGCCAAATAGTTGACAGTGAAAACTATTTGCACAAAGCTCAAGATGCTGGAAAAAAGATTTTAGCTGAAGGAGCGCAAGGATCATTACTCGATGTTGACTTTGGCACTTATCCATTTGTAACCTCCTCCACCACGACGGCGGCAGGAGCTTGCACAGGACTAGGCGTAGCTCCCAATAAAATCAAAGAAGTCTTCGGGATTTTTAAAGCCTACACTACTCGAGTTGGAAGTGGGCCTTTCCCTACAGAGTTATTTGATGAAGTAGGGGAACGGATCGCAAAAGTCGGTCACGAATTTGGTGCTACTACAGGAAGAGCCCGTCGTTGCGGATGGATTGACCTCGTTGCTTTAAAATATGCCATTCGGGTCAACGGTGTTACCCAACTGATGATGATGAAAGGAGATGTACTCTCTGGTATCGATACCATTAAGGTTTGTAATCAATATAAAACAGAGGAAGGACTAATCGATCATTTTCCCTTCGATATTAATGATAAATCCATATCCCCTGTATATCTTGAAATTCCAGGTTGGGAGGAAGACTTGACTCAAATCAATACTGTTGAAAAACTTCCCAAAAACTTTACAGATTACATTCATTTTCTGGAGCGAGAACTCGATACGCCCATAAAAATTGTTTCCGTAGGACCTGACAGAAAACAAACCATTTTAAGGTAGATTTTCTAATTTAGTGCCAACAACCACTTACTGTGAAAAAGAATATTCAAGTCGGCATACTTCAGCTCATTTTTCTATTGGCGATAGGAAAAGTAGTAGCGCAAGAAGAACCAAAAATCATTAAAATCATTCAGGCTGGAGGTTCCACCCAAGATGAATTTTATTTTCCTGGGGCCAACATATTGGTGAAAAAAGAAGGAATCAGAGTTCATCTTTTTCACGAGGGCGCCTTGATCAAATCGGATATTTCCTATTTCTATCCCAAGGAGAATTTTTTTAAAGCCAATGGTGATGTGGTCTTTACCCAAGGTGATAGTTTAAAAATGACTTGTGAGCAAATCGAATATGACGGAACTAGTAAACTGGCCAAGGCGTGGGGAAAAGTAGTGCTCGAAAGACCCGATATGACGCTCAAAACCGATACCCTCTATTTGGATCGAGCCAACTCCAAAGCCTTTTACAATTCATTTGGAACCATCGTAGATGAAAAAAGAAAACTGACCAGCATACGGGGAACCTACTTTATGAATGAAAAAAAATATCGATTCATCACTAGGGTAAAAATTGACGATCCAGAGTATGAGCTGAAATCTCAACAACTGGATTATTATACCGAAAGTGATAAGGCATTCTTCTACGGAAAGACAACCATCGTGGGAGAGGAATACGATATTTTCTGTGAAAAGGGAGCTTATGACACCCAATTACAAAAAGGTAATTTTCAAAAAAATGCAGTCATTTTTTATGATAATAAAGAAATCAGAGGAGACAGTTTGTATTTTGAAAATGAAAGGAATTATGCTGCTGCAACCAACAATGTCAGTGTAATTGATACCCTAAACAAATCTGTAATCAATGGCCATTACGGTGAAATTTTCAAGGCCAAAGATTCTGCCATCATCACCCGAAGAGCTCTGGCCATTAATATCATTGATCAAGACTCGCTCTACATCCATGCCGATACACTCATTGCTACAGGGCCACCTGAAAAAAAGATTTTAAGGGGGTACTACGATGTTAGAATTTTTAAAAAAGATCTGAGGGGGAAATCAGACTCTCTTCATCTAGACCATAGTACAGGACTTATAAAGCTCCTCAAGTTGCCTCTAAATCGTAAAGAAAATCAAATTTTATCCTCCAGTCAAAAAAATAAAAAAAACCCTATTCTTTGGTTTGGAAAAAGTCAAATGTCCGGAGACAAAATATTTCTAATCTCGGACATAAAAACAAAAAAACTGGATTCCCTAAAAATTGTAGGTAACAGTTGGATTGTAGAAAGAGATTCTATAAGTGAGACTGGTTTTAATCAAATTAAGGGTGGAGTTCTCGACGGTCTTTTCCAAGATGGGAAACTCAGTGAAATTGACGTCAGCAAAAACACCGAGGTCATCTATTATATGTATTCGGACGAGGAAAATGAATTGATAGGGATTGATAAGACCACATGCAGCCGACTTAAAATGATTACCAAAGAAAACGAGATTGAAGACATCACTTTCTTTGTTAGTCCTGATGGAGATTTATTTCCAGACAAGGATTTACCCATTAACGAACGTAAACTCGATGGCTTTATCTGGAGGGAAGAGGAACGTCCTAATACGATCCTCCAGCTTTTTAGTGAAGAGGACAATCAATTTCAACCCACTGAAATAAAAGAGATTAATGTTCCTGAGGCTTTTACGGAAAAAATCGAGGAATAAATGCTGGAAGATTTTTTAAAATACCAAGCCAAAACCACTCCCCATCCCCTCGGCTTGGAAATCGAGCGTGCCAGCGGCAGCTATCTATTCGATACACAAGGAAAATCCTATTTAGATTTTGTGGCTGGTGTATCGGCACTCCCATTGGGTCATTCCCACCCGAAAGTAGTCAGCGCTCTTAAATCACAAATAGAAAAATACATGCATGTCATGGTCTATGGCGAATTTGCCCAAGCCCCAGCAGTAGCCCTCTGTAAAAAACTGGTGAACCTCCTCCCCAAAAGCCATGAAGTCGTATATCTGACCAATTCGGGCACCGAAGCCATAGAAGGCGCATTGAAACTCGCCAAGCGAGTAACACAAAGATCTGGACTCGTTGCCGCTCATCGATCCTATCATGGCAGCACACATGGAGCACTCAGTTTACTGGGCTATGAACAACAAAAAAAGAGTTACCGCCCATTACTTCCAGGAGTGCGTTTTCTTCACTTCAATGCAGAAGAAGATTTAAGCCAGATTAATGAAAATACTGCGGCAGTCTTATTGGAAACCATTCAAGGGGGAGCGGGATTTATTTTACCACAGGATGATTACCTAAAGAAAGTCAAAAAAAGATGTGAAGATAAAGGTGCTCTCCTCCTACTTGACGAAATTCAACCGGGGTTTGGTCGGACGGGTAAAATGTTCGGCTTTGAGCATTTTGGTGTTGCTCCCGATATTGTAGTCATGGGAAAAGCACTGGGAGGGGGATTACCCATAGGCGCTTTCTCCGCCTCCAAAAAACTAATGCAAAAATTGGAAGATCAACCCAAACTTGGTCACATTACCACTTTTGGGGGAAATCCTGTCATTGCCACCGCAGCCTTAACCACCATCAATGAAATCCTATCTACAAATTTGATCCAACAAATTGAGCAGAAGGAAAAAATATTTAGAAAAAACCTAAAACACTCTATGATTAAAAGCATCAGTGGTAAAGGATTGATGTTGGCTCCTATCTTCGAAAGCCCAGAAATTCCCAATTTATTAGTCCACCGCTGCATAGAAAAAGGACTTCTATTATTCTGGTTATTGTGGGAGAAAAATGCAATAAGGATTTCACCTCCTTTAAACATCAGTGAAGAAGAAATTATCTTGGGATGTAAAATCATCAAAGAAACCCTCGACGAAATTTAATATCAATGTTAATACTTTTGTTGAAAAGAATAAACCGTTCTACTCAATGAATCTTCTATTCTTCAATAAATTTAGATAAAGAATTAAACTTTATGTTCGATAATTTATCGGAAGATACCAATCCCTCCTTAACCAAATTTGAGCAAATGCTCAAAACCAACCAAGTGCTGTTCTTTGATGCCCTTGAATTCGAAAACATCATCCACCACTATATTGATTTTGCCCAATTTAACCTTGCCAAAAAAGCAATAAAAATGGGAATGGAGCAACATCCTCAGAATGTTGAATTAATGCTGCTCAAAAGTGAAATATTACTCATGGATGATGACTTTAAAAAAGCAGAGGATATGCTCAACATCATTGAGAAGATATCTCCTGAACATGAAGAAATCTTCTTACAAAGATCTAATATTTCCTCCAAAAAAAAGGATCATCTCAAAGCCATTGAGTTCCTCAAAAAAGCACTGGAGGTGACTGATGAACCCAGTGAAATATGGAACTTGTTGGGTATGGAATACTTATTCCTAGAAGACTATATCAAAGCGAAAGATTTCTTTTACAAATGTGTAAAGGAAAATTCACACGACTACCAGTCCCTCTACAACTTATTGTATTGTTACGAGCAATTGGGTGAAGATATTGAAGCCATCAATACACTAAACAACCTTCTAGAAATCAATCCATACAGTGAAGTAGCTTGGCATCAACTGGGCAAAATATACATCAAGATCAACAAATTGGAAGAAGCCCTTTCTGCCTTTGAATTTGCCATCATCAGCGACGATTGTTTTACGGGAGCCTATATCGAAAAAGGGAATCTATTAGAACAAATGGGACGGCTCAACGAAGCCATAGACAACTTTGAATTCTCACTTAATTTTACTGATCCTAGTGCTTTTGTCAATCACAAAATTGGAGTTTGTCATCTAAAATTAGGAAACGATAAATTAGCCATTAGATATTTTGAAGAATCCATCAAACTGGAACCCAACCACGAAAAAAGTTGGTTGGCTCTGATTGATTTTCTGATCGACACAAAAGACTTCCTCAAGGCGCAACATTATGTCAATAAAGCTTTACAATCCAATTCCGACAATACAGACTTGTGGAAAAAAAGTGCGCTCATTCACTTCGAGTTAAACTATTATGAGGAAACCGCTGTAGGCTGTGAAACCGCCATCAACCTTGGAAATCACGATATTCAAAACTGGACCATGTGGATGGACTCTCTTATGCTGGTCAATGATTGGCAAAGCGCTCTTAAAATAGGAGAACAAGCCTTGCAATACCACAAAAAAAACGCTCCCATTTTGTATCGTATAGCAGGTTGTAAATTCAGGTTGGGGGATCAAAACGAAGCACAATTGATTTTCAACCAAATAAAAAATGAGATTAAAATTCCAAGAAATATCAATCATTTATTTCCTGAATTAATCAAACTTTAATCCATAGGGTATAAATTTCCTATTTCGGTTTTTCGCTCTATATTGCGGTAAAATTTTACTTTTGAAAAATCTTATTTCCAAAGATAAAATCATTTTATTTTTCAAGGGAATGGCCATGGGTACTGCCGATCTCATGCCCGGTGTCTCTGGAGGGACTATTGCCCTAATACTTGGGGTTTACAAAGAACTCATTCAGTCCATTGACTCCATCAACCTGAAAAATTTAAAAAGTCTCAAAAAAGAGGGCATAAAGTCTTTTTGGACCAACATCAATGGAGAATTTCTAACGGTTCTTTTCTTGGGAATCATTACCGCCATTTTAAGTCTGTCTTTTGCCATCGACTGGCTCATCAACGAACACCCCATTCCACTGTGGTCCTTCTTTTTGGGATTGCTAATTGCGAGTATTTTTCTATTAAAAAACACACTAAAGAAGTGGAATGTATCCAATTCATTACTGATGATTTTTAGTGCTATTTTGTCTTTTATATTGACTCAAATGACTCCAGTTAATGGAGAAATAGGGCTGTTTTATTTGTTTATATCTGGTTTCTTTGGGATTATTGCCATGATTTTGCCTGGAATCTCTGGAGCCTACATACTTCTTATTCTGGGAAGCTATAGCACGGTCATCAGTTTAATCAAAAGTGCCATAACGAGTTTGAGCAACCTAGAGTTGGAAATCATGATTCCTACAATTACCCAACTCTCCGTTTTTATCTTAGGCATCGTTATAGGATTAAGAATTTTTGCTTCTATTCTAAAATGGTTGTTTGATAAGCAACACGACAAGACCATGGCAGTATTGATTGGCCTTATGGTTGGAGCGCTTCACAAATTGTGGCCTTGGCAGCAAAAATTTGAGTGGTCTCTGGGCGAAAGCAACAAAACATTATCCAAACCAATTTCCCCTTTTGACTATCAAGAAGATCCCCAACTTATACTTGCAGCTGTTTTTTTTATCACAGGTCTTTATTTGGTATGGATTTTGGAGAGAAAAAAATTTAATTCCCCAAAGTGAGTCAAAAAAATAAATCTTATCGAAAGGATATAATTTTAGTTTTAAAGGGAATCGCTATGGGAGCGGCCAATAAAGTTCCAGGCGTATCAGGTGGTATTGTTGCTTTTGTAGCAGGGTTTTACGAAGAATTGATTTATTCCTTACAAAAAATCAATCTCAAAGCATTGGCCATATTGATTCGAAGGGGTTGGCGTCCTTTTTATCAATACACCAACGGACGTTTTCTTGTATTACTTTTCTCAGGGGTTATCATTAGCTACTTTAGCGTTTCTCTGATTTTAGATTATCTAATCAAAAATTTTGAGATGCAAGTATTGGGCGTCTTTTTTGGGATGATACTCGCCTCTCTCTATTTTGTGTATTTTCAGCTGGAAAAATGGAATATAAAGACATTCCTTTTTTTCCTCTCAGGACTGTCCATAGGATTGATCATAATGTTATCCAAACCCTCCGCCGAGAATGACGGCCTTCTCTTTGTGTTGTTTTGTGGAATTATCAGTGTCTCTGGTATGACCCTTCCGGGCTTATCTGGCTCGTTTCTACTTCTTTTACTGGGCAATTACACCCTTTTGTTGGTCGATGCAGTCAATGCCATTTATTTTACCCTGACCGATGTAATTCAATTCAATTTCGAGTTTATACAAGATCAATCCAGAATGAAACTGCTTCAACTGGCAGTGATTTTCACTCTCGGCTCCATTTCAGGTCTGGTTATGTTTTCGAACATATTGAGTTTTGTTTTAAAAAAATTCAAACAAATCACTTTGGCGACCATTGTAGGTTTTATCGCAGGGTCACTGGGGGTAATTTGGCCATGGAGAAACGAAGTTTTTGTTAAGAACAACACAGGGGAAGTACTATACAATAGTGTTGGGAATCCTGTCATTGAACATTATGACTATTATTTACCAGATTTTTTAGACACTCATTTTTGGTTCATCACTTTATTCATAATTTTAGGAATATTAATCGTAAGCTTGCTGGAAAAATATGGAGTCCAAAAAAAATAAGACCAAGCGCTTTGGGTTGATCGGTAGAAATATAACCTATTCTTTTTCGAGGGGATATTTCAAACAAAAATTTGAAACCGAAAATTTACAAGATTGCTCTTATGAAAACTTTGATTTAAAGCAAATTGAGGCACTAAAAAAAGTATTCACTCAAAAGAATATTTCAGGACTCAATGTCACCACGCCATACAAAAGAGAGGTCGTTCCTTTTTTGGATCGCCTTTCCCCTACTGCAAAAGAAATGAATGCAGTAAATACGATTAAATTTCATCACGACGGGAGTATCAGTGGTCACAACACTGATGTCTATGGGTTTGAAAAATCCCTTTTAGAAATCATCAATACTCTCCCTAAAAAAGCATTGATTCTTGGCACTGGCGGAGCCTCTTCTGCGGTGGCCTATGTAATGAAAAAATTAAAAATCGAATTTTCCTACGTCTCAAGGAGTTCAAATGAAAATGCAATTCCATATGAAGCAATTGATGAAACGGTAATGAACGAATATCACTTAATCATCAATGCTTCCCCGGTAGGAACATTTCCCAATATTGAGGCAGTGCCAGATTTGCCCTACTCCTCACTAACCGAGAATCATATTCTCTATGATTTAATTTACAATCCACCAGAAACGCGTTTTTTAAGAGAGGGAAAGCAAAGGGGATGTAAAATCTTAAATGGACAAAAAATGCTGGAATACCAAGCCGAAAAATCTTGGGAGATTTGGAATCAATAGGCTGACATTTTTTTTTTTTGTAAATTTTAAAAAAATTAATTCATAATAATACCTTATATGGCAAATACAAATGATATAGCCAATGATCCTCAGGAAGAGAAAAAGGTGCAATCGTCCGAGACGATTCCCCCTCCTGAAGGTGCCTCTGAACCCAGTGAAGCTACCTCCGAAGAAGATACTGATGTCACAAATGAAGTAGCGGCAGAAAGTGAGGATCAAAAAAACTCAGAAACTCCTCAGGAGCAAACCAAAAACTTCAGTCAACTGAGTTTTACTGAATTGGTTGAAGAATTTCAAAAAAGAATTAAAGCAGAACAATGGTTTACCGACGATAAAAACATCAAGGAAATCATCCACACTTTCGAAACCAAGTTCAAATCGGAAATACAGGAGAAAAAGGAGGATTTCATCAAAGAAGGAGGTAACGAAATTGACTTTTATTTTAAACCCCAGTACAAAAACGCATTTGATCAAAATTTTCGGGAATACAAAAAAAACAAAAGAACCTATTTTCAAGAAAGAGAACAAGCTCAAAAACTCAATCTTGATCGAAAATTAGAGATCATTGAAAGTTTGAAAGAACTTATCAATATTGATGAAAACATCAATACGATTTATAAAAAATTCAAAAATCTACAGGACAGTTGGCACAAAACTGGGCCTGTTCCCAGAGCCCAAAGCAATAACGTTTGGCAGACCTACAAACATCATACAGAAATATTTTATGATTTTCTTCACCTCAATCGCGAGTTGAGAGATTTAGATTTTAAACACAATTATGAAGAGAAAATTAAAATCATCGAACAGGCAGAATCACTTTCGAAAATACCCGATGTGCTTAAGGCCTCACGTGATCTAAACACCCTTCACAGATTATGGAAAAATGACCTTGGGCCTGTTGCCAAAGAACATAGAGAAGAATTGTGGGAACGTTTCCAAGCCGCCAGTCAAATTATTCATGCACGAAGACAAGAGTTTGACAAGGAATACGATAATATCCTTGAAGAAAACCTAAACAAAAAGAACTCGATTTTGGATCGTATGGAGGAGATCAAAAACAATCCACCACAAAATCACAATGAGTGGCGAAAAACCATCGATGAGTTCAATAAAATGAGAGCTGAGTTCCAATCCATCGGACAGGTAACCAAAAAATTCAGTAAAACCTCTTGGAATCGATTCAGAGAAATTAGCCGAGAAATCAATCGAGAAAAAAATCAATTTTACAAGTCTCAAAAGGCAGAACAAAAAAAGAATATTGATCTTAAAAAAGCCTTGATCACTGAGGTAAAGGAAATATTAGAAAATGAGGATTGGAGGAGTTACAATAACCGAATGAAAAACATTCAGAAAGATTGGAGATCTGTAGGTTTTATTCCGAGGAAGCTTTCTAATACACTTTGGGAAGAGTTTCGCTCCCAATGTAATCTATATTTTGAACGCATCAAATCTGGTTATCAGAGGATAAACAAAAACGAGTTGGAGGCTTATCAAAATAAAGAAACCTTCATTAAAAGTATAGCCGGCATTCAAATGCCTCCCGAACTAGAACCCTTTAAAGAATTTTTCAATTATCAATGGGAAGAGTTTAGTAAATTGGGCCAATTGAGCGGCAATACCAATTCCAAAAGTATTGAAGATTTCAACAAGGCCTTCATTGCACTGATCGATAAATCTGATATGGAAAAAAGTGTGAAGGCAGAGGCCAAAAATCACATTCATTTTTCCCTCATCAAAGACGACGAAAATGGATTGAGTCATGAAATTCAAAATATAAAGAAGATCATTGAAGAATTCAAATCAGAGGCTCGGCAATTGGAAAACAATCTCGAATATTTTTCAAATTCCAGCGCTGACAACCCTCTTTTGATCGATGTTACTTCCAAGTTGAATCGCCTCAAATCTGAAATTGAAAAGCATAAAGAAAAATTGATAGGTTTGAGAAAACTTAAACGGGAAGCAGTCGCAAGAAATACTGCTGATCAAGAAGAATCGATTGACGAGGAGGGTATTGAAGGAGAAACAGAAGTTTAAATTATTCTGTTTTTTTTGCTTCCTGCCATAAAACTTCCATTTCTTCAATACTCAACTCACTAACTTTCCTTTGAGATTCGTCGGCTTTTTCTTCTATATAGCTAAAGCGTTTGATGAATTTTTTATTGGTACGTTCTAGAGCATTTTCAGGATTTATCTTTAGAAATCGTGCATAGTTAATCAGTGAAAACATCACATCACCAAACTCGGCCTCCATTTGATTTGAATCACCACTTTCTATTTCAGTACTCAGCTCAGCCAATTCCTCTTTGACTTTGTCCAGAACTGCTTCTGTTTTGTCCCAGTCAAAACCTACCCCAGAAACCTTATCCTGAATCCTGTAGGCCTTAACCAGTGCAGGAAGGGTCTTGGGAACACCTTCCAAGACACTTTTCTTACCCTCTTTTAACTTGATGGCCTCCCAGTTTTTGACCACTTGCTCTGCGTCTTCTACCTCGGTTTCACCATAAATATGGGGATGTCGATGGATCAGTTTGTCAGCGATTTCATTGGCAACATCGGCAATATCAAAAGCCTTTTTTTCACTCCCTAATTTGGCATAAAACACAATGTGAAGCAGCAAGTCTCCTAATTCTTTTTTGACCTCCTCCAAATCATTATCCAAAATGGCATCTCCCAATTCGTAAGTTTCCTCTATGGTCAAATGTCGAAGGGTCTCAAAGGTCTGTTTTCGATCCCAAGGACACTTTTCCCTGAGTTCATCCATGATATCAAGCAACCGCTCAAAAGCCTGAAGTTGTGCTATTCTTGATCCCATTTACGCTTCCTCCGTATCGGAGGGTTTTTTCTCCTTTGGGAGCTTAAATTTTAATTCGTTTGAATTCAACAGCAGATTGTACCACTGTATGATTTTTTTGATGTCACTGGCATAAACACGATCCTCGTCATAGTCTTGAAAAACTTCGAAAAAATAGGACTCCAACTCTTCTTTGGAAGCCTTTGGTTTTACCCGAGTAGGCTGACCCTTTTCCAACTTAAACATTCGCTCAAAAATATCGTTCAAAGGCATTTCATCCTTCAATCCAAACACTCTGATTTCCGACAAAACATTGATTTGTTGTCCCAAATTGGTGACAATTTTCTTTTGATCCACCAATGAAACTGCGATAACACCCGTTCTGGTTTGGGCGACCATTCGAAACAGTCCTGGTTTTCCCGAAATGGTTAAAACTTTATCTAAATTAGATTCACTCATTTTCTTGTTTTTTTAGCCGAAAAACGCATTTTATAATCCGGATTTATATTGCCTTTACTGATGTTGTTTAATTTACCTTTTAACAATCTTTTTTTTAATGGACTGAGTTTATCGGTAAACAAGATGCCTTCAATATGATCGTATTCGTGTTGAACCACTCTAGCAGCAAGGCCATCCAAGCTCAATGTTTGTTCGTTGAATTGCTCATCCAAATAAGTTATGGTGATTTTCTCTTTTCGAGAAACATCCTCTCTTATGTTGGGAATACTCAAACATCCCTCTGTAAAATCCCATTCATTTCCAGTCTCTTCCATCATTTTGGGATTGATAAAAACACCCTTAAAATCTTTTAAAACTTCGACCTCCTCCGGACTTAAATCCTCATCTTGGGCAAAGGGAGAAGCGTCTATAACAAACAGTCGTATGGACTCTCCAATTTGTGGAGCAGCCAAACCTACTCCATTTGCATTGTACATGGTTTCCCACATATCTTCTATCAACTTACTCAAATTGGGATCCTCTTTGTCCGCGGGAGATGCTTTGACTTTTAGAACATTAGCCCCATATGCTACAATTGGCAAAATCATACAATTGGTTTAGAATTTGATGTCAAATAAGACTGTAAAATTAAAGTTGCGCTAATTTCGTCAATGACTGCTTTGTCTTTTCTTGTCTTCTTTTTGGCTCCAGTTTGAATCAGACTGTTAAAGGCCATTTTTGAGGTAAAGCGCTCATCTTGTCGAACAATGGATATTGTTGGAAAGGTTGTCTTTAAATGACGGATAAACCCCAGAATGAGTTCCTCGACCTCAGATGGATTCCCATCTTTTTGTTTGGGTTCTCCGACAACAAACTTTTCAATTGGAATTTCTTTCTCGTAATCCGCGAGAAAAGACAGCACCTTCTGTGTCGCCACAGTAGTCAATCCACTAGCAATTATTTGTTCAGGATCGGTGTGTGCCAATCCCGTCCGTTTTTTTCCAAAATCTATTCCAATTAAGACTCCCATTGTGTTTACAAATATACTTTTTTTGGGAAGACAATTATGGCGATTAAAACTACTGAATTGAGTATTTTTGAAAAAAAACAATATGCAAAGTATCATAGCGTCGGCATGGGAAGATCGATCACTACTTAAAAAAAGTGAGACCCAAGAAGCCATCAGAGAAGTCATCAATCAATTAGACACGGGAAAGTTGCGAGTAGCCAGCCCCACCGATGGAGGTTGGCAAGTGAACGAATGGGTCAAAAAAGCAGTAGTGCTGTATTTCCCCATCCAAAAGATGGAGACCCTTCAAGCAGGCCCTATGGAATTCCACGACAAAATGCTTCTCAAAACAGGCTATAAAGAAAAAGGTATTCGGGTCGTTCCTCATGCCATTGCTCGCTATGGTGCATATATTTCTAGCGGAGTGATTCTCATGCCCAGCTATGTCAATATCGGTGCTTATGTAGATGCAGGAACTATGGTCGATACTTGGGCCACTGTGGGCAGTTGTGCTCAAATAGGTAAAAATGTTCACCTTAGTGGTGGTGTGGGTATCGGAGGTGTATTAGAACCCCTTCAAGCTGCCCCTGTGATTGTCGAAGACAATGCCTTTATTGGATCAAGATGCATCGTTGTTGAAGGGGCCAGAATTGGAAAAGAGGCTGTATTAGGAGCCAATGTGGTCATCACCGCCTCCACCAAAGTCATTGATGTTTCTGGTGAAAGCCCAATCGAATACCGCGGTGAAGTACCCGAAAGATCGGTGGTCATTCCCGGTAGCTACACTAAAAAATTTGCCGCAGGAGACTATCAGGTGCCTTGTGCTTTAATCATTGGGCAGAGAAAAGAGAGTACGGATAAAAAGACCTCATTAAACAATGCACTCAGAGAACATAGTGTAGCCGTATAATCCGTTATTTTTCACTGGAGGCACTTTGTAACTTCAATTTAAAGGAAGTAAGTGTATCGTTTTTAAAGTTTTGTTGAAAGGACTGAAAGTAAGCGCTTTTATCAAGACTGAAAGTTCATGCAGCTTTTGACATTTCTCCTCTATCAGATTACTCTGCATTTTTGGATCTTCACTCAAAGAATAAAGCTTAATAATTTAATTCAGACCAAAAAAATAATCAAATCCGATTTAACTTTTCAATTCGTTTTATTTATACACCAATAAAGCCTTATTTTTGTTGACTAATGCATAAGGTTTTAAAAATGCTGAAAGCTGGAGGCTTACTCCTTTCCCCAACTGACACCATTTGGGGTATCCTTTGTGATGCTTCCAACTCGAAGGCCGTTGAAAAAGTTTATGATTTAAAAAAACGAGCAGACAGCAAGGCCATGGTATGTATAGTATCTGATATAGAAATGCTCAAAAAACACATCGGTGAATTACCTCCGAAACTGGATCATTACATTAACGACCAAAGACCAACGACTGTCATTTACAACAACCCCATAGGACTGGCTCAAAATGCAATTGCTCAAGAAAACACCATAGCCATCAGAATCGTAAACCACCATTTTTGCACCCCATTGATCCGGGAATTTGGAAAACCATTAATATCCACTTCGGCCAATATCAGCGGTGCTCCACACCCTCATAAATTTGCCGATATTGATGCGGAAATTATATCTGGAGTTGATCATATTGTAGAGATAGACATAAACAAAATCAACGCTCAGCCCTCACGAATCATAAAAATTGAGCCCTCTGGGGAAATATCCCTTTTGAGATCCTGAATATGCTAAACAAAGACTTTCATACTGTCCTTGAACAAGAAGTGTTTCAAACCTTGGCTAGGTGTGCAGATAATTTATCCCTTGAGACATACTTGGTAGGTGGTTATGTACGCGACCACTTGCTCGGCAGGGGAAAAGCCAAAGACATCGACATCGTTGCTGTAGGGTCTGGAATCAAACTGGCCAAAGCCGTTCAGAAAGAGTTGCCCGGTGCACAAGCAGTTCAGATTTTCAAATCCTATGGCACTGCAATGGTGAATTGGAAAGACATAAGTTTGGAATTCGTTGGAGCAAGAAAAGAATCCTATTCCAGAGAAAGCCGAAACCCTCAAGTCTCCGAGGGAACTTTGGAGGACGATCAAAACCGCAGGGATTTTACCATCAACGCACTGGCCATCAGTCTGAATGCAAAAGACAAAGGAGCACTCATAGATCCTTTCAACGGTTTGAACGATCTTCAAAACGGTGTCATTAAAACCCCTTTGGAACCCAGACTGACCTATTCCGACGATCCTCTTCGGATGCTTCGTGCTATTCGGTTTGCCGCTCAATTGAATTTTAAAATTGAGACCCAATCCCTCAAAGCAATCCAAGAAAATGCTCATCGCATTTCAATCATCTCCAATGAGCGAATCGTAGAAGAACTCCATAAAATAATGCTTACTCCTCAACCTTCTAATGGATTCCTCATGTTGGAACAACAGTGTCTTTTGGAGCGTATTTTACCAGAACTGATCCAACTCAAAGGAATAGAAGAAATTGAAGGGCAACGTCATAAAGATAATTTTTACCACACCCTAGAGGTGGTTGACAATATTTGCCTACATACCGAAAACCTCTGGTTGCGTTGGGCGGCCCTGTTACATGACATCGGAAAAGCACCTACTAAAAAATTTCACCCCAAAATCGGGTGGACCTTCCACGGTCACGAATTTGTTGGCTCCAAAATGGTATACAAACTTTTCAAACGCCTTAAAATGCCTTTGAACGAAAAAATGAAATACGTTCAAAAGTTGGTGATGATGAGTAGCAGACCCATTATCATTGCTGAAGACCTCGTTACCGATGCTGCTGTAAGACGACTGGTTTTTGATGCAGGAGAAATTTTAGAGGATTTGATTACGCTGTGCGAAGCCGACATTACCACCAAAAACCCTGCTCGATTCAAACGCTATCACAATAATTTTAAAATTGTCAGGGAAAAGATAAAAGAAGTAGAGGAAAGAGATCGGATCAGGAATTTCCAACCTCCTGTAACCGGAGAAATGATCATGAATCATTTTAATTTGAGACCTTGCAAAGAAATAGGACTCATCAAAGAGGCCATTAAAGAAGCCATATTGGAGGGAGATATCCCCAATGAATATGAAGCCGCCTTTGCTTTGATGATGAAAAAGGGGAGTGAAATTGGACTTGAAGCTTATGGAGAATAGTTTTATAAAATCCGTCAAGATCAGTCTGATCTTGGTTTATTTGGTCATTGCGGCCGGTTCTATTGTCAGAATGACAGGAAGCGGTATGGGATGCCCCGATTGGCCCAAGTGTTTTGGATATTGGATTCCCCCAACCGATAGGGCTCAACTGGATTGGAAATCCGATCATCAATATACCCATGGGCAAGTCATTATTATCAATGAGGAACTTAGGGTCGCCAATAACGACTTTAAGTCTTCCACTGCCTTTGAAGATCACCATTGGGACTACTACATCCAACACGATTATGCCCAGTTCAATGTCTACCACACATGGATAGAATATATAAACAGACTTTTGGGAGCCTTGGCTGGATTGGCCGTTTTGATCATGACAGTTTTGTCCTTTTGGAATAGAAAAAAGAACATCGCGCACCCTACGATATCCATTTTAATCCTTTTTGGAATGGGATTTCAAGCTTGGTTAGGAAAGACTGTGGTGGATTCCAATCTTGCACCCTATCGGATCAGTCTGCATATGGGTATGGCACTGTTGATCGTATTGGGATTGATCTTTTTGCTCTTTTCCACAGAAAGAAAGGCGTTTACAATTCCTGGAAGTACTAACATGAAGATATGGGCTTGGTTTGCTGTACTATTGACCCTTTTCCAAATTGGACTAGGAACCCAAGTTCGGCAATTTGTCGACCTGAAAATGCATGAAGCCCCCGCTCTATGGCTAGACCCTGCTCCAATCAAGTTCTACGTTCACCGCAGCTTGTCACTACTGGTTTTGGGAGTTCATTTAATACTTTTTTGGATGTTGCGGAAAATGAAACGCAATGTGAGGGTATTCAATCAAATTTTAAGATTAATCGGTCTGGAAATTTTCACCGGGATTCTGATGTTTTATTTCGACTTCCCTTTTAGTTCTCAACCTTTACATTTAATTATTGCGTCCCTGCTTTTCGGAGCACAATCTTTTTTTATATTACAATTGATGTCAAACAGAAACACCTATGATCTATAGAATGCGTGCAATTTTGGATACTGAAACCGATGTGATCCGAGATTTTGAAATTGAAGCCACTGCCACCTTAGAGGAACTACACGATGCGGTCTCCCAATCTTTTGGTTTTGCCGGCAACGAAATGGCCTCCTTCTATCGCTCCGATGAAAATTGGGCTCAGGGGGAGGAATTACCTTTGGTTGATATGGGAGTGGGAGAAAAACCACTCAACGAAAAACCCCTAAATAAAGTCCTTTCGGAAGATGAAAACCGCCTGATCTATGTTTACGATTTCCTCAACCTTTGGACCTTCTTTGTAGAATTGATAGAAACAGCCGATAAAGATCACCTTAAAGGATATCCCAGTCTGATTTTTTCCCACGGCGAAGTCCCCGAAACCCCTCCTGATAAGGATTTTGTCGCTGAAAAAGAGTTTGACGAAGAACCAAATGAAGACGAGGACCTAGACGAAGATGAATTTGACGGGGATCAATTTTATTAGAGTAAATCACCCAAACTAACATTCTGGTAATTCCTTCGCATATAATCAAAGGAAGCCTCCATCAGCTCGCCCATGGATTTACTTTTTGTAAAGGCATCATCTTTGGTAAAAACAAAAATTTCGTTTTTAAGTTTTTCAAGATTTTCGGGCAGGCTTAACGTATCTTTTTTCATGATGTTGACCAAAAAAGCGATCCGATTGCCCGAATTAATCAATCGTCGAGATACGATGGAGCGTTCCTCAATTTTGTATTGAACGATGGACTCGTGATTCAATTTGTCCTTGATCACCATCATCAATGGATAATTCTCCTTAAAAAATTGGGGGCGATATACCGATAGTTTTCCCTCAAAGCATTGTTGGTCAAAATCTATGGCCCTAATCTTGTATATCACATGATCGAAATCGTGGATGGGAATCACCACATAATTATAGGCCCTCATATCCCCCAACAGTCGCACCATACAACGTTCATTGAACTTGACATATTCTTTGGCAATTTGAGCCTTTTCAGAAGCACTACAATCGGGCAGATAATCCTTTATAAATACATCCCCTGGAATGCCAGCAATATGCTCCTCAATCAAAGTATCGTGATTGACCATATAATTGAGATTATAAGGGGATAATATATGCTCCAACTCTAAACCGTAAACCCGAGAAGCATCTGTTTTCTTGACGTAGAAATAGGTGAAGTTATCATTCAAAATGTTTCGGATTTTAATCCGAAAGGGTTTTGAATTACCAAAAGTACAGAAGTCGATGGCATCGATGTTTAGATCTGGCAAAGAGGAATCACCTCCATCTGAATGCAATTGTGTGTATATGATTTTGAGTTGGTGATCAATTTCTTCCCGATCAGAATCGGAATAAAAAACCCTAACCCATAGGGTGTCCAGATCATTTTTATCATAAACAATGACAGAGCCAGAAAACCGCAATAAGTCCTCATAACAAATCGAAGACCCCATCCATCGATCGTACTTTTTTAAAAAATGCATCAAGGCATCGGAAATGGGAAAAAAAGGCTTTTTTTTGGATATCAGTTTCTCCTCCACGCTATTTTTTTATTAAAAATACCTCTTTTTCCTCATTGTATTTCTATAATCGTTTAATAAGCTAAAACAAGGGGATAAAATTGTGCAACGGTGATTTAAACTTTAGTTTTGCAAAATGGAATTCAAACTGGAGTCCCCCTTTTCTCCGACAGGAGACCAACCGGAAGCAATCCGACAAATCGCTACGGGTTTTTCCGAAGGGGATAAATACATTACCCTTCAAGGAGTAACAGGCTCTGGCAAAACCTTTACGGTGGCCAATGCGGTAGAGAAGTTACAACGCCCTACATTGGTATTGGCTCACAACAAAACCTTGGCGGCACAACTTTATTCTGAGTTCAAACAGTTTTTTCCCAACAATGCGGTGGAGTATTTTGTTTCCTATTACGATTACTACCAACCCGAAGCCTATATCCCCGCAAGTGGCTTGTATATTGAAAAAGACCTGTCCATAAATGAAGAGATTGAAAAACTCCGTTTGAGCACCACTTCCTCTCTCCTCTCTGGAAGAAGAGATGTTTTGGTAGTCGCTTCTGTCTCCTGTCTCTACGGTATCGGGAATCCAGTAGAGTTTCAGAAAAATGTTATCGCCATTAAAAAAGGGGAAATCATTTCGAGAACCCAACTCCTGCACAAATTGGTGCAAAGCCTTTATTCACGTACAACAGGGGGATTTAACCGGGGAAACTTTAGGGTCAACGGCGACATCATAGACATCTTTCCTGGCTATGCTGATGTGGCTTTTAAAATCCATTTTTTTGGTGATGAAATTGAAGAAATTGAATCTTTTAACCCCATTGAAAATCAACTGTTAGAGAAATTTGATCGGGTAACCTTTTACCCTGCTAATATGTTTGTTACTTCACCCGACATACTGCAAAACGCGATTACTCATATCCAAGACGATTTGGTAAAACAGGTTGACTATTTCAATAACAACGGCAGTTTTTTAGAAGCCAAGCGATTGCATGAACGCACCGAGTTTGACCTGGAGATGATCCGTGAATTGGGCTATTGTTCTGGTATTGAAAACTATTCACGCTATTTGGATGGAAGAGACCCTGGCACACGACCCTTCTGTCTTTTGGATTATTTTCCAGATGACTATTTGATGGTGGTTGACGAGAGCCATGTCACCATTTCTCAAGTTCATGCCATGTATGGAGGGGATCGAAGTCGAAAGGAAAATCTTGTCAATTACGGATTCCGTTTGCCTGCCGCTATGGACAACCGGCCCTTGAAATTTGAAGAGTTTGAGGCCTTGCAAAATCAAGTACTCTATGTCAGTGCAACTCCAGCTGATTATGAACTCAAACAAACCGAAGGGGTCTATGTAGAACAAATCATTCGCCCAACAGGGTTACTCGATCCAGAAATTGAAATTCGGCCAAGTTTGAATCAAATAGATGATCTGATAGAAGAAATTCAACTCAGAGTAGAAAAGGATGAGCGAACATTGGTGACCACACTGACCAAAAGAATGGCAGAAGAATTGACCAAATATTTTGCTCGAGTCAATATCCGTTGTCGCTACATCCACAGTGATGTTGATACCCTAGAACGGGTAGAGATTATGCAAGACCTCCGCAAAGGATTATTTGATGTATTGGTTGGAGTCAACCTGTTAAGAGAGGGGCTAGACTTACCAGAAGTTTCTCTGGTGGCCATTTTGGATGCGGACAAAGAAGGTTTTTTAAGAAGCCATCGCTCCCTGACCCAAACCATGGGAAGAGCCGCGCGAAATATCAATGGCAAAGCCATTATGTATGCCGACAAAATCACTAAAAGTATGCAAAAGACCATAGATGAAGCCTTGTACAGAAGGGAGAAACAGCAGGCCTATAACCTAAAAAATAACATGACGCCTCAGGCCCTCAACAAATCTTTAGACAATGCGTTGTCTAAAAACTCTGTAGCCACCTATGCCCAAGAATTGAATGACAGAAAAGCCGCAGAAGCCAAAAATCGATATTTAAGTGCGGAAGAAATCGAAAAGAAAATCCGAGAATCGAGAAAGACCATGGAAGCCGCCGCCAAAGATTTGGACTTTATTGAAGCAGCCAGACTGAGGGATGAGATCAAGTACCTACAAAATCAACTTCAAGAAAAAAAGGCTTAGTGAATATCACTAAGCCCTTTTAAAAACATCATTAGTTAATTTACTTTATAGAAATGAGTTTTTTGGGTTGGGGTAAAGCTTCCTCTTTTTTGGGAAGACTCACCGTTAGTATACCTTCTTTGTAATTGGCACTGATTTTATCTGTAGAAACGGAATCAGGAATATTGAAGGACCTTTTGAAGGCATTATAACCAAATTCTTTACGCGAGAAACTCCCTTCTTTTTCAGCATATTTTGTCTCGGTTTCAGAGGAAATGGTCAAAACTCCTTCTTCCAATTCGATTTTAAAATCTGATTTTTTCTTCCCAGGCGTAGCCAATTCGATATCATAGTGGTCATCGGCCTCAATGATATTGGCTGCGGGGATACTGCTATTGATGTGGCTCCAATCTTGATTTAGAAACAAATCATCAATTAACGAGGTAAATACTGGCTTTTGTCTTTTAACTAAATTCATGATATAAAGATTTAAATTAAACAATTTTAAAAAATTAAATTCAAATCCTATACCAACGCAATGTAGATGACATATTGTCGTTAAAAACTATAAAAAGAGTGTCAAAATGGCAATTATAGTGCTTCTTGAACTTTTTGAGCTGCTTCTTCAAAGGCAGTAGCAGACAGAACATTAAGACCAGAATCATCAATTAGCTTTTTAGCAATATCAGCATTAGTTCCTTGTAAACGCACGATGATAGGCACTTTGATAGCGTCTCCCATATTTTTATAAGCATCTACAATTCCCTGCGCTACACGGTCACAACGGACGATCCCTCCAAAGATGTTGACCAAAATAGCAGCCACCTTGGGATCTTTTAAGATTAATCGGAAAGCCGTCTCCACTCGGGCAGCATCAGCCGTACCTCCAACGTCCAAAAAGTTGGCTGGAGATCCTCCAGATTGTTTGATCAAATCCATAGTCGCCATGGCCAGTCCTGCTCCGTTGACCATACAACCTACATTTCCGTCAAGTGCGACATAATTTAGACCTACTTCCCGCGCCTCAACCTCAGTAGGATTCTCCTCGCTTAGGTCTCTGAGTTCTGCATAGTCTTTATGTCGAAACAAAGCATTGTCGTCCAAGGTCACCTTAGCATCAACAGCGATGATTTTATCGTCTGAAGTTTTTAATACAGGATTAATCTCAAAAAGAGAAGCATCAGCACCCACATAGGCATTGTATAACGCCTTGATAAACTTTACCATTTCCTTAAAAGCCCCTCCGCTTAAACCCAAGTTAAAAGCTACATTTCGAGCTTGGAAAGCTTGAAGCCCATAAGCAGGATCTATTTCTTCAGTAAAAATCAATTCAGGAGTCTTTTCCGCCACTGCTTCTATATCCATTCCCCCCTCGGTGGAATACATAATCATATTCCCTCCCGTGGATCGATTGAGTAAAACTGAAACATAAAATTCTTTAGGCTCTGAATCTCCAGGGTAATAAACATCCTCGGCAACCAATACCTTATTGACTTTTTTTCCCTCTGGTGGGGTTTGAGGAGTAATCAATTGCATTCCGATGATTTGATTCGATATGGTTTTGACTTCGTCTAGACTTTTGGCCAATTTAACGCCTCCCCCTTTACCACGACCTCCAGCGTGAATTTGCGCCTTGATCACATGCCATGAAGTGCCTGTGTCTGCAGTGAGCTTTTCTGCTGCTGCAACCGCCTCGTCTGAATTGTTGGCCACCAAACCTTTTTGGATGGCTACTCCAAAGCTTGCTAAAACCTCTTTGCCTTGATATTCATGTAGATTCATACTTTGTAATTTATCTCCCAAAAATAGTAAATCACTACTGAAAATTATACCATAAGTGGAAAAGTATAATGTTACATATAAAACAATAAGTTTGATTTTTATAACATCTGATGCTTTAGAGCAGTATTTTGAATTTTGGGATTAATTTTGCCATCGATTAAATAGGAAAAAAGTGACGAACAATGATTTATCGGCAATTGCCTCTGAGTTTGGTAATCCCGTCTATGTTTATGACGCTGCAAAAATAGCGTCTCAGTATCAACGATTGACCGCTGCTTTTAGCAGCATAGGAGATCTTAGGATCAATTACGCTACCAAAGCCTTGTCCAATGTCTCCATCTTAAAACTGATGCGACAATTGGGTTCAGGACTGGATACCGTTTCCATCCAAGAAGTTCAACTGGGACTGGCTGCGGGTTTTGAACCCCAAGCCATCATTTATACCCCCAACGGAGTTTCTCTTAAGGAAATCGAAACCGTTGCTCAGATGGGTGTTCAAATCAACATTGACAACCTTTCCCTTTTAGAACAATTTGGGGCTCGTCACCCCAAAACCCCAGTTTGTATCCGAATCAACCCCCATGTAATGGCAGGGGGCAACAGCAATATTTCTGTTGGGCATATCGATTCAAAATTTGGCATTTCCATTCATCAGATCCCCCATTTGCTTCGTATCGTAGAAAATACAGCCATGAACATCAATGGCATTCATATGCATACGGGCAGTGATATTTTGGACATCGAGGTTTTCCTCCATGCGGCAGAAATTTTATTCGACACCGCCAATCATTTTAAAAATCTTGAATTTTTAGATTTTGGAAGTGGCTTTAAAGTGCCTTATCACGAAAATGATATCGAAACCAATATTGAAGAATTAGGAGAAAAACTCTCCAAAAGATTTAAAGCCTTTTGCAAAGAATACGGTAGTGATCTACAATTGGTCTTTGAACCTGGGAAATTTTTGGTCAGCCTAGCTGGGCATTTCGTCACCCAGGTCAACGTGGTCAAACAAACTACCTCTAGAGTTTTTGCACAGGTGGACAGTGGCTTTAACCACCTGATCCGACCCATGCTTTACGGTTCTCACCACCATATTGAAAACCTCTCCAATCCTAATGGAAAAGTGCGTTTTTACTCTGTCGTAGGCTATATCTGTGAGACAGATACCTTTGGCACTAATCGCAAGATTGCAGAGATCACTGAGGGCGATCTGTTGGTCTTCAGAAATTGTGGTGCTTATTGTTTTTCAATGGCCAGCAACTATAATTCCCGTTATCGACCCGCAGAGGTATTATGGTACGAAGGCAAAGCCCATTTGATTCGAAAAAGAGAGACTTTTGATGACATCATGCACAATCAAGTGGAGATTGAGCTTGGTAAAGAATAGTTTTTATAATCATTAGATAACCGGTGCTCACTAGAGAGAAAAAACTAAACAATCACTACCCTTAAAAACATCTATGATACTATTTAATCAAACAACCGCTTAAAGGATCTTCCAAGCTTCGATTTGATTAAGTAGAAAGGTGTTAGCATGATAACAGATATGCAAGAGATGATTACTTTGTAGATTGTAGTTTTTTTCATTGTAAGGAAGTTTAAAAACCAACTGTCGTAATTATTGAAAAGGATAGCTTAAAAAATATCACCAATCAATTTCTTTAAAATATTCATTTTTGTTTTTGATTTTATGAACTTGATATATAGCTAAAAGCCCATAAATTAATCCAACAACAAAAATTACTTTAAATATTATCCCACGAAATAAAGAGATGGGATCCACAAGCGCATTACTTACATAAATTCCAAGTAATAAAATCAATGAAATAAGGATTGATCTAAAAGGTTTCTTAGCTGCATAAAATCCAAAACCAATAAATACAAACCCTAAAAGTAAATCTAATATGTAAATATTAAGTGTTGGATGAAAACTGAAAAGAATTATAAAATAGAAAACATTTACACCTCCAATCGCCCAGAGAATCTTTTGAGTATTTTTGACTTTAACCCTAGCTTCTTGAATGATTAATTTTTTCGAAAACAACTGTCCAACAAAAGTAGATTTCTCCTCTTCAGACGCTGAAAAAGGGTAGTCACATTTTGAACACACTATTGGTTCAACATCATAGGTCGTGTTACAAATGGTACAAGTGGTAAGTGTTGTCATAATTAGATTTATAAGAGTTTTGGGGTCTAAATTTCACATAAATATTCTTTTTATCAACTTAATGTAGTATTTGAATGACTGATGGTTTATTATGTTTACTCAAGAGACAAAATTTCATACCTTTTTTCCTTGTTATTAAACTTAATCAATCGAATATTTTGTCTCATTGGAATAAAAAAATAGTTTTTTAACTGCCGTAAATTATTATATTTTTTTTCATAATTCAATCTATCAAAAAATGGAAACTGCGAAATCAATTCAGTCTCAGTAAAATTCATATTTTCATCTAATTGAACTTTTATGTAGTTCCCTTTCATTTTATTATCCATATTAGACAATGCAATCATTCCTACTCCTATTGACATCAATCCCATAGCAGCTTGATTATCCTTGGACATCCCATTCTTGCTTCGAAACTCGTCGTATAGCAACCAAGAATTCAGACTATTGACATTAACAAACTGATTACGATGGACATGTCCCATTTCAACCAAGTAAAATTTATTGGAAATATCTTTGTTGACTCCAATATATGCACCTGGAACGTAATAATTCATCGCTTTCGCATAAAATCCTCTTAAAAATTTATTAAATTTTAAATCTTCGAACGACACCTTATTTCCATTTATGACAATCTCATTGATGTTAAAAAATGAATTTTTATTGTAATGAAAAGATTTAATTTTCTTCAAAGAATCATAATTATAAACTTCAAGTGATAAACTTTTTCTATGAACAATAAGGACAAAAATCAAATCATCAATTAAAAACAAAGATTTTTGATTAATAAAAGGGGTATTAGATGGTAAGATATCAAGTGTGCGTTCGCTCAATCTACCTTTTAAATCAATTTCAAAAATATCAATCAGATTACGACTCGATTTACTGTTACTGAAAAATATTATTTTGTTTTTACTCCAAAATCCTTTGATTGGTTTTACAGATCCTTTTTCAATATAAGCCTTGTCATTAATAAAGTCTACCTTATCGGGCTTATAAATAATACCAGTTCCACTAAGCAAATCTTTAAAAAAAGATTTTTGTTTTACGTCATCCAGACTCAGATTGAAATCAACGATAGAATCCTTTGATTTGATCAGTGCAAAATTAATTTCTTTAAAAGAGGTTGGTCTTTCGAAAACAATACAAAAATCCTTGTAGGAAAATACTTTATCAACTCTAATATCTAAATATTTTTGAGAAACTTTTTTTTGCTTATAATCCAAGGACATCAATACTGTTTGATCATTAATTTGACCCAGTAATGAAAGAACATTACCGTCAGAAAAAAAGGTGGAAAATTGATGCTTTTGCCTATAGAACAGACTATTTATACTGTCCAATTTATTTTCAAAATCAACAAAGTAAGGAGTGAGTACATAAGTATTCGATTTTTTATGAAAATTTGTAATAAGGTGAAAACTTATGCTATCATTGAGTTTACCTGATAGATTTGAAATATTTTTTGTTTTTTCAGGAAGTTTTATTTCCGCTATTAATTTTTGGCCATAGCTTAATGAAGGCTGCCAAAGAATAAAAAAAATAATTAAACTATTGCACAGCAGCTTATTCTTATAAAAACCTATAAAAACGTACTTATTGATTGCAAAAGTTTTGGAATTCAATAACGACATCAACAGGACATAAAAGATCATTGTAGGTATAATTTCAGTTAGATAAGGTTTACTAAATTTATAAAATTAGGGGGCAAATACAAAACAAATCAGAATTCAATTGATAATCGTAAAACAAGAGAAAAAAACTAGTTAGCCTATCACCCCCGAACCCAACAATTCCGCATCTTGATACCAAGCCACAAACTGTCCCGAAGTAATGGCTGACTGTGGTTGATCAAAACGTACATAAAGCCCATCGGTTTGAGGAATAAGGGTGGCTTTTTGAAGGGGTTGACGGTATCGAATCCGAGCCATCACAGGCATCTGCTCACCAAAGGGTGTTTTTAGATCATCCCTTACCCAATGCACCTCATCGGTCTTGACCTTGAGGGCTTTTCGATACAAACCTGGGTGGTCTTTTCCTTGACCTACAAAAACAATATTTTCCTCCACATCAGTATCAATCACAAACAACGGTTCAGGCGTTCCACCCACGGCAAGACCTTTTCTCTGACCAATGGTAAAAAAATGAGCCCCTTGGTGGGTTCCCACAATTTTTCCGTCGCCAGTTTGGTAAGTAGTTTTTTGAGATTGATCGAAAAGGGATTGGCCTGGCTCCCTACCCTCGTAAAAATCTTCGGGAATCTCAATGATCTTTCCTTGTTTGGGTTTTAGCTGTTGCTGCAAAAAATCAGGCAGACTCACTTTTCCAATAAAGCAAAGTCCCTGTGAGTCTTTTTTCTCTGCAGTAACCAAATTCATCTCACGAGCGATTTTGCGTACCTCTGCTTTCTGCAAATGACCGATGGGAAAAAGGGTTTTGGCCAACTGGTCTTGGGTCAACTGGCAAAGGAAATAGGATTGATCTTTATTCCCATCTGCTCCACTGATCAATCGGCACAGTTTTCCAACAGCTGTATCTATTTCTTCTTTTTGACAATAATGACCTGTGGCAACGTAATCAGCTCCCAAGGAAAGTGCTATTTTTAAAAAAACATCAAATTTAATTTCTCGATTACAAAGCACATCAGGGTTAGGAGTCCTTCCCGCAGCGTATTCGTCAAACATATAATCTACGATGCGTTCTTTGTATTCGGCACTTAAATCTACAGTCTGAAAGGGAATCCCAAGCTTTTCGGCCACCAACATGGCATCATTGCTGTCTTCCAGCCAAGGGCAATCGTTGGAGAGGGTTACCGACTCATCGTGCCAGTTTTTCATAAAAAGGCCAATGACTTCGTAATCCTGTTGCTTAAGGAGATAAGCAGCTACACTGGAATCTACACCTCCAGATAAGCCTACAATAACCCTTTTCTTTTTCATAGGGCAAAGTTACACCAACAAATTAAATTCTGATCCTTTGGAGGAGACCTATCTACCGCGGGCTTTTTTTTGTTTTTCAGCTTCTTCCATTGCTTTTTGCAAACGTGCTGAAAAACCTCCTGCCTTCTTGGGTTTCTTTTTGTTTTCCTCGATTTTGGCATGGATTTTATCGTCGTCGATAATGTAATTTTTGATTACCAACATTAAAATAATGGTCAAGAGGTTGGAAACAAAATAGTACAAACTCAATCCACTGGCGTAATTGTTAAAGAAAAACAACATCATTAGTGGCATTAGGTACATGATGACTTTCATATTGGGCATACCAGGCTGCTGAGGCATCGCCTGCTGGCCAGTAGTCATCTGGGTATAAAAGAAGATGGCAATGGAGGCCAAAATGGGAAACAAACTGACGTGGTCACCATAGAATGGAATGCTAAATCCTAAGTCCAAAATCGAATCATAGGAAGACAAGTCATCTGCCCAAAGGAAACTTTTTTTGCGCAGCTCAAAAGCAACGGGGAAAAAAGTAAAAAGGGCGTAAAACACTGGAAGCTGTAAAAGGGCTGGAATACACCCTGCCATGGGATTGGCTCCGGCACGATTGTAAAGGCTCATCGTTTCTTGCTGGCGCTTTACGGCATTGTCTTTGTATTTTTTGTTCAATTCTTCAATTTCGGGGCGTAAAACTTTCATTTTGATTTGGGAGACATACGACTTGTAGGTAACTGGGGACATTCCCAAACGGACAATAATGGTCATCAATATAATGGCGATGCCATGAGGCAGAAAGGAGGATAAAAATCCAAATAAAGGTAAAAACAGGAATCGATTCAACCATCCAAAGATTCCCCAACCCAAGGGAATGGAGGATTCCAGATCTCTCTCATAGGACTTTAGGGTTTGGTAGTCCGTAATTCCAAAATAATATTCAAACTGGCTGTCAAATTCTCCAGATCGATAATCTAAAGGAATTTCTAGACCAAATTTTTTGGTAAAGACCTCCTCCAAAGACTTGTCATCTGCAAGATTTTCGGTGGTAACCGTCAATTGATCTACTGGTTTTTCTGGAATCAAAATGGCACTAAAAAAGTGCTGTCGAAAAGATACCCATCGAACCTGTTCTGGGGATTCTTCATCCGTTCCACTCAGGGACAAATAATCTATCTTATCCAATTCATAACCATAGGTGAGCTCAGTGTAGCGACCTTCATAATCGATACTTTTAGAATTGCGATAGGCACGGGTTTCCCATGACAAGAGGGCGGGTTCGCTGCTGTCCAACAGCGAAGCGATACCAGAAGATTGTATGCTGAAATCAACTAAAAACCGTTCTGGATCAATAGCATAAACAAACTCCAAATATTTACTGGGAGCAATGGCAGCCTTCAGAGATAGTATTTGTTTTCCGTTTTTGGAACTCAGTTGTGGGGAAAAATAAAAATCTTTGGTGTTGAGTCTGCGTCCATCTTTGGTCGTGAACTGGACATTGAACTGATTGTTCCCTTCTTTGACCAATTCTAAGGGTTGATCGAGGTAATCGGTATAATCTTTGAGTCGAACCAACTCAAGTACTCCTCCTTTAGGACTGATTTCTAACAATAGGTCTTTATTCTCCAATCTTTGGGTTTGTGCCCCTTGATCGGTCATCCAATTGCTAAAAATTCCAAAAGTACTTTGAAGGTTTATTTTTTGAAGAGAGTCGTTTAACTGAATGGGTGGTGCTTCCTTTGATTGGCTAACAGCTTCGGTTTTTTCGGGCTCTGCTGTCGGACTTGCACCCTCTTCAGGCTTATTGACATACAGCATCCATGTAAGGATCATCGCAATGAGGACAAATCCAATAAATTGGTAAGGATCAAATTTTCTTTCTTCCATGGGTTTTAGTTCGATTGCTGTTGGCTAAGATAGTCAATACTGGCTTTTATAAAAGAGACAAATAAGGGATGTGGATTGGAAACGGTACTCTTGTACTCAGGGTGAAATTGAACACCGACAAACCAAGGGTGATCTTGATGCTCCACAATTTCTACCAAACTAGTTTCGGGATTGACACCTGAAACTTTTAAAGCACCCTTTTCAAAAACCTCTTTTTTGTATTGGTTGTTAAACTCAAAACGATGTCGGTGGCGCTCTGTAATTTGTTCTTTTCCATATACCTCTGCCACTTTACTCCCTTGAGCAAGATCACAATTCCATGTCCCCAAACGCATCGTACCGCCTTTGTTGACCACACCCTTTTGACTTTCCATCAAATCAATTACGGGGTAGTCTGTATCTTCATCTATTTCAGTCGAATTGGCTTTGGATTGCATCAGTACATTTCTGGCATACTCGATGACTGCCATTTGCATTCCCAAACAAATCCCAAAAAAAGGAATTTTGTTTTCTCTAACATAGCTGATGGCATCAATTTTACCTTCGATCCCTCTGCCCCCAAAACCAGGAGCGACGATCAAGCCATGGAGTTCTTTGAGTTGCTCTTGGGCATTGATCTGATTCAAAAATTCAGAATGGATACTGACCACCTCTACCTCCGTCTCGTTGATAGCGCCAGCATGAATGATGGCTTCCAAAATGGATTTATAGGAGTCTTGTAACTCAACATATTTTCCAACCAAGCCAATTTTTACTTTTTGCTTGGGGTTTTTATACTTTTCTAAAAAGGACTTCCAATGATCTAGATTCAGATCAGCCTTTTTACGCAGTTTAAGTTTAGCCAAAACCACCCGATCCAATCCCTCATCCAACATTTTCATTGGGACATCATAGATGGTATCTACGTCTATAGATTGAATGACAGCCTCGGGCTTAACATTGCAAAAGAGGGCTAATTTTTTTTTCAAGTCCTCAGTCAATTCATGCTCAGTTCTACAAACCAAAACATCGGCTTTGATTCCACTTTCCATCAAGGTTTTGACCGAATGTTGTGTGGGTTTGGTTTTCAATTCTCCTGCAGCCGAGAGATAGGGTATCAATGTCAAATGAATGACCATCGCATTTTCCTCACCCAATTCATAAATCAATTGTCGAACGGATTCAATATAGGGTAAGGACTCAATGTCTCCCACTGTTCCTCCAATTTCTGTAATGACGATATCAAAATCCCCACTTTTACCCAACAGCTGCATTCTCTCTTTGATCTCGTTGGTGATATGGGGAACTACCTGAACCGTTTTCCCTAAAAACTCTCCACGGCGTTCTTTTTCGATCACACTCTGATATACTCTTCCAGTCGTAACATTGTTGGCTTGTGAAGTCTTGATGTTCAAAAACCTTTCATAGTGTCCCAAGTCCAAATCCGTTTCCGCTCCATCGTCAGTAACATAACATTCACCGTGTTCATAGGGATTGAGCGTGCCAGGATCAACATTGATATAGGGATCAAACTTCTGTATGGTAACTTTGAAATTCTGGGCCTGAAGTAGCTTGGCCAATGATGCCGCTATGATTCCTTTTCCGAGGGAAGAAGTAACCCCACCTGTAACAAAAATATACTTTATATCCGGCATCCGGTTTGTTTTCTATAATGACTAACCGGGCTCAAATTTACAAAATCCTCAATTACTAATGGGGCATTTCTGCTATTTCTTAAGTTCGATAAGTTCATAATCTTTGTGTTGCAATAAAAAATAGCCTGAATTCTCAAAACTTTTGTCTTGTTTCCGATAGAGGAAACGGTGCTCCTGATAATCCGTTTCTCCTATTTTGTCTATTGATTTAAAATTCCCCGAATAAGCTTTCCTCAATATCAAATCCATCGTAAGATCATAAGCTCGGATGGCGGTTCTATTGGGTGGTTTTCCAAAAGTGCTGATGTAGTGATTTTGAAAATGACTGTATTCTCCCAACTTGAGAGGTAATCGGTCTGTGGAATAAGTAAATTTCAAATCTCCCAATTGCTTGAGAGACAAATTGGGGTTTTCGTAGGCATTCCCCCTGTAGGTAGTAAACAATTGAACTGTTCTCGATTTTGACTGTTGGGCACTCATTTGAGAACTGGCACTGGAGATCAATGAAAAATCTTGACTTTCGAGGATTACCTTGTTCGGAAGCGAATCTACCAAAAGGGAATCGACCAAATCTGGTAGCAAATAATTACTCTTTTCAGGGCGTAAAACACTTGCCTTTGGGAATAATTTCAAAAGTTCTTTTTCCACTGAACGATTCAACGAATCTACTACCAATACAATATTATCTTCTCTATTCAATGTCCTATCTAAATACTCGAACATTCTTTTTCTAAGAAACTTTTTGGAGGTTACCGATTGATAAACCGCCTCCCTCATGGCCACTGGATTAGTCGATAGAGGAGCCACCTTAGGAATCTTTTGCACTTGACTCTTGGTAGATAGATAATCGAAGTTGGAAGGGATCAAGGGGCCTATAATGGCATCCGTTTTAGAAAAGTCTTGAGTATTTACAATTTCATTGACTTTAGAAATACTGTTTTGAGTATCAAAGACATTGAGTTTGACCGATATTCCATAGTGACTCAAAGTATCAATCGCAAGCAATACGCCAGAGTAAAAATCTGCAGAAACAGTATGTAAGTTTCGACTTTGCAACAATCTTCGGGTGTCTTCGATAGAGTCATATTCTATGGTTTTGGCCTTGAAAGGTAACAAAAGGGCCAACTCAATTTCATGAGCTTCTTTGAGGGAATCCAATAGAGAAAGACGAGCGACCAAAAGATCATCCTGAATCTTAAGTTCGCCTTTGGCTTCACCAGGAACCTTGAGGATCATTCCTGCCTGTAATCCCAATTCCAATAAATTGGGGTTGAGAGAATCCAACACCTTTCGGGTCACCCCAATTTTTTTTTCAATACGGTAATACCCTTCTTTGGGGAGCACTTTGTAGTAATTGTAATTACTGTCCCAACTTGCCTCTAGGGTTTCACTCTCAGTTTGGGAAGCCAAAATCGGAACGCGAATTTCCTGACCTTCTTTGAGCACCTTTTTGATTTGAGGATTTAAAGCTTCCAATTCGGGAATGGTCATCTGAAAATTATATGCGATTCGCCATTTGGTCTCTTTGGGTTTGACGATATAAGCTTGAGTATTTTGATCTAACTCAACGGTCGGCTCTGGCAATTTCTCTACCACCATCGGATAAACAGGGATTCGCAAAGTCATTCGCTTTCTCAAACCTATTTTTTTCAAAAGGGGATTATACTCATACAACTGGGTTTCAGTGATATTGTACTTTCGGGTGATACCAAAGACGGTCTCTTTTTTCTTGACCTTGTGAGACAGAAACTTCACAGGCATCTCCTGTGCGGTGGAAAAGAGCATCCCGCACAAAAGGAGAACAAGGAAAAGAATTTTATTTTTTTTCAATTTATTTTTTCTTCAGGTCTATTCCCATTCAATAGTCGCTGGAGGTTTGGAACTGATGTCATACACCACTCTATTTACCCCTTTTACCTTATTGATGATTTCGTTGGACATTTTTTGCAAAAAAGCATAAGGTAAGTCTACCCAATCTGCTGTCATTCCGTCGGTAGATTGAACAGCACGAAGTGCAACGCACTTTTCATAGGTTCGTTCATCACCCATTACCCCAACACTGTTGACCGGCAAAAGCATTGCACCTGCCTGCCAAACCTGGTCGTAAAGATTCCAAGATTTTAATCCATTGATAAAAATCGCATCCACTTCTTGTAACATATTCACTTTCTCTGGGGTGATGTCTCCCAAAATTCTAATGCCTAGTCCAGGTCCGGGAAATGGGTGACGACCCAGGAGCTCGGGATCAATCCCAATACTAGCACCCACCCGTCTGACCTCATCTTTAAACAACATCTTCAAGGGCTCGACCAATTTTAATTTCATATAATCGGGCAAACCTCCCACATTGTGATGGGATTTGATGGTCGCTGAAGGCCCATTGACTGAAATGGATTCAATTACATCGGGATAGATAGTACCCTGAGCTAACCAATTTACCCCAGCTGTTTTTTTGGACTCATCATCAAAAACATCTATAAAGGTATTGCCGATGATTTTTCTTTTTCCCTCCGGATCGGATTCCCCCGCCAGAGCCTTTAGGAAAAGATCAGAGGCATCAACCCCTTTAACGTTCAATCCCATGCCTTCATATTGATTCAATACACTTTCAAACTCATTCTTTCTCAACAAACCGTTATTAACAAAAATACAATGTAACTGCTTGCCGATAGCTTTGTGAAGCAAAACAGCCGCTACGGTGGAATCAACTCCACCAGAAAGTCCCAAAATCACCTTTTCGTCGCCTACGGTATCGGCAATTTCTTTTACCGTCATTTCCACAAAAGAGTCGGGAGTCCAGTCTTGATTGACTTTAGCAATTTTGATCAAAAAGTTTTCCAGAAGTTTTTTTCCATCAGTGGTATGGTAGACCTCGGGGTGAAATTGGATTCCAAAAGTGGTTTCTCCCTCGATACAATAAGCTGCATTTTTAACATCTTCCGTACTGGCCAGCAACATTCCTCCCTCTGGCAATTGGTCAATGGTGTCGCTGTGACTCATCCATACCTGACTGCCTTTATCAATTCCGTCAAAAAAAGATTCCTCTGTTTTAATAAAGGACAAATTGGCCCTTCCGTATTCTCGGGAATTGGAAGGTTTGACGATCCCACCAGAAAAATGGGCCAGATACTGCGCACCATAACAAACGGCCAATAAAGGCAATTTACCTCTTATGTCCGAAAGATCTGGATGGGGAGCCTGCTCAGATCGAACTGAATAGGGAGAACCCGAAAGTATGACGGCATTAAACTCCTCCATATGCTCTGGAGGATTATTGAATGGGTGAATTTCACAGTAGATAAACAACTCTCTTACTCGTCTGGCGATCAATTGGGTGTATTGTGACCCAAAATCAAGAATCAATACTTTGTCTTGCATAAGTCAAAAATACAATTAATTCAAATGTTATGAATTGGCAAAAAAGGGAATTTATTAAAAAAAAATGTTGGTAAAACTTATATCTCGAGTATAGTAAATTCGGCCGATAAAGGATTGAATATTTCCAGTAAAAATTCGATTAAAGTATCGCCTTGTTCGAGATAAAAACCACTAAAGTTTTCCACCCTTTCTTGCAATTGTCCACCAGGAAAAAGTTGTTCCTGCAAAAGCACCAAACGCTCCACCTGATCTTTCAGTTTAATCTTTTGGGCTTTGAGAAGGCGATGCTCCAAATGGTCAATTCCTTTGAATTGCTTAGATTTTTGAGCTTTGACCGCCCCTTCAAAAGAGGGATCAGTCTCTTGAACAAGCTTCTCCAAAGAATCAAACTGGACTTCAAGTAGCTTTTTGAATGGGGACAAATCCAAATCAATATTGCTAATCTGTCTTACTTTTTTATTGATTAATGCGTTTCTTTTAAGAAATAAATCTTTCCATTCCAGTTTGAACTTACTGATTTTACGGATGTTTTTTTCACTAATCACCAAGGCAGCATTTCTTAAAATCAAAAGAGGAAAAGGAATGTCCTGAGTATCGAAAAAAGATTTCAATTCCATCCAATAGGCCAACTCTCCCCCTCCACCGAAATAGGCGATGTTGGGTAAAATAACCTCTTGATAGAGGGGACGAAGTAGGACATTGGGCGAAAATTTTTCGGGGGATTTCTTAACCCAATCCAAGATTTCTGGAGCACCGATGTTGTCTTCTTTTCCCTCCCAAGTAAAACCATGCTCATTTTTTATTAGGCGGTGCCTTTTGCCTTCCTCCAAAAAAAACAAATGCAAATCTCTAGGATTTACCTGAGGTTTATAATCAGGATTGTACTCTTTTTTGAGGTTTTCAATCTGCAAAAGGACACTTTTAGCACAAGTTTGTTCTTGTAATTCTTCTTTTAGATAGGGAATAAAGTGTTTTTTTAATGCCGCATCATCCCCATCAATGATTAGCAGTCCGTAGGCTTCAAAAAGGAAGTTTACAAAAATCCTCGTTGCATGAGACAAATCCCCCCCTGCTTCATAACTTCTTCCGATCAATGCTTTTAGCGCATTAGCATTGATACTGTCGCCCAACTCTTGTTTAAACAAATCCAACAACGGCTTCAAGCTTCCTGTTTTTATTTTACCTACCGCCCCTCCCGACTTCGTATTCCATTGAAATTTTTTTCCCTGGAAAATAAAGGCACTAATTTCCTCAAAGTCGTGATCTTCGGTTGCCATCCAATAAATAGGGACAAAATCCATATCGGGATATCGATCCTTGAGTTGTCGGCATAGTTTGATGGTACTGACAATTTTATAGATAAAATAGAGCGGCCCAGTCATCAAACACAACTGATGTCCGGTAGTTACCGTTAGGGTGTTTTTGTTTTCGAGCAGTTGAAGGTTTTCAGCCACTGAGGAAGACATTTGGATACTACTGTACTGGCTTCGAAGACGATCACAAAGCGTTTGTCTGATTTGGGGAGAGAAAAGCTTGCTTTTTTTTAAAGCCTGCTCGTAGAGGTTTTCAAAACTGGGTAAACCACTGTGAAAGGACTGTAATTCTTTTTTGTCATTAAGGTAATCGCACATCAAATCGGAAAAATATCCAGTTTCAACGAAGGGAATGTGATGCGCTTTCATGAGTAATTTAAGATAAAGATAGGAGTGTTTTTTTAATCTCCAACAGCCTTGTTATTTAACGGAATACCATAAAGATCAAAATCTGATGCATCGACAATTTCGACATCGGTAAAATCGCCTAGCTTCAGATAATACTTTTTGGCATCGATCAACACCTCATTGTCCACATCAGGAGAGTCGATTTCCGTTCTGCCCACAAAGTGATCGCCTTGTTTTCGATCAATCACACAGCGGAAGCTCTTACCCACCTTTTTTTGATTCTGCTCCCAAGAGATTTCGGATTGTATTTTCATGATCTCGTTGGCGCGCTCTTGCTTGACTTGCTGCGGAACATTGTCCTCCAATTGATAGGCATGGGTATTTTCCTCATGACTGTAGGTAAAACAACCCAAACGCTCAAACCTCATGGTCTTGACCCACTGTTTGAGGGTTTCAAAATCAGCTTCTGTCTCACCAGGGTAGCCCACAATCAGCGTCGTTCTCAAAGCGATTTCGGGCAATATTTTTCGGATATTATCAATCAAATCCGTCGTCTTTTTTTGGGTGGTTCCCCTTCGCATAGATTTGAGAATGGGATCGGAAATATGCTGTAAGGGAATGTCCAAATAATTACAAACCTTAGGCTCTTGTTTCATTACCTCTATGACCTCCATAGGAAAGCCTGAGGGAAAAGCATAATGCATTCTAATCCATTCTATCCCAGACACCTTAGCCAAAGCCCGAAGCAAATCGGCCAATCGTCTTTCTTGATATAAATCCAGACCGTAATAGGTCAAATCCTGTGCAATCAACAGCAGTTCTTTGACTCCATTTTGCGCCAATTTTTCTGCCCTTTGCACCAATTCTTCTATGGGTGTAGAACGGTGATTGCCACGCATCAGAGGGATCGCACAAAAAGAACAAGGACGGTCACAGCCCTCAGAAACTTTAAAGTAAGCGTAGTTTTTGGGGGTTGTCGTTTGGCGATCTCCCAACAATTCGTGTTTGTAATCTGCTCCCAGTGCTTTGAGCAATTGGGGCAAATCGGTAGTCCCAAAATAGGCATCCACTTGTGGCATTTCTTTTTCAAGATCTGGCTTGTAGCGTTCGCTCAAACAGCCCGTAACAAATAGTTGGTCAATGGCTCCACTTTCCTTTTTTTGGATTTGCTCCAAAATGGTGTTGACGGATTCTTCCTTAGCATTGTCGATAAAACCACAAGTATTGACGACTACAATATTTCCTTCCTCCTCGTGAACTACGTCTTTATCATTGGCTTTTAGTTGCCCCATTAACACCTCCGAATCATAGAGGTTTTTGGAACAGCCCATGGTAATAACGTTGATCTTGTTTTGCTTTCTACTTTTGGTTCTCAATGGATTAACTTTAATTTAAATCTATATTTAATTTTTCTTCCAAAAAACTCAGAGCTACTTTTTCGACTTGAGAATAATTAGAGGTGGTCAAATACGAACCAATCACATGGTCTCCTGCATCGGGAAAAGCCATTTTTTGTTTTTTGTTATTTGGAGTACCCAATTCATCAAACATTTTGAGCATGGCGGGAATGGACACCACTTCATCTTTATCTTCCTCATTCTTATAGTAGTAACCCATAAAAACTGCTGAGGTGATCCTCCTAAAAATCTCTGGGCGCATCCCTGTTTCCATTAATTTTTGCAAGTGCAGCGTACACTCCAATCGGTATCGAGTTGTCCAATAGTTTAGCTTTTGTTCTGTAATCTTATCCATAACATGGTATTTGCTAGCCAAAACCGCACGAGCAATATAAAGTCCCCAGGGTAAAGTCAGCAACTTGGCATTAGGATTGTATATTTCTACATTGGGACCAAACAACAATAAAGCCGCAATTTGTGGATCATTTCCCAAAATCAAAGAGAGGGTACCTCCAGAAGAACTCGATACTACAATTACCTTCTCACCTATCTTTTTGGCAACCGCCAATGCCTCTTTGGCACTATCCAAATACCGCTGTGCTGTAAAATGCAACATGGGTTCTTCTTCTATCAGTCCATGATCGCTCAGTCTAGGTAAATAAAGATTAGCCTTTAATGCTTTAGCTATGTTGAGATGAACAGGATTGCCTTCAGCGCGACTGGCAGAAAAACCGTGCAAATACAAAACGCTATACGCTGTTTTTTGTGGAACAGAATCGTGGAAAATTAATTGTGAAGCATTGTCTGGCTTTATATTATCGAAAGTCGCTTCTTTGCTGTCAATCCAATCCTTTAATTCATTCAGATCGTATTGGATCTCAGGCAATGGCGTTTCCAAATCAGGCGTTTCCACTTCGGGACCAATGATAAAAAGTCCAAAAAGAACTGCTAATACAAAAAGAGTGTTTTCAATAACTTTCACACTTTTAAATTTTGTTAATTGTTTGATTTTAAGTTAACTATAATGTTTAGAACATTTGCAATAAAAGTTTACCCTAGTGCTATCATTAATAATTTTAAACATACCCTGTTTTGACTGTATTATTAAAATTTGTTAATGCTCATTTCATACAAATAACTTAACTGAAAAAACTCCCCACAAATGTTTCTGCGTGAAACAATTGCAGATCCTCCACTCCCTCTCCCACTCCAATAAAACGAACAGGAATTTGAAATTGATCGGAAATACCCATTACCACTCCCCCTTTGGCAGTTCCATCGAGTTTGGTAATGGCCAATGAGTTTACCTCTGTTGCGGCGGTAAACTGTTTGGCTTGCTCAAAAGCATTTTGTCCGGTAGAACCGTCCAATACCAATAGTACTTCATGGGGAGCATCGGGAACAACTTTGTCCATGACTTTCTTGACTTTGGCCAATTCGTTCATCAAATTGATTTTATTGTGTAAACGTCCAGCGGTATCGATGATGACCAAATCGCTCTTTTGAGCGACAGCCGACTGCAAGGTATCAAAGGCCACTGAGGCTGGGTCACTGCCCATTTGTTGTTTGACCAAGTCTACCCCTACTCGATCTGCCCAAATTTGTAATTGATCTATGGCACCTGCTCTGAATGTATCTGCTGCCCCCAAAAGGACTTTTTTTCCTCCCCCTTTGTAATGATGAGCCAGTTTGCCGATGGTAGTTGTTTTACCGACACCGTTCACTCCCACCACCATGATTACGTGGGGATGGTGATCCAAAGGAGCATCGAAATCTTTGACTAAATTATCATTATGCTGCTGTAAAAGAGTAGTGATTTCTTCTCTTAAAATATGAGCCAATTCGTTGGATCCCAAATATTTATCTTTGGCAACTCTTGCCTCCAAAGCATCTATAATTTTGAGTGTAGTAGCCACTCCCACATCAGAACGTATCAAAACCTCCTCCAATTCATCCAATAAATCAGCATCAATTTTTGATTTTCCAGCTACCGCTGTTCCCAATTTTGAAAAAAAAGATTTCTTAGAAGCCGAAAGACCTTGATTCAATCGCTCCTTTTCTTCTGGACTAAAAATCGATTTTAAAAAACTCATAGGTCTACCAATAAAAAAAGCTACTGTAAAAGTAGCTTATATTTTGAATTGTAAGGGATTTTATTGCTTACTCAACCATTCGTTGGCAATATCTGGATTGATAATAGTTTCAACGAAGGAGTAGGAGTTAGAATTATTTTTCTTAACCATCTTGATGGCTTTTGTCAACTTTTTGGATCCTGTCTGGAGGGTTGCTACTGATTTCTTTGCCATAACTACTTAATTTCTTTGTGAAGGGTCATACGCTTGAGGATAGGATTGAATTTTTTGATCTCCAATCGATCGGGCGTATTCTTTTTATTTTTGGTAGTGATATAACGGGAAGTTCCCGGCTTACCGGACTCTTTGTGTTCTGTACACTCTAAAATTACCTGAACTCTGTTTCCTTTCTTTGCCATATTAATCTCTTAAAATGCCTTGGGCTTTGGCCTCTTTAATCACAGCACTGATTCCTTTTTTGTTGATGGTTTTCAACACGGAGGCTTTGATTTTTAAAGTAATCCATTTATCTTCTTCGGGAATGTAGAAACGTTTTTTGATCAAGTTAATGTCAAAACGTCTTCTCGTTTTATTCATAGCATGGGAAACATTGTTCCCAAACATTACCCTTTTCCCCGTGATGTCGCAAACTCTAGACATGATTATTAATATTATTTTTAACAGGATGCAAATTTACATTTTATTATGGGAGTAACAAAAACATATTTTGAAATAATTCTCGTTTTATTCGGTTATTCTTTTCTTTAAATCCGATTTACTAAATAAAGTTTCTTTTTTTAGAATACGCTATAAAAAAGAATACCAGAGTTAAGAATAACAATTGATGGAAAGATATATTTCTTGAGACTAGTGCAAGGCTCTATAAAGTATTTCAAAGGCTTGATTAACCGTTTTATGAATCACACGGGTACGGTTATTTCCCATGTTGTATTGGAAACTTTCAACCCCTTTAGGAGTTGCTAATCCAATAAAAACGGTACCCACTTCTTGCCCGCTATCACCCTTGGTAGGCCCAGCGTTTCCGGTGGTGGCAATTGCATAATCGGACTGGTACTTTTTTTGAGCACCCAAAGCCATCGCTGCCGCAACCGCTCCACTGACAACACCATGCTTTTCGATAATGGTTTTTTCCACCCCCAACAAATCCGTTTTTGAGTCTGTAGCATAGGTTACAGCACTACCCTTAAAAAAAGTAGAAGCCCCCGCTTGAGAAGTAAATCTTGTCGCAATGGCTCCACCCGTGCAACTCTCCGCACAGGAAAGCGATTTTCCCATTTCATTTAATCTTTTGGCAATCTGAAATTCAATGGACTGATCCTCTTCTGTACCAAAATAAATATCCTCTATCAAAGGGATGACCTTTTCTAACTGTGCATTTACCGCTGTTTTTAGTGCCTCTAGTTCTGGGCCTTTGGTCGATAGACGCAAGCGCACCCTTCCCAAACTGGGTAGATAGGCCAACTTGATGGACTCTGGCAGATTGTTTTCCCAATCCTCGATTCTTTCCGCAATTACACTTTCTCCCAAACCATAAGTGAGTATGGTTTTGTGGTACAATGCAGGGAGTACAAATTGTTGTTGAATTTTGGGCAACACCTCGTTTTTTATCAAAGCTTCCATCTCATAAGGCACACCAGGTAGGGAAACAAACACTTGTCCAGCATCCAAAAACCACATACCCGCTGCCGTACCATATCGGTTGTGAAGAATCGTAGCTTTGGTGGGTAAGTTGGCCTGCTCTCGATTCATATCGCTGATGGGAGTGGTGACATATTTTTTAAAAATATTTTCGATATGTTCCAAAACCTTCTCATTTTTGACCAAATGATCGTCAAAATATTCGCAAAGTGTATGTTTAGTAACATCGTCCTTGGTAGGCCCCAACCCTCCTGTCATTATGATAATGTCAGCCCTCTTTCGCGCCTCATCCAAGGCATTGACTATGATCTCTTTTTGGTCGGAGATACTACTGATCTGAGCAACTTCAACCCCTATCTTATTCAATTCCTTGGCCAAAAAAACAGCATTGGTATTTACAATTTGTCCAATTAAAATTTCGTCTCCTATACTGACCAGTTCTGCTTTCATTCTATTTTATTTTTACCGTAAATGCTTTTTCCCCTTCCAAATATCCTTCCAAAACATCATTTGCACCAACGGGTCCCACACCCGCTGGAGTTCCGGTAAAAATTACATCTCCGATTTTGAGGGTAAAAAATCGAGAAACCTCCGAGATCAGTTCATCAATGCTCCAAAGCATTTGAGAAGTGTTTCCCTCTTGAATAGTAGCACCGTTTTTTGCGAGTTCAAAATCCAATTGATTCAAATCTTTGAATTGAGATTTATCGAACCAACTTCCCATCAAAGCGGAACCGTCAAAGGCTTTGGCTTTTTCCCAAGGCAAACCCTTTTCCTTTAATTTCTTTTGCAAATCACGAGCAGTAAAATCAATCCCTAATCCGATTTCCTGATAATACTTATGAGCAAATTTTTCCTCTATGTATTTGCCAATGCGATTGATTTTGACCACAACCTCCACTTCATGGTGAATCTGATCTGAAAAAGGGGGGATATAAAAGGGAAAACTCTTTTGGATTATTGCCGTATCGGGCTTAAGAAAGACAACAGGAGATTCGGGTTTTTCATTGCCCAACTCCTCTGCATGCTGAGGGTAATTTCTCCCAATACAAATGATTTTCACAGAAAAAAAATTAGGTATTCAATTTTCTCAATCGGATGGCCGTAAGTATCTTTTTGGTGTACATGGGGAAATCGGCATTGAGCAACCAACCAAAATAGCCGGGCTCTTTTTCCAAAATATGCTCTACCGTCTTGCCCTTGTGTTTGCCGAAAGAAAAGCACTCTTCCCCCTCTTTATTGAACACAATAAAACCGGCAAAATCTGCGGATTTTTTTCGTGTGGTAAAGACATTTAAGGAATCTACATCTGCCTCCAACGATTCGTATCGCTCCAATTGTGCCATCAAAACATCGTGGGTCGCTTGGGTATCCGCCATGGCAGAATGCGCATCGACCAACTCCTCATCACAATAAAACTTTAAGGCCGCTGTAAGAGTTCTTTGTTCCATTTTGTGAAAAATGGTTTGTACATCAACGGTTTTAAAATGAGCCATATCAAAATCGATCTCTGCCCTGAGCATTTCCTCCGCTAATAGCGGTATATCAAAACGGTCGGAATTGTATCCGGCCAAATCCGCGTTTTTGATAAAACTGTAAATAGTTTTGGAAAGTGACTTGAAATTGGGTTCATCAGCCACATCGGCATCGTAAATACCGTGGACAGCCGATGCCTCCGCTGGGATGGGACATTCGGGATTGACCCGCCAAATCTTATCCTCTTTCGTTCCATCAGGATGCAGTTTTAATACAGCAATTTCAACAATACGATCGTTGGTAACATTTACACCAGTGGTTTCCAAATCAAAGAAGCAAAGGGGTCTATTGAGTTTTAATTTCATGAGTCAAAGCTTAAATGGGATGATTTTCATCCCAGTTTTCTAGGTAATCGGCTATACTTTTGATGAATTGACCCCCCATAGCACCATTGATGATACGGTGGTCATAACTATGAGAAATAATCATTTTTTTACGGATTGCAATAGAATCACCCTGAGAAGTTTCAATCACCGCAGGCATTTTACGGATCACCCCAAAAGCGATAATCCCTACTTGTGGTTGATTGATAATGGGCGTTCCTGTGAGGGATCCAAAATTTCCGATATTGGTAAAAGTAAAGGTACCATCTTGAATTTCCTCTGGTTTCAACTGCTGCGATCTGGCTCTATGGGCAAGATCGTTGACCGCTTTGGCCAGACCAACCAGATTGAGGTAATCGGCATTTTTGATCACAGGTACAATCAAATTACCGTCGGCCATAGCGGCTGCCATTCCAATATTGATTGCTTTTTTTTGTATGATCTTATCCCCATCGACAGAACTATTGAGCAGTGGAAAGTCTTTTAGAGCCTTGATCAAGGCTGTGATAAGGAGTGGTGTAAAAGTAAACTTCTCTCCCTCTCTTTGAACAAATTCTTTTTTTACCTTTTCTCGCCAATCCCAAAGTCGCGTCAAATCGGCTTCAATAAAAGACTGAACATGAGCCGAAGTTTGTTTACTTCTGATCATATGTTCGGCCGTTAGTTTAGCCATACGTGACATTTCGATAATTTGATCACCATCGGAATTGGGAATCACATTTGATGCTGCAGTGCTTTTTGTTGACACAGTTGAGGAAGAAGAACTCGGATTTATAATTATATCTTTTTCTTTGAAAGATGAAGGTGAACTGCCACGCTGGGACAAATAGGCCATAATGTCCTTTTTAGTGATTCGGTTGTCTTTCCCACTCCCTTTAATTCGCTTTATTTCCTCTTCGTTCAATCCCTCTGCCTTGACAATACTCTTTACCAAAGGAGATAGAAACTCACTGTTCTGATTCAAAATTTCGTTAGAGACCATGGCTTTAGCCTCCTCCACCGTATTGGATAAACTTTCAAATTCGGGCAATGAGTCAGGAGGACTAAAAATTTGCGCTTCAGGAATGGAAACTTCCTCTACCTCTTTGGGTGGTTCTGGATTTTCCGAAATTTCATTGTTGGTTTGATCATCGGAATCGTCGCCTTCAGTTTGGATGATGGCCATAACCTCCCCCACTTGAACAACATCATTTTCTGCAAATTTCTTTTCGATCAATACACCACTGACCTCACTGGGCACGTCAGAATCTACTTTGTCAGTAGCAATTTCGACAACAATATCTTCCACACCAATGGGATCCCCGACTTCCTTCAACCATTTGGTCAAAGTAGCTTCCACAACGCTCTCACCCATCTTGGGTAATTTCAAAAAGTGTTTGCCCATTTTTTAAGAAAGTACAAAATTACCAAATTTAAAAGGGAAATACAGGTATTTAGACAATGGAAAAAAACAACGCCCTATTTATTTACAATCGAGTTTTCGTAAGGTACTCTTTTGAGAATACTTCTGCCCAGAGTAACCTCATCGGTATATTCCAATTCGTCCCCAACAGGAATCCCTCTGGCAATGGCTGATGTTTGAACATCATAGGGTGCCAGTATTTTATAAATGTAAAAATTGGTAGTATCCGCCTCCATGGTGGCACTCAGAGCAAAAATAATTTCTTTGATTTTCCCAGCTTTAACTTTTTTTTCGAGAGAATCTAAATTTAAATCTTGGGGGCCTATACCATCAATGGGTGAGATAATACCCCCCAAAACATGATAATAGCCTTTGAACTGTGCTGTATTTTCAACTGCGATAACATCCCTAATGTCTTCAACCACACAAAGCAAAGAATCGTCACGAGCAGGATTCGAACAGATTTCACACAAGGGAACATCTGATAAATTATGACAAGAAGAACAAAAATTAATGTGTTCCCTCAGGTCATTCAGCGCTTGAGTCAAGTGTGAAGTATGTTCTTTGGGTTGTTTGATCAAGTGCAATGCCAACCGCAATGCAGTTCTTTTTCCGATACCCGGTAATTGGGCAATTTCGTTAACCGCATTTTCCAATAACTTAGAGGAGAATTCCATAAGTCAAATTTAACAATAATTCCCTTGATCTGAATTTGTATATTTAGACTTTGATATGTTACAGCCTGCTTTTATATTATTTTTAATTTTAGGGTATTTCACCCTATTGATGGGTATTGCCTACCTGACTGGCAGGCAGGCTGACAATAAGACTTTTTTTACCGCCAACCGGAGCTCCCCTTGGTACTTGGTGGCCTTTGGAATGGTGGGGGCTTCTCTTTCTGGAGTCACTTTTATTTCTGTTCCCGGATGGGTAGGTGACTCAGGATTCAGCTATTTCCAGGTCGTCTTGGGTTATTGGGCTGGATATTTTATCGTCGCTTTTGTGTTGCTCCCTATCTATTATCGTCAAAATCTGACCTCCATATATGAATACCTTCAAAAACGTTTTGGCGACAACAGTCACAAGGTTGGGGCCATTTCATTTTTTATTTCAAGGGTTTTGGGAGCCAGCTTTCGGCTTTTTCTTGTCGCCATTGTCCTTCAACAATTCATTTTCGATGCTTGGGGAGTTCCCTTTGAAATTACGGTTATTCTCTCTATTGTTTTGATTTGGATTTACACCCAAAAGGGAGGCATCAAAACCATCGTTTGGACCGACACCTTACAAACACTTCTAATGCTCACTGCTGTAGGTTTGACCCTCTATCACCTTGGAAACGCATTGCATTTAAACCCTTATGACATCATTACAGATGCCCAATACCAAAATTATACCCGTACTTGGGTGACCGAAGATTTTTTGGCCCGAAATCACTTCTTAAAATCATTTATTGGAGGCATATTCATTACCATTTGTATGACAGGATTGGATCAAGATATGATGCAAAAAAATCTGACCTGTCGCAGTCTCAAAGCAGCACAAACCAACATGGTTGTTTTTAGTTTGGTTCTGATTGTTGTCACCTTTTTATTTTTGGTGCTTGGAGCGATGATCTTTCTCTATGCAGAACAAAACAAAATCATGATACCGCTCATGGAAGGCAGCCCCAAACCTGATCTTTTATTCCCCGAAGTTGCCCTCAATGGTGGGCTGGGATTGGGTGTAGGTGTTATTTTTATTTTGGGATTGATTGCTGCCGCCTACAGCAGTGCCGACAGTGCCCTGACCTCATTGACCACTTCCTTTTGCATCGACTTTCTTAAGTTGGATCAATATGATGAAAGTCAACAAAAAAGAATCAGAAAGCAAACCCATTTGGGCATGAGCCTTGTACTTGTTGTGGTGGTCATTCTTTTCAAATACGTTTTGGATCGCAATGTGATCGATGGACTACTGACTGTAGCCTCTTATACTTATGGCCCCCTCTTGGGACTATTTGCTTTTGGTATTTTTACCCCATTTAAAATTCACGACCGAAGGGTATGGGCCGTCGTAATCCTTTCTATTCTATTGATCGTACTGCTGGGTAACTTGTCATCCGAAACATTGGGCGGTTACCAAATAGGGTATGAATTACTACCCCTCAACGGACTCCTGACCTTTCTGGGCTTGATGATGATACGTCGAAAAGAGACTACCACCTGATCAAGGCGCTTCCCCATGTAAATCCACTTCCGAAAGCTGCCAAGACCACCAAATCTCCAGATTTGATTTTACCTTCCTCCCACGCCTCTGTCAAAGCAATGGGAATAGATCCCGCTGTTGTATTGCCATAACGCATAATATTATTGTAAACTTGATCGTCAGAAAGACCAAACTTTCTTTGAATGAACTGAGAAATACGAAGGTTCGCTTGGTGGGGAATCAACATATCGATTTGATCTGGAGTCAACTGGTTATGTTGCAAACCTTCCATGATGACTTCGGAGAATCGAACTACTGCATTTTTAAAAACCAATTGACCATTCATATTGGGATAATAAGAAATATCTTCTGGATCGTTGGCTTCCAAAATCTGTGGTACCCATCGGTTGGTACTGGGGCCAATCAAAGCCAATTCCTCGGCAAATTCTCCTTCGGAATGCAAATGGGTTGAAAGAATACCCTTATCAGTATCTTCAGCCCTACTCAGTATCACTGCCCCTGCTCCATCTCCAAAGATGACCGAAACACCTCTTCCTCGTGTGGTCATATCCAAACCACCAGAATGATTTTCCGAACCAATAATCAAAATATTTTTGTACATACCCGTCTTAATAAATTGATCGGCAGTGGACAAAGCGTAAATAAAGCCTGAGCACTGGTTGCGAATATCCATAGCAGGGCAGCTTGGAATTTCCAAGTGATGCTGAACAATGACACCAGAGCCTGGGAAATAATAATCGGGGCTCAATGTTGCAAAAAGGATTAGGTCAATGTCGTTTTTGTCAATACCTGCTCGGTCGATAGCGACTTTGGCGGCCTTCACACCCATGGTTGCGGTTGTATTTCCGTCTCCCTTTTTGATATGACGTCTCTCCTCGATTCCTGTTCGTTCAACGATCCACTCATGAGAAGTATCCATTATTGAGGTTAAATCCTCATTGGTTACAACATTTTCGGGAACATATTTCCCCATTCCGATAATCTTCGAGTTGTACATAATCTATCTGCTTTAATTGCAATTTAAATAAAGTAAAATTTAATGAACCCTATTTAAAAGTAATATTTCACCAATCCCAAAGGATAAAAACAACAAAAATCACTTATCTCACACAGTCAAACTTGAAAGAATCACTTCTGGTATTTGATTGTCAAGTTTTCCCCTCAAACTTGTTCACATTTGAGAAAAACTGGTTTCAAATTCCATTAAAATGGTAAAATAACCTTATCAATAATGTGTAATACACCGTTATTGGCTTGAACATCCACCACTATGATGTTACTTACTCTATTGTTACCATCTGTCAATGAAGCGCCCCCTGTAACATTGGCTGTTATTTCACCTTCCAGAGTATTAATCAAAAGATTGTCCGATAAATCGGAAGACAAAGTGTTGATTTCTCCCACCACATGATGGTTGAGAGTTGAATTCAATGTAGGTTCGTCGATAGCACTCAATCGATCTACTCCCAACTCGGTCAAAAGGTCTAGAAAAGCCAAATTATTAGGAGCAAACACTGTAAAAGGAGCTGGAGAAGTTCCATTTTGGGTACTTAATACCGCTGTGAAATCGACTGTCAAATCGTTTCTCGTTAGTGCCACTGCAAGGTTGTACAATAGCGGGTCTGCCAAAACAAAAGTAACCAAAGAAGGAAGGGGAATGATTCTATCCACCACATGGATGATCCCATTCGAAGCCCTGACATTACCCTGAACGATTCGAGATTCACCATTTAAGGTAACTCTCATGTTTACTTGGTTGATGTAGATAGACATGGCGTTTCCATTCACGGCACTGGTGGCCGCAGTTTGAAAATACCCAGATTTAAAATCGCGGTACTCCATTTGCCCTATCATTACATGATTCAATAAAATCTGCTTCAAGGTCTCCCTAGGCACTTCCTCTAAACTATTAAAACCAGACCGCATCAAAAAACCAATAAAGGCATTGTTGTCCGGTGCATAAAGAGTATAAACGTCATCCCCTCCCAGGACTTCATCCAAATTGGTCATCCTTAATGCGGCCTCCAAGTAGGAATAATTCATACTGTTGGCGACCAGATCATAAAGTGTACTTTGTGCAGGTTCTACTACTTCCGTTTCCTCTTTTGAGCAAGACAAAAAAGTAATCAATAAAATTAATGAGACAATTGGCCTATAATTATTCATCATGATAGGATTTAATTTAGAATACTATGATTAAAAATATTCTTTGTAAGCCTCGGTATTTACCTTAGCCTTTAGATCGTTGAGAAGAGAATACAATCCAAAAAAAGTACGATTGATATAAATAAAATGTTTTGATCCTCGATTACCGTTCATCTTTCGTAACTGTTGATCAGAGGAGAGAGTTTCACTAAGGGCATTAATTTCACTCCAAAAAACCGAGTCGCCAAAATCAAATTCCTTTTGGGTAAAAGGAAGTGTGAGTACCTTGATCAGTCGACCAAACAACTCAGACAAATAAATAGTTTCCTCTACACTGTCATCAGATCTCAAAATCTCTAAATCATAAAGTATTTTGCAAAAACCCTCTGGATTATCGTCTATATTAAGATCGGCCAATTCAAAGTAAGGAATATAAAATTCGTTGGGAATGGTCTTAACACAACCAAAGTCCAAAGCAATCAAATTTAAATTCTTATCAACTAAAAAATTTCCAGGATGTGGATCGGCATGTACTTTTTTCAAATGATGTATTTGAAACATATAAAAGTTCCAAAGAGTCTGACCCAAACGGTGATTCATTTCTGTATCTTGAGGTTGGGTGGACACATATTCCGATATGTGTAATCCCTCCATCCAATCCATGGTCAGAATTTTTTCAGAGGAGTACTCTGGGTAGTAAATCGGAAACTTTAGGTAAGGAATAGCTTTACATTGATCTGCAATCCACTGGCTATTTTTTAATTCCAGTTGATAATCTGTTTCCTCTAAAAGTTTGTTTTCTACTTCTTTGAAATATTTGTCAGTATCCTGCCCTTTGAGGTTGAACATCCTTAGGGCAATGGGTTTTACAATACTTAAGTCGGAACTGATACTGTCTGCTACCCCAGGATATTGAATTTTCACAGCAAGTTTTTTCCCCTCTTTCGTCGCCTGATGCACCTGACCGATACTGGCGGCATTACTAGACTGAGCAGCAAACGTATCAAAAACCGATTCGGGGTTAGCCCCCAAGTGTTTTCTTATCATTTTTTTGACCAAAGGCCAAGAGAGTGGCGGAACAGAAAACTGTGCCAAACTGAATTGGTCAACATAGGCCCTCGGCAGAAGGTTTTTTTCCATACTCAGCATCTGGGCAACCTTGAGAGCGCTTCCTTTTAATGTTTTTAGAGAATTGTAAATATCTTTCGCATTCTCCTCGTCCAATCGTTCCCGACTACCGTCTAATTTGAGTGCTTTTTCTCCGTAATATTTGAGGTAGTTTCCTCCCAATTTAAGACCAGTAGTCACCAAATTTCCCGCCCGAGAAATTTTATTCGTTGGAATATAATCCAATGACTTCAAGAGGCTGCAAATTTTTCCTTCCACAAAAATTTACCAAAGTCCACCAAGGCAGTCAAAGGGGTATTGTCAAAAACATCAAATGCCGTTTGAACCGACTTCTCAATGGCTTGATCTGTCTTTTCAAAATCAGCTGAGGAATCTTCTATCCAAAACTTTATCAAAAAGCCCAATTGTACCCAAGCTGCCTCCGAGAATATTTTGGGTGGATGTTGCAAATAAGAGGGTTTGTCTACATTGCCATCTTCAATTAATTCCGCGGAAAAAGCTTTGAACATTTTTCTAAGAGAAGACAACTGACCCATCTTCATCATCATATTGTCTGACCCAGATAGGGCAAATAAAACATAACTTCTATTGAGTAATAATACCTCAAAAAAGGTAAAGTAAAAGGAAAGTAACTTTTCTTTGGGTTTGGCGCCCTCAAAATTTTCATCCTTTTCCAAAAGTGACATAGCATTCTTATAGAAGGTTTCCCAAATTATCCCTTTAACCCCATCCAATGAACCGAAAAACTTATAAAAATTTTTCTCCTCCATGTTATTGTCTTTACAAAACTTGAATACCGACTTTGGAAAATGATCATTTTCTAAGGTATAATTCATAAAAGCAGTGATAATAGCCAATTTCTCTTTCTCTTCCTTCAGACTCATTATATATTTTATTTGCATCAAATTTACGAATTGTTTACTTATTTTAAAGAAAACTTAAACAAAAATCTATGCCAATGTGTCATTTATTTTTCTTTGGTATTTTTTTTGACTGTACTTATAACAAATTAAAAAATATAAAAATGGCAAATGGTAAAATTAATGTTGCGGTAGA
>DGPN01000015.1:0-7242 GCA_002390455.1 Flavobacteriaceae bacterium UBA4439 | reverse complement strand
AAACACCTCAGTAGCATCGGTGAGGTAAAAGGGGAGATCGGTGACCCTCGTATAGAAGTCAAAATAGACAAAGACAACAAAAAAATCCACATCATCGACCAAGGGGTGGGGATGACCACGGAGGAAGTCAATAAATACATTAACGAAGTTGCCTTTTCGGGTGCTGAAGAATTTTTGGAAAAATACAAAGACAATGCCAAAGATTCCGGGATCATTGGACACTTTGGACTAGGATTCTACTCCGCTTTTATGGTGGCCGAAAAGGTAGAAATCATCACCAAATCCCACCAAGATGCTCCAGCTGCACACTGGACTTGTGATGGTTCACCCGAATACACCCTAGAAGAAGCAGATAAAAAAGATCGGGGGACAGAGATCGTTCTCCATATTGCTGAGGATTCTACTGAGTTCCTAGAGGAAGCCCGCATCAGAGGATTGCTCAACAAATACAACAAATTCATGCCCTTCCCCATCAAGTTTGGAACCAAGGAAGAGACACTACCCCTTCCTGAAGATGCCAAAGAGGATGCCAAACCAGAGACACAAACGGTGGATAATATCATCAACAACACCGAGCCAGCATGGACAAAACCTCCCGCAGATCTAAAAGACGAAGATTATAAATCTTTCTATCGGGAGATGTACCCAATGCAGTTTGAGGAACCTTTGTTCAATATCCACCTCAATGTCGATTATCCCTTCAACCTGACGGGAATACTCTATTTTCCTAAAATACAAAACGACCTCAACCTCCAAAAAGATAAAATCCAACTGTACCAAAATCAAGTTTTTGTTACCGACAATGTTGAAGGAATTGTCCCCGAGTTTCTAACCCTACTTCGTGGGGTGATCGATTCTCCAGACATTCCCCTCAACGTCTCACGTAGTTATTTACAAGCCGATGGTGCCGTCAAGAAAATCAGCAACTACATCACCCGTAAGGTCGCCGACAAACTGAGTTCTCTCTTTAAAAAAGACCGCAAAGGCTTTGAAGAAAAATGGAATGACATCAAAGTCGTCATAGAATATGGGATGCTAACGGAGGATAAATTTTATGAAAAAGCAGAGTCGTTTATGCTCTATCCCACCACAGACGGTGAATACCTCACATACGCCGAATTGGAGACTGCGCTTAAAGACAACCAGACTGACAAAGAGGGCAAACTGATTTTCCTCTATGCTTCCAACGAGGAAGAACAACACCAATATATTCAGACTGCAAAAGATAAAGGCTATAAAATTCTCCTCTTGAATTCCCCCATCATCGCACACCTGATCCAAAAACTTGAAGGAGATAAGGAAAACATTGCCTTTGCTCGAGTGGACGGAGATGCCGTAGAGAACCTAATCAAAAAAGAGGAATCTGTGGTCTCCAAATTGTCTGATGAAGAAAAAGAGAAATTAAAACCCATGATCGAAAGCGTAGTACCAGGGGAAAAATACACCGTACAACTGGAAGCCATGGACAGTAGTGGTATGCCTTTTGTACTGACCCAACCCGAATTCATGCGAAGGATGAAAGAAATGCAACAAACCGGCGGCGGTATGATGGGTGCTTTCCCCGAAATGTACACCCTTTTGGTCAACACCAATCATGAACTGACAGGACAAATCCTACAGACCAAAACCGCAAAAAAACGCGAGCGGCTCATTCAACAAGCACTCGATTTGGCTCGACTTTCCCAAAACTTATTGAAAGGAGAAGCCCTTACGGCCTTTATCAAACGCTCTGTTGATCTGATTAAATAGATTTAAAACTTGTCTCTGTGAATCCCCTGTTTTTTTTATAAAGCAGGGGATTTCCTTTTAAATTCTTGAAATTTCATAAAAGCAAAAAATCAATCAGTTTTCATGGGTTAAATTAACGGCTCATATAGGAGGTTTTAAGATTGAAATCAAATAGGAAAACAGTAAATCTTTTTGATATTATAAAGAAGTATTGGCTTACAGATATTGTCGCACCATAAGCATATAAAACATTTACACATCGGTATTGTGGGATTGTTGTGATTTTTAAACAAATCCATTCACCAACAACAACTCAGCTAAAAAACATTTTTTATTTTTGAGGGATGGCGACCAACAACCCTCCTTCCCTTAGCTGGCAACCCAATTTAACCGATGCAAAGCTGAGATATTATCAAAATTTTATCTCAGAGCACAACGCCAATCGTTATTTCAAAACCTTTTTGGAACAAATCCCCTGGCAACAAGACGATGTAAAAGTTTTTGGCAAAGTCTATGCTCAACCACGGCTGACCTCCCTCCACAGCAGCTCACTGAGCACCTATACTTATTCGGGTTTAACCCTGCAACCCCACCCCATGACAGATGAACTTTTAGAACTGTTAGGGCAAATCCGAAAAGTAAGCCAACACGACTATAACTGCGTTCTGCTCAACCTTTACCGAGACGGAGCTGACAGCAACGGCTGGCACGCCGACAATGAAAAAGAATTGGGAAAGCATCCACAGATTGCCTCTTTAAGCTTTGGAGCCAATCGCTTTTTTCATTTCAAACACAGGAAAATCAAGTCCGAACGTTACAAAATGGAACTCCATAATGGAAGTTTACTGTTGATGGAAGGAGCGATGCAAGAACATTGGCTCCATCAAATTCCAAAAACCAAAAAACCTCTGCAACCCAGAATTAACTTAACCTTCCGAAAAATCATCTAAAAATTTCATTCAATTCCCCCGCCAGTCGCAATCCTCCTCTTTGCAACTGCATCTTAAGCAAAGGAAGATAGCGAGAATAGTAATCCTGTTCCAAACTGCTATTGGTTGGACTCTCTTCATAAATGATGATAGCCAAAGCTTGAGACTCAGCCACCCATGTTTCCAATGGCTGACTTTGAATCTCTTTAATGACTTGTGGACTTAAAGAAATCAAATCCTGGACCATCTCAGAATGACTCATACCATGTCTTTCGATCAACTGACTGTCCCAAAGTCGGTGCAAGTTCGTAGATTTTCCCATCCATCGAAGTCGGATATCATTCCCTCCACGATCTTCCTTTCTTCCCACATGCATGGGTTGGTGAATATCTCCGATAAAATGCACCAACAATTTGAGATAAAAGGCCCGTTCACTTTTAGGCTCATCTAAATCTTTGAGTTTCGCAATGCATTTTTTGATGGCCATTACCACATCACCCTTAGGATTCTTTTTTGTGCTGACATTAGACTGATCGAGAGAAAAGTTGATGTAGTGCCAAGGATTTAGGTGTCTAAATTTTGGATTGGACTTAATTTCATCTCCATAATTGGAAATGCTGGCCAAAGAAGCGCCATCCAGCAAATCCTCAATTTGCTTTTGAGCCTTTGGAGTCAGGTGCTGATCGGCCAATGCTCCCACTACTTGGTGGCCTGTTTTCCCCCAATCCAAAGAAGGAAAGATTAATAAATATAGTAAACTTATAATTGAAAATGACTGAAACATCACAATTCTAAATTAATACAAAAAAATTGATTTTGACCTTCTGGAAAATAATTTAAAAACCAAAAAAAACACGCTAAACTAAATTCCATTTTTCTAAAAAATCAAATTGGACTACATTTGCAAAAACCACTACACAATGATTTTTAGTAAAAGTCTATCCTTGTCCGCACTTTCCTGTCTATTAATACTTATGGGTTGTCAAAACACCTCCAAACCTTCTGGAAATACCATGCTTCTGAGCGGAACGGTAGAAGGCTTGCGAAAGGGAACCCTCTATTTGCAAAAAATACAAGACTCCTTGATGGTAAATGTCGACTCGGTAGTGGTCGATGGAAGCCCCAACTTCCAATTCAAAACTGAAATCGAAAGCCCCGAAATATATTACCTCTATTTAAACAAGGAAGACGGTGACAGTCTTAATGACAGGATATTATTCTTTGCAGAAAAAGGCGAAATTTCTATAAATACTTTGCTAAAAACCTTTGAGAGCAGTGCCAAAGTAACAGGGTCTGAAAATCAAAAATTACTACAAGAATACCGTAAGCTGGCCCGGCAATTCGATGCTAAAAACTTGGAATACATTCAAGCTTATTTTCAACAAGCCAAAGAAGACAATAGCAAAGCTTTGGATTCAATTAATAAGGCCATGGACAATTTATTAAAAAGAAGATATTTGTACGCCCTCAACTTTGCCAGTACTCATGGGGACAATGTCATCGCTCCTTTTATTGCTCTGACCGAGGTCTATGATGCCAATATCGTGTTTTTGGACACCGTTGCCTCCAAATTGACCGATCAGGTTAAGACATCGAAATACGGTAAAGAATTCCTCAATTTTATTGAGCGTCGAAAAGCAGAGGAAACAGTAGAATAACTATCCCAGTTTGACCAACTCCTGGTGCAGGCCTTCGATAGCGGCAGCTAAGTGCTCTTTGAGGGACTTAAAACCTACCTTTCCTTCCTTTCTCTTGGCCTTGTGGATTTTATCGATCATATCATCAAACAAAGCGATGGCTTTATCGATCAATTTTTCAGTCGATTTGAGATCGGCATCGGGGTGATTTAATTCCCAAGCGTAAACTTCCTCAATAAAACTACCTATACTGTTGTTGATTTCTTTTTTGAATATTTTGATACTTGACATAACATTTGTTTTTTAGATTTATTTAACCACTGTATTTGACAAAATTCCGTGGAGTTTCGTAAAGAACAACTTCCAAGGTTTTGTCTTCATCCAAATGGGGTAAAAGTTTGTTGTAAATGACTACTGCAATATTTTCTGCCGAAGGGATCAAGTCCGAAAATTCAGGAACCTGAACATTGAGATTCTTGTGATCAAATGCGTCCTCAACTTCAGACTTGATCAAATCTTTTAGGACTTTCATGTCCATAACATAACCCGTAACAGGGTCGATGGTGCCGGTCACATTGACAATCAACTCATAGTTATGTCCGTGAAAATGCGGATTAGAACACTTCCCAAAAACTTTTTCATTTTTAGCATCATCCCAAGATTTGACATAAAGTCTGTGGGCAGCATTAAAATGAGCTTTTCTGCATACTGTTACTCTCATAGCTTTGATTGGTCTTCTAAATGTTTGCAAAAACGATCAAAAATAATGGTAAACCAAACGGTGTAATGATCGGGATTGTCCAACAAATCTTTTTTCAATATGTCGATGGGCACCCATTTAAAAGCTGCAACTTCATCGGTGTTAATTATGGGATCTTCATCGCTATAGCCTACCATAACGTGATCGAGTTCATGTTCGGTCAATCCGTTATCAAAAGGGGCTTTGTAAATAAAGAAAAACAATTCTTCTAGGAGAACGGTCATCCCCATCTCTTCCATCAATCGTCGCTTGCCCGCTTCCAAATTGGATTCTCCCTCTCTTTGGTGACTGCAACATGTATTGGTCCAAAGTCCAGGAGAATGGTATTTTTCAAAAGCGCGTTGTTGTAGAAGCAATTCTCCATTAGAATTCAAGATAAAAATTGAAAACGCCCGATGCAATTCAGCTTTTTCGTGGGCTTCCATTTTCCCCATAGTTCCGAGCTGCTGATCTTGAAAATCAACCAAAACAACTTTTTCTTCCTCCATCGGATCAAAAATACCTAATATATTACACAAAACCTATCTACAAATTTTAGCGATGGGATTTAATTAAATATTTTTGTCCAAATTGATCCATATGGAATTCCTGCAGGAGATTCAAAGAAGAAGAACATTCGGTATCATTTCTCACCCCGATGCTGGGAAAACAACACTTACAGAAAAACTTTTGCTTTACGGAGGAGCCATACAAGAGGCTGGAGCCGTCAAATCTAATAAGATCAAAAAAGGAGCGACCAGTGACTTTATGGAAATCGAACGCCAGAGAGGAATTTCTGTAGCCACTTCGGTGCTTGCTTTTAACTATCAAAACAAAAAAATAAATATACTCGACACACCCGGCCACAAAGATTTTGCAGAGGATACCTTCAGAACACTTACTGCAGTGGACAGTGTAATTGTGGTCATTGATGTCGCCAAGGGAGTGGAAGAACAAACCGAAAAACTGGTTGAAGTATGTCGCATGCGCAAAATACCCATGATTGTTTTCATCAACAAGCTGGATCGAGAGGGTAAAGACGCTTTTGACTTGTTGGATGAGGTAGAACAGAAACTAGGTCTTCAGGTAACCCCACTGAGTTTTCCTATTGGAATGGGTTACAACTTTAAAGGAATCTACAATCTGTGGAGTCAAAACATTCAAATTTTTGAACCTACCGATAAGCAAAAAATAGCCCAAACCATTGCCTATGAATCTTTGGAGGATGAGGGATTGCGCCAAGCCATTGGGGAGGAGTCTCTCACCGAGTTAAAGGAATCGCTGGAGTTAGTCAAAGGGGTATATCCTAATTTTGATCAAAATCAGTACTTAGAAGGGAATTTACAACCGGTATTTTTCGGATCGGCACTCAACAACTTTGGAGTTCAGGAACTACTAGACTGTTTTATTGAAATTGCTCCCCCTCCGCTTCCCAAGTCAACCGACAAGCGGATCATCAAACCTGATGAAGCTGCATTTTCAGGTTTTGTATTTAAAATCCATGCCAATATGGATCCTAAACACCGCGACCGCTTGGCATTCATCAAAATTGTCTCTGGGATTTTTAAACGCAATACTCCATATCTTCATGTCAGACAAAAGAAGAAACTTAAATTTTCCAGTCCTAATGCTTTTTTTGCGGAAAAAAAGCAAGTGGTCGACGAGTCATTCCCTGGAGATATAGTAGGGCTTCACGATACCGGTAATTTCAAGATTGGAGACACCCTTACCTCCGGTGAGGAAATCCAATACAAGGGGATTCCCAGTTTTTCACCCGAACATTTTCGCTTCATCAACAATGCAGACCCGATGAAAGCCAAACAACTCAACAAAGGCATCGACCAGTTGATGGATGAAGGTGTCGCACAATTGTTTGTCCTCAACCTTAATGGCCGCAAAGTTATTGGAACGGTTGGAGCCTTACAGTTTGAAGTAATCCAATACCGATTGCTCCACGAATACGGTGCCAAATGCACCTATGAAAACCTTAACGTCCATAAGGCGTGCTGGATCATGTGTGAAAATCCAGAACATCCAGAATTTGAAGATTTTAAACGCGTGAAACAGAAATTTTTGGCTCAAGATAAACAGGGACAATTGGTGTTTTTGGCAGACTCTGCTTTTTCCCTTCAAATGACGCAACAGAAATATTCTGCGATTAGCTTTCATTTTACTTCTGAGATGAACTGAAGTCCCGACCAATTAAAAT
>DGPN01000063.1 GCA_002390455.1 Flavobacteriaceae bacterium UBA4439 | reverse complement strand
TTGATTTCCATATTGAAGGGCATGATCTTATAGGTCAAAGAGAAGATTCCCAAAACGATCAGAACATCGTGGAATACCGCAGCAACGGCTCCCAAAGAAAACTGCCATTTTCTGAATCGCAACAGTATGTATAAAAACACCACGATCAGCGATCCGATGACGGCCAGGAATGAATTTTTCTTGATATCATCTGCAATGGTAGGCCCAACTTTGATCGAGGACATAATCCCTACCTGTTTGTCATCGGCTCCATTGACAAAAGCGTCATAGGTCAAACCGTCGGGTAAAAAGGATTGTAATGCGTTGTATAATATGTTTTGAATCTCGTTGTCCACGGCCAAGCCTTCGACATCGACTTTGTATTTGGTAGTAATTTTTAACTGGTTTTCTTCACCAAAAGTCTTAACCTCTGCACTTCCCAATGTGGGAACCAAACTGGATTGTATCTCAGAGGGGCTGATGATTTGGTCAAATCGAACTGTGTAGGAACGTCCCCCAACAAAATCTACCCCTTGGTTTAAACCTTGGAAAGAGAGAGAAAACAAACTCAGTGCCAAAACAGCACCAGAAACCACATAGGCGATTTTTCTTTTTTGCAAAAAGCTGATGTTGATGTTGGAAAATAAGGATTGAGTCAATGGAGTTCCAAAGGCTATGGATTTCCCTTTCTCATTTCGCGCATCGATAAAGAAGCGGGTAATAAAAATAGCGGTAAATAGCGAAGTCGCAATACCGATCAATAAGGTTGTAGCAAAACCTTTGATGGGTCCTGTTCCAAAGACAAATAATATTAATGCGGTCAATCCTGTGGTAATGTTGGCATCCAAAATGGAAGACAAGGCGTTGTTAAATCCGTCGGCAACGGCTTTTCTCAGCCCTTTACCTTTTTTGAGTTCTTCTCTGACCCTTTCGAAAATCAGTACGTTGGCATCAACCGATATACCTATGGTCAATACGACACCAGCAATACCAGGTAAAGTCAATACGGCTCCCAATCCAGCAAGGATTCCAAAAATAAGAAGGATATTGAGTACCAAAGCGACGTCGGCAAAAAGTCCAGCAGTACCATAGTAGAATACCATCCAGACCAATACCAATATCAAAGCGATAATAAAGGAATACACCCCACTTTGAATGGCTTCTCTACCCAAAGAGGGACCAACGATTTCGGATTGAATGATTTCTGCAGCAGCGGGAAGTTTTCCAGCTCTTAGTACGTTGGCCAAGTCAATGGCTTCGTTAAGGCTAAAGTTTCCAGTGATCTCCGAGCGACCTCCAGAAATGGCTCCACTAGATACTCCGGGGGCGGAATAAACGATATCGTCTAAGACGATGGCAATGTTGGTAGATTCTCGAAAAGCTTTTCCGGTCATGGCCTCCCACGTTCTTGCCCCTTGGGTATTCATTTGCATGGATACCGCAGGGTTACCCATCATATCATAGGTTTGCATGGCATCGACCACTACTCCCCCACTCAACGGAGCGAGATCATCCCTATTGGATTTAAGAGCATAGAGATCGATCACCTCACTATCAGCAGCGGGTTTTCCCCAAGCAAAGCGAATGTATCGCAAATCTCTGGGTAAGAGTTTTCTCACTTCGGGTTGATCCAAATATCCCAAAATCAGGTCGGCATCTTTGGCAGCAAACTGTGCCAAAACGGGGCCACCTTGAAATCCGGGTCCTACGATCAAATCCAATAATGGGTTGGCAGCAATAACATCGGTAGAGTCTTGTGCCTCTACATCAGCCAATAGGTCGTCTATAGAAGATTCGTCAGTGGCTTGTTCTTGCTCAGTGGCGGTATTTTCTACTGTCGTTTTGAGATAGTCGTTGGCGGCTGATAAAAAGCTGAACAACTGGTCGTTTTTATAAGTTTCCCAAAATTCGAGTTGGGCTGTGCTTTGTAATAGGTTTTTGACCCTGTCCACATCTTTGGCTCCGGGCAGTTCAACCAAAATTCTCCCAGAAGTCCCTAGTCTTTGGATGTTGGGTTGGGTAACCCCGAATTTATCAATACGCTTTCTCAATACTTCAAAAGCAGAAATGATAGACTCGTCAACCTTACGTCTTAAAATAGGCTGAACCTCAGTATCGGTCATCTGAAAGGTAATTTCATCACTCAGTGTCCGATTGGCAAAAATATCGGGAGCAGCCAATTGCTGGTCTCCTTTTACAGTCTCAAAAGCAACGAAAAACGATTCGATATAAGGATCGTTGGTGCTGGCTTGTAACACATCTGCTTGATTCAATGCTTGATTAAAGGCAGGGTTTTTTGAATTTTCAGCCAACCCCTTAAGGATGTCTTTGACCGATATTTGAAGAATGACATTGATTCCTCCTTTGAGATCCAATCCTTTGTTGAGTTCTTTTCCTTTGGCATCGTTGTAGGAAGTGAACCCAAAAATGGGTTCGTTGCCAATAGAATCTAGATAATTGACCACAGCGCGGTCTCTCAATTCGATGTAGTCCTCCACATCTTCTGCATACTGCGCAGTGGCGAATGCCTTGGCTTGAGATTCCTTCTGACTGGTAATGAATGTAAATGAAAGCTGGTAGATACTCACCAATCCAAAAAGGATCGCAAAGAGTCTTATGAGTCCGTTATTTTGCATTTTGGTTTTTGTTTACGCTAAATAAGCGTGCAAATATAAAGTTTAGGCAATGATTTAGCAACTTATAAGACCGTATTATACCCTTGATCAATAAGCAGCCTAGGCAAATGCCTTATTTCAATACATCATTGAGTGCTTCGTTCATGTTTTTAACCGCTGCAGTGCTTTGGTTAAATTTTTCTTGTTCTTCGGCATTGAGTTGAACATCCACGATGGATTCCAATCCATTTCTTCCGATGATACAGGGAACTCCAATACAAAGATCTTCTTGTTGGTATTCACCTTCGAGTAATACAGAACAAGGAATCATTCTTTTTTGATCGTTGACGATGCTGTCAACCAAATAGGCTACAGAAGCACCGGGTGCGTACCAAGCCGAAGTTCCCAACAGTTTGGTAAGGGTGGCTCCTCCTACCATAGTCGATGCAGCTACTTGCTCCATCGCTTCATCGGTAAGGTGCTGTGAAACGGGAGTACCGTTATAGCTAGCCAATCGGGTAAGCGGGATCATGGTGGTATCTCCGTGGCCACCGATGACCATCCCTTGGATGTCGTTGGCGGGTTTGTCCAAAGTTAGGGATAGATAGGTTTTGAACCGAGAACTGTCCAATGCTCCTCCCATTCCGATGACACGATTTTTGGGTAATCCTGTTGCTTTGAGTGTCAAATAGGTCATGGTATCCATAGGATTGGAAACTACAACGATGACAGTGTTGGGAGAATGTTCTAGGATACTGCTCGCAACAGATTGCACAATTCCAGCATTGATTCCGATCAATTCCTCTCGGGTCATGCCGGGTTTTCTCGGTACTCCAGAAGTGATCACGACCACGTCACTGTCTTTGGTCGCTGAATAATCGTTGGTCACCCCTTTGATACGGGAATTAAAACCTAAAGTAGTAGCAGTTTGCATAAGATCAAGTGCTTTGCCCTCAGCAAATCCCTCTTTGATGTCTAACAATACGACTTCGCTGGCAATTGACTTGATGGCGATGTATTCTGCGCAAGAAGCCCCTACATTTCCGGCTCCAACTATGGTAACTTTCATTTTTTAATGGTTTAAATTCTAAAATCCCTCAAAATTAAGAGATTTTGCGGTAGTGGAATCATTGAATTTCTAAAATTTACGCGTCAATATTGGCGTAGATAGCATTTTTTTCGATGAATTCTCTTCTCGGGGGAACTTCGTCTCCCATCAGCATAGAAAAAACTCGATCAGCCTCTCCTCCATTGTCGATCGTTACACGTCTGAGCGTTCGCATTTCGGGATTCATAGTGGTATCCCACAACTGTTCTGCGTTCATTTCACCCAAACCTTTGTAGCGTTGAACACTGGATCCCGCACCAAATTCTTGTTGTAATCGGTCACGCTGATCGTCGTCCCAAGCATAGCTTTTCTTAGCCCCTTTTTTGACCAAATACAAGGGTGGAGTGGCAATGTAGATATAACCCGACTCGATCATTTCCTTCATATAACGAAAGAAGAAGGTGAGAATGAGGGTAGATATATGGCTTCCATCAACATCGGCATCACACATGATAACGATTTTGTGATAACGCAATTTTTCCATATTGAGGGCTTTGCTGTCCTCCTCGGTTCCAATGGTAACGCCCAAGGCGGTGTAAATGTTTCTGATTTCCTCATTTTCAAAAACCTTGTGTTGCATGGCTTTTTCCACGTTGAGGATTTTCCCTCTGAGAGGAAGTATGGCCTGAAAATTACGATCCCTACCCTGCTTGGCAGTTCCCCCTGCAGAGTCACCCTCTACGAGAAATACCTCACACAAAGAGGGATCTTGTTCGGAGCAGTCCGATAATTTACCGGGCAATCCGCCTCCGGTCATTACAGTTTTACGCTGAACCATCTCTCTGGCTTTACGAGCCGCATGGCGGGCCTGAGCTGCTAGGATAACCTTTTGTACAATGATTTTAGCATCGTTGGGGTGTTCCTCCAAATAGTTTTCCAACATCTCGGAAACGGATTGAGATACAGCCGCACTGACCTCGCGATTTCCTAACTTGGTTTTGGTTTGTCCTTCAAACTGGGGTTCTCCCACCTTAACAGAAACGATGGCAGTCAAACCTTCTCTAAAGTCATCTCCGGCAATCTCAAACTTAAGCTTGTCCAATAATCCAGATGCGTCAGCGTATTTTTTTAGAGTACTGGTCAATCCTCTTCGGAAACCCGATAGATGAGTTCCCCCTTCGTGGGTATTGATATTGTTTACATAGGAATGTAAGTTTTCGTTGAATGAAGTATTGTAAATCATGGCAACCTCAACGGGTATCCCATTCTTTTCTCCCTCCATAGAGATCACTTCCTGAATAATAGACTCTCTATTGCTGTCCAGGAATCGAATGTATTCTTTAAGTCCCTCATCGGAATAAAAGGTTTCTTGAATAATATTCCCTTCTTCGTCTTTTCTTCTTTTGTCGATTAGTTTTATGCTGATGCCCTTATTGAGGAAGGACAATTCTCGCATCCGTTGTGCCAAGGTATCGTAGTTGTACTCAAGGACTTGCTGAAAAATTTGTGGATCGGGCTTAAAAGTAACTACTGTTCCATTCTTGTCCGAATCTCCTACCGCTTCAACAGGCCCCAAGGGTTTGCCTCTTTCATAGGTTTGTTCCCAAATTTTTCCTTCGCGGTATACTGTTGCTTTGAGTTGTTCGGAAAGTGCATTGACACAGGAAACTCCAACACCGTGAAGTCCTCCCGAAACTTTATAGGAATCCTTATCGAATTTTCCTCCAGCACCGATTTTGGTCATGACCACTTCCAATGCAGAAACTCCTTCTTTTTTGTGCATACCAATGGGAATTCCTCTACCATTGTCTTCGGTGGTGATAGAGTTGTCCTCATTGATGATAACGGTAATAATATCACAGTGACCCGCTAAGGCTTCATCTATGGAGTTGTCTACAACTTCATACACCAGATGATGGAGTCCTCTGACCCCTATATCTCCAATGTACATAGAAGGACGCATTCTTACGTGTTCCATGCCCTCGAGGGCTTGAATACTATCCGCTGAATATTCAGGATTTTTATTGGATTCGCTCATAAATATTGGATGATTTTTTTAGTCATTTCGTATACTAACAAATATACTGAAACCTCCAGTAAAAATGCAGGATCAAGCGGCATTAAGCCCGTGAAGTTATCAACACAAAATGTGAAAAAAAATTAATTCGAACTAAGGAATTAGAATGGCCTAGAAGTCACTCTCCGTAAGCATCGTCGTGCACCTTAGCCACTGCCCTTCCGCTGGGGTCGTTTTGATTCTTAAAAGCCTCGTCCCATTCCAAAGCAATGGGGGTACTACAGGCTACCGATGGTACGGATGGAACACTCAATGCGGCTGCATCGCTGGGGAAGTGTTCTTTAAATATGCTTCGATAGTAGAATTCTTCTTTGTTTTGTGGGGTTTGCAAAGGAAATCTGAAATGAGCATTTTCCATTTGCTCATCTGTAACTGCGGCTTCCACGACCTCCTTAAGGGTATCAATCCAGCTGTAGCCTACCCCATCGGAAAACTGCTCTTTTTGCCTCCAAGCAACACTTTTGGGTAGGTAGTCTTCAAATGCCTTGCGAATCACCCATTTCTCCATTCGTTCTTTGTTGATCATTTTATCCTGTGGATTGATACGCATGGCTACGTCGATAAATTCTTTATCCAAAAAAGGAACCCTTCCTTCTATTCCCCATGCAGCAAGTGATTTGTTGGCTCTTAAACAATCGTACTGATGAAGTTTGTCGAGTTTTCTTACGGTTTCTTTGTGAAACTCCTCGGCCGAAGGGGCTTTGTGGAAGTACAAATACCCCCCAAACAACTCATCTGCACCTTCTCCAGACAATACCATTTTGATACCGTGAGACTTGATGCTTCGCGCCATTAAAAACATAGGGGTGGACGCTCTTACCGTAGTAATATCATAGGTTTCCAAATGATAAATAACATCTTTAATAGCATCCAGACCTTCCTGAATCGTAAATACGACTTCGTGGTGTATGGATCCAATATGCTCAGATACTTTTTTGGCTGCCGCCAGATCTGGAGAGCCCTCCAGTCCAACTGAAAAAGAGTGTAACTGTGGCCACCAGGCTTCCTGGGTGTCATCTGACTCCACTCGTTTGGAAGAAAACTTTTTAGCCAAGGCAGAGGTGATGGAGGAGTCTAAACCTCCTGACAATAATACTCCATAGGGAACATCACTCATCAACTGCCGGTGAACAGCGTCGGAAAGCGCATCGTGTAAATCTTCAATACTGGTAGGGTTGTCTTTGACTTTTTCAAAGTCTACCCAGTCTCTTTTATACCATTGGGTTGGTGACGAGTCCCCACTTTTCATATAATGACCGGGAGGAAATAATTCTATTTTGGCACAAATTCCTTCTAGGGCTTTCAATTCTGAGGCTACATAAAAAGTACCGTCTTTGTCCCATCCCATATACAAGGGAATGATTCCCATGTGATCGCGGGCTATGAAATAGCTGTCTTTAGTGCTGTCATAGAGGGCAAAAGCAAATATTCCGTTGAGATCGTCAATAAAATCAGCTCCTTTTTCTTGATAAAGGGCCAGAATAATCTCACAATCGGATTCTGTTTTAAATTTGTATTTCCCTTCAAACTGTTTTCTCAACTCAAGGTGATTATAGATCTCTCCATTGGCGGCCAAAACGATGGTACCGTCTTCACTGAACAAGGGCTGCTTGCCAGAGGTAGGATCGACAATGGCCAATCTTTCGTGACCCAAGATGGCATTATTGTGGCTGTAGATACCACTCCAGTCGGGACCTCTATGTCTAAGTTGTTTTGACATTTCTAATATTTGAGGTCTTAGCAATTCTGAATCTTGTTTCAGATCAAAGGCACATATAATTCCACACATGATTTAAATTTTTAATCAAAATTAAATAAATATTTTAATTTTTTCATTCAATACAATGATTAGGTATATAAGTTTAATTAAAATATCATTATTTATTAAATATTTAAACCTTACTTAAGCTAAGACGAGGGAAAAGTTAAAAAATTAAGTCAAAGGGCGACTATAGTCGATTGCTGAAGACAATTTTCCCATTCAGGAGGGTGGCCACAATTCTGGTATTGGGAACACTTTCAATTTCAACCTGCATAATATCTTGATCCAAGATGATAAAATCTGCGAATTTACCAACCTCAATACTGCCTTTTTCATTATCCTCGAAATTGGCATAAGCCGCCCAACGGGTTAATCCCAAAAGGGCTTCATAGCGGGACAAGGCATTTCTGGGTTGAAAAGCTTTGGAAAATTGATCACCGGGAACTTTTCTGGCAACAGCAGCATAGAAGGTCTTAAAAGGATTAATATCTTCTACAGGGAAATCGGTGCCCAATGCCACAATTCCAGACCAATCCAGTAGGTCTTTGTATGCATAAGCGCCTTTGATGCGCTCATTTCCCAAGCGATCGATGGCCCAGCCCATGTCGCTCACCGCGTGGATAGGTTGAACTGAAGGAATGATTTTGGCATTGAACCGTGGGAAATCTTCTGGGGCAATGAGTTGTGCATGTTCTATTCTCCATCGGGGATCTTCTTTTGTTCTGAGTACCTGATTGTATACCTCCAAGACCAGTCGATTGGCAGCATCACCAATAGCGTGGGTATTCATTTGAAAAGATTTTTCTGCCAATAGATTAGCCAAATCCATCAGGGAATCTTTGGAAATCAACAAACTACTTTTGTACCCCTTTTGATCGCTGTAATCCTCAATCAAGGCTGCTCCTCTGGAACCAAGTGCTCCATCGGCGAAAACCTTAACGGAATTAACATTCAAATAGTCGGTTTTGAGCTTACCTTGACTGACAAAATGATTGATGGAATGAGGATCGTTCTCAATCATGGCATAGACGCGGAGTTTGATCAGATTCTTTTTTTGCAGGCTATCGATCAAATATATGTCTTGTTTGGAAGCTCCAGCCTGGTCGACGGTGGTAAGACCGTTTTCAAAACTGATTTCTTGTGCTTTGAGTAATGCTTCTATTTTATCTTCTTTGGAATACTCGGGAATGATTTTTTCAACCAATTGCTTGGTGTTGTCCACCAAGACCCCATTAAGCTGTCCTTTATGTTTGAGGATTTGGCCACCCTCTACAGCTGTATTCGAATCGATCCCAGCCATTTCTAGGGCTTTTTGATTGACCAAAAAAGCATGCCCATCAATGCGTTCCAAAACAACAGCAGTATTGGGGAAAGCGGCATTGAGTTTTTGGTTGAAGGGAAATGAAACATCAGTCCATTGGTTTTCATCCCAGCCCGCTCCTAGTATGATTTTTTGATTGTATTTATTTTGGTGTTTTTTGACTATTTCAACGATTTGGTCAATACTTTCCGTATCTCTCAAATCGGCCTTAAACTGGTTTAGACCCAGTGATAAAAGATGTCCATGAGAATCAATAAATCCTGGAAAAATAGCCAGTCCCTGAGCATCAACAGTATTGGCAGGTTTGTACTTTTCAACAAGCTCTTCCCCACCTACTGCCACAAATTTTCCGTCTTTTACCACAAAGGCTGAGGCAACGTCAAATTCGGCATTGACGGTATAAATTTTGGCATTGTGCACCAATAAATCTACTCTCTCTGAACATCCTATGGAGATGCAAAATAAGATCAATAGAAAAAGGTTGCTTTTGTTCATTTGGAAAAATATGACCACAAAAATAAACTAAAAATAATACTGTTAAAACATTTAGCCCTCAGATTGTAGATTGTTATAAGTTTATATCAAATTTATACCGAATTCCTCCCAAATGTAACTGACTTTGATTTTGGTAATATGCCCATCTAGATGTATTGTCGGAAAGGATCATGTTTCCTTCGTAAAATAAATCCCATTGGTCGTTGATTTTCCAGGTAATGGAAGATGCAATGCTAAAGACCGATCCCACAGACTCGATGGTTTGATAATTCCCACTACTGTTTTCTATAAGAGAAACAGGGATATTCTTAACAGAGTCCCGATCCCCTATGTAATGCCCAGAAGCTTGAAAAAATATTTTTTTGCCCAATCTGAAATTGGCATTTAAATCAATTTTGAGTGAGGGCAAATTCCACACTTTTTGATCCCCTTTCCTTTTGTATTCGTAATAGCCGGTTTCCAAACTTATTTTATTGTATTCACTGAATCGCATTTCGATTTGAGTCACAATTCCCATTTTTTCAACACTGTCATATACCACTTCGTAAGCATTGGACAAACGATAGGCCACATCCTGATTGTTGTCATCGTAAGGCAAACGCTTGAACAAAGGGAAGTTGTCGGATTGGCTGTAGTGTGCATTGAACTTTAAAGACAAGCCCGACCCAGGATAGGCTTTCAATCCTAAATCGCCATAATGATTTACCTCAGTGGCTTTAATGGCCAGAGTTGGTGCCACATAGGGATTTTCCAGTGAGAAGGAGGTAAAACTATTGAGGTCATAACCTCCATTATAATTTAGGAAAGGAACCAGTTTTCCACTACCAGCTTTGTAGGAAATTTCTGCTTTGGGATAAACAAAAAATGCTGGATCATCCTCTTCGGCATCCCCAAAGGGATAGATTCCTTTGGCACCCAATCTGAGTTTTAATTTCCTTCCTATGTTCAAAAACTGAAATTCCAGTCGTCCCATTCCTTTGCTATAACTCAAAGCCTGTTCATCGTAATAGCCTCTAACGAAGTTGGTGTTAATCAGTTCGATGTGGGGAATCAATTCCAGATATTGATTGAAAAAAGGAATCCTCATTTGGGTATTGATTTTGACAATGTGTTCTGAGCTGTCAAATGAATCGGTAGTGATGTGAGTGTTGAAATTGACCTTGTTAAATAAACCATCATACCATTGCCAACGGGAGCGAATGGAGAGATAATTGAGATTTTGAGAGGGGTCGATCACATCGGGTCTAAAAGACGATATATTGGTCCAATCCAAATCATCATACTGTCCAAAAAAATTATGCCCTTGTCGATCAAAACGCAAATCCGAATCTACACGCATATTGTTCTGTTTGTATTGATGTAATAAATTAAACGAAGTTCTTTTTTGATCACTATTGAGGACGGTTTTGTCGATAGGCCCCACTTTGTTATAGAGGAATTCCAAACCGATGGATTGCATTCTGTCCAAAGGCACCATGGTGGAAAAATTGAACTGGGAGGAAGATTGATTTCCAAGCCCGCCCATTACATAAGAGTTGTGAAAAAAAGAACTTTCTCGGCGTTGCAGTTTGAGGGGAGTTGCTTTGTTGGGAACGAATGTGGAGACTACGGGTACGGGTTCAAAGGTATAATCTACCTTTATTTTTTTCTGAACCAATGAATCGTCAATTTCGGGATTGGTTCTGATTTTAAAAACACTTTTAAGGCTGGGGTTATACGATCTGACTACAGTGACCTCCTGAGTACCCAAGTCGTCCTTCTCTTCTTCCTGAGCCAGAATTGGAAGAGACATGAAAAAGTAGAATACGATAAAAATTTTATTGTACTTCATTGTTATCGTTGGGTTGTGATAAAGTAGCATTTTGCTCAGACTGTTTTTCTTTGATTTGGTTCAGTAAGGTTTCCCCTTCTTTTAATATTTCAGGAAATTGCTTGTAGTTTTCGAGTAAGGATTCCAATATGTAGGTGGATTGAAAAGCGTCTTTGACGGCATAAAAGTTTTTGGCCATCAGCAATAGACTTTTGGCCGCCCAGTAGGGTTGACTACTAAATTTTTGGGACAAAAGTGCAATGACTTCATTGGACTTCTCAAAATCTTTGTTCTTGTGATTTTGATGGGCTCTAAAATAATAGGCTTCTGCAGCAAGCTGATCAATAGGTGCCTTTTCCAATACCTCAAAAGCAGATTGAGCTTTAAGAGAGTCTCCTAGGGCTATAGAAGTTTGTGCCAAAATTTCATAGGCATCCCATTTTACTTTCACTTCAATATTTTTCAATTCCAATACGGCTTCAGCCTTACTTTGTGCATTCTCAAATTCTTGGGATTCGTAATAGGTGCGCATCAAGTTGAACATGGCATAACGTTTGTTTTCAGGAAAGACCGCTGCGGCTTCCAATTGTGTCCAAAGCGGCACAGCTTTTTCTTGCATTTCCTGTTTGACCAAAATCTGAGTAGCACGAACCAATGCTTGTTCGAAAAACTCATTGGGTTTTTCATCGATCAACTTTTGGTAGTGTTCAAGGGCGGCATCGGTTTCGGATTCCTCAAAGTAAATTTCAGCTAAAGCAAAATGAGCATTGAGAGCATTGCGTCCCTGGGGATAACTTTCCAGATAGGAGTTAAAAGATTTTTTAGCCTGATTCTTACGGTCACTTAAAAACTGTTTTTCGGCCGCCGAAAAAGCCGTTTGTTCTAGCTCATTGTCGGAGAAAGTATCGATATTCAATGATTTGAGCCATTGAGTAAACTGGGGAACCTTGTCCGAGTCAACTGCAATTTCCTTAAGGGTTCCTAGGGCCTGTTGTGCCACAGCATCATTGGTATAGCGAACCACCAAGCCTTTCAGTACGCCTTCTGCTTGGTTCAATTTTTCCTGATTGTAGAGGATCAAGCCTTTGTTGAGAATGGCTTTAGGAAGGTACGGGCTTTTGGGATAACGACCAATCATATCGTCGTAGGTGCTGATTGCCGTATTAAAAGAACCCGCAACCGCATAGGCACTTCCCAACTCATAGAATGCGTCATCTACGAAGGCAGACTTGGGGTGCTTTTCGATCAACTCCATGAGGGTACTAATTTTTTGCTTGTTACGGTCAACAAAACCATAACTCATTGACTTTTGATACAGCGCATAATCGGATTGGGCTGGGGACATGGCAATACCTTTATTGTATTGCTCCATAGCTGGCCAAAAACGACTCATGGCAAATTCAGCATCCCCCATACGGATATAGGCATCACGAACTTTGGTGCGGGAGTAGTGTTGGGGTTGATTGACTACTTTTTGAAAGGAACTCAAGGCCAATTCATAATCCCCCATCTTGAAATAGGTGTATCCCAAGTGATAGTGATATTCCAACTCATTGAGCATCGATTTTCTTGGGACATTATTTTCAAAATTAAAAAATACATCGACCGCGTCCTCAAATCGATTGCTTTCGTAGTGGGTTTGTGCCCACCAAAAAAGAGATTGGGCCGTAAGAGCTTTGACTTTATCATTTTTTACCGCCCTCTGGAAATACTCTCCAGCCTTTGGGTAATCTCCAGCATTGAACAATTGAATGGCTTTGAGAAAGGTTACCTTCTGTAGCAGACGATCGTCCTTGTAGTCATTTTGAGAAGAGAGTATGGACAGCACACCATCATAGTCCCCGCTATTGGTGTAGGAACTCAATAAAAGAGCCGTGAGCTCTTGCTCTTGTGATGTTTTGGGGTAGGTTTCGAGGTATCTGATAATGACTTGTGGAACTTTTTCATAAGGATTTCCAATTTCATAACTCAAGCGAGCATAGTTGAGTAAGGCCGATTGAGAAATGTCAGGATTAAAGCTCATTGAAGCAGCACTCCTGTAGGCATTTAAAGCAGAGGTTTTTCGTTCTTTTTTAAGGTAGCATTCTGCCAAGTAGTAATAGGCGTTTTGAGCCAATTTGTCTTTTTTACCAATGATCTTACTGAATTGATCAATGGCCTGGCTGTAGTTGCCCGTTTCGTAATAGGCATAACCCAACTGATAAAAATCGGCATGGGTCCATTTCCCTTTTTTGCCTTTGTAGTTTATTAAATGTTGTAGCGCCTTATCGTATTGCTCGGTGTTGAAATAACTTTCTCCGATGATCTTAGAGAGTTCAGAAAAATTATCTCCATGTTGGTTTTGAATTTCTTGCTCTCCCAGGGCAATAGCCTTCTCAAAACGTCCCAACTTAAAATTCATTTCTACTTGAAAATAACCTAAATTTTCCTTTTGGTCTTTTTTAGAAACCCGATTAAAGGAGTTGGATGCATTAGCATAATCCTCCAACTGGTAGGCAATATGTCCCAAATAATAGTGGGCATCAGACTCATATTTTGGATTGAATTTTACATTTTCCATCAAGATTTTGGCCTGTGGAAATTGTTTCTTGGTAAAAAGGGTGTATCCTTTATTGAAATAAAATTCAGGGAGTGCGGCTTTGGGTACATCAGCCGCTTTTACTTTGGCAAACCATTTGTGGGCGTAGGAATATTTTTCATTGTTAAAATAATAGTTGGCCAGATCCAAATAAACCGTCTTTAAAATGTTGGTGTTTGGATAATCAAGACTGAAGATTTCTATCAATTTAACAGCTCCTGGATCATTGAGCCGTAAAGCTGTTGCCATTTTAAAATAATTGATCTCTTCCAGATCGACAGCATTGTGATTAAAATCTTCGTACAGCGCCAAACCTTGATCTACATTGGGATAAACTCCTTGATAGTACAAATCAGTAGCCTTTATTTTTAACACTGAATTGTTAAAAACTTGTGACCAACTCGGGGCAGTAAAAAAAAACAACAAAGCAGTTAACAAGCTATTTTTTTTCATGTCAATCATATTCAAAGTTAATCAGAAACCTTTCTAGTACTAACGGAATTATTTTTGCTTGCGTATAATTTATCAACAAATTTTATTAGCCAATCAAAACCCTTTACATTTGAGGTACATTTTTAAATGTATGTCCAAAAATATTGTTTCGTTTAGCGACGCCACCATAGCGCAAAATGGTAATACCGTTTTGACAAATGTTTCTGTAGATGTTCCCGAAGGGAGTTTTGTTTTTCTGATCGGGCGAACCGGTAGCGGAAAAAGCAGTTTGATCAAGACCATTTACGGTGATTTGGAGTTGGCTGGGGGCTTGGGAAGCGTGGGTAAGTTTGACCTTACACGACTCAAAAACAAAGAAATACCTTCCTTGAGAAAAACCTTGGGAGTGGTCTTCCAAGATTTCAAATTGCTCCCTGACCGCAGTATTGAAGACAATCTCAAATTTGTCTTAAAAGCCACTGGGTGGCGGGATAAAAATAAAATCAATCAACGTATTGATGAGGTATTGGAAATGGTGGGTATAACCCTTAATAAGAAAAAGTTTCCTTTTGAATTATCGGGTGGGGAACAACAAAGAACGGCCATTGCACGATCGCTGCTAAACGATCCTAAATTGATCATTGCCGACGAACCCACAGGAAATTTGGATCCTCAAACCAGTCAAGAAATTATGCAGCTCTTTAAGTCACTCCACCAAAAAGGAATGACACTGCTGATGGCCACCCACGATTATCAAATGATTGTAAAATTCCCTGGTAAAATATTTAAATGTGAGGATGGAAAAGTTTTTGAAGTCATTGCCAAAACGTAAGTTTTGAGCCATTGCTGCCCATTTAATCCATTCCTTTAGTAATTTTACCAAAAAACAATATGCCACTCACTGACCTCCCTCAAATTGCCCATCCCCAAAGCGATCAGTTTTTTTTAATGGCTGGACCCTGTGCTATTGAAGGAGAGGAAATGGCCATGAGGATAGCCGAAAAGGTAAAATTGGTAACCGATGCCCTTTCCATCCCATATATCTTTAAAGGCAGTTTTAAAAAAGCCAACCGCAGTCGTTTGGACAGTTTCACAGGAATCGGAGATGAAAAAGCATTGAAAATTTTAGAAAAAGTCAGTAAGGCTTTTGAAATTCCAACAGTTACGGACATTCACAGCGAAAAGGATGCTGAAATGGCAGCCGCCTATGTGGATGTGTTACAAATCCCTGCTTTTTTGGTCCGACAAACCGACCTTTTGGTGGCAGCGGCCAAAACTGGCAAGTTTGTCAACCTGAAAAAGGGCCAATTTATGAGCCCCGAAAGTATGCAGTTTGCCGTTCAAAAAGTTAAAGACAGTGGTAATGAGAATGCTTGGATCACCGACCGAGGGACCCAATTTGGTTATCAAGACCTAATCGTAGATTTTAGAGGTATTCCAGTAATGAAAGAATTTGCCCCAACCGTTTTGGATGTTACCCACTCCCTTCAGCAACCTAACCAAAGCAGTGGAGTAACCGGAGGGCGTCCAGAAAGTATAGAAACCATTGCCCGAGCAGGAATTGCAACGGGCGTAGATGGCCTCTTTATCGAAACCCATTTCGATCCCTCATCCGCCAAAAGCGATGGTGCTAATATGTTGGATATTCAGTACTTGGAAGGGCTTCTAACCCCTTTGTCACGATTAAGAACTTTCCTTGTCAAAAGTTTATAGTAATTTTTTTAAGCTGGGTATTGTTCCCAGATTAAGACGGAAAGAAAGTGTGCTTCAAAATTTTAGTCCTTGACTCATTCCAAATCCCCACAATGGCCAATGGACAGGAGGGTTGTCAATTTCAACTTCGATTGGATTAATCCAACTCAATAGCTCCCATATCGGGTAATCCGATTATGGGGTTACCCAATAAGTCTTCTTTGATCTCAAAATCGAGGTACAAACCTTTATCATCACCATCTATTTTGGATATCACAATGCCTTTGTCCTGAACCAACTCTTTGTGGGTGGGGGTATAATCTTTGATCTCACTTCCTCCCTTATTAAAAAATTGCACATCACCACTGATATAATCCTCGGGTTGAATTAATGCGACTGTTGGCCAATAGCCATTTTTTAAAAAAATATTGTTGGTGAAAGTAACGTTTTCAATAGTACCTTCTCCCCCATCATCGGGCTTATATTGGTCTCCTAAAACAAGCTTACTGTCTCCTTCTACGTGAAAAATATTATTGGCCACCAAAACGCCATTTGAGGCTTTATCCACTGCTATTTTTGAGAGAATCGATGCCTTTGTGTAGATGGTGTTGTTGTAAATATAGGTATTGAATGGACCGGTTCGGGTGTTGTTTTTTCCAGCAAAACCACTGAGCCAGAAGGTTTTTCCTTCCTGAAAATTATTTCCTTCCCCCTTGATCCTATATCCATCGTTGATGCTCAAATTGTAGCGATAGGAACAATTGTAATTGTTGCCAAGCACCTCAATGAAACCACCAGCATTGGACAAGCTTAAATTCCGCTGAACGATGACATCATTGCAATTGAAATCAATATGACAACCTGCGGAGTCTGCTGGACCGTTGGCATAACTAAAAATATTTTTGTCAATCATAATTTTGGAAGAACCCCAAGTCCATAATCCACTCCCTCTCCCCCAGTTTCTTGAGTCATCCGGACTCCCAGAATAGGAAATATGATTTTCACTCACCTTAGCATTTTCTGCTTTGAGCAATACCATTCCCGGGCCACCGGTTTTATTTAAACGATTGTTATTGATGGTAATTTCTTGAAATTTTAACTGACTGCTGTTGTTGAATCTTATTCCACTATGGCTCACTTGCTCAATATGGCAACGCACTACAGATATATTGTTCAACTGACCGCTATTACTGGTGTTTAAAAATCGAATGCCCCAGCCGTAGCTCTGAGTACCATTGGGCGTGGTTACCTCGTCTTTATCGCGATTAAACCCTTTGTCCTCATAGTAAATTTCCTTGATTTCAACATTTTCAATTTTGATGTTTTGAAATAGGCGATTCGATTTTACATGAATCAAAATTCCACATCTCATTCCATTTGTTGCGGAACTGGGTGTGTCTTTAATTCCCCCACCATTGGCAGAAATGCTGAGGTTGGAAATCGTAATATTGGAAGAATTTTCGATAAAAATCCCACTAACATGACCACGTGCGTCGATCTTAGATCTCTTTTGGCTCGAAAATCCAGGTGGTTGATAGTTGGTAATTTCAAGCCCTTTTTCACCTATAAAAGAGTTTACTGATATATATCCATGGAAAGTACTTCCATTGGCCAGCAAGATCCGATCTCCAGACCTGAATTCGATCTTACTAATCGCCTCTAGGGTCTGAAGGGGTTTTTCGGGCGATAAACCATCATTGCTGTCGCTTCCAGCGATCGCATCTAAATAATAAGCCTGAGAAGCGGTGTCGGCCTCAGCCAACACGCCCTCAGGCTTACATGCTATTAGAAAAATAATGGTTAGATGGAAAAAGATTGATTTACACTTCTCCATATATGAAATTAATAACCAGGATTTTCTACCAAATTAGGATTGTCAGATAGCTTGACAAGTGTCAAAGGATAATAATAGTGGTGAGATAAGAACTCCCTTGGACTTCTGATCGCGTCTTTGACAGATATTTTATATTTTTTGGTATCATGATTATAAATGAACGAAAGACCTTTCATCATAGTATCGTTGAGAATTTCCTCTGCAATTCTCCATCGTCTGATGTCCCAAAAACGGTGCTCTTCAAAGACCAATTCCACTGCTCTTTCGTTTCTGATAGCTTCCTCAGTAATGGTCGCTTTGGCAGGCATACCCGCACGAGTCCTGATGGTATTCAAAGCAGCGAGTGCCTCATCCGTTTTGCCGAGATAAAAGGCGGCTTCAGCCAAGTTGAGATAAGTTTCTCCCAATCTAAAGATGTGGTAATCTTCACTGGACTGACCTCCTTCTTGTTGATTTCCAGGACTTTCGTCTAAAAATTTTCTTAGTAAAAATCCTTGACGTAAAGGTTTGGGTCTGGGTTCAAAGGCTCTGTTGGATGCTTTGGCAGGCGTGCCATCGTCCAAAACTCCAGATTTGACATCTTTACCCCCTACAATACTTTTTTCGTGGAAATAAGCTTTTTCACCCCAAAAATCGGATTCGTTGTAGAGAAAAGCCGCTTTAAATCGCGGATCTCTGTTGTGAAACAACTCATCCATAGTCCACTCTTTTGCAGCGTATTGATCGCGAGGAATGGCTCCAGAAGTTCCATCTTGAAATTCAAATTTTTCCGCAATATCAAGATAAGGTCTGAAATTGGAATTCCAAGCAAAAGCAAAATCAGCATGAACAGCAGTAACGGAAAGACTGGTTCCGAAAGTAGAAGCTGCATCATAACGCTCGGTAAAGATCACTTCAGGATTGTTCTCAATTTCATCAACAAAAAGCTGTTTGTGATTTAACATCGGATCATCGGGATAGGCATTGTAAAGAGAATGAGGACTGTTGTCGATCAGCTCTTTGGAAGCGATATAAGATTTTTGCCAATAGCTGGCTTCATCCCCACTGGGAATCCCCACCACACCGTTGAGTTCTACTTTGCCAAAACGGGCGATACTGCCAGCGTATAGGTTGGAACGGCTTTGTAGTGCTTTGACTGCCCATTTACTGACTCTTCCAGGTTCTCCCTCATGAGAATCGGGTAAATCAGCAAAAATTGCGGTCATTTCTGCGTCAACAAAATCATAGATTTCCTTCTCGGTATTTCTAGCGACAAACAAGGTCTCTTCATCATCATCAAGGCCTTGAGCCACAGTGATCAAAGGAACTCCTCCATAACGAATGGCCATATTAAAATAGAAGTAGGCACGTAACCATCGGGCCTCCCCCAATCTTTTGGTTTTGTACTCCTCTTCGAAAACTTCGGATGTACCTACCTTATCGATAAAAATATTAAGTTTTCTAATCTCATTGTACTTCCAATAATTCAGTGCTCCAAACAGAGTCTCTGAGTTCATAGGAGTTGCAATGGCCGCATTGGGTTGTTGCCAAGGTGCAAACTGAATCATTTCGTCTGCCATACCAGCGATTAAGCCAAAGCCAGTATGACTACTGTGTAAATGTCTGAATTTGGCTCGAGCATAAACATCGGTCAAATAAGCATCTGCCAATTTTTGGTCTTGCCATACCGCCACCTCAGAAATTCTATCTAAAGGGGCTTTATCCAATACGTCTTCGCAGCTTAAAACCGTTACCGCAAGTGTTAGATATAAAAAGTATTTAAATTTCATATTAATTTTTTTAAAGTGATATGTTAATTCCATAAGACAAAGTCTTTATCAAGGGATAAGTAGATCCATTCTGAGTCGAGGGCCCTTCTGAATCAAATGAACCCTTATAGATTCCTAAATTGTTCCAGGTAATCAAATTAGATCCCGATACAAAAACTCTGAAGTTGTTGACCCCAATCATGTCTTTGATACTGCTGGGAATCTCATAACCAAAATTGAGGTTTTTAAGCCGTAAATAAGTTCCATCTTGCACCCAAAAATCGGAGATCGCAGAGTTGTTAGCATTGGCATTGGCTGCCGTACTGGCAGGCAATTGGGCATTGGGATTGATGTTCACCCCAGGATTATTTGGATCGGGGGTCCAACGGTAGTCATACTGAAACTGATAAGGGATTACGTTGTTGATCAGAATGTTTCTGATTTCATTCCCAAAGGTGAAGTTAAATCCTGTAGCTCCTTGGAATAACATACTTAAAGAAAAATTCTTATAAGAGGCACTAAGATTGATTCCATAGGTCATGTCGGGCAATCCTCCTTTTCCAATCTCATCTTGATCCCTCCAGTCAATGTAATTATCTCCATTAAGGTCAATATAGCGAATGTCTCCTGGGATAACACGTGAGTTTCCAGTTCCTCCAGCCACCAATGACTGATCAACAGGATGATTATCAATTTCCTCCTGATTCATAAATATACCATCGGTTTTGTATCCTATGTTACGATTCAGCCAGTTTCCATTTCTCAATTGAATCAAATTGAATCTTTTGATAAAGGCCGGATCATTTAATTCAGTTTCGTCTTCTGCATAAGCTCTGATGTCTCTATCAACAGGCCAGTACTCGTATCTTTCACGAGCAAAGCCCAAAGAGAGTCCAACATCATAGGAGAGTTCGCCAACCTTATTCTTGTGTGTCAACACCAAATCAAATCCTCGGTTACTGGTAGAGTTTTGATTTTCTTGTGGCAGTGTAGCACCAAAGGTACTGGGGAAATCCGCCAAAGGAGTGGCAAAGATTCCTTTCTGATCTCTGTAAAAAATATCCAATTCAACTCCCAAAAGACCATCGAAAAGTTGGGCATCAATCCCAAAATTATAGGTGGTCAACTCTCTCCAAGTAACATTAGGATTGGCCAAACCAGTAGTCGAAATGGCAGTACTCAATCCTGAGTTACCAAAAAGATAAGGCCCAAAGGAAAAAGTATTGTCAGCGGCTTGAATAGAGAAAGCTTCGAGGTATCTGAACAAACCAACGTTGTCATTACCCGTTTCACTGTAGGACAATCTAACTTTTAAACTGTTGATGGCATCAACATCCTTTAGGAAATCTTCTTCAGACAATCTCCAAGCCGCAGATACACTGGGAAAGAAACCCCAACGAGAATCTTCTGCGAAATTACTAGAAGCGTCATATCGAAAACTAGATTCCAAGAAGTATTTGTTTTTGTATCCATAATTGACACGACCTACAACACTTGAACGTCCAAACTCCAGTGCGTTCCCCGAGTTTTGGATGCCCAACTCACTCCCCAAGTTGAGAAATGGCAAGTCGGTTGTCAACAAGTCCCTTCTTGAAGCACTAAAGTTGATGGTCTCCTCGTCAATGGTTTCTGTCAATAAAAGACCTTTAATTTCGTGATCCCCAAATTCATTTTCATAACTGATGGAAATGGTGGGATATACTCTTTTGAACTGACGAAGGGATTCACCCAGATTATCACTACCAGACTGTCCTACTTGAGTAACTTCTTCGCTATCATTGTTGTATTGATAAACAGGCATCCTCTTGTTCAAATCTTTGGTTTGTAAATTATCAGACATATAAGTCAAGGTTCCTTTTACAGAAAGTCCAGTAACTTGTGGGATTTTGTATTCCATCTGAATTCTTCCGTTGAAGACTTCACCAAATCGATCCACAAAGCCAGACAAACTTCTCTGACTTCCACCATAGGCTGCACGGTTACCGAAACCACCTCCACTGTTGGCTGCCACTTCGGGACGACCCGGAATGACAGGGTGTAAAATGGGCTCAGAAACCTTAAAGGCATTGTAGATATTATTCTGCGGCATTCCAGGTTCGGAACGCTTGTCATTTCTATAACTCAAGTCCAAACCAACGGTTAAATTCTCATTGATGTTGAAATCGACGTTGGAACGAATGTTGGTTCTTCCATAGTTCAAATCTCCTGATCTGAATGAACCTCCTTGGTATAAACTACCTATAGAGGTAAAGAATTTTACTTTTTCCGATCCTCCACTGGCTGTGAGACTGTGTTGATTCATAGGTGCCCAAGTTCTAAAAACAGTTCTTTCCCAATCGTAGGATTCAAAACCAGGGTCTCCGTTCTTGTAGGACTGAATTTGTTCGGGAGTATAAACGGCGGCTCCACCCTCGTTTTGCATTTCAACAAATTGACCTGCGTTAACATTATTTCTCCATACTACTGGCTGTTGAAAACTCATGGTACCCGTGTAGGATATCTGAGGTTTTCCTACTTTACCTCTTTTGGTGGTAATCAAAATAACCCCATTACCTGCTCTAGCACCATAGATGGCAGCCGATGCATCTTTAAGAGTGTTGATTGATTCAATATCGTTAGGGTCAATTCTACCCAAAGCCATTTCGATTCCATCCACCAATATCAATGGCGAACCAAATCCACGAACGTTGAGGGTCGTACCATCGGCACCGGGAATACCAGTGGTTTGTTTGGTAATCACCCCTGCCACACGTCCGGCCAACAACTCTGTTGCGTTGGCTACAGAAACTTGAGTAAGTTGCTCATTATCTACTTTTACAACCGATCCGGTAAGACTTGATTTCTTTTGGGTACCATACCCTACGACAACTACCTCGTCCAAAGCCTTGGTATCTTCTACCAGGACAATTTGAAGGCTTGCGTTTTCATCATAGACTAACTCTGTCATTAAATAGCCAATGTAGCTGATTTCAAGGGTATCCCCAGACGACACACCCGACAGTTTGTAATTACCGTCGAAATCGGTTTGGGTTCCATTGGTTGTTCCTTTGACCAATACAGTGGCTCCCGGTAAGGGACCGTTTTCATCAGAAACAGTTCCACTGATCGTTTGCTGTGCAATCAAAAAATTTGAAACTAAAATTAATATTGTAGTAAGTAAATTTTTTGACATAAAATGTTTTAAATTTTGTATCATTTGTTTGATTTATTTTGTATCAATATATAAAATCTTCTGATTTTAGCATAATATTAACAATACGGACTGTAAAAATTATCTTTATTGATTTTAATAATAATGCTTTTGCTGGCATTAAATTACTTGTGTTTGAAAGAATTTTCTTACAAGCAGTTTCAAAAAAAATTACTGTACCTTCATTAAACAGTGCTTATCAACAGAAGAGTCTGCGACTTAGAATATGACTTTGTTTTTTTCAAAAACTATTTCTGTTTTTTTATACTTTGAAAAATAATTGGCTCAATTCTTAAAAGTTAGATACTCCAAAGAGAAATAGGTGAGATACTGGTTTGCATTATGATCAGTTGACTTTATTTTACCCAATAAACTAATTCCAATGTAATTGAAACTTTTGAATCATAAAAAATTGAGTTCTACTTTCCCTCTAGACATTAAAACGGATGCTCTCAACTGCTGTATCCATAAAAATCATAATCTGCAATATTCCATTCCCAATGCCCTAGGAGTTGGCGAACTCATAATGGTGCTACCAAAAGGTTTTTCAGATCATATAAACAAACCCGAAATACCCCTAAAAAACGAACTGTCTGAAGAAGCTAAAATCACAGTGGTTGAATATTTCTTAAATTTATAAAGTATGAAATAAACTGTAATCCCAAATTTACCCAATTAAATAACCAAACCTACTTAACTATGAAAACAAAGATCAATCTTCTAATTCTTGTTGTTTCTGGGCTATTGTCCGCACAAATTTTTGCCCAGAATACTATCACAGGCAATGTCACTGACGATAACGGTATGCCTCTGGCCAACGCCAATGTTCTAATTGAAGGAACCACCCAGGGCGTCGTTACAGACTTTAATGGAAATTTCACCTTGGTTACGAATCAAACGTATCCCCTAAACATTAAGATTTCATATATCGGTTTCGCTGGTCAAACAATTACTGTAGAGCATTCAGGTTCCATTCAAATCAGTTTGCAGGCAGGTAATATATTCGATGAAGTGATCGTTTCGGCTTCTCGTAGAGCAGAAAAATTACAAGAAGCACCAGCCGCTGTATCGGTTCTCAATGCAGAGGAATTATCCAACTCTGGGGGTGCTATTTCTCCTATTCGTGCACTGATCAATACTCCTGATGTGGAATTACAACAACAAACTGGCCAAAGGATTAATTTGGCTCTTAGAGGCAGTAGTGGTGTTTTTTCTACAGGTGTATTCCCTATGCTTGATTATCGATCGTTAATCAGCCCTGGTTTGGAATTTTTTGATTCTCAAAACTCACCCATCAACAATATCGATTTAGAGAGAATTGAGGTTGTTTTAGGTCCAGGCTCTGCACTTTATGGACCAGATGTAACCTCAGGAGTGGTTCATTTTATCTCCAAAAGCCCGTTTAAACATCCTGGTACTACTGCCGAACTGATTTATGGAGATCGCAATACGACAAAGGTAGCCATCCGACATGCCAACCACAATGAAGATAATACCTTTGGCTATAAAATCAACGCTCGATATGGTTTTGGTCAAGATTTTGTATTGGATCCCGAAGATGCTAATGATAAAAAGGTTTTGGATAATTTTCAAACAATAATCAGAAGAGCCAATATAACGCCCGAAGGTGTTGTTGACACTGAAAACGATGGACCCGTTTTGATTTCTACAAAAAAAGAACAAATTCCAGATTATTGGGCTGCTATGGTAAATACTTCCCTCTATTTTAGACCCAAAAGCGGAATGGAGATCATTACCTCAGGAGGATGGAATGCAGGTAAAGCTATTTTTTACAATGAACTGGGTGAAGGGATGAGTAATTCCAATGAATATTGGGCGCAAGCCAGATTCAATTACAAAGGTTGGTTTGCTCAGACTTATTACATCAAAAATGATGGTGGAAACGATAGTAATCCTGTTTATCTTAATCGCACTGGACTAATTGTTCCCCTTGAAAGGAGCCACTATGAAGCTCAAATACAATACAATTTCGATTTACCCAATCTACTCAATTCTGAATGGACGGTGGGCGTTGATTATCGCAACGCACTTTCCGATACTCAAAATCATGTCTATGGACGATTTGAGAACGACGATGATTATTTTATTTTGGGGAGTTATGCTCAAGGTAAATTTAAAATGAGTAAAAAGTTTGATATGTTTTTAGCTGGTCGATATGACGGATATAATTTTACGGATGAAAAGACATTCTCTCCCAGAGCTGCTTTGGTATACAAACTCAATGAAAACCACAACTTCAGGATCAGTTATAACCGTGCAGCCAATCCCATTCCTGCCTCCGACATTTATTTTGACCTCCCAATCCAAAGGGAGCCAGGGGTTTTGGATGTGTGGAATATAGGTGGGAAAAACCCATATACTTTTGGTACAAATCCTCAAATTGACTGGTTGGTTCCTGGCGTTCCCAACACCAATTTTGAAGATGGATTCCCACTGAGTGCCGCCTATAGTTTTGTAAACAATAATGTGATTGCACAATTGGTTGCTCTAGGCAGTCAAGATCCAAATTTGGCTCCTATTCTTCCATTAATTACATCATTGCTCGAGGAAAATACTCCCGATGGATTCAGTTCTATTTCCAGTTTTAATGAAAATGGAACTGCACTACTCCCCCAAGATGGTGAAACTGTACTGATTTCCAAAATGTCAGCTATTGAGTTTGGTTATAAAGGGCTTTTATGGGACAAACTTGCAGTAGGATTTGATGTCTATCATTTACGGTCTACCGCAGGTGGAGGTTTTACTCAAGTAAGTCCAATGATTAATATTGAAGATTTGCCCAATAAACTTGGAAATAGTGTACAATCCAAAATCCAACCGCTATTGGAACAGGCTCTAATCGATACAGAAAATTACCCCCAACCCATCGCTGAAGCGGTAGCCACTTAAGTCGGAGAGACATTAAATGGCGCTTACAATGCAGGAGGACAAGGTTTTTTAGACGAGCTTTCTTCAGCAGGACTACCCTTTCACGGTGTCGTACCAACAGAACAAGCTCCTATCGGCAACATTCCTAAATTGATTTATGGATACATAACAAGAGATTCTGGTAAAATCAATACCAATTGGGGATTTGAAGCCCATTCTAAGTATTATTTTTCAGATCTATTGACTACTTATTTAAATTATACTTGGTTCAACCGTTCCTCTGGTGAGCCAGGAGACCTGAATTTTCCACAAAACAAAATCCGTTGGGGAATGAGCTATCAACCCGAAAACGGATGGGTCGGAAGTGTTTCTTACCAATGGAATCAGGCATACAAATCCAATCAAACTACCTTTCCTGGTCGTATTGATGCACTATCGGTTTTTGATGTCATGAAAGGCTATAATTTCAGCAATGGATTAAAAATTCATCTTTCAGCAGTCAATTTGTTTAACAATAAATTTAGAGCCCTGCCGGGGATGCCTCAGATAGGAAGAACGATCACTTTAAGGTTATTGTATGATTTTTAATTCTTGCGATTCATAAATCTGTCAGAGTCAAAACCAAAACGGCATGAAATTTGTACCTTGTCGATCCTAAATAAAGTTCATTGAAGATATGGGGTCGACTGGTTTTGACAGCAGGTTCCCATTACGGAGTAAGCAGGTCGAGCGCTGAAACACAGCTCGTAAATCTTATGTTTCAACATTTTAAATGGCGAGAATAACTACGCTCTAGCTGCATAATTGACTGAATTATAGTAAGTCTTTGCCTAGTCCCGACCAGGTCGGGAAGCCGGATGTCTCTCGATAGCCCTTGTTGACGGCGATCGGTATTGAGGCACCATAAATGTCAACATCGAAACACTATAGCATCGCTAGTGTTTTTCAATAAAGATGATAAGGGTATCTAGGGCGGTTTTCGGTCACTGATACCTCGAAAAACAAACGAGAACTAAACCTGTAGAAAGCTCAGTGATGACTTGTTTGGACGCGGGTTCGATTCCCGCCGACTCCACAAAATTACCATTAAACCCCTATAAATTATAGGGGTTTTGTTTTGAGAGGAAAGTTTAAAATAACTGGAGCTCTATTTCCTGATTTCTTTTCCTATCCTAGCCCTCTTTTTTTTACTCTAAAAATTAGATTTTTGTCCTTGTAACAGTCTTTGGGATCAGCGAATGTAGGCCCGAAAACAGATGGAAGTATTCCTTAAAATCAGAGAAAAATTTTACTATAAATTGGGGAATGGCTTGATATCAATGCTGAGGTAATTTATGATTTAAAATATTGGCGTATTTTTGGTAAGAGGATCCCTAAAGTGATCAAAGAAAGTTATTCAGAAAAAACAACATAGCTTTTGCATGGCGAGATATAATTTTTACACTGAAAAACAATAAATTATTTTCAATTTTGATTAAGTATTCGAAATAAATTTGTCACTTTTTTTATAATTGGATAATAAATAAACTATGGGTGGGTGCTGAGGTTAGTAATCTTCAACCAGTATAACAACTTAATAATCAGGAATGAAATATATAGTTTGTGAACAACCTGGGAAGTTTCTTTTAAAAGAAAAAGAATTTCCAACAAGGGGTAAAGGGGAAGCCCTTTTAAGAGTCAATAAAGTTGGTATTTGTGGTACTGATTTACATGCTTATGCTGGTAACCAAGCTTTTTTTTCCTACCCCCGAATTCTGGGACACGAATTAGCCGCAGAGGTTTTAGAAATTGACGAAAATAAAAGAGGGATTAAACCCGGTGACAAAGTTATTGTCATGCCATATATAAGCGATGAAAATAGTGCAGCTTCGAGGAATGGAAAACCGAACTGCTGTCCTAATATCAAAGTTTTAGGAGTTCATATTGATGGAGGAATGCAAGAGCAAATTGTTGTTCCTACTGATATTCTATTGCTTTCAAATCATTTGAGTCACGATGAAATGGCCATCGTTGAACCTTTGGCAATTGGAGCTCATGCCATTAGAAGGGCCAATATTAAATCAAATGAATTTGTTGCAGTTGTTGGATGCGGTCCAATTGGAATAGGTATTATAAAATTGGCTCAGATTGGAGGTGCAAAAGTGATCGCAATCGACATGAATGAACAGAGATTACAGTATGCCAGGGATAAGATTGGAGTTGACTACACTGTCAAAGCTGGAGAAAATGCAGTCTTGGAAGTTTCTAAAATTACCAATGGAGACTTATGTACTGCTGTTTTTGACGCTTCTGGAAATAGATATGCTTTAGAATCTTGTCCCGACTTTATGTCTCATGGAGGTCGTTTTATAATGGTGGGGCTATCTAAAGGAGAATTAACTTATTCGCATCCAAAAATCCATGCAAAGGAGATGACAATGATGTGCAGTAGAAATGCTACAATAGAAGATTTTGAATATGTGATTAGTGTGATAGATCAATTTCCGACTGATACTTTCATTACGCATAGAGTTTCATATACAGAAATGATAGATCGTTTCGATGGTTGGTTAAACCCTGAATCAGGCGTAATTAAGGCTATCGTAAATTTCAACTAAAAATTAATTATGAAAGTAAATCTTTTACCACATTCCCATGAACATCGGTAAGCCTGTACCGCCTTCCTTGGTGTTTAAAAACAAGACGTTCATGGTCAACTCCACATAAATGCATCAGCGTGGCATGAAAATCATGGACATGAACGGGGTCTTTTACTACATTGTAGCCAAAATCGTCAGTTTGGCCATGTAAATGCCCCGATTTAACCCCTGCACCAGCCATCCACATTGTAAAAGCTTTGGGGTGATGGTCTCGACCGTAATTGGTTTCGGTCAGTTCCCCTTGAGAGTATACCGTGCGTCCGAATTCCCCTCCCCATATTACCAAAGTATCTTCCAGCATACCCCGTTGTTTCAAGTCTTTGATTAAGGCAGCATTGGCCTGATCGGTCAGCTTATTTTGTTGTTTCACTCCTCCTGGGCATCCCACGTGTTGATCCCAGCCTTGATGATACAATTGCACAAACCTTACTCCTTTCTCCAATAATTTTCTCGCCATCATGCAGTTCGCGGCATAAGTACCTGGATCACGGCTATCTTCGCCGTACATGTCGAAGATATATTCTGGTTCATCGGATACATCCGTTACATCGGGAACAGAAGTTTGCATTCTAAATGCCATCTCATACTGCGCCATACGTGCGTTGATCTCAGGATCTCCATAAGCATCGTATTGTAAATCATTCAATTTGCCTAAATAATTGAGCATTTTTCTCCTATCCTCACCATCATAGTTTTCTGGATTAGTCAAATAGAGAACTGGATCCTTGCCTGAGCGAAATTGAATCCCTTGGTGTTCGGTAGGTAAAAAACCATTGCCCCAAAGACGAGAATAAAGCGGTTGCCCAACCATTTTCTTAGTAATTAGGGTGATAAAAGTCGGTAGGTTTTCATTGTCAGAACCAAATCCATAACTCAACCAAGAGCCTATTGATGGTCTTCCTGGAAGTTGATTTCCTGTTTGCATAAATGTTATGGCAGGATCGTGATTGATCTGATCTGTCTGCATGGATTTGATAAAACACAAATCATCGACTACCTCTGAGGTGTGGGGGAGCAATTCACTAGCCCATCTGCCGGATTGACCATGCTGCTTGAAATTAAAAATAGAAGGGGCTATAGGGTAAATTGATTGCTCAGCACTCATCGCTGTCAGCCGCTGTCCTTGACGGACAGAATCGGGCAAATGCTGTCCAAACATCTTCTTTAATTTTGGTTTATAATCCCACATATCCAGTTGTGAAGGGCCACCACTTTGAAAGAGATAAACGATCCGTTTTGCCTTGGGCAAATGATGAGGCAGTCCTAATCTATTCCTGCTTAAAAAATTTGAAGAGAGTTGATTACTTTCCCCTTTCACCGACGCCAAAGCCTTCTCTGCACTCAACAAAGATCCCAGTGCAATAGCTCCCAGGCCCATGGAAGTCTTTGTTAAAAAATTTCTTCGATCCAACTGTTTTTCAACCGCTTGTAAATCTTTATTGTTTGACCTTAAATTATCGTGATTGTGACACATTGTTTTATAATTTCCAAATTTTAAATTCTCACCCCTTCTTTATAAAGTTAGGGAATTGTATTCTTTACCTTTTAATAATAGCAGCATCAGAATTGATAATCGTGCTTGCTACGACAGCATTTGCCGCCACCAGATTTTTATTTTTATAATGAGGTATCCTGAACGCTCCAGTATTCAGCCAACCTTCTGTTTTAGATTTTCTTAACCTAAACTTTTTATATTCAGATGACTGAAGATCTAAAAGAAGATTTAATTCTTCTTTTCTAATACTTCTTCCGGTCAACCTTTTGAATACATCTGAAATAGCAGCCTTAGGGTTCTCAAAGGACAGCATATTATAGCCCAAGGCGCGGGAAGCTTCAACATAAGTAGGATCGTTCATCATGACCAAGGCTTGCAGTGGGGTATTGGTCTCTTGCCTTCGAACCGAACAAAAAGAACGACTGGGAGCGTCAAAGGTGGCGATTGTAGGATGGGGTACGGAACGTTTCCAGATGGTGTACATGCTCTTTCGGTAGAGCTTATCTCCTTTATCGGTTTCGTACGATCCTCTATTTATATTCCACAATCCCTCGGGTTGATAAGGCTTTACACTCTCTCCACCAATTGTTCGGTTCAAAAGACCCGAAGCGGCCAGAACATTATTTCTCAACATTTCCCCAGATAACCTTTTCGAAGGACCACGCGCTAAAAGTCGGTTCATCTTGTCTCTTTTTGAAAGGGCTTCACTGGTAATCGACGATTGTTGATAGGTATTCGACATAACCATTAATTTGATTAGATTTTTTACATTCCAACCTGATTCCATAAATTGAATTGCCAACCAGTCCAAAAGTTCTGGATGACTTGGCAACTCTCCTTGATTTCCAAAGTCCTCAACTGTTTTTACTATCCCTGTTCCAAAAATGTTTTTCCAATAACGATTAACTGCTACACGAGCCGTTAAGGGATTTTCTTTATTTGTTAGCCACTTTGCCAATCCAAGTCTGTTTTTTTCAAGACTGTCTGGGAATTTGAGAATATTTTCTAACACATTTGGGAATACCCTCTCTCCGTATTGATCATACTGACCCCGTTTTAACAAGAATGTTTCACGAGGCTTTTCCATCTCTTTCATCACCATAATTTCCTGCACCCGCTCCAAACTATCTACTTGAATTTTTCTTAAATCGGCCAATTCAGCTAAGGAAGTTTGAAGTTTTTTGGAATAATTACTGATATGATATCCTTTAAGCATTTCTTCCTCAGGCTTTGTCAACTCCCCTATGGATTTATTGATAATCCCTTGGAATTTATTAGGATTGGAGATTTGAATGACTCCAAGCGCTGAAAGTTCTTTAGTAAATACCAAAATATCATCGACAACAGCACCCCCAATTCCCTTACCTCGCCATCGTGCTCCAATTTGTAATCCAGGTTCAATTTTATGTTTGTAAATGATATCCTTGTACAAATTATCTACCTCCACCTTGGTATTAAGCTCTTCACCGTCCAAATAGATTTTTAAACCCTTTGCTTTGCTTGAGCCATCATAGGTCATTGTAAGTTGTATCCATTTATTCTTGGGAACTTCCACATCGCTTAATTCTACAATAGCATTGTCTGGCCAAAAATGTGCTAACATCGCTTCCAACTTATTGTCCTTTAGGGCCAAATGGAAACCTCGATAATTGTATAACCTAGTACCAGTATTTTTATGGAAAATAACACCGTTCTTTAACTCCTCGGGAATATAGATGCGGAGACCGATACTAAAGGTTTGGTTTCTTTTAAAAACCCCTATACGATCTAGGTCTAACCAAGCATCACCGTCCAGTTCGAGTCCTTTACCAGAATACCCATCAACAATTTTAGGAAACTGTTTTGGCGAATGTTGCCTTTTCATTTTTCCCTTTTCAGCGGGATTAAGTGCGTTGTTCAAACTGCCATTTAAAAAATTCACTTTGGCAATCAGCCTATTGGGGAAGCCATTGGGTTTCAATTTTCGATACCTTTCCTTTTCAACCCATTGACTTGCAAACTTAGATTCGGAGAGGACTACATCATCCATTTCTATTTGCTTCTTTTCAACAAGAGCATTAGCGTAGGCGTTAAATTCCTCCTGCTCAGGGGTTGGGAGCAAGATATTGGGAACAGGCATAGAAGAATCAAACGAAATTTGACCTGATTCATTTACATTGTTAAATAAACTGTACATTTCATAATAATTCTTCTGAGAGATTGGGTCATACTTATGGTCGTGGCATTTCGCGCATGCTATTGTCAATCCAAGAAAGGCTTCGCCCACAATATTGGTACGGTCGGCTACATACTCTGAGCGAAATTCTTCATCTATGATTCCTCCCTCTTGATTTTGAGGGTGTAATCGATTGAAAGTCGTCGCTAAAATTTCCTCTTTACTGGGGTTTTCCAACATATCACCTGCCAATTGCAAGTGAATGAATTTGTCATAAGGTATATTTTCATCAAATGCTTTGATTACCCAATCCCGATAGGGCGAAACATCACGATATCGATCTACAGTGTACCCATGGGTATCTGCATAACGCGAAAGATCCATCCAATCTAGGGTCATTTGCTCCGCATAATGAGGAGAGGCCAGTAACCGATCTACTTGTTTTTCAAATGCCTCAGGGGAGCTATCGTTGACAAAAGAGGCTATTTCGAGTGGGCTTGGAGGCAAACCTGTTAAATCAAAACTTAATCTCCTCAGTAAAATTTCTTTATTGGCTTTATTGTTGGGCTGTATTCCTTCCTCTTCCAATTTGGCCAAGATAAAATTATCAATAGGGTTGGCTACTTTTTCCTTTAATTTGACCTGAGGTATTTTGGGCCACTTGGGGGGAAGAAATGCCCAATGCTCTTTATATTCTGCCCCTTCATCGATCCACTTGATTAACAGTGCCTTTTCGTGATCCGATAGTGTTAAATGTGACTCCGGCTCTGGCATTACCACATCAGGATCATCGGAGATGATTCGATGAACAAGCTGACTTTGTTTTAAATTACCGGGGATAATGGCAAACTTTCTCGGAGATCCCTCCAATTCAGAAAAAGCAAATTCAGGAAGATGTAATTGTAAACCAGCTTTTACCTTTGCCTTGTCTGGTCCATGACAGATAAAACACTTGTCGGAAAGAATGGGCTTGATGTGATGATTATAGTCAATTTCTTTAGGTAAACCCTCATAAGCTTGTTGAATTGGCTCAGGAAGTTCTATGTCCGTACAGGAATATAAAACGCACAACAAATAAAACAAAACAGTGAAGATTAAGTGCCTACTAGTCATAACTATTATAAATATTAAATATAGTGTTAATACAATTTAAATCCATATCCACTTGTTATTGCTGTTATCGCAGATGATAGATACATAATGTAAGCTCTGGGTATATAATAGCATTCTTAATTCCATTACTAAAGTTGACTTTAAAAGCATCTTGATCAATAATCTGTGCTTTTTGTCCAACAGTTAGACCCGAAAATAAGATCTATTTTTTACTAAATGCAATTTAATGTACTCTAATCAGCTTTGCAATGTTTTGATTAAATTTTGAAATCATTTCCCTCATTAAAGTTTAACTTCAATCATCTAATGAAGCGTAGTTTTGTAGGTAATCAAATGCATAGGGTTTTAAAAAAGATTCTCCAATTAAAATATCCTTTATAAACCAGTATCATTATTGGTCTGACAAAATATTTTTTGTGATTTAAGGAATGTATGATTAGTGGTAAATGAGATGTTGTGGTAATTCATTCTTTATTACTTCTTTAGACAGAATGTCAAACATTAAGACCCGACGATATCCTCAATAATCATGGGCGCATGATCTCTAGAGTTTTCGATAAACCATTTATTGGTTTTGAGACCCCCACATACGACTCCTGCAAGGTAAACGCCTTCTGTGGTTGATCGCATACTATCAGAATCGTAGATGGGAGTTCGGTACTCGTCCATGTGGAATTGGACACCCAAAGATTCCAACAACTCAAAATTGGGTTGATAACCCGTCATGGCCAGTACAAAATCGTTGTCAATGGTCTTGATCTCCTTCGGTGTTTTAAATCGGACTTGATCCGCTGTAATTTCCTCAATCTGAGAATCGAAATAGGCTTTGATACTGCCCTCTTTGATGCGGTTGATAATATCTGGTTTTGACCAATACTTTACATTTTGACCAATTTCTTTTTCCCGTATAATCATGGTCACGCTTTTGGATCCTTTTCGATAAAGCTCCAAAGCCACATCGACAGCAGAATTGGCCGCTCCAACCACAACCACATTCATTCCAAAAAAGGGATGGGCTTCCTTGTAATAATGCAGAACCTTGGGCAATTGTTCCCCTGGAACATTTAATAAATAAGGAAAATCATAAAAACCTGTGGCAATGATAATTTTTTTGGACTGGTAATTGCCCTTATCGGTAGTCACCTCAAATAAATCGTCTTCTCGCCGGACTTTAGTTATTTTTTCATACAAACGCAAAGGTAATTTCCAATGAGAAGTGACCCTACGGTAATACTCCAAAGCCTCAGCTCTGGTGGGTTTGGCGTTATGAGAGATAAAAGGAACGCCTCCGATTTCTAGCTTATCTGAGGTAGAGAAAAAAGTCATATTCATCGGATACCGATATAAGGAATTGACCAAACACCCTTTATCAAAAATAAGGTGCTCTAAATCGTTTTTTTGCGCCTCAATTCCACAAGCCAAACCAATGGGTCCTGCACCTATGATTATAAGGTCTTGAATTTTATTTCTCATATTGAGCAATGATCGATTTAAAGTTAGATTTTATTTGCTAAATTTAGGCATACAATTTTATAACCCCAATGCTTAAATTTTAATATCAAAAATATTTTTAGATCAATGAATAACCTACTTGTAAAAAATTGGGCACTTTTTCCTGAAACATCTTATTTTACACTTCGGTTTTGTACTGGGATAATTATGTGCTATTATCACGGATGGTCAAAACTTCTTGCAGATACTTCTCGTTGGGAACGATTGGGAAATTCCTTGACCCAATGGGTCGGTTTGGATTCGCTTTCAGTCCCTTTGGGCTTTATGGCTGCCTTTTCTGAATCCATCGGTGCGCTTCTAATTGCCTTTGGACTGTTGACCCGTCCAGCTGCATTTCTGTTGGGAATTACCATGTTGGTGGCCACTTCCAAAAACCTCATGAAAGGTGGTATTGATGGCAGTGAATTGTCCCTGATCTTTTTAATGCTGTGTATCTATATTTTACTAAAAGGACCTGGAAGATACAGTTTGGATCGAAAGCTTTTTTAAAAAATTCAGTCGGATTGTATCCCTTTCTTACATGAAATTTCATTACGAATGAGAGCTAACGTATACCTCATTGTTGAATAGAATTGTTCTTATGTGTTTCCGCGATGAGAAATAAAAATCAGTATAGCAGCATTAGCGATGCTAGAAGCCTTGGGTTCTTTTTAAAAAAACAAGGGTGATAGTGGATCTAATCACCCTTGCAGTAATTTAAAATTTTCGATTTACTCCGCTGAGAAATTTATTGGCTTCTCTTTCTTTAAAACTGGCTTTTTCACTGTCCCAGTGTAGCGTCTTATTTGGAAATCTCCCGGCAATAACGCCCAATAAAATGGTTTCAGTAAGCCTTGAAGCATAGGAAAAAGGAGCTGAGACTTTGTCTCTCCCCAAGCAAGCATCCACAAATTGGTGATAGTGTTTGGGGGCATCCCTTTCATAATCGTTGACCGTGATACCCAACTTCTGTTCGGGATCAAATTTTTTAATATCGATCTCTTGGTATTTACCGTCGACGATCAAGCGAGGTGGCTCCATAAAGTGAGGCAAGAGCAATCTTCCCTTTTCTCCAATAAACATGGCACCCTGCAAGGGTAATTTTTCCTTGTTGGGCAGTTTGAGTTCTTTGTTAGGCTTGGGAGCTCCTTTTCCATCATGCCATACCCACTCAAAGTTTTCGGTGGTGTATTCTGTTCCAGGAAAAGTATAGACTACTTTATTGATTTCAGGATAACCAAATCCATTGGGTTTTCTACAGCTATTTTTGATGGTTTTGGGAACGTCCAATGCCAAAGCATTGTAGGGGGTGTCAAAAATATGTACGCCCATGTCTCCCAGCGTGCCACATCCAAAATCGACCAACTTTCTCCAATTTCCTGGATGGTAAACTTTATCCTTAAAAGGGCGCTCTTCGGCAGTACCAAGCCAAAGGTTCCAATCGAGATTGTCAGGAATAGCATCACTCCCAGTGGGCTCCGGCCCGTCGTAACCCCAATTTTTGGGAGACCATGCCCTCACCCGACTTACCTTTCCAATGATTCCCGACTGGATGAGTAAGGTGGCCAATTTATAGTCATAAAAAGAGTGAACCTGAATTCCCATTTGGGTAACCAAGTTTTTTTCTTCCGCTATTTTACGCATGGCACGAACCTCAGACACATGATGTGCAAGGGGTTTCTGACAATAGACGGGTTTGCCCATTTCCATGGCCATAATCGAGGCAGGTGCGTGGGTGTGGTCGGGGGTAGAAACGACCACAGCGTCAATTTCATCGGCCATTTCCTTGAGCATCTTCCTATAATCTTTAAAGGTTTTGGCATTGGGATGGCTTGCACTGGCTTTGGCAATAGCATTGGAATCCACATCACATAGTCCAACAACGGTCACATCCGGGTGAGAAGCAATCGATTTAAGGTCGGCACCTCCCATCCCTCCAACTCCAATGTGAGCGGTTCTGAGCTTGTCTCCTGTTTTTCTCATGGCCATTATGGATTTTGGTATAAAGGCCGTTGAGGCTGCTGCCAGTGAAGTTTTAAGAAAATCTCTTTTTTTCATTGATGATGTTTTAAAGTTTTTTGATTTTAACATTCCTAAAAGATAAATTACTGCCATGGTCTTGAAAGCCAATATATCCTGTTTTATATTTTCCATAGTCAGGCGCATTATTCCATTTACCTGAATTTCTTCTTTTGTACCAATCCTCAGACCAAGGCACAAAAGACAATACTTTTTTTCCGTTGAGCCAGTGTTCAACATTTTCAGGTGTAAAAACAATCCTACTGCTGTTCCATTGTCCGGTTGGATAAAGTACCTTTTGAGTAGTATCGGGAACGTGCATGGCATAATCGGCCGCAGTGAGTTGCCAGTCTTTCAATTCGTAATTGTGAATTTCTTCATAATTCTCATCGTCCAACAATTGGTATTCTGGCGCCACGACTGGAGGGCCGTCATAACCTTCTTTGAGGTGATAAAAAATCCCACTGTTCCCTCCTTTAGGGATGTTCCACTCAACGTATAATTCAAAATTCTCAAACTCTTCGGCCCCATATATAATGTCTCTACTACCAGTATAATCGTAATCCTCCTCCATAATTTGGGCGGTGGTAAAGGTCAATATACTATCTACTATTTTCCAACCAGGAGGCATTTGATCCCCGTTGTAGGCTCTCCAGCCTTCTAATGAGGTTCCATCGAAGAGGGTGATCCATTGATTGGATTTCTTCTTTGGTGACTCTGTACAAGCCAAAAGAGTTAGTACCGCTAATAATGAAATGGTCTTTTTCATGAGTTGAAAGTTTTTATTTATGATATTATTCCTAAGGGTGCTGTATTTTTCCAGTTACCACGGGTAAAGTCCGGAAATTGCTGAGGCGCCCCGTCTTGTTCAATAGATTTTCCACTAAGTTCAGTCACTGCACTCCATAGCGCTCCTTCGTAAACGTTTTGATCCAGTGGGAGGCCTTTTTGCAAACACTCTACAATCCGATACATCATGATACCGTCCATACCACCGTGACCACTGTCTTTGGATTGCTGATTGAGTCTTTTGTAAAGCGGGTGATCGTATTTTTCATATACTTTTTCCAACTGCTCCCCCTTTACCCATTGGTGATGGTCTTTGGTAATTCCCAAAACACCTCCCTCCAATGCAACTCGGGTAGGATAGCCAGCCAAAACACCTCTCGTTCCCTGAACAAGATTGAGACGAGTGTAGGGTCTTGGACTGGTTTCGTCCCATTGCACCATGACGGTTCTGCCCATTTCGGTTTTGATAATTGAAGTATTTAAGTCACCATTGAGAAAATCCAACTGATTCCATTTGTGTTCGGCAGAGTAATTTTTTTCAGCATATAATTTTCTTCCCAAAGCAGGGGTAGAATAAGACACGAGGCTTTTAAAATTGTCCTCTTTTCTTGCTAAACTCATATATTGAGCTACAGGCCCCAATCCGTGGGTAGGGTATAGATTACCTCTTCCAGTAGCATAGTGTTGAGTCCTCCAAGAACCAGTTCCACGCTCCTCCTGATTCATCTGACCTCTCAATTCGTGTATGTATGCAGCCTCGGCGTGGAGTAATTCTCCGATTACCCCTTGTCGGCACATGTTGAGGTACATCAATTCAGCTCGGCCATAATTGACGTTCTCCATCATCATACAATGCTTTTGCGTTCGTTCCGAGGTGTCCACAATCTCCCAAAGATCTTTGAGAGTTAGAGCCAAGGGTACTTCTACAAAGGCATGCGCCCCTTGTTTCATTGATTCTATAGCCATAGGAGCGTGGTTGTTCCAATTGGTAGCAATGAATACTACATCAGGCTTGACCTCCTGCAACATGGTTTTCCAACGATTTTCATCCCCCCAATAGGTAGCAATCTTTGAATGTCTGGAATCGTCCGCCACTTGCTTTACCGTTTCCAACTTTTTCTTTACGTTATCTTCATATAAGTCGCAAATGGCCACCACCTCTGTTCCGGGCAGTCCCGCAAAAAACTTGAGATGCCCTCCTCCACGACTGCCTACTCCGATAAAAGCAGCTTTTACATTGCTGAGTTTGGGAGCAGCATGACCTCCCATATAGAGTCCTCCCGATGGGGCTTGAGGTTTTACCTCCGACTCACAGTTTGTGAGCAATGGCGTAGCCGCAAAAGCAGCAGTAGAAAGGGAGGTTTTTTTTAAAAAATTTCTTCTGTTGATTGGCATTTTAGTTTTGGTTTTAATGCCAAATTACAAAACTCAAAGCTTTTCTTCAACTTCATCATTCAATTTGTAATTTCCCATTTCAAAAATGGATTGATATTGGTCAGGAATTTCCGCAGAATAAATCTGAGTAGGGGTTCCAAAAAGATAAACCTTTTCCAAAGTAGGGAAAGCAAACATTTCCTCTAAATGCGATGCTTCAAATTTGGAATTGACCAAGTTGATTTGCTTTAAATATTTTAGTGACATTAGTTTTTTGATTCCATTTCCCGAAATGGCAGTACGGTTTAATTTCAGTAAAGTCAAATGTTTGAAATGTTTTAATACATCAAAAACAGCATCAGTTACTTGGGTTTGACCTAAGTCTAAATCTACAATATGATCCGCTAGCTGTAAGAGAACAATTGACTTTTGATCATCAAAATCTGGGGTATTGATCGCAGAAATTTTAAGCAGTGAAGAAGTCTTATAAATAGGAGCCACTTGCAGACCTATCGCCAAAAGAGAATCAATTAGTGATTTATTGACTGGCTCCAATAATTTATCGGGATATATCCCTGTCTCGTCTGTAGGAAAAAAGGAAGTGAAAAGAGCAGCGGACAATCCTAAATCAGCTATGGTTTTATTTTCGGGTACTCCCTCAGTAATCCACTTATCAATCAGTTTTATTTCGGCTTTAGTCAATTGGATTTTTGCTTTGGGGGGCATGTGTTTTTTTTCATCTCTGGGCAGGTAAATCCTTTTTAGTATTTCGCTCCCCTCAGGATTGACGGTCGAAATGATAGGGCCTTCCTCTCCTCCACTCATAATGCCTTTGAGGTTGTGGAGCAAAAGCTCTCCTTTGGTCTTTTTGGGATTGTGACAGCTCACGCACTTTTGGTCAAATATGGGTTGTATTATGCCCGAGTAAAGAGGTAACTCTCGATAGGTTTCGGGGAGTAAAACCAAGGTCTTGGAGGGTACTTCCAATCCCAAGGCCTCTTTAATTTCGACCGGAAGGGGTGCTGTCAGATGATCCTTCCCATGGGTAAGGTTGCCCCCCAAATGACCTGTTATCAATAAAACAAACCCCAAGCCGTATCCTAAAAATCGATAGGAAACCTTCTGTAAAACAAGGTATCCCTTGAGTTTTAAATAGATCAAAAAGGAGAATACAAAAGTAAATACTCCCAAGATCATATGCCCCTGAATATCCTCCCAGAGGAAGCCCTCCCTCGCATACTGAACAGTGCCGGTAAGTATGGCAGCAAGGCTAGAAAAAGTTCCCCAAAAGAAGGCAAAACGAATGATTTTTTGATGATTGTTTTCTTTACGGTCAAAGACCATCATCATCAACCCCAAAAGGAGAAACCCAATGGGCAAGTGAACGATGAGGGGATGAAAACGCCCCAATAGGTCATAGATAAAATCCATCGCAGTTGTTGATCAATTGAGAATAGGTAGTCATTTATGCCAATATTTCATTGATAACGTGGCCCTCAACATCGGTCAATCGGAAGGGGCGACCCTGAAAATCATAGGTAAACTGTTCGTGATTAAAGCCCAACAGATGCAAAATGGTAGCTTGAATATCGTAAACAGATACCCTGCCTTCTATACCCGAATATCCTATTTCGTCGGTTTTTCCATGAACGGCTCCTTTCTTGATCCCTCCTCCAGCCATCCACATGGTAAATGCATCTCCTTGGTGGTCTCTTCCAGGGGAATTTTGAATTCCTAAACGGTTTTCCCACATGGGGGTTCGACCAAACTCACCACCCCAAACGATGAGGGTTTCATCGAGCAAACCTCTTTGTTTGAGGTCAAGGATTAATGCTGCTATGGGACGATCGGTTTCTTTACATTTTCTTAAGAAACCTGAGTCTAAGGCCCCTCCTGGGCTGGCACCGTGGGAATCCCAACCCCAATCGTATAGTTGTACAAATCTAACGCCTTGTTCAACCATTTTTCGGGCCAAAAGGCAATTGTTGGCAAAAGCTTCTTTACCCGGTTGAACGCCATACATTTCCTTAATGGCATCGGGTTCTTTGTCTATGTCCATTACTTTAGGAACAGATACCTGCATACGGTACGCCATCTCATATTGATTGATTCGGGTCAAGACCTCGGGATCTCCAAAGTTTTGATATTCCTTAAGGTTGATTTCGTTGATGGACTCCAAGATTTTCTTTTTCAAATTTCTGGAAACTCCTTTGGGGTCTTTGAGATAAAGCACAGGATCTCCTTTGGATCGACATTGTACTCCTTGATATACGGAAGGTAAGAATCCACTCCCCCATACACTTTTTCCTGCATCGGGTGTTCCTCCCGAAGTAAGTACCACAAAGCCCGGCAGATTGTTGTTTTCAGAACCCAAACCGTATGTTACCCATGATCCCATACTGGGTCGACCATTTCGAGGACTACCCGTGTGCATCAGCATTTGAGCGGGGCCATGATTGAATTGATCAGTATGAACCGCCTTAAGAAAAGCCACCTCATCGATTACCTTTTTAAAGTGCGGCAGGTGGTTTGAAACCCAATTTCCCGTTTCGCCTTCCTGTTTGAAAGTTGCTTGTGGGCCCAGCATGTTGGGAACCCCTTGAATAAAAGCAAATTTTTTGCTATCCAGTAAAGAAGCAGGACAGGGTTTGTTGTGAAGTTTGGCCAACTCTGGCTTGTAATCGAATAATTCCAATTGGGAAGGTGCTCCCACCATATGGAGGTAAATGACACTTTTAACTTTGGGGAGATAAGGCGCTGGCATAGCTGCCATAGGATTCAATGATCTGTCTGTGGTATAGGCAGGAATTTTTGGAATGCTGTTTGAACAAGAATTTAAAAAACCGCCCAAAGCCAATCCCCCTAAGCCCAAAGTACAATCTTTAAGGAAGTGCCTTCTGCTGTTGAACTGAGCCTTAAGAGCTCTCTGCTCCGCTAATAGTTTTTTGATCTTATCCATGGGTTAAAAATTCATCTAAGTTCATAATGGCATTCGCAACCACTGCAAGAGAAGCAGTATTGTTATCTATAGTAACTTTCAATCCAAAGAAATCTTTCAATTGCTCAGGGTCATTTTGAAAGGTTTTATTCGCTTCTTCATACAAACTCAAAAGGGTATTAAGTTTGGCTTCATCAACCTCTCTAAAGGTGGCTTTTTGATACATTTCTTTGATCGCATCTTTGGCTTCTTTATCGTTGTGAGATTTGGCGAATTCCATTGCCGCTTCAAGATACACAGGATCATTCATGGTCACCAATGCCTGAAGGGGGGTATTGGTAGGAGACCGCTTGACCAAGCAAACTTCTCGGCTTCCTGCATCGAAAGTAATCATGGATGGATAAGGACTGGTTCGTTTTAGATAGGTATAGACTCCTCTTCTGTATCGGTCCTCCCCTACGCTTGTTTTCCATAGGTTACCCAAGTATTTGTGCTCCCAAATGCCATTGGGTTGAGGAGGCATCACCCCCGGTCCATACATTTTTTCACTCAACAGACCAGAAACCGACAGAGCTTGATCTCTGATTTCCTCTGCAGTAAGTCTTAAACGAGGGCCTCTGGAATAGAATAAATTATTGGCATCTAATGCTAGTTTTTCAGAAGTTATTTTAGAACTCTGCCGATAGGTAGCAGACATCACCATTTTTTTGATTAAAGTTTTTAAACTCCAATTCATCGAATGCATAAACTCATAAGAAAGCCAATCTAAAAGTGCAGGGTGAGATGGTGGGTCTGCCATGGTTCCCATATCCTCCAGAGTGGACACCAATCCTTTACCAAAAACCTGATACCAAACACGATTCACCAAGGTTCGGGCGGTCAATGGATTTTTCTCATCTACCAACCACTGCGCAAAACCCAAACGATTGTTTTCCCATCGCTCTTGCCATGGATTGAGCGTTTGGGGAACTCCGGGTTGAACTTCCTCCTTTTTGACCATCCAATTGCCCCGATCAAAAACATGGGTTTTTCTTTTCATATGATCGGGATTTTCGACCATTACAGGGGTAAGATCTCCCTTGAAGTTCAACGCTTCATTTAAATCTTTACTAACCTTAGTAAAACCAGGATTTCCTTTGCCAGGAAGTTGGGGCATAAAGGCAATCCAATGGATGAGTACATGTTCTTTTTTAAAGGTATCGTCTTCGGTCTGAAGTTGAACATATAAATCAAATGCTTCTGTTTCTTTACTGATATCAATGGAGGTAATGATCTGCCCTTGACGATCTCCATAAAAGTTTTTACCCTTTTTAGAAACCTTAAATTTTCCAATGATTTTACCATTGATCCCGTTTTTTCGAAAGACCAATGTGGCACGATTGGAATTACCAACATACTTCATATATAGCTTTTGGTAACCCAATGGATTTATATTTTTGACAAAAACGGCACCGTTATTTCTCAGTCCAAAACTTGGACCAGAAACAAAGGCATTGTCTAAGACTTCGAAATGATGAGCAGCATAGTTGGGCTGTTTAAACAGGATAAAGTCCTTGAAAAGCTTTCTTTGTTTTGCATCCGCATGTGTAGATACCCAATCCAAAACAGTATTGATTTTTTGACGTTCCTTCGGCTTATAATCAATCAAGTTGGGCGATTCGTCGGAAATGTCTTCATCGCGGGTGTTGTTAAAAAAAGCCATGACATTATAATACTCCTTGTGTCTGAAAGGATCGTAGGGATGACTGTGACACTGTACACAACTCATGGTGGTACTTTGCCATACATCGAAAGTGGTATTTACCCTGTCGATGACAGCAGCGACTCTATACTCTTCGTCATCGGTTCCTCCTTCATCATTGTTCATGGTATTGCGATGGAAAGCAGTGGCAATAATTTGATCGGCAGATGGTTCGGGCAAAAGATCCCCGGCCAATTGTTCGATGGTAAATTGGTCATAAGGTAAATCGCGATTCAACGCCTTGATCACCCAGTCCCGATAATGCCAAATGGTTCTTCCTGGATCTTTTTCAAAACCCATGGTATCGGCATAGCGGGCCAAATCCAACCACCAACTGACCCATTTTTCACCATATGAACTTTCAGTGAACAAACTATCTACATAGTTTTCATAAGTGATCTCTCCGCTGACAAAACTTTGAAAAAGATTTGGATCAGGAGGCAAGCCCGTGATGTCGAAGGTTAATCTTCTGGCGATGATGTTTTTTGGTGCAGGAGAATTGGGTGAAAGGTTCTTTTCCTCCATTCTGGCAGCTATAAAATGATCAATGGGGTTGGTGATAAAGTCTTTTTCTTCAAAAACTGTGGCTACTTGTGGTAATTCGGTTTTTTCAACAGGGAGATAAGCCCAATGGGTTCCCCATTTAGCACCTTGGTCTATCCAATCGGTAAGGGTTTTAATTTCCTCTGCCGACAAAGGGGTCTTTTGGTAAGGCATTCGCAACTCGGGATCGGAATAGTGCAATCGTTGGATCAACTCACTCTTTCGAGCACTTCCTCGAATAATGGCGGGTTTTCCTGACTCGGTTACTCCCATGGCTTCAGATTCAAACAAAACACTAAAACCTGCGTTTTTCTTTACGCCCCCATGACAAGAAATACAATGTTTATTGAGGATTGGTTTGACTTCAGTGGCAAAATCAACTTGGTGATTAGGTTTCATTATAATAAAAAGGACGATCCCTATAGAAAGCATCACCCCCAATATCAACATTAGCCTTCTCTCTTTCTTCATTTTAAGATTTATGAAATTCCATCATAAATTTAATTAAAAATTTACTCTTCCTCACAACTTCCTTCAGTCCATGATTTTACACCAGAGGCTTCGGCCATACAATCATTTCCATAAGTGATTCCGTCACAACCACAAACGGGTTTATATTCTTTGGTACAAGGGATTTTCTTGACAGATCCCAAACATTGGTCTGATCTATTATTTTTCTCACAGCTCGAAACAAAACAAAGCAGTATTAGGCTCAAACTGATAAACAGTTGGCTTCTTAAAATCATTAAAGCGCTTTTAGGCTTAGGTTCTTCCAGCGAATTTTTTTGTTGGCTTTAAGCTTATTCTTCCCAATTCCATGAAGCTGCAAAGCAATGTATCCATTATCGGTCAGATCGTCATAGACGTTACCTACCATTACACCATTGACCCAGGACTGGATGTGGTTGTCTTTGACCCTAACCTTAAAGTGATTCCACTCCAAAGGTTTAAAAGCCAATTTAACCTCTTCGTTGATCCCCGGTGTGTGTAGGAACCCTCTCCCCGCCTCTTCGTATATGGCTCCACTCCATGCTCTGGAAGTAGGATCGATTTCAATTTGATAGCCCCAAAATCTTCCAACAAGTCTTTTTTTGTGAATTATCATCTTCTCTCCATTTTCATCAAAGCGTCCGCCCCATCGAATGGTTTGGGTATCCTTTTCGTAGATATTGCTTCGAATCTGAACACCTGAGTTCAAAACAGTATCCAGTTTGACATCAAACTCCAATTCAAAGTTTTGATATTTTCTTTCGGTATGTAAAAAGGTATTGGGTATACCCATTATGGACTCTGCTACAATACATTCGTCTTCAACGTAGAATTTCCCTCCAACATAATTCACCCAACCATCAAGGTTGGAGCCGTTAAAAATTTCAGCATCATTATTTTGAGCGGATATTAGAGTGGTTATAAAAACTAAGAGATAAATTATCTTATTCATTATTCTGTAATTTAATGGTTTGATGGTTAATGTTTTTGAATTTGATCAATGTATTCATCGCGAATCATTTTGGCCGTCCTGTGATTTCCTGTATGATCCCAACCCGGAGGGAAAAAAATATAAGCCAATTTATTGTAAAGACCAGGAGCCTTGACAACATCTTTGAAGAGCGCGATAAACTCTCCAAAATAGACATCGATAAAATTGCCCGTATTGATTTTTCGTGTAATGCCGTACTCAATATCTATGTCTTTCTGCTCCTCTTGATAAGTTTTAAATATTCTATCCCAAATGTTGAGTAGATTGCAATAATTGGTATCAATATACAGTGGATTTCGAGCATGGTGAACCCTGTGATGGGAGGGAGTCAAAATGAATTTGTTGAGAAAACCCATCCTTGTGTTCTTCATCAGATTTTCTCCGACATGAATGAATGTACCATAAGTACCGTCCACAAACATGATGACAAACAAAAGGGCGGGGTGAACGCCCAAGAGAATACAAACCGTTGTCCGAATGACATCGGCGTAAGGGGCTTCCAAAAAGAAATGGGCATGGGCCACACTCAAATTCATTTGCTCGGGGGTATGATGAGTGGCGTGTAAACACCAAAACAGTCGCACCTTATGACCCAAATAGTGGTAAATAAAATGGGCGAATTCCCACACGATATATGCATAGATGAACCAATACCAAGTCATAGTGGTTTGAAAAGGAGCATATTTTTGAAATAATCCTATACTAATGGTGGTCATAGCAATAGCGATAAATCGACCTAAAAAACGATTGAATACATAGATCAAAAAGATGGTCTGATAAACTTTGGTTTGCGGGTTTTTATGAACCATCCCCATTACAAGTTCCAAGACCAAAAGCAGGGGCAGAATGGGCTGAATGATGGCCACTATACCATCATAGGTTAAAAAAGATGCGAAGTCACCGCTGTTGAGGATTTGGAAAAAATTTCTAATGCCAAAAAAAATGACAATTTCATTCCAAAAAGGTTCAAATATTTCCAAGGGATTTTCTTAATTACTACAATATAGAAATTTTTAAAAAAAGATTGATAAATGATTTGAGATCGTAAGCATCACAAAATTAAAATTAAAACATATTTTATATCTTACCAATGATAAAAAAATCTTATTATGAATAATAAATTGTTTTTATTTATCCTATTGTCTGCATCATTTGTCCAAGCCCAAAATTGGAAAGCAGTCGAAGGGAAAATCATGAGCCAATGGGCCAAAAAGGTAAATCCTGAAAACGTTTGGCAAGAGTATCCTCGTCCCCAATTTGAAAGAGCCCAATGGAAAAACCTCAACGGACTTTGGGATTACGCCATTTTAAAAACCAATCAAATCCAACCCAAACGATTTCAGGGAAAAATTTTGGTTCCCTTTAGTTTTGAATCGTCTTTGTCGGGCGTGGGGAAAAATATCCATCCCGAGGATAAAATGTGGTATAAAAGAAATTTTATGCTTTCGGAAAACTGGAAGGAAAAAGATGTAATCCTTCATTTTGAAGCGGTAGATTACAAATGCGCTGTTTGGGTAAACGACATTTTGGTAGGGACACACAAGGGCGGTTTTGACCGCTTTTCATTTAACATTACCCCCTATCTAAAATCCAAAGGACAACAAAAAATCGTCTTGGCCGTTGAGGACGCTACCAACTTCAGTTCTCAGCCCCGCGGAAAACAACAAATCAATTCCAGTGGTATCTACTATACTCCCGTTAGCGGAATATGGCAAACGGTTTGGTTAGAAGCGGTTTCGCCAGAAGCCTATATAAATCAAGTCAAGACAACCACCGATATTGACAACAGCACAGTACGCCTTATCCCGATCAGTAATGTCACTTTGATCGACGGATACCAAGTTGCAATAGATGTTTTTTTCGATGATAAAAAAGTGACTTCGGGAATAACGCAACCCAATACTCCTGTAGAATTAAAAATTGACAATGCCCAATTGTGGTCTCCCGACCACCCCCATTTGTACGATGTGAAAATGCATTTGGTCAATCCCTCTGGAATGGTAATCGACCGAGTGGAAAGTTATTTCGGCATGCGAAAAATCAGTTTGGGGGATCACAAGGGAGTCAAATATCTCTTTTTGAACAATGCCCCGCTTTTTCATTATGGCCCTTTAGATCAAGGTTGGTGGCCCGATGGACTTCTGACCCCACCTTCGGATGAAGCCATGCGCTACGACATTGAAATGACCAAAGCTATGGGCTTTAATATGATCCGAAAGCACGTAAAAATCGAACCCGATCGCTGGTACTATCATTGCGACCAACTGGGAATTATGGTTTGGCAAGACATGCCTTCCTACAACAGATTGGCATTGAAAACTGCCGAGGAAATGGAAAAAAACAAGCGAAAGGATCGCATCTACAATCCTTTGGAAAGAATAAAAAAAGAAGAAGCAGATCTCCAGAGAAGCTCAGAGGATGCCACTCAATTTGAATTCGAACTCCGCCGCATGGTCGATCTACATTTCAATGCGCCCAGTATCGTGATGTGGGTGCCTTTTAACGAAGGTTGGGGACAATACGACACTTGTAGGATTAGCGATTATGTAAAACAATTGGATCCTGACCGACTGGTCAATCCCACCAGTGGTTGGACCCTACGCCCCTGTGGTGACATTTATGACATTCATACCTATCAAGTCGATTTAAATGTGCCTCCCACTGCTCTTGACCGTGCCACTGTGATTGGAGAGTTTGGCGGAATCGGTTATCCCATCCAAGAAAACCTTTGGAATCCAGAAATGAGAAATTGGGGATATCAGACCTATTACAATGCTGAGGACTTGCTTAAAAATTATATTTATAAATTCGAGCAAATTGTAAATATGAAACAAAAAAATGGAGTATCTGCGGCGGTTTATACCCAGACCACCGATGTGGAGGGCGAGATCAACGGACTGATAACCTATGATCGGGAGGTGATCAAAATACCGATAGAAACCCTTAATGAATTACACAGTAAGTTATATAAAGAATAATCCAATATTATGATCCTAAAAAAAGTAGTTTTAGTAATCCTTTTGCTCAGTTTTGTGTTTTGCGAGCAACCTAAAAAACAAGAATTCGTGCTAAAAACCAGTGATTTCCAGACCGAAATAGGTGGAAAAAAAACCGACTTGTACCTCCTTAAAAACGAGCAGATCGAAGTTTATATCACCAATTACGGTGCTAGAATCGTCAGCCTTCTTAGCCCCGACAAACAGGGTATTATGGGCGATGTGGTCTTGGGTTTTAAAAGTATTGCGGATTATCAAAAAGCCAAAACTCCCTTTCACGGGTGTATCATTGGAAGATATGGCAACCGCATTGCCAAAGGAAATTTTGAATTGGACGGTACCTCCTATCAACTGCCTATCAACAACAATGAAAATCATCTCCACGGTGGACCAGAAGGGTTTCACAATCAAGTATGGGAGGTGGTCTCTGCCGATGACAATTCGATTGTAATGACTTATCTATCCAAAGATGGAGAAATGGGGTATCCCGGCAATCTGAGTGTTGAGGTGACTTATGCCATCAATGACAAAAACGAATTGCTTATAGCTTATAAAGCCACCACAGACAAAGCCACACCCATCAACCTGACCAACCACGCTTTTTTTAATTTGGCGGGACAGGCCAAGGGCAGTATCAACGATCATTTGTTAATGCTCAATGCCGATCACTTTACCCCCGTTGATGAGGGGCTGATTCCCTTGGGAGAAATAAGATCGGTGGAGGGAAGTCCTTTTGACTTTAGAAGGGCCAAGACCATTGGCCAAGATTTGAATCAACAAGCTACTGATACCCAACTCCGTTATGGAGGGGGCTATGACCACAATTTTGTGCTCAACAAAGTCGCTGAAGGCAATTTGGATTTGGCGGCAAGGGTGGTCGATCCTAAAAGCGGGAGACAAATGGATGTTTATACGGAAGAACCTGGTATCCAGTTTTATGGCGGTAATTTTATGGATGGCGGTGATATTGGAAAATATGGAAATCCCTTTGATTACCGTGGCTCTTTTGCTTTGGAAACCCAGCATTATCCCGATTCCCCCAACCAAGATAATTTTCCCAATACCATTTTACAACCAGGGGAAACCTATCAGACCCAAAGTATTTATCGGTTTTCTGTCGCTGAATAAGAAGACCTGTGGAATCATCCACCCATAAATCAACAGCAGTAATATAAAAAAGAGTCCATAGGTCTTTAATAGCAGTAGTAAGAATTGGGTATCCCTAAAGCATTGATTTATATTTAATCTACAAAAGAGTGTATTCTTTATTAGGACAATGATGAGAGGGGTTTTAATATTGAGAAATAGGCCGGAACTTCAGCCCACAGGCAGGCAAACAATTACTTTTAGCCATCCCTAGGCAACCTTATTACTTGCGTAATGTTTTATTTCGTTTAGTTCCGACTTTTTAGATTCTTTTTCCTCTTCAATGTCAAAATCGTCTTGAAGTCCAAGCCAGAATTTGGTAGAATTCCCAAAATATTTACTCAATCGTAAGGCTGTATCCGCTGTTATTCTGCGTTTTCCTTTTACGATTTCTGAAATTCTTGTCTGTGGAATTTTTAAATCCTTTGAAAGTCGATATGCACTTATCCCCAAGGGCTTAAGAAACTCGAAAAGTAGAATTTCTCCGGGGTGAATGTTATTCAGTTTTTCCATATCAGTCTATTTAATGATAATCGATTATTTCAACTTCTCTTGCGTTTCCCTTGTCCCATTGAAAAATTATTCGCCATTGCTTATTGATTCTTATGCTATAAAATTCATTTAAATTTCCTGTCAGTTTTTCAAGACGGTTAGAGGGTGGAATTCGCAAATCGTTAACGTCCTGTGAGTTGTGCATCATTCTCAATTTTCGACGTCCAAGGTTCTGAATTTCAAACGGAATTTTTTTAACTCGGATCCCGTTCCAAATCCTTTCGGTTTCTTTTGAACCAAACGATACAATCATACTCCTGTGTAACGTTACTAACGTCAAAAGTAATTAAAAAATATGTTTTCTACAAGTGTTTATTAGTCGGATAGTCTATGAAAAATTTCGGAATTAAAGTGCCAACTTTTGGTTTGGCACATAACTAAGCAATTTAGAGTGGATTAACGTATTCTAATCCACCGTAATTGTGGCTATACGTGTAACCCGCAGGATTTTAATTCAACCATATTAGAGTTACAATTATTGAAATCAATCCGCAAATAATAAAAAAAGAGTCCATAGGTCTTTTATGGCAGTAGTATGATTTGAGTCAATCAAAGGTAGTGGTTTATCGCACAAAAACAAAAGGAGTTTTTTTTACTAAAGTCAATGGGGATAGGGACTTAGACAGAATACTTACTATATTTATTAATGTTTATTGGAGTGGGGTTTTTGAATTATTGAGAAAGCGACAACGGTTAGGATTACCGAGCGCAAGAGGGCGTAAAACTATAAAGGAAAGAAAATAATTACTCGTTTGAGGGTTTGTCATTGGTCGCAAGCATGCCTCCATCCAAAGAGAGGATTTGTCTATTGATAAAATCACTGCCTTTTCAATAAGAAATACTACTGCGACCCAAAGCTCATTGCCCCCCTCTAAGTCTAGTACAGGATTAAATGGACTTAAGGCTTACGATAGGTATGTTGATCTAAAAATCGTTTAGATGATGTATTTTCAATCCTACTGTGCTTATCCCTATTGGTTATCGAGTTGATAATTGTTTATTAATACCGAAGCAGAGATTTACAATAGTTTATTTGAGTGACTATTCTGTAGCCAATTGATATTGTTCAATTTCTGAATTTGTCATGTAGTAAATATCATTAAAAGAAGCTGCGTTAATGGTGAAAAAGTAAAAATTTCTACCATTTGGCTCTCCAAGCATTTCATTAAAGTAGTTGATTTGAATATTGTGCTGACTGTCGTTTTCAGGAATATCTGAGGCTTGCTCTCCATTTGATCCACAACACCAAGAATGAACACCAATTGTTGCTCCATCTGCAATAATTCTTTTTACTCCTGAGCAGAACAAATCAACTCCTCCTGAGAAAACCTCACTGTCACTTTTTAATTCTGTTGTATAACCAGCCTCTCTGATAAGCCTTCCGGTTTCTACATTTACTTCATCATTCACGGAGCCCGGTACGTCTTCCAAAACTATAGTATGAACATTACGATTATTAGCATTTAAGTCAAGTATCTGATTGTAGGTAACAGACCCCAAATCACCGTTAATTGTAGCGATATCGCCATTAATTGAGATTGTACTACTTCCTCCACCTAATGATGTAACATCAAACAGTACAGTTAGACTTTTTGAGTTTGAATTTTCGGCTTCTAATGATCCTGTAATCTCAAAAATATCTTCAGAACTACTTGTTATGGGTAGATTGTTCGCAGA